>NZ_JBBOWF010000002.1:1610000-1632500 GCF_038006945.1 Niallia sp. FSL M8-0099
GGGAAAGGTGAAAAGCACCCCGGAAGGGGAGTGAAATAGATCCTGAAACCGTGTGCCTACAAGTAGTTAGAGCCCATTTATGGGTGATAGCGTGCCTTTTGTAGAATGAACCGGCGAGTTACGATTACATGCGAGGTTAAGTTGAAGAGACGGAGCCGCAGCGAAAGCGAGTCTGAATAGGGCGAAATAGTATGTGGTTGTAGACCCGAAACCAGGTGATCTACCCATGTCCAGGGTGAAGTCCAGGTAACACTGGATGGAGGCCCGAACCCACGCACGTTGAAAAGTGCGGGGATGAGGTGTGGGTAGCGGAGAAATTCCAATCGAACTTGGAGATAGCTGGTTCTCTCCGAAATAGCTTTAGGGCTAGCCTCAAGATTTAGAGTATTGGAGGTAGAGCACTGTTTGGACTAGGGGCCCCCATCGGGTTACCGAATTCAGACAAACTCCGAATGCCAAATACTTATTCTTGGGAGTCAGACTACGAGTGATAAGATCCGTGGTCAAGAGGGAAACAGCCCAGACCACCAGCTAAGGTCCCAAAGTATACGTTAAGTGGAAAAGGATGTGGAGTTGCTTAGACAACCAGGATGTTGGCTTAGAAGCAGCCACCATTTAAAGAGTGCGTAATAGCTCACTGGTCGAGTGACTCTGCGCCGAAAATGTACCGGGGCTAAACGTATCACCGAAGCTGTGGATTGACATCTATGATGTCAGTGGTAGGAGAGCGTTCTAAGGGCGTTGAAGCTAGACCGTAAGGACTGGTGGAGCGCTTAGAAGTGAGAATGCCGGTATGAGTAGCGAAAGATGAGTGAGAATCTCATCCACCGAATGCCTAAGGTTTCCTGAGGAAGGCTCGTCCGCTCAGGGTTAGTCGGGACCTAAGCCGAGGCTGAAAAGCGTAGGCGATGGACAACAGGTTGATATTCCTGTACCACCTTTAAATCGTTTGAGCAATGGGGGGACGCAGGAGGATAGGGTAAGCGTGCTGTTGGATTAGCACGTCCAAGCAGTTAGGCTGGTAATGAGGCAAATCCCATTACCACATAAGCGGAGCTGTGACGGCGAGGGAAATATAGTACCGAAGTTCCTGATTCCACACTGCCAAGAAAAGCCTCTAGTGAGATTTAGGGTGCCCGTACCGCAAACCGACACAGGTAGGCGAGGAGAGAATCCTAAGGTGAGCGAGAGAACTCTCGTTAAGGAACTCGGCAAAATGACCCCGTAACTTCGGGAGAAGGGGTGCTCTTGCGGGTGCAAGCCTGCGAGAGCCGCAGTGAATAGGCCCAGGCGACTGTTTAGCAAAAACACAGGTCTCTGCGAAGCCGCAAGGCGAAGTATAGGGGCTGACACCTGCCCGGTGCTGGAAGGTTAAGAGGAGGGGTTAGCACGTTAGTGCGAAGCTCTGAATTGAAGCCCCAGTAAACGGCGGCCGTAACTATAACGGTCCTAAGGTAGCGAAATTCCTTGTCGGGTAAGTTCCGACCCGCACGAAAGGTGTAACGATCTGGGCACTGTCTCAACGAGAGACTCGGTGAAATTATAGTACCTGTGAAGATGCAGGTTACCCGCGACAGGACGGAAAGACCCCGTGGAGCTTTACTGCAGCCTGATATTGAATTTTGGTACAGCTTGTACAGGATAGGTAGGAGCCTTGGAAGCCGGAGCGCCAGCTTCGGTGGAGGCATTGGTGGGATACTACCCTGGCTGTATTGACATTCTAACCCGCACCCCTGATCGGGGTGGGAGACAGTGTCAGGTGGGCAGTTTGACTGGGGCGGTCGCCTCCTAAAAAGTAACGGAGGCGCCCAAAGGTTCCCTCAGAATGGTTGGAAATCATTCGTAGAGTGTAAAGGCACAAGGGAGCTTGACTGCGAGACCTACAAGTCGAGCAGGGACGAAAGTCGGGCTTAGTGATCCGGTGGTTCCGCATGGAAGGGCCATCGCTCAACGGATAAAAGCTACCCCGGGGATAACAGGCTTATCTCCCCCAAGAGTCCACATCGACGGGGAGGTTTGGCACCTCGATGTCGGCTCATCGCATCCTGGGGCTGTAGTCGGTCCCAAGGGTTGGGCTGTTCGCCCATTAAAGCGGTACGCGAGCTGGGTTCAGAACGTCGTGAGACAGTTCGGTCCCTATCCGTCGTGGGCGTAGGAAATTTGAGAGGAGCTGTCCTTAGTACGAGAGGACCGGGATGGACGCACCGCTGGTGTACCAGTTGTCTTGCCAAAGGCATCGCTGGGTAGCTATGTGCGGAAGGGATAAGTGCTGAAAGCATCTAAGCATGAAGCCCCCCTCAAGATGAGATTTCCCATAGCGCAAGCTAGTAAGATCCCTGAAAGATGATCAGGTTGATAGGTCAGAGGTGGAAGCGTGGCGACATGTGGAGCTGACTGATACTAATAGATCGAGGACTTAACTAAAATGAAAAGCGGAAACGCCTGTTTATCGGAAGTTTGGTAGGCGTTGGAGCTGGACAAAATGATTACTTGGCAACTTGGAATACTTCTAAATGATTTAGTTTTGAGAGAATAATTCTCGAAATAAATAAGTCTGGTGGCGATAGCGAGAAGGTCACACCCGTTCCCATACCGAACACGGAAGTTAAGCTTCTCAGCGCCGATGGTAGTTGGGGGTTCTCCCCCTGTGAGAGTAGGACGTCGCCAGGCAATAAGGAAACAAGCATCTATTCGTTAGATGCTTGCTTTTTTTTAATAGAAATTGCCTTTTAGTGGGCAAATATGTCTTGGACAGAAATTGGTAAGTCTTAGCTTATGGCTAGATTCTCTAAAAATTGATAAATTAATTCAGGACCTTTTTCTGCGGAAACTTGTATAAAAGACTCAATAAAGGGATAGTCTCTATTTGGCATCGTCTTTAATAGTTCACTCCACCATTCAATTTCATACCGTGCAATCATACTTAAATTATATAGGATTAAATAATGGCTTAATAATTCATTGGAAAAACAAGTTTTTTCTTTATCAGCAGAAACGGCATAAGATTCTTCTTTACTATCCCATTTAATAAAACTACCTTGGCTGAGCGGTTCTAACAGGCGAATGGTCAACTCGTTCTTATTCTCTTCTATTCCCTCTAATTGTATACTATGATTCCTTTCTAAATAATTTTTAAAGTGATTTATGTTCATATAGTATAAATCTAATATTTGATTCGAAATAATAATTTTATTACCTGTTTGATCATGTACTTTAAAAAAGGTTGGTCTTCCTTCTAATGCTTGAAATAAGTTAGATAATTCAGGGATATGACTTAAAAGATGCCCCATTTTTACTTTTTCCCCTTCTAAATTTTTGCAGGCAAACATTTTTTCAGCCATATAAGTGAAAAGTCCATTTTTTTGAATCTTTACTTCATCCTGGAAAAATAAATACTGTTGTTTTTTTAGTTTTCTTGTTGAAACTCCGTGGGCAAGAACAGAGGTGGAGTTTGGATAATTAGGGTCGATCGTAAGCAAACATGCTTTTATTAAATGAACAAGACCATAAAATAAGAGAATGGGCTGAATACTCATTGGAGCATTTATAGCTTGGTGATAATACAATTTGCCGTGTTCTAAAAAGTACATAAAGGGATAACAATTCTGATAACTTTTAGAGTCTATATCAGAAATATGTAAATTGCGATAACATTTTTTTAGAAAATTTTGGGTGTATTCTGCTGAAAAAAAACAACTATAAGAGCTCCAGCCTTTGTAGAATTTGGACATTTGTAAACCTCCTTAAATTTTTTGAAAAATTAAACATATTAAACTGACCTTGACAGTATTTTGTCCAATTGATAACCTACTAATAATATTTTTAACAATATGGAGGCGTTAAAATGTGGGAAAGTAAATTTGCTAAAGAAGGATTAACGTTTGATGATGTTCTTTTAATTCCAGCTAAATCTGAAGTTTTGCCTCGTGATGTAAGCTTAAAAGTACAATTAGCAAAAAATTTAAATTTAAACATTCCGCTAATTAGTGCAGGAATGGATACTGTAACAGAAGCAGAAATGGCTATTGCTATTGCTAGACAAGGTGGATTAGGTATTATTCATAAAAATATGTCTATCGAGCAACAGGCTGAACAAGTAGACAAAGTAAAACGCTCAGAAAGTGGTGTAATCACAGATCCTTTCTTTTTAACCCCTGAACACCAAGTATTTGATGCAGAGCATCTAATGGGTAAATATAGAATCTCTGGTGTGCCAATTGTTAATAACAACGAAGAGCAAAAGTTAGTAGGTATTCTTACTAACCGTGACCTTCGCTTTATTGAAGACTTTTCCATTAAAATTTCGGATGTTATGACCAAAGAAAATTTAGTAACGGCTCCTGTAGGGACTACATTAGAGGAAGCAGAAAAAATCTTACAACGATATAAGATTGAAAAATTGCCTTTAATTGATGAAGAGGGTGTATTAAAGGGATTAATCACCATTAAAGATATAGAAAAAGTAATTGAATTTCCACATTCAGCAAAAGATTCTCAAGGAAGATTATTAGTTGGTGCTGCAGTTGGGGTAACAAACGATGCATTAAAACGAGTTGAGCTGCTTGTTAAATCTAATGTCGATGTAGTTGTCATTGATACTGCTCATGGCCACTCACAAGGTGTGCTAGAGGGTGTCAGAGATATTAGAAATGCGTACCCTGATTTAACTATTATTGCTGGTAATGTAGCTACGGCAGAAGGAACAAAAGCTTTAATTGAAGCCGGAGCAGACATTGTTAAAGTAGGTATTGGACCTGGTTCCATTTGTACAACACGTGTAGTTGCTGGTGTAGGTGTACCTCAAATTACAGCAGTTTATGACTGTGCTACCGAGGCAAGAAAGCATGGTAAATCAATTATTGCAGATGGAGGAATTAAATACTCTGGTGATATTGTAAAAGCTTTGGCTGCAGGTGGACATGCGGTGATGTTAGGTAGTTTACTTGCAGGTGTTTCTGAAAGCCCTGGAGAAACAGAGATTTTCCAAGGAAGAAGATTTAAAGTATATAGAGGAATGGGCTCTGTTGCTGCAATGGAAAAGGGATCGAAGGACCGTTATTTCCAAGAAGATAATAAAAAGTTTGTTCCAGAAGGTATTGAGGGCAGACTTCCTTATAAAGGACCACTTTCCGATACTATTTACCAATTAGTAGGCGGTATCCGTTCAGGTATGGGATATTGTGGAACAAAAGATTTGTATGAATTAAGAGAAAATGCACAATTTGTAAAAATGACAGGTGCTGGTTTAAGAGAAAGTCATCCACATGATGTTCAAATTACAAAAGAAGCACCAAACTATTCTCTTTCTTAAACAAAGAAGGCTAGAGTTATATTAGTTTATGGAAAGTTTCCTTAATTTACTTTAGACAGTGAAGATGTCACTGTCTATTTTTTTTATTTTTTTTATGTTAAACTGTACAAGGGAAATAATTAACTTAAAAATAAAGATAGATTAATAGATAAAATAGTTTTGGAGGTTTTAATATTGAAACAAGTAAAAAAGTGGACGGTGTCATTCATCATTGCTGTACTTTTCCTAAGTACACTATCAACGGTTCTACCCTATCAAGCAAATGCTGCTGAAAAGGACGAACTAGGATTAGATACAGGAGCAGCTATACTGGTAGATGCTAAGACTGGGGAAATATTATATGAAAAAAATTCAGATGAACTCCTTGGTGTTGCCTCCATGTCAAAAATGATGACAGAATATATTGTTCTGGAATCGATAAAGAACGGGAAAATTTCTTGGGATCAAAAGGTAAAAATAAATAATTATATTCATAGATTATCTGGAGCTCCAGAGTTATCAAATGTAGGGTTAACTGAAGGAGAAGAGTATACAGTTAAAGAATTGTATGAAGCAATGGCAATCCACTCAGGAAATGCAGCTACTGTTGCATTGGCAGAATTAATTGCTGGTACAGAGAAAAATTATATTAGTGTAATGAATAAAAAAGCCGAGGAATTAGGGTTAAAGGATTTCAAATTTGTTAACTCTTCTGGTTTGAATAACAGTGATTTATTAGGGAATATCCCAGCTGGATCTGAAAAAGATGAAAATAAAATGTCTGCTAAGGCTGTTGCTAAGCTAGCATATCGTTTAATCAATGATTTTCCAGAAATACTAGAAACATCTGGTATGCCGAGCTTAAAGTTTAGAGATGGAAGAGAATATAAAAACTTTAATTGGCTAATTCCTTCTCTAATTTATGGATATGAGGGTGTAGATGGGTTAAAAACAGGTTCTACTGATTATGCTAAATTTAATGTTACCGCTACTGCAAAAAAAGGTGATCAACGATATATTGTCGTTATTATGAAAAGTGAAACAAAGGATTCTCGTTTTGCAGAAGCTAGAAAAGTTTTAGACTATGCTTTTAATAATTTTTCTACTGAAGAGGTACTTCCAGCAAGTTACGTAGACGCAAAAAATAAAACAATTGATGTTATAAAAGGAAAAGAAGATAAAGTAAGCATTGGAACAAAAGATGCCGTTAACTTAGTAATCAAAAACAATGAGAAAGAAAACTATGTTGCCAAGGTTGTACTAGATAAGAAGAAATTAAATAAAGATGGTGAACTAACAGCTCCAATTAAAAAAGGAGATAAGGTTGGTTATGTAACAGTGCAAACGAAGGACGGAAAAGATGTGCCATTCTTAACAAATGATGGAAAAGAGAAGGCACAAGTGGATTTAGTAGCAAACGAAACAGTTGAAAAGGCAAATTGGTTTGTTCTGGCAATGCGCGGAATTGGTTCATTCTTCGCCAATGTATGGGGGAGCGTTTCTGATACAGTAAAAGGTTGGTTTTAATTAAAAACCATTTAATAGCTAAGAACAATAATTTTGGAAATTGAAAGAAAAAGAGCTTCTTGTATTGACAGAAGCTCTTTTTTATTGTTTATTTTCATTAGGAATAATAATTTTATTTGAAAGATTACAATAATTCAGACAAGAAAAAGATACTTTACAGGGGGCAAACAATGAAAACTGGGACTGATAGAGTAAAACGTGGTATGGCTGAAATGCAAAAAGGCGGAGTAATCATGGATGTTATCAACGCAGAACAGGCCAAGATTGCAGAGGAAGCAGGAGCAGTAGCCGTTATGGCTCTTGAACGTGTTCCTTCAGATATTCGTGCAGCTGGCGGAGTTGCTAGAATGGCTGATCCTACAATAGTAGAGGAAGTAATGAATGCTGTAACTATCCCTGTAATGGCAAAGGCGCGTATTGGTCATATTGTCGAAGCAAGAGTGCTTGAAGCTATGGGTGTGGATTATATTGATGAGAGTGAAGTTCTAACTCCGGCAGATGAAGAGTTTCATTTAAATAAAAATGAATATACTGTTCCATTTGTATGTGGTTGCCGTGACCTTGGAGAAGCAGCAAGACGTATCGGCGAGGGTGCTTCTATGCTTCGTACAAAAGGGGAACCAGGAACAGGAAATATTGTGGAAGCAGTCCGTCACATTAGAAAAGTAAATGCACAAGTCCGTAAAGTTGTTTATATGAATGAAGATGAATTAATGACAGAAGCGAAGATATTAGGAGCGCCATATGAGCTTCTTTTAGAAATTAAAAGTCTAGGCCGCCTGCCAGTTGTTAATTTCGCTGCTGGCGGTGTTGCAACGCCTGCTGACGCAGCTTTAATGATGCAATTAGGTGCCGATGGTGTATTTGTTGGTTCTGGTATTTTTAAATCAGATAATCCTGCAAAATTTGCTAGAGCAATAGTAGAAGCCACTACTCATTATCAAGATTATGAGCTGATTGCGGAAATTTCTAAAAACCTTGGAACAGCAATGAAAGGGATTGAAATTTCTAGTTTAGCTCCAGAAGCTCGTATGCAAGAGCGTGGTTGGTAAGATGAGCGCAACAGCAAACATAAAAATAGGGGTCCTTGGTTTACAAGGAGCTGTTAGAGAACATGTTAATGCAATTGAAGCGAATAATGCAGAGGCAGTTGTCGTAAAGAAAGTAGAACAATTGGATGACATTGATGGTCTTATTATCCCTGGTGGAGAAAGTACAACTATGCGACGCTTGATTGATAAATATGAATTTATGGAGGCGCTGCAGGCATTTGCTCAGTCAGGGAAACCAATGTTTGGGACATGTGCAGGGTTAATTTTATTAGCAAACTCCATTAAAGGCTATGATAAACCACATATTGGTGTAATGGATGTACAAGTGGAGCGTAATTCCTTTGGGAGACAACGAGAGAGCTTTGAGGTCAACCTAGATATTGCAGGAGTCGCGGAGGATTTTACTGCTGTATTTATCCGAGCACCGCATATTGTTAGTGTTGGTGAAAATGTCGAGGTTTTAGCTAAATACAATAATCATATTGTAGCGGCGCGGGAAGGTCAGTTCTTAGGATGTTCTTTCCATCCTGAGTTAACGGAGGATCATCGCTTAACTGGCTATTTTATTAAGATGGCGATGGAAGCGAAGCAACACTTATTTGCATAAGCTGTTGAATTTCGGAAATAATTATAGTAAGATAAATGCAACTAATATATGGAATCTACTATGATAGGAAATAGTAACAGGTTACTTATTCTTTAAAGAGAGCCGATGGTTGGTGTGAATCGGTGAATAAAGCCTGCGAATCCATCCTAGAGTAAAAACAAGGAACGCACATGCTGCAAGTAATTGTTTTCGGCTGAAAACCGTTATGATCTTTAAGGTGAAAAGCAGTTTTATGCTTTTAACTAGGGTGGCAACGCGGGTAACTCTCGTCCCTTTTGGGGATGGGAGTTTTTTATTTGCAAAAAAGATTAAGATCACAGGGCGTTGTAACAGTAGATTGCATGTAGAAATAAAACATAGGAGGAATAATAATGTTAGATATCAAATTTGTTCGTGCTAATTTTGATTTTGTAAAAAGTCAGTTACAGCATCGAGGAGAAGATTTATCAGAGCTTGATAATTTTGAAGCATTAGATGTCAGAAGAAGGGAATTAATCGTTGAAACAGAGCAGTTAAAAAGTAAACGAAACGAGGTTTCTCAGCAAGTTGCTGTATTAAAGAGAGAGAAAAAAGATGCAGAAGCTCTTATTGTGGAAATGAGAGAAGTTGGCGAAAAAATTAAAGAATATGATAATGAGCTCCGTGATGTAGAAGAAAGATTACAAACAATTATGCTCGGTATTCCAAATCTCCCTCATGAAAGTGTTCCAGTAGGAGATACGGAAGAGGATAATGTTGAAATTAGAAAATGGGGCGAAATTAGAAAATTTGATTTTGAACCAAAACCTCACTGGGATGTTGCAACAGATTTAGATTTACTTGATTTTGAACGAGCAGCGAAGGTGACAGGAAGCCGCTTTGTATTTTATAAAGGATTAGGGGCAAAACTAGAAAGAGCGTTATTTAATTTCATGCTTGATTTGCATACAGAGGAACATGGCTATAAAGAAATTATCCCACCATTCTTAGTAAATCGAGCTAGCTTAACAGGAACTGGCCAATTACCTAAGTTTGAGGAAGATGCTTTCTTAATAGAAAAAGAAGATTATTTCTTAATTCCAACATCTGAAGTACCAGTAACGAACTTGCATAGAGATGAAATTCTGGATGGGGATCAGCTACCAATCAAGTATGCTGCATTTAGTGCAAACTTCCGTTCAGAAGCAGGATCTGCTGGAAGAGATACTAGAGGATTAATTAGACAGCATCAATTTAATAAAGTAGAGCTAGTTAAGTTTGTTAAGCCAGAGGATTCTTATGAAGAGTTAGAGTCTTTAACCAAAAATGCAGAAAAGGTATTACAGCTTCTAGGTTTACCATATCGTGTATTGAGCATGTGTACAGGTGATTTAGGGTTCACAGCGGCAAAGAAATATGATGTTGAAGTATGGATTCCAAGCTACAATATGTACCGTGAAATTTCTTCTTGCAGTAACTTTGAAGCATTCCAAGCAAGAAGAGCTAATATTCGATTCCGTAGAGAGCCAAAAGGAAAACCGGAGCATGTGCATACATTGAATGGATCTGGCCTTGCTATCGGAAGAACAGTTGCTGCGATTTTAGAGAATTATCAGCAAGCAGACGGTAGTGTGATAATTCCTGAAGTACTACGACCTTATATGAGAAATAGAGAAGTAATTGCACCCGAATAATAGGTTAAACAGTTAAAAAGGGTTGACCTCTTTAGAAGGATTGTATATCCTTTGGAGGTCAGCTATTTTTCCTAACTTTTTGATTAGAAAAATAAAAATAAAAAATATAGTTGACTTATGAATTAATAGATGATATATTATTACTTGTCTGATGGAGGAATACCCAAGTCCGGCTGAAGGGATCGGTCTTGAAAACCGACAGGCGGGTCAAACCGCGCAGGGGTTCGAATCCCCTTTCCTCCTCCATGATTTTATATTTTACATTGCGCATAATATTTGGAGATATATGTGACCTGCTACTACGGTAGCAGGTTTTTTATGTTTTATAAGGCTTTTTTATAAAAATTATTACTAGTAGCATCCATAGATTGAATAAATAAAAAAGGATTTTCCTTTGTTTTCTTTACAGCCAGACTTTTTGATGAACGCCTGGCTGTAAAAGGGAAAACATGGAAAGTCCTTTTACGCTTTTTTGCTATAGTTTTTATGTTGAAGAATAGTACCTATTTTTTCTATTATAGGTTCGATAGATTGGCTGCCAGCAATTGCATCATATTCGTTAATATTTAGACGAAGTACTGGACATGCGGAGAAATAATCAATCCATTTCTCATATCTTCCATGCATCTCTTTCCAATAATCAATTGGCGTTTGCTTTTCCATTTCTCGGCCTCTTCGATCAATACGCTGTAAAATGTCTTCGAGAGAGCCTTCTAGGTATATTAAAAGGTCCGGATGTGGGAAGTATGGAGTCATAACCATCGCTTCAAAAAGACTTGTATATGTTTCGTAATCTACTTCCGACATGGTTCCTTTTTCATAATGCATTCTTGCGAATATACCAGTATCCTCATAAATGGAACGATCTTGAATAAATCCGCCGCCATATTCAAAGATTCTCTTTTGTTCTTTAAATCGTTCTGCTAAAAAATATACTTGCAGATGAAAACTCCAGCGACTAAAGTCGTGATAAAATTTATCAAGATATGGATTTGTGTCAACTTTCTCAAAGGAAGTCCTAAATTGCAAGGCATCTGCTAGTGCATTTGTTAATGTAGATTTTCCTACGCCAACTGTTCCAGCAATTGTAATAACAGAATTACTCGGAATATTATATTTTGTTCGTAGATTCATGATTAAAGGCTCCTATATTTAAAGTTTCTTTTATTGCGTTTATAATTTTTATTAAGTCTTGTTTGTTTTGAACAAAGTCCAATGTATCACCATTGAAATCTAATACTGGGATCTGTGGGTTATTCTTTTTGAAGTCATTCATGACAACATCGTAATCAGAAGCTAGTTGTTCTAGATAAAGAGGACTAATATTTTTTTCGATGTCTCTATCTCTTTTTTTGATTCTTGCCATAAGCGTATCTAAACTTGCATGTAAATAAATAATAATATTCGGCATCGGCAGGTCTTCTGTTAATATGTCGTATATCCGAACATACTTGTCTAGATCACTATCCTGCAGGGATCTTTTTGCGAAAATGAGATTTTTTAATATATGATAATCTGCAACTACAGGTGTGTTTTTATTTAAGTAATGGTCTCTTGTATCGTTTAATTGCTTAAATCGATTACATAAGAAAAACATTTCTGTTTGAAAACTCCATTCATCAATGTTTTCATAAAATTTTCCGAGAAAGGGATTTTCCTCTACAATCTCCTTAAGAAGTTCGTATTGAAAATACTCTGAGAGCAATTTAGCTAAAGAAGTTTTCCCCACTCCGATAGGTCCTTCTACTGTAATAAAAGGGATACTATTCACACTTGTCCCTCCAGTTCTTTTATTTTAAGAAGCGCACTTTTTTAGGCTGCCTATTAATGGCTATCAATGGACAACAGCTTTTATAAGGATTGCTTCTTTTAGTAGGTAATAAAAATAGTACAAGAGTCATTTTAACACATGGAAGGGAATGTGGACATATGCTTGTTTTTTCCTGAAAAAAATATTTTTAGATTCTAGGAGTACTTTTTAAATGAATGATTAAAAAGTAAAAAAATTGAGAATTTTATTATTGCGAAATTATCAGTCTATGGTATTATATGGGTAAAGTTTATAATTGAATCACACTAGGGGATCCCTTGATAAGGGCTGAGAATAAAGTAGTTACTTTTAAACCCTTAAAACCTGAACAGGTTCGTACCTGCGTAGGAAAGTGGATACCTTTAAATATGTGTGCCTAATGGTCTTTTTTCATTAGGTGTAATTATTAACCACTTTTCTATTATGGGGAAAGTGGTTTTTTGTTGTTTTTTTAAAAATTTTAATATTAAAACGCTGAAATTGATAGTTGGGGGTGATGAAATGAAGATAATGGCTGTAACAGATAATAAACATTCTTTTGAAAGACTCTCCTCCATTTTATTAGAAATCCACCCATATGTGGACTATGTGCAAATTAGAGAGAAAGCAAAAAGCCCAAAAGAAATTTATTTACTTGGTGAGAGGCTGCTTAAGGAAGAGATACCAGCCCGGAAAATAATCATAAATGACCGCCTAGATGTTGCAGCATTGCTCTCTTTAACACATGTGCATTTACCAGGCAATGGATTACCTATTCAACCAGTAAAAAATATTTATCCAACATTATCTATTGGTGTATCTGTTCATAGTCAACAGGAAGCAATTATAGCAGAAAATGCTCGGGCTGATTATGTGATATATGGCCATTGCTATCCAACTGATAGTAAAAAAGGAAAGATACCTATCGCATTGTCATCGATCACTGGCATAAAGAGAGATCTAACTATTCCTCTCTATGCTATAGGCGGAATAAATGAAGAACGAGTAGGTCAATTAGCAAGTTTAGGCGTAGATGGAGTAGCGATTATGTCTGCTATATTTTCAGCGTCTCAGCCATTAAGGGCAGTACAACGAATAAGGGAAAGATGTGAAGAGTGTGGAAATCAAAAAATTTGATGTTGTTATTGTTGGTGGGGGAATTATTGGTAGTTCTATTGCTTACTATTTAGCAAAAGAAAACAGGAAGGTAGCTGTATTAGAAGCAAATACAATAGGCGGAAAATCAACAAGTGCAGCAGCTGGGATGCTTGGTGCTCACTCTGAATATAAAGAGTTTAAGCAGCTTTATCCATTTGCAAGAAGTAGTCAGCTTCTATATAAGGAGCTTTATGAAGAGATAAGGGAGCTTACTGCTATTGATTTTGAGAAAAGAATTGGCGGTTTATTAAAGCTTGCTTATTCAGAGGAAGAAAAAAGGGAACTAGAAACTATTTTGGCTCTATCATCTGTGGAATGGCTGGATGCTGAACTAGCAAAGAAAATGGTTCCCCAGCTTTCTGGCAACATCATTGGAGCAGCATTTTTGAAAGAGGATGTACATATCACTCCATTGATAGCATGTAACGGTTTAAGTAAAGGAGCGCAGCTATTCGGAGCAGAGGTTTATGAATATACCCGCGTATTAGGAGTCAAAAAGAAGGGGATAGACTACGTAATAAAAACGTTGCAAGGTGACTTTTTTGCAGAAAATGTAGTCATTGCAAGCGGAGTATGGAGCAATTACTTCTTCCAGCAATTAGGATTATCACACCAAGTTATCCCGGTTAAGGGAGAATGTGTATCTGTAGAAAATGAAGGATTTCCCTTGCAGTATTCTGTATTTCATAATCAATATTACATTGTACCAAGAAACAATAAGGAGTTTATTATTGGAGCAACGAAAAAATGGAATGAATGGAGCGAGGAACCTTCAGTAGATGGGATAGAAGAAGTTATACAAAATGCAAAGGAGATGATACCAGAAGTTGGAAATATGAAGTGGAAGAGAGCGTGGGCTGGTCTAAGACCACAAACATATGATGGTTATCCATTTATAGGAGAGCATCCAGAGATGAAAGGCTTGTATTTTGCAACTGGCCACCAAAGAAATGGGATTCTTTTAGCTCCTATAACAGGAAAGATGATTAGAGATTTAATGTTGGGTATGCCTGTAAAAAGTGAATGGCTAGATGCCTTTAAAGTTGAGCGTCCTATTTTAGTTTAATGGGGAGGGTAGTAATTGAATATACAATTGAATGGTAAGGAACAACAGCTGCCTAAAGAGGTTGTTACAGTAGAGGATCTCCTACACTTTTTTGAATTAAATAATCGTATTGTCATAGTAGAAATAAATCGAGATATTTTGCGAAAAGAACAGTACCAAACACATGTATTAAAAGAAAGCGATAGAGTAGAATTAATTCACTTTGTTGGAGGAGGATAAAAATGTTAAAAATAGCAAATCGTACTTTTCAGTCTCGTTTATTACTTGGAACAGGAAAATACCCATCATTTGAAATTCAAAAAAAAGCGGTAGAAGTATCAGAAAGTGAGATTCTAACCTTTGCGGTACGAAGGATGAATATATTTGAAAAATCACAGCCTAACTTCTTGGAACAGCTAGATTTAAAGCGTTATACTCTCCTTCCGAATACGGCGGGAGCGAAGACTGCAGAAGAAGCGGTAAGAATTGCTAAACTTGCGAAGGCATCTGGACTATGTGACATGATTAAAGTAGAAGTAATCGGTTGTGATAAGTCGCTGCTGCCAGATCCAATAGAAACTTTGAGAGCATCTGAACAATTATTAGAAGAGGGATTCATTGTGTTACCTTATACCTCTGATGATGTTGTGCTGGCTAAACGGTTAGCACAGTTAGGTGTACATGCTATTATGCCGGGTGCTTCCCCAATTGGGTCTGGAAAGGGAATTATCAATCCGCTAAATTTACAATTTATTATAGAGCAAAGTAATGTACCTGTTATAGTGGATGCGGGAATTGGCTCGCCAAAGGACGCAGCATATGCAATGGAGCTTGGCGCAGATGGGGTACTTTTAAATACAGCGGTTTCGAATGCATATGATCCAGTTACAATGGCTCAGGCGATGAAATTAGCTATAGAAGCTGGGAGATTGGGATATGAAGCAGGGAGAATCACAGAGAAGAATTATGGTGTTGCAAGTAGTCCGATTACGGGGATGATTCCATCTTGACTAGTCGTTTTTTAAAGCAGGAATTATTTATTGGTAAAGAAGGACAAAGAAATATTGAAGCTAGTCATGCCGTTATTTTAGGGGCAGGAGCCTTAGGATCAGCTAGTTCCGAAATGCTGGTAAGAGCAGGAATAGGAAGGCTGACTATTATCGATCGTGATTACGTAGAAGAAAGCAATTTGCAAAGACAACAGCTCTATACGGAAGAGGATGCAGCCGATAAACTCCCTAAAGCAGTTGCAGCAAAGAGGAGATTAAAGGATATTAGCAGTCATACGGTTATAGAGGCAGTGGTGGAGGATATAAACTGTCATACAATCGAAAAATTTATAGATGGTGCTTCTATTCTAATAGATGGTACCGATAATTTTGAAACAAGATTAGTCATAAATGATGCTGCAATTAAGCTGAAAATACCATTTCTTTTTGGGGCATGTGTAGGGAGCTATGGGCTTTCCTATCCAGTTGTTGGGGAGGATGCGCCATGTCTTCATTGTTTAATTGAACAGCTCCCTTCCCAGGAAATAACCTGTGATACCGCAGGGGTTATCAGTCCTATTGTTCAATGGGTTGCTGCTATGCAAGTATCG
Organism: Niallia sp. FSL M8-0099; assembly: GCF_038006945.1. NCBI lineage: Bacteria > Bacillati > Bacillota > Bacilli > Caryophanales > Bacillaceae > Niallia > Niallia sp. FSL M8-0099. The sequence goes on from NZ_JBBOWF010000002.1 coordinate 1,625,721, forward strand.
CAAGCCATACAGATTCTTTCCGGTGAAAAGCTGTTCCCAGTATTGCGCTCTTTTGATATTTGGAAAATGGAATATGCGGAAATGAATGTTGAAAAGCTAAAAAAATTAGAGTGTCCTACATGCGGAACAAGAGCAGATTTTCCGTATTTGTCTTTTCAAAATCAAACAAAGGCAGCGGTGTTATGTGGGAGAGATGCTGTTCATATTCGCCCAGCTATGCCAAAGGGGTTGGATCTCTATGTGCTTTCAAAGCAATGGAAGGCGCTTGTCCAAAACTTAATTACCAATCCTTACTTAGTGTCTTTTCAATACAATGATTATCGGGTAATTCTTTTTAAAGATGGACGTGCGATCATTCATGGAACATCAGAAATAAGTGTAGCAAAATCCATTTATTCGCGATTGATTGGATAGAGTTAAAAAAGAAAAGATCTTATCAAATAGATCTTTCCTTTTTTAATCAATATACTCCAATTGGTCTTGCTTGGTGTACAGGAGTTTAGCCGAATCATGCATGTTCTTTTAAGTGAAAACAAGTTGACTATGTTCTTTTGGTTATGTGAAAATTATCGGCCAGTAAAAGCCAGTTTTGGGGAAAGGCTAAACCTAATTTCCAATAACTAATGCCTCTTAAATTCAACTCTTTGATTAAATTAAATTTTGCTTGAATAGAACGAGCATCCTCAAACCATACTTCATGCAGTCTGCCTTCACTGTCTGTGTATTTAAAATAGGGAGCCTGTGCTTTTTGATCATATAGTATCTCCGCATTATAATCTGCTGCAAGTTGAATGGCGGCTTGAGGGCTAAGTGCTTTTGCTACTGTTCCTTCGACAAAGGGAAGGGTCCAATCATAACCATACAAATTTTGCCCCATCGTAATTTTAGAGGGAGGCATCTCCGTGATGGCATATTCTAAAACATCTCTAACGGGTCCAATAGGAGAAACAGCCATCGCGGGTCCCCCGCTATACCCCCATTCATAAGTCATGATAACGACAAAATCGACAATTTCTCCGTGTGCTCTGTAATCATGTGCTTCATACCATTTTCCTTTTTGAGCAGCGCTAGTTTTTGGAGCCAAAGCAGTAGATATTAACCAACCCTCTTGGGAAAAACGATTTTTCGCTCTACGGAGAAAACGATTATAGGCTTCCCGATCTTCCGGGCGTAAATATTCAAAATCAAAATGGATATCTTGAAATCCATATTTCTTAGCGGTAGTCACAATATTATGGAGAAAGTTATTTTGAATGGATTCCTCATTTAATAGGATTCGTCCGAGTTCATCACTGAATTGATCATTTTCTTGATTCGTAATTACCATCATAAGTACATTATTATTTCTCTGGGCAATTTCAGGGAAATTATTAAGAAGCGGTTCTTTTAAACTGCCATCTCGTAACGCTTGAAAACTGAATGGTGCAAGGTAGGTTAAATAAGGAGCTGCTTCTCGTGCACTTGCCTCAAGATTAGGTGCGACATATGTACTACGTGGTTCTACATATGCATTAGACTCGACCGGTCTTTTCGGCCTCTCGGGGATGTATAAACGTAAACCAACTTGTAAAGGTTGGTTAACAGCAATAGAGTTGATAGAAGCTAATTGTTCATAATTCAGCCGAAACCGTTGAGCAATAGACCAAAGTGTATCTCCTGATTGAACCCAATAAAAGCTGCCGATAATAGGGATAACGAGTGCTTGCCCTATTACTAATCGGTCTGGATTTGGTAGATCATTCGCTTCTACTATATCATTAACCGTAGTACCGTATGCAGCTGCAATGCCTGTTAATGTTTGATTATTACGGACAACGTGAATTTGCATATTCTTCCCTCCTGACAGGATACATTATTATAGTTTATGAGGAAGAAAGAGCAGAAATGATTGTATTTTCATTGAATGTAAATATTTTCGCATTCATGACATTCTTCATCATGCGAATAGCATATTGATTATCCTCATTATCAACAGAAGCAATGCAATTATCTGGAATAAGAAGCGGGTACTCTCGCATATAGGCATCATTAGCAGTAAATAAAACGCAAATATTTCCGGCAATTCCAGTAAGAATAAGGTTTTTGACCTGCAATTGGTGAAGTAGTGTATATAAAGCCGTGCCATAAAAAGCAGAATGTCTTGGTTTGATTAAAAAATAGTCGGTATCATCAGGTCTGATTTTATCAATAATAGGTTCACTTTTTTCATTACTACAATAATCAATTACTTTATTCAATTCAGCTTGCCATAGATTATAATGGTCGTTGATATAAATAATCGGTATTTTTTCTTTTTTGCATTGTTTTTTAAGCAATTGAATATGTTCTGCAATTATTAATGCTTTTTCTGCTAAAATATTTCCATGCTCAAAGTGAAAGTCATTTATCATATCAATAATCAAGAGAGCTGTGTCAGATGATTTCATATGGTTCTCCTTTTCTATGTAAGATGGTAGAATAAAAAATTAGCTAGTGCGATGGAAGATAAACTAAATTCCAGCATAGGTTAGTTGGAAAAGAGGATTGATTTTCTTAGTTTAAGTAAAAGAAGAATTTTCATTACAAATTTTGTGTTTTTATATAGGTGGGCTGTAATTATGGAAGTAAATCAAGATCAATTATTTATGAAAATAGCTATAGAGGAAGCAAGGAAGGCTGCAGAAATAGGAGAAGTGCCGATTGGTGCAGTTGTTGCTTATAAAGGAGAAGTAATTGCTAGAGCACATAATTTAAGAGAAACAGACCAATCTGCCATTGCTCATGCTGAATTGCTTGCTATTGAGAAGGCATGCACAGCATTGGGAACATGGAGACTAGAGGAAGTTACGCTTTATGTTACGTTAGAGCCATGTGCTATGTGTTCTGGGGCTATCCTGCTGTCACGAATTCCAAGGGTGGTTTATGGTGCAGCTGATCCAAAGGGAGGATGCGCGGGTACTTTTATGAATTTGCTTCAAGATAACCGATTTAACCATCAGAGTGAAGTAATTACAGGTGTATTAGCAGAAGAGTGTGGACAGTTATTAACATCTTTTTTTCGGGAGATTAGAAACCGAAGAAAGAAGAAAAAAGAACGGAAGACAAGCAATTCGGATGCTTACAATAATTAACAAATGCTTTATGTTGATTTTTCCGTCCATTATCAGTATACTAAGAGTGTGTCTTAGGACACCTAATACTTCGGTATCAATTTTGTCGTGCTAAGCGGGGAGGTAGCGGTGCCCTGTACTCGCAATCCGCTCTAGCGAGGCTGAATTCCTTTCTGAGGCTGGTATCCTGTAGGGTCTGCCTTAAGTAAGTGGTGTTGACGTCCGGGTCCTGCGCAATGGGAATCCATGAACCATGTCAGGTCCGGAAGGAAGCAGCATTAAGTGGACACCCCCATGTGCCGCAGGGTTACCTGGACTGAGCTAACTACTTAAGTAACGCTTATGGGTGCCAGTCGATGAAAGGTGCACGGCAGTTATATTTATACATACAAAACTCATCCTATGTGGATGAGTTTTTTTGTAAGTTAAAGGGAGTGGCTGCATTCCTTTTGTTTGAAAATAGTTGTTCTCTTAGAAAAAGAGAATAACTATTTTCATGTCTTTATGTATGCTATTATGGATGTAAAAATATAAACGGATAAGCTATAATAAAAAGGAAAATAAAAAATGGAGGGTACTATGAACTATCAAGCTTTATATCGGGTTTGGCGTCCTCAACAGTTTATAGATGTAGTAGGGCAGGAACACGTAACAAAGACATTACAAAATGCCCTTCTTCAGCAAAAAATCTCTCATGCTTACTTGTTTTCTGGGCCGAGAGGGACAGGGAAAACAAGTGCGGCAAAAATATTAGCGAAAGCTGTTAACTGTGAGAGAGCACCCATTAGTGAACCTTGTAATGAATGTGATGCATGTAGAGGAATTACAGATGGTACTATCCCTGATGTAATTGAAATAGATGCTGCTTCCAATAATGGAGTAGAAGAAATAAGGGATATAAGAGATAAGGTGAAATTTGCTCCTAGCTCTGTACCTTACAAAGTATATATTATTGATGAAGTTCATATGCTGTCAATTGGAGCGTTTAATGCGCTTTTAAAAACATTGGAGGAACCCCCTAAACATGTAATCTTTATTTTAGCCACTACTGAGCCTCACAAAATTCCTTTAACCATTATTTCAAGATGTCAGCGGTTTGATTTTAGACGAATTACATCGCAAGCGATTGTCAATCGAATGAGATTGATTATGGATGAATCAGCGATCTCTTGTGAGGAAAAAGCATTACAAATGATTGCAAGAGCAGCAGATGGTGGAATGCGTGATGCTTTAAGTTTACTAGATCAAGCGATTTCTTATAGTAATGAAGTAGTTACGGTTGAAGATGCTTTGACAGTCACGGGGGCTGTTTCACAAAACTTTTTAAATACATTGTCGAGAGCTATTTTAGATGGAGATACGGTAAGAGGGCTCCAATCCTTAGATGAATTACTGCTTGCCGGGAAGGACTCTAATCGATTTATCGAAGATTTCATCTTTTTCTATCGCGATATGCTGCTTTATAAAACGGCCCCTAATTTAGAGGAATCCTTAGAAAGAGTTTTATTGGATGATGATTTTAAAGATCTTGCAGAAACACATTCACATGAACAAATTTATGAGCTCATAAATTTGCTGAATAAAACACAGCAAGATATGCGCTGGACAAACCATCCGAGAATATTTTTAGAAGTAGCCATTGTGAAATTATGTCAGTTGGAAGCACCAAACATATCTGGACAATCCAATGTAAACATCCCAGAAATCCAATCTTTGCTGAGTAAGATAACTTCTTTAGAAGAAGAGTTGGCGAATATTAAGCAAAAAGGTGTTACAGTAGTCACTGAAGCACAGCCTACACAGAAAAAAACAAGAACAAATAGAAAAGGATTTCAAGCACCTTTAGGGAAAATAACAGAAACACTAAAAAATGCAACAAAGCAAGAATTGCAAAGTATAAAGAGTAATTGGGGAGCTATGCTAAATACTCTTGTGCAAAACCAAATGAGATCGCAAGCTGCATTGCTGAATGAAGCAGAACCAGTTGCTGCATCAACGGATTCCATCATTATTAAATTTAAATATGAAATCCACTGTCAAATGGCATTAGATAATGTTAAATTTATAGAGACAATCACTAATTCTTTGTATCAACTCCTTGGAAAAAGGTATAATTTATTAGGAGTCCCTGAAGATCAATGGCTCAACATTAGAGAAGAATTTCTCAATAGCTCCCAGCACTTAGATTCTTCTGAAGAAGGAGACGGTGAAGAGCGACAAGATAACTCCGTTGTATCAGAAGCAATAAAATTATTTGGTGAAGAATTATTAGAAGTGAAGGATTAATTTTGAACCTATTGGTTATATATGTAAGTAATCTATTATGTAAAAACCAATGGAAACTATAAATTGGAGGTAGTATATATGCGTGGAATGGGAAATATGCAAAATATGATGAAACAAATGCAAAAGATGCAAAAGAAAATGGCAGAGGCGCAAGAACAGCTTGGTGAAGAAAAGATTGAAGGAACAGCAGGCGGCGGAATGGTAACTGTTGTTGTATCTGGTCATAAAGAAATTATTGATGTGATTATTAAGGAAGAGGTTGTGGATCCAGAAGATGTAGAAATGTTGCAAGATTTAGTTTTAGCAGCAACAAATGATGCTTTGAAAAAAGCGGATGAATTAACAAATTCTACAATGGGTCAGTTTACAAAAGGATTAAACCTTCCTGGAATGTTTTAAGGGGGGAGATTATGCATTATCCTGAACCTATATCAAAGCTAATTGACAGCTTTATGAAATTGCCAGGCATTGGGCCTAAAACGGCCTCTAGACTGGCTTTTTTTGTATTAAATATGAAGGAAGATACCGTGCTGGATTTTGCGAAAGCACTAGTTAATGCGAAAAGGAACTTAACTTATTGTTCTGTTTGTGGACATATTACAGATCAAGATCCATGCTACATCTGTGAAGACAGTAGAAGAGATCGAAGTATTATATGTGTAGTACAAGATCCAAAGGATGTCATTGCAATGGAAAAAATGAAAGAATATAACGGGCTTTATCATGTTCTCCACGGGGCTATTTCTCCGATGGATGGGATTGGACCAGAAGATATTAATGTACCTTCGTTGATAAAGAGATTACAGGATGATGAGGCCCAAGAAGTTATTATGGCAACAAATCCGAATATAGAAGGAGAAGCGACGGCTATGTATATTTCTCGTCTGCTCAAACCATCAGGTATTAAAATCACTAGAATTGCTCATGGTTTACCGGTAGGTGGAGATTTAGAATATGCAGATGAGGTTACACTATCTAAAGCATTAGAAGGTCGAAGAGAAGTGTAGGGTACAGGAGGGCTAGCGATGTTCTTTCGAAGAAAGGGAAAGTTAAGGAAGGAATTTGATGAGAAGCTATTAGTTCAATTTAGCCATTTGAAAAAAGAATGGTTAAATGATAAAAGTTTGTTAGATAAGAGTTTTGATCCTTCCGATGAAGTAATTAGTGAGGCTAAATTATCAGAGGCAAAATATTTCTTTTTATTTAAAGAAGCAAAACAAAGAAAAATAAATTTATTGAAATAATAAGCAGACCGAGTGAAGAATGAACTGCTCCTCCATTAGATAACAGATTTTATCTGTCTACTTAATGAGGAGCATATCAGAATCGTGTACTCGGTTTTTTGTTTTCGCATCATCCTTTCAACTTTGTTAAAGTAAATAAGCGCATGGCTGAAAAGTGCTAA
>NZ_JBBOWF010000002.1:1635000-2028451 GCF_038006945.1 Niallia sp. FSL M8-0099
CATTTAGGCCCACCATTTTTTTGAAAAAACATATACCATTTTTGGGGCTTTAGCTCAGCTGGGAGAGCGCCTGCCTTGCACGCAGGAGGTCAGCGGTTCGATCCCGCTAAGCTCCACCAAAATTGTTCTTTGAAAACTAAATCATTTAATAGAAGTAACCAAGATAAACCGAGTAATCGCCATCTTAGATTCTCTATTTTAGAGAATTACTTCTTTGAAAGTAGTCGTATTAAACGAATACTCCTTCAAAGATTGGAGAGCAAAGAGAAGCAAGTAGGTCAAGGAAGCGACCGAACGAGCACCGGAGCGTACGAAAATACGTGAGGAGCAGAGTGAAGAAGCTGACGAAGAGATACGCCGCTTATCTTTGGTCGAAACTAAGTTAAGTTAGAAAGGGCGCACGGTGGATGCCTTGGCACTAGGAGCCGATGAAGGACGGGATTAACACCGATATGCTTTGGGGAGCTGTAAGTAAGCTTTGATCCAGAGATTTCCGAATGGGGAAACCCTCTATCCGTAATGGGATAGAATCTTTACCTGAATACATAGGGTACTGAAGGCAGACCCGGGGAACTGAAACATCTAAGTACCCGGAGGAAGAGAAAGCAAACGCGATTCCCTGAGTAGCGGCGAGCGAAACGGGATTAGCCCAAACCAAGAGGCTTGCCTCTTGGGGTTGTAGGACACTCTATATGGAGTTACAAAGGAACGGGGTAGACGAATCGATCTGGAAAGGTCAGTCGTAGAAGGTAAAAACCCTGTAGTCGAAACTTCGTTCCCTCTTGAGTGTATCCTGAGTACGGCGGGACACGAGAAATCCCGTCGGAAGCAGGGAGGACCATCTCCCAAGGCTAAATACTCCCTAGTGACCGATAGTGAACCAGTACCGTGAGGGAAAGGTGAAAAGCACCCCGGAAGGGGAGTGAAATAGATCCTGAAACCGTGTGCCTACAAGTAGTTAGAGCCCATTTATGGGTGATAGCGTGCCTTTTGTAGAATGAACCGGCGAGTTACGATTACATGCGAGGTTAAGTTGAAGAGACGGAGCCGCAGCGAAAGCGAGTCTGAATAGGGCGAAATAGTATGTGGTTGTAGACCCGAAACCAGGTGATCTACCCATGTCCAGGGTGAAGTCCAGGTAACACTGGATGGAGGCCCGAACCCACGCACGTTGAAAAGTGCGGGGATGAGGTGTGGGTAGCGGAGAAATTCCAATCGAACTTGGAGATAGCTGGTTCTCTCCGAAATAGCTTTAGGGCTAGCCTCAAGATTTAGAGTATTGGAGGTAGAGCACTGTTTGGACTAGGGGCCCCCATCGGGTTACCGAATTCAGACAAACTCCGAATGCCAAATACTTATTCTTGGGAGTCAGACTACGAGTGATAAGATCCGTGGTCAAGAGGGAAACAGCCCAGACCACCAGCTAAGGTCCCAAAGTATACGTTAAGTGGAAAAGGATGTGGAGTTGCTTAGACAACCAGGATGTTGGCTTAGAAGCAGCCACCATTTAAAGAGTGCGTAATAGCTCACTGGTCGAGTGACTCTGCGCCGAAAATGTACCGGGGCTAAACGTATCACCGAAGCTGTGGATTGACATCTATGATGTCAGTGGTAGGAGAGCGTTCTAAGGGCGTTGAAGCTAGACCGTAAGGACTGGTGGAGCGCTTAGAAGTGAGAATGCCGGTATGAGTAGCGAAAGATGAGTGAGAATCTCATCCACCGAATGCCTAAGGTTTCCTGAGGAAGGCTCGTCCGCTCAGGGTTAGTCGGGACCTAAGCCGAGGCTGAAAAGCGTAGGCGATGGACAACAGGTTGATATTCCTGTACCACCTTTAAATCGTTTGAGCAATGGGGGGACGCAGGAGGATAGGGTAAGCGTGCTGTTGGATTAGCACGTCCAAGCAGTTAGGCTGGTAATGAGGCAAATCCCATTACCACATAAGCGGAGCTGTGACGGCGAGGGAAATATAGTACCGAAGTTCCTGATTCCACACTGCCAAGAAAAGCCTCTAGTGAGATTTAGGGTGCCCGTACCGCAAACCGACACAGGTAGGCGAGGAGAGAATCCTAAGGTGAGCGAGAGAACTCTCGTTAAGGAACTCGGCAAAATGACCCCGTAACTTCGGGAGAAGGGGTGCTCTTGCGGGTGCAAGCCTGCGAGAGCCGCAGTGAATAGGCCCAGGCGACTGTTTAGCAAAAACACAGGTCTCTGCGAAGCCGCAAGGCGAAGTATAGGGGCTGACACCTGCCCGGTGCTGGAAGGTTAAGAGGAGGGGTTAGCACGTTAGTGCGAAGCTCTGAATTGAAGCCCCAGTAAACGGCGGCCGTAACTATAACGGTCCTAAGGTAGCGAAATTCCTTGTCGGGTAAGTTCCGACCCGCACGAAAGGTGTAACGATCTGGGCACTGTCTCAACGAGAGACTCGGTGAAATTATAGTACCTGTGAAGATGCAGGTTACCCGCGACAGGACGGAAAGACCCCGTGGAGCTTTACTGCAGCCTGATATTGAATTTTGGTACAGCTTGTACAGGATAGGTAGGAGCCTTGGAAGCCGGAGCGCCAGCTTCGGTGGAGGCATTGGTGGGATACTACCCTGGCTGTATTGACATTCTAACCCGCACCCCTGATCGGGGTGGGAGACAGTGTCAGGTGGGCAGTTTGACTGGGGCGGTCGCCTCCTAAAAAGTAACGGAGGCGCCCAAAGGTTCCCTCAGAATGGTTGGAAATCATTCGTAGAGTGTAAAGGCACAAGGGAGCTTGACTGCGAGACCTACAAGTCGAGCAGGGACGAAAGTCGGGCTTAGTGATCCGGTGGTTCCGCATGGAAGGGCCATCGCTCAACGGATAAAAGCTACCCCGGGGATAACAGGCTTATCTCCCCCAAGAGTCCACATCGACGGGGAGGTTTGGCACCTCGATGTCGGCTCATCGCATCCTGGGGCTGTAGTCGGTCCCAAGGGTTGGGCTGTTCGCCCATTAAAGCGGTACGCGAGCTGGGTTCAGAACGTCGTGAGACAGTTCGGTCCCTATCCGTCGTGGGCGTAGGAAATTTGAGAGGAGCTGTCCTTAGTACGAGAGGACCGGGATGGACGCACCGCTGGTGTACCAGTTGTCTTGCCAAAGGCATCGCTGGGTAGCTATGTGCGGAAGGGATAAGTGCTGAAAGCATCTAAGCATGAAGCCCCCCTCAAGATGAGATTTCCCATAGCGCAAGCTAGTAAGATCCCTGAAAGATGATCAGGTTGATAGGTCAGAGGTGGAAGCGTGGCGACATGTGGAGCTGACTGATACTAATAGATCGAGGACTTAACTAAAATGAAAAGCGGAAACGCCTGTTTATCGGAAGTTTGATAGGCGTTGGAGCTGGACAAAATGATTACTTGGCAACTTGGAATACTTCTAAATGATTTAGTTTTGAGAGAATAATTCTCGAAATAAATAAGTCTGGTGGCGATAGCGAGAAGGTCACACCCGTTCCCATACCGAACACGGAAGTTAAGCTTCTCAGCGCCGATGGTAGTTGGGGGTTCTCCCCCTGTGAGAGTAGGACGTCGCCAGGCAATAAGGAAACAAGCATCTATTCGTTAGATGCTTGTTTTTTATTTATATCTAAGCTTGTCGTCTTTCCTGAAGAGTTCGTGCTTTTCCCATTTGATGAACAAAAAATCGATATTTGGGATCATTTGTCTTCGTATTAACAATCTCTCTTTCGCAATCCATACATATAAAGGATTCGAATAGATGAATGCCTTCTAATTTATATTCTTCGCATATGAGACAGGCTTCTGCTCTACTTGATTGATACTTCCCCATTTCTCCACCTCCATAGACATTATTCTAACCATTTTAGTAATCACGCATACCTTTATTCTTGAAAACTACTAAACTAAAATATTACTAATAAGAAAGACTAAAGGGGTATTGATAAATAGCCCAGTATGAATGAATAAGGGATTTATATTATCTAAATAAAATACTTTAAATAAGAAAATAGAAAGAAGCGTAAATTACTTCCTATAAAGAAAAAATGATAAAATAAATAGAGTGAAAAAAGAAAAGAGGAATACAATTGCAAGAAAACACACCGTTATATTCTAAACTTTTGCAATTTCAGTCGAAAAATAATATTTCTTTTCATGTACCTGGTCATAAGAATGGAGAATTAATTTCTCCGGAAGATGAGTGGAAAGGACCTTTATGGAATTTTGATGTGACAGAGCTTAATGGCTTAGATGATTTACATGCACCAACTGGTGTTATTGCAGATGCAGAAAAACTACTAACAGATTTTTATGGAGTTAAGAAAAGTTATTTTCTTGTAAATGGGAGTACTGTTGGTAATTTAGCAATGATATTAGCCACCTTAACAGCAGGTGACAAAGTATTTGTACAAAGGAATAGCCATAAATCAATTATGAATGGAATAAAGTTAGCAAAGGCACAGCCCATTTTACTTAGCCCGGATTATGAGGAAGATTGGAAAGTCGATACAGTCCTTTCGAAAAAAACAATTGAGCAGGCAATTGCACGATTTCCAGAAGTCAAAACGCTTATTTTAACTTCTCCTAATTATTATGGAATGGTTGGAAATTTACAAGAGATTATTGACTTAGCCCATGCTAATGGAATTTGTGTATTAGTAGATGAAGCGCATGGGGCTCATTTTAAAGGAAATTCAAATTTTCCACCTTCAGCAGTTGAGTCAGGTGCAGATATAGTTGTTCAATCAGCACATAAGACGCTTCCAGCATTAACAATGGGTGCTTATTTACATTATAATACGGCATTCGTTCAACAAGAGGATGTTAAACATTACTTAGACATTTTACAGTCCACCAGTCCCTCTTACCTTATTATGGCCTCCCTAGATAAGGCTAGGCATTATATAGCAAACTATAGCATGGAGGATTGGGAATACCTACATACAATGGTAACTTTTTTTCGGGAACAACTTCATACAATTCCTCAGCTAAACGTACTAAACTATCCTTATGATGGAGATCCTTTAAAAATTACTATTCAATCAACAGAAAATAGAAGCGGATTTGAATTACAAAAAGAATTAGAAAAAGAGGGTATATATACGGAGTTAGCTGATTCAAATAATATATTATTTGTCTTTCCATTGTTAAAGAAAGGAATCTCTTATCCTTTAGAGAAGATTATTTTTAAAATAAAAAGGGCGCTTCTTAAAAATATACATACTCATTCTGCTCAGAGTGAGACAGTTGAATCTATAAAAAAGCGTGAGGATATAGTAGAATTAAAACTTAGTGAAAAAGAACAAGCCACACGAAGTAAGGTGGAAGTTTCATTAAGTGAAGCTTTACATGCAGTTTGTGCAGAAACAATTATTCCATATCCACCAGGAATTCCTATTTTAATGCCTGGAGAGGAAATAACGAACTATCATATTAAACAAATAACGAACTTATTAAAGGATGGAGCAAGATTTCAAGGAAGCCCATCTATATATAAAAATAAAATTACCATTTTTGAGAAATGACAACTTAGGAGGACAATAAGGTGACAAAAGGTATCTTTATTACATTAGAAGGACCAGAGGGAGCGGGAAAGACAACCGTTATTGATATGTTGTTAAATTATTATCAAGAAAAAGAACTACAGATTATAAAGACAAGGGAGCCAGGTGGTATTCCTATTTCAGAAAAAATTAGAAATATTATATTAGATCCTAAGCATACTGAAATGGATGCGCGAACAGAAGCATTGCTTTATGCAGCTGCTAGAAGACAGCATTTAGTAGAGAAGGTCATTCCAGCTTTAAACGACGGAGCGATTGTATTATGTGACCGTTTCATTGATAGTTCATTGGCATATCAAGGGCATGCAAGAGGAATTGATATGGATGAAATTTGGGAAATTAATCAATTTGCAATTGGAGATACCATGCCTGAGCTAACCATTTATTTTGATTTAGATCCAAGGGTTGGTTTAGCAAGAATTAGTAATACGAGTGATAGAGAAATTAACCGTTTGGATTTAGAAAAGATTGAATTCCATGAAAAAGTACAAGAAGGCTATTATAAGGTAATAGAAAGATTTCCAGAGAGAATCATAAAAGTAGATGCATCGAAACCATTAGAACAGGTTTTGGAGGATACAGTAGATATTATTAATCGTTTTTTAAAGTAGAAGTGCGTTGCTATTTAAATAATAGGGTATTATGCATATAGTGATGACAAAATAAAAAATGGATAGGCTCTCAAAGAATTATTTTTTCTTTCAGCTGTTTGTTTTTATATTTATTGCTATAATAGGAACAAGTTATAAAATCATTCGGAAACTATAATAAGGGGCGGGATAAAAATGAAATTAATTCTAACAGTCATTCAAGATAAAGATAGTAACAAATTACTTAATGCACTAGTTGAAAATAATTTTAGAGCGACAAAGCTTGCAAGTACTGGCGGATTCTTGAAATCTGGAAATACCACCTTTATGATAGGAACGGAAGATATACGTGTGGAAAAGGCATTACAAATCATTAAAGAAAATTGTCAATCAAGAGACCAATTAGTAGCACCTGTATCGCCAATGGGAGGAAATGCAGATTCTTATGTCCCTTATCCAGTAGAAGTAGAAGTTGGCGGAGCAACAGTCTTTGTATTACCTGTAGAGCAATTTAAACAATTTTAAGCTGTACATCGGTAACTTCTGTTACCGATGTACTTTCATAGTTAAATGATAAAAGTTAAAAAGTAGGATACGCATATCCTTTTCTAATAAGTAGCAGACCGCTCTTCAGGAGGAAAAATAGAAGTTAATAAAGAGATTTGAATCAATCTGGAAAATAGATTAGAAACAAAGGTAGTCTTAGGAGCTTCTAAATTTCAGATATGTCCAACAACAAAATGAGAAATTAAAGGTCGATCAGCTTCAAAATTGTTGAAAAACATCGATGATATTAAAGCAATAGGTTAGGGAAACCCAAAATTTCAAAGACTTAACTAAATATAAATCTCTTGTTAAACAGTTTGTAAAAGAAGCTGTTGAATTTGGGATGAAAGGTAAAAAGTACAACGCGAGGGATCAGTTTGGCCTAGGAAAATTCGCGTGTTGTACAGGTAATTGATGATAAGTTAGTATAATCAACAGAAGAAGTAATCGCGAATGAGAAAAATGGCATAAATACCTTAGATAAAAATGGTAAAATTAAAGGTCTACTAATTAATATATATATGTAAATGGAGTGATTGTCTTGACAAGGACGTGGGAACAGCTTGAAGGGACACAACCCATTGTTTTAAAGATGCTAAAAAACAGCTTAAAAAAAGAGCGATTAGCTCATGCTTATCTTTTTGAAGGAATGAAGGGAACAGGTAAAAGGGAAATAAGTCTAGTTCTCACTAAGAGCATTTTATGTGAAAATACTATAGAAGGATATGTTCCATGTGAAACATGTTCAAATTGCAAGCGGATAAATAATGGTAACCATCCTGATGTGCATTTACTTGAGCCAGATGGATTATCCATAAAGAAGCATCAAATACAAAGCCTACAAGAAGAGTTTTCCAAGACTGGAGTAGAGTCAAAGCAAAAGGTGTATATTCTTGTTCATGCAGATAAAATGACTACAAATGCGGCTAACAGTTTACTGAAGTTTTTAGAGGAACCGAATGCAGAAACAACGGCCATTTTAATAACAGAACAAATTCAGCAAATATTGCCGACTATTTTGTCTCGGTGTCAGGTCCTTTCCTTTACACCATTATCCCCAAATGAAATGGCTAAAGAACTAGTAAGAAATGGAATAAAACCAAATGAAGCCCCTTTACTTGCGCAAATTACCAATAATTTTGAAGAGGCATTGTCACTTAGTACGGATGAATGGTTTGTACAAGCGCAAAAAATAGTGGTAAAATTATATGAGGCTCTTAAAGGAGCTCCTTTAGAAGCATTAGTAGCTCTTCAAAGAGACTGGTTTTCTCAATTTAAAGAAAAGGACCAGTTTGATAGAGGACTTGATTTATTATTGCTGCTTTATAAAGATTTATTATATATACAGCTTGGCAAGCACGATCAGATTGTATACGTTAGCGAAAAGGGACGATTAGATACTTACGCTTTAAGAACTTCTAACAGACGCTTAACGGAACAAATGACAGCTATTTTTGAAGCAAAGCGAAAGCTGCAGGGGAATATGAATCCACAGTTATTGATGGAGCAGCTGGTGCTAGAGCTGCAGGAGGGATCTTCAGTTGTATGATGTTGTAGGAATCCGCTTTAAAAAAGCTGGAAAAATATATTATTTTGATCCAAATGAATTAATCATTCAAAAGGGAGACTTCGTCATCGTCGAAACTGTTCGGGGTGTAGAATTCGGGAGAGTAGTTATTGGACCGAAAAAAGTAGATGAAAATGATGTAGTTTTACCTTTGAAAAAAGTATTAAGAATCGCGGATCATAAAGATCAGATGATTGTAGCCGAAAACAAGGTTGCAGCAAAAGAGGCTTATGATGTTTGTTGTGAGAAAGTGACGCTGCATGAATTAGATATGAAATTAGTGGATGTAGAATATACATTTGACCGTAATAAAATCATTTTTTATTTTACCGCAGATGGTCGAGTAGACTTTAGGGAATTGGTAAAAGATTTAGCTTCCATTTTTCGAACAAGAATTGAACTTCGTCAGATTGGTGTAAGAGATGAAGCGAAAATGCTAGGCGGGATTGGTCCTTGTGGAAGAATGTTATGCTGTTCGACTTTCTTAGGGGATTTCGAACCAGTATCTATTAAGATGGCAAAAGACCAAAACCTTTCCTTAAACCCAACGAAAATTTCCGGATTATGCGGGCGACTAATGTGTTGTTTAAAATATGAGAATGACGATTATGAAGCTGCAAAGGAACTTTTACCAGACTTAGGTGATTGGATTGATACACCGGATGGAAAGGGAAAAGTTGTTGGTTTAAATATTTTAGAACGTGTACTCCAAGTGGAAATTTCTGAACAAGAACGAGTGCTTGAATATACATTAGATGAGATACTGCAAGAGGATGCTGTTTCAGTTCAATCCACAGATTAATGAGGTGGAAGAGTGGATAAAAAAGAAGTTTTTGAATCAGTAATAAATATGGAAAGTCAAATTGGTAATTTATATAAGCAATTAGGTGATCTTAAACAGCATGTAGCAGAGCTTATTGAAGAGAATAATAGGCTGCAGCTAGAAAATGAAAATCTAAGAAGGCACTTAGAGGATATACCAAGAGAAAAGGATTCGAAACAAGATAAAAATAAAAGAAGGAACATAAAACAAGGTAAGATGATAGAGGAGAAAAATATTGATATAGGGGAAGGGTATGACAACCTGGCAAGACTATATCAAGAAGGTTTTCATATTTGTAATCTTCATTTTGGAAGTCCTCGAAAAGATGGAGATTGTCTTTTTTGTTTATCGTTTCTTAATAAAAAATAAGGATGTCTCAAAGAAATTATTGCCCGAGTATGTAAGCAATACAACCAATGTATTGTCAGGGGATGACTCTTCTTCTTGAGACATCTCTTTTTCTATGCAGGAAATAGGAAAGATGGAGGTATAAAGAGTGGTTCCATTAATTGGAGATGAAAGATTAGATTATTTGCTGGATGAACGATTAAGAATTATTCAAAGTCCATCTGTTTTCTCCTTCTCATTAGATGCAGTATTATTAGCGGATTTTGTCTCTATTCCTGTGAAAAGGGGGGCGATTGTTGATTTATGTAGTGGGAATGGAGTAATTCCACTCTTTTTGTCGCTTCGAACAGAGGGAGATATTGTAGGAGTAGAAATACAAGCAAGATTATATGATATGGCAAATAGAAGCATTCAGTATAATCGTTTAGAGCAAAAGATAAAAATGATTCATGGTGATATTAAGGATGCTCCTGGTTTACTTGGGTATGAGAAATATGACGCAGTGACGTGTAATCCACCTTACTTTAAGAAGACTAATTCAGTGGAAGAGATTAATGGTAATGAGCATCTTGCTATTGCGAGACATGAGATCCTCTGTACGCTAGAGGATACAATTAGTATATCCAGTCAATTGGTTAAACAAGGTGGAAAAGTAGCTTTTGTTCATCGACCAGGAAGACTATTAGATATTATTACATTAATGAGGGCAAATCGATTGGAACCAAAGCGTATCCGATTTGTTTATCCAAAGGAAGGAAAAGAAGCGAATATTTTATTAGTTGAAGCGATAAAAGATGGGAAACCAGATTTAAAAGTTCTCCCTCCGTTATTTGTTTATAAAGATGGCAACAATTATACAGAGGAAATGAGCAGAATACTGTATGGAAAATAAGAGTCATTATTTTTATGTATTAATGTGTAAGGATGGCAGCTATTATGCTGGCTATACAAATGATCTTCAAAAGCGCGTAAAAACGCATAATGAAGGTAAAGGAGCAAAATATACAAGAGGACGTTTACCGGTATCTGTTATTTACTATGAGGAATTTCAGACAAAACAAGAAGCCATGAAAGCAGAGTATGCTTTTAAACAGCTAGATAGAAAGAAGAAGGAAAAGTTTTTATGGAAGGAAGTAGGTGAAGGAAATGAAACAACAAAAAAGCTTTAAAGAAAAAGGGGGAGCGTTGTATTTAGTCCCTACTCCTATCGGGAATTTAGAAGATATGAGTTTTCGAGCAATTAGAATTTTGAAAGAGGCAGATATTATTGCTGCAGAAGATACACGTAATACAAAAAAACTATGCAATTATTTTGAAATTGCTACTCCAGTAGTCAGCTATCATGAACATAATAAAGAGGCTAGTGGTCAAAAGCTAATACAAGCTTTGAAAGAGGATAAAATAATCGCATTAGTAAGTGATGCGGGAATGCCAACCATTGCAGATCCAGGATATGAACTAGCTATAGATGCTATTAATCAAGAAATACCAGTTATTCCTCTTCCAGGAGCGAATGCAGCATTAACAGCACTGATTGCTTCGGGGCTTCCGACACATCCTTTCTACTTTTATGGTTTCCTTAATCGCCAAAAGAAGGAGAAGAAAAAGGAGTTGCTTTTTCTAAAGAACGTTCCAGGCACGCTGCTCTTATATGAATCCCCACATCGTTTAAAAGAAACATTGGTTTTAATAAGGGAGATTCTCGGTAATAGAAAGATTACATTATGTAGAGAGCTGACAAAGATATATGAGGAATTTATTCGTGGAACTCTAGAGGAAGCAATTGCTTGGTCTCAATCAGAAGAAATAAGAGGAGAGTTTTGTTTAGTTATTGAACAAGGAGAATTACAAACAGAAGAAAATAATTGGTGGGAAGACTTGTCTATTGTTCAACATGTAGATCACTATGTGGAAAAAGAGGGAATTACGGTAAAAGAAGCAATTAAAAAGACTGCATTAGATAGAGAAATGCAAAAAAGAGACATATATCAAGAATATCATATTCAATAAGAAAAAGGGCTGCTGCCTTAAATCGGAACATCAAAAATATGATGGTGTTCCCCTTTAAGGCGGCAGTCCTTTAGTTTATAAAAAGAACGAATAAGTATTTCTCTTAATTTTTTTCAAGAAGCTACGAATCAATAAAGAGTGATGTACTTACACATTGCTTACTTTATTTTTATTTTGCAAGTTCAAAATTGCTTTTGATTTCCGCGATTAATTGCTCTGCACCTTCACGGCTGAGGATTAATTTACCACCAGCTAAAGATAGATTATCATCTGATACTTCGCCAGTAACTTGGCAAGTCATGTTTGGTTTATATTTTTTTAAGATGATTTTTTCATCATCTACATAAATTTCTAGAGCATCCTTTTCAGCAATTCCTAATGTACGTCTTAATTCGATTGGAATAACCACACGACCTAATTCATCAACTTTACGAACAATACCTGTAGATTTCATTTTCTTTTCTCCTCCCAAAAGTAAGTATTTATATTTTTTTTCGCTAATTTTCGACAAATTTCTTTGTATGTTTATTATAATACCAGCCATTCCCATAAACGTCAATTATTTTATTTTGAAATTATTGTATTTTAAAAACCTTATTAAATTAGGCTTTTCAGGAGAATAAATTGATAAATAAACATAGGATGGGATAAATTGGTATAGTCTTTTTGTTCTATTTTTATTATTTTTTCGACAAAAAACAACATTTTTATTTCTCATTCTTTCTTCCAAAACATCGCTGTTGCATTACTAATTATTTTTAGGTATATTTTGATGGGATAAAAGGAAAAATGGCAATAATTATGCGGTTTATAAATGTTCTTATACTTTTTTGTTTCGATAAAAAAGAAGAATGGTTACAATAGTAATAGCAGTTATCTTACTAAAGGTACATATTATATACATATATATAGGAGGAAATTAAGTGAAGGATCAAGAAAAAACTTTTTATATTACTACGCCAATCTATTATCCAAGTGGCAATTTACATATTGGACATGCTTACACAACAGTTGCTGGAGATGCAATGGCTCGTTATAAAAGAATGAGAGGATATGAAGTTCGTTACTTAACTGGAACGGATGAACATGGGCAAAAAATTCAGCGCAAAGCAGAAGAAGCAGGAATTACACCTATTCAGTATGTAGATGAAATTGTGGCAGGAATAAAGGAATTATGGGATAAGCTTGATATTTCCTATGATGATTTTATCCGTACAACAGAAAAACGACATACAGATGTTGTCGAAAAAATGTTTAAGAAATTAGTGGATCAAGGAGATATTTATTTAGATGAATATCAAGGATGGTATTCTGTTTCTGATGAAACATATTATACAGAACTGCAGTTGGTTGATCCTATTTACGATGAACATGGCAAAATAATTGGAGGGAAAAGCCCCGACAGTGGTCATGCCGTTGAACTAGTAAAAGAGGAATCCTATTTCTTTAGAATGGGAAAATATGCAGATCGCTTGTTAGCATTTTACGAGGAAAATCCAGAATTTATCCAGCCAGAATCTCGCAAGAACGAGATGATCAATAACTTTATTAAGCCTGGATTGGAAGACTTAGCAGTATCAAGAACTACTTTTGATTGGGGAATTAAAGTGCCAGGGGATCCGAAGCATGTGGTATATGTATGGATCGATGCCCTTTCCAATTATATTACTGCGCTAGGATATGGCTCTGATGATGAGAGTCTATATAAAAAGTTTTGGCCGGCAAATGTACATTTAGTTGGGAAGGAAATTGTTCGTTTCCACACGATATATTGGCCAATCATGCTTATGGCATTAGATCTACCATTGCCAAAGAAAGTCTTTGCACATGGCTGGATTCTAATGAAAGATGGCAAAATGTCTAAATCAAAAGGAAATGTGGTTAATCCAGTGACGTTAATTGACCGTTATGGATTAGATGCTCTTCGTTATTATTTATTAAGAGAAGTACCATTTGGCTCTGATGGTGTGTTTACTCCTGAAGCGTTTGTAGAGAGAGTAAATTTCGATTTAGCAAATGACTTAGGGAATTTATTAAATCGTACAGTGGCGATGATTAATAAGTACTTTAATGGTGAAATTCCTACCTATAAAAATTCAGAAGGCACTTTTGAAAAGTCACTTGTGGAAGCACATCAAGAAACGGTTAAGAAATATGCGGAGCATATGGAGAATATGGAGTTCTCTGTTGTACTAACAACATTATGGCAATTAGTCAGCAGAAATAATAAATATATCGATGAAACACAGCCATGGGTATTAGCGAAAGAGGAAAAGACAGAAGAATTAGCAGTTGTGATGAATCATTTAGCAGAATCTTTAAGAAGAATCGCCATTTTGTTAAAACCATTTTTAACAAGAACACCTGACAAGATTTTTAGACAGTTGAACATACAAGACGAATCCTTACAGACATGGGACAGCCTGGAACGTTTTGGTGTCATTCCTGCGGGTACTATAGTAGAGAAGGGAGATCCTATTTTCCCTAGATTAGACATTCAAGAAGAAGTGGAATTTATCAAAAGCGAAATGAAGGGACCTCAAATGGAAGAGGAAAAGAAACAAGAGGTTCAAGAAGTTCCGGACGTAGAGGAAATTACAATAGATGACTTTATGAAAGTAGACTTACGTGTAGCACAAGTACTGGAAGCTGAACCTGTAAAAAAAGCGGACAAGTTATTGAAGTTACAATTGGATCTAGGTTATGAAAAAAGACAAGTTGTTTCTGGAATCGCTAAATATTATTCTCCTGAAGACTTGGTAGGACGAAAAGTTATTTGTGTAACAAATTTAAAACCAGTTAAATTAAGAGGCGAGCTTTCACAGGGAATGATTTTAGCTGGAAGTCATGACGGTGAATTGTCTCTAGCGACAATCGCAGAGGCTTTACCACTCGGTGCAAAAGTAAAATAAAATGATATAAAAAACATGGAGATGTTTTAATGGGGAAATCGCCAAGATCTTTTATGGAGAAGAATGGGCGGGGAAATTCCATATTTTAATCATCTCTATGTTTTTTCTTCTTTCATTAAGACTGTGGCGCAAGGATAGAACGGTCTTAAAAAATAAAGTGTAAATATATCTAACAGATGATGGAGGGATGTTTATCATGTTATTTGATACACATACACATATTAACGCAAATGAGTTTCAAGATGATATAGAAGAAGTGATACAACGGGCACTTGATGTAGGAATGGAAAAAATGGTAGTGGTGGGGTTTGATAGACCTACTATTACAAAGGCGATGGAGCTTATTGAGCAGTACGATTTTGTTTATGCAAGCATAGGATGGCATCCTGTAGATGCTATCGATATGGTAGATGAAGATTTGGCTTGGATTGAAGAATTGGCAAAGCATCCAAAGGTCATTGCAATAGGAGAAATGGGACTAGATTATCATTGGGATAAATCGCCAAAAGATATTCAAAAAGAAGTATTTAGAAAGCAAATTCAATTAGCAAAAAAAGTAAAACTCCCGATAATTATTCATAACCGTGAAGCGACTGCTGATATTGTTGAAATCTTAAAAGAGGAGGATGCAAAAGAGGTAGGCGGGATTATGCATTGTTATGGAGGAAGCGTAGAAACTGCACTGGAATGCATAAATATGAATTTTTATATTTCGCTTGGTGGAACGGTTACTTTTAAAAATGCACGAAAGCCAAAGGAAGTTGCAGAAGCCATTTCGTTAGATCATTTATTAATCGAAACGGACTGCCCATATTTGGCTCCGACCCCTTTTAGAGGAAAACGCAATGAACCTAGTTATGTAAAACTAGTAGCAGAAGAGATAGCTGCTATTAAAGGGATTTCCTATGAAGAGGTGGCATCAAAAACAACTGAAAACGCAAAAAAATTATTCGGCATAAACTGATAAAGTTTTTTGTCGAATGCAGAAAGAGCTTGTCCGAACTTCCTCTTATTTTTAATGGTTCTACATTGCTTCCTTTTCTCATAGACTAATTATGTCGAGATTTCTTTCTTTCCTTTCGCTGGTTTTTTTTGCATAATAGGATATACGTTCAGAGATTCTAAAGGGTTGACAGCGGACATGATACTCTATATAATCACTCCGAGAGAAAAGGAGGCGTTTTTCATCGTAATCAAAAACATGAAAAACCTGTTTTCAAAATCTTTGAGCAAGAAGAAAGTGTCTATCTTTTTAGCTAGTTTCATCGTTTTTGCGAGTAGTATTGGATTTATAATTTATGAAACTACTAAAAGTACTGTGGCACTAACGCTAAATGGTAAAGAACAAATCATCGAGACGCACTCATCTACTATACAACAAATATTTGATGATTTAGGCATTACCGTTGGCTCAGAAGATTATGTGTTTCCCTCGTTAAACACAAAGGTGACAGATAACTTAGAAGTTGTCTGGAAAGAAGCTAAACAGGTTGAATTGCAAAAAGACGACGAGAAGAAAACGGTTTGGACAACAGTTGATACTGTTAAGGAGTTTTTAGAAGAACAAAAAATTTCTTTGAACGAGCATGACCAGATCAATCAGAAAGAAAATAACCCTATAGAACATAAAATGGAAGTTGTCGTACATACAGCATTTCCAGTAACACTAGTAGACGCAGGAAAGAAAAAGCAAGTATGGTCCACTTCGACTACGGTCGCTGACTTTTTAACACAACAGAAGATCTCACTTGATAAATTAGACCGAGTTGAACCAGCTCTAAAGGAAAAAGTGAAAGACGAAGCCATTGTTAATATAACAAGAATAGAAAAGGTCACCGATGTAGTGGAACAACCGATTAATTTTGCCGTAATCACCCAAAAGGACGATGATCTTCCACACGGAACAGAAAAAGTACTTAAAGAGGGAACAGAAGGAGTGGTCTCTAAAAAGTATGAGGTGACGAAGGAAAACGGCAAAGAGATTTCCCGAAAATTGCTAAGTGAAACAACAGTGAAAGAAAAGCAGGATAAAATTGTATCTGTTGGAACAAAAGACGACGTCATTCAACTTGCATCCCGTGGTGAAGAAAATGGGCAAGAAGTGTTCGTCAATTCAACAGCATATACTGCTAGCTGTAATGGATGTTCTGGCCGAACGGCTACTGGTATTGATCTGAAAGCTAATCCGAATGCAAAAGTAATCGCTGTCGACCCAAGTTTTATCCCTTTAGGAACAAAAGTTTATGTTGAAGGCTATGGCTACGCTGTTGCCGCAGATACTGGCGGAAGTGTAAAAGGGCAGAAAATAGATGTTTTCTTTTCCACGAAAGCCGAAGCTTACCGTTGGGGTAACAGGCAAGTTAAGATAAAAATAATTAATTAGGTAAAATAGAAATCTCGACATTTTATCATCTAATATCGATGATAGAAAGATAGCTGATTTGGCAGAGGAAGCATCTCCTCTGTCTTTTTTATGGTTCAATATCTGTTAATTAACTTGCAAAGAGTCAGCCATTTGTTTAAACATAAATATTAGCTATAATGATAATAATTAAAATATTTCTCTCTCTGTATATATAGACGATTCATGTTACAATTATGTTTCATTTTTTTTTCAAATTTTAAATATTTTTTGGAGGTTCCATGAAGATTAAAGAAATAATAGTAGTGGAAGGTCGAGATGATACCACCGCTATTAAGCGAGCGGTTGATGCAGATACAATTGAAACAAACGGTTCAGCCATTAATCAAGAGACATTAGATAAAATAAAGCTAGCACAAAAAACAAGAGGAGTTATTGTTTTGACTGACCCAGACTATCCAGGTCAAAAAATTCGTCATACAATTGAAATGCATATTCCTGAATGCAAGCATGCCTTTATCCCGAAGGAGCTTGCTATCCATAAGCATGGTAAAGGTGTTGGGGTGGAACATGCATCAGTAGAAGTAATTAGAGAAGCATTAAAAGAAGCACATTTGATGCAGGAAACAATAAAGGAAGAAATTACGAAAGAAGATTTAATTGATGCAGGCTTAATTGGCGGTGCTGATTCTAAGGAGCGAAGAGAACAGTTAGGTAGGCTGCTTAAAATTGGGTATACAAATGGAAAACAGCTTTATAAACGATTACTGATGTTTCATATTACAAAGGCAGAGTTTGCACAAGCGATTAAGGAAATACGCCAGGAGGATAAGCATGTATAAAGATATAGCAACACCCGCGAGGACGAGAGCAATACTAGATAAATATGGATTTTCCTTTAAGAAAAGCTTAGGACAGAACTTTTTAATTGATACAAACATTTTAAGGAATATTGTGGATCATGCGCAGTTAACAGAAGAATCAGGCGCAATAGAGGTTGGTCCTGGAATTGGTGCATTGACAGAACAATTAGCAAAGCGCAGCAAAAAGGTTGTAGCGTATGAGATTGATCAACGTCTATTACCGATTTTAAAAGAGACACTTGAACCATATCCTCATGCAAAAATTATCCACCAGGATATTTTAAAGGCAAATGTAAAGGAAATGTTAGACACAGAGTTTAAAGATATTAAGGATATTATGCTTGTTGCTAATTTACCTTATTATGTTACAACGCCGATTATTATGAAGATATTAGAAGAAAAATTACCCTTAAGAGGCATTGTTGTGATGCTTCAAAAAGAAGTGGCGGAACGAATTTCAGCGAAGCCAGGAACGAAGGAATATGGTTCTCTTTCAATTGCCATTCAGTATTATACAAAACCAGAAGTGGTTATGATTGTACCAAAAACTGTTTTTGTTCCTCAACCAAATGTGGATTCAGCTGTTATTCGTCTTACGATTAGAGAAACACCGTCTGTTGTAGTGAAAAACGAAGCATTCTTCTTTCAAGTAACAAGAGCAAGCTTTGCCCAAAGAAGAAAAACGATTCTCAATAACTTATCGAGCCAATTAGAGGGTGGAAAAGAAAAGAAGGCAGAAATCATAGCAGCGCTGGAACAAGCGGGAATTGAGCCTTCTAGACGCGGAGAATCATTATCTATTGAAGAGTTCGCAAAGCTAAGTGACATACTTTATGAAACATTTGGAAAATAATGATGATAAATAGGTGTACAGATTAATTTCTCTTCCTTAAAAAATTTCAAGGAAGAGGAAGCTTTCTGTGCACCTTTTTATATGATGCTTTATTTGATAAAGGTTGTTGTTAGAAAGAGAGCAGCAGATGTTTTAATTCTTCTTTTTGAATTGCTCACACCTTTATAGACGTATGCATAATTTATCAGAGATAGATATTGAATAATAATATCCACTCAGGAGAGACATGTTTGGGTTAATTGGAGTGACAAGAGTGACTATAAATATCATGGATATCGTCGGTAGAGAGTCTTATCAATGTGATTTATTGTTTCGAATAATTGACATGAAAGAGGTAAATGGCCAAAAAATTGCCATTCTTTATGGAGAAGATTTTCGCTTGATTGCAGATGCTCCATATGAGGATTTAGTA
The DNA here is from genome assembly GCF_038006945.1 of Niallia sp. FSL M8-0099. Taxonomy (NCBI): domain Bacteria; kingdom Bacillati; phylum Bacillota; class Bacilli; order Caryophanales; family Bacillaceae; genus Niallia; species Niallia sp. FSL M8-0099. Next base: position 1,653,834 of record NZ_JBBOWF010000002.1, read on the forward strand.
TTGATTAATCAACCGATGCAACGAAAAATTTCCCAAAAGGTTCAGTTGATGGAGGAACAATCTCTCCAATTATTTCGACAAGATGTGAATCTTTTGCGCAGAAAGCAGGAGTATCAAGTAACAGAAGCTTATAGCAAGCCTTCTAACTATTTTCAATTACCAGGTAAGGTACTCCATATTGATGGAGATCCAAACTATTTGAAAAAGTGTCTCACTTTATACGAAAAAATTGGGATACCCGTAAATGGAGTGCACTGCAATGAAAAAGAGATGCCAAGTAAAATAGGCAGTCTTTTGGATTACTATCGCCCTGACATACTAGTTATAACAGGTCATGATGCTTATTCTAAAGCGTTAGGAGATAAAAGTGATATTAATGCCTACCGACACTCGAAATACTTTGTACAGACCGTCAGAGAGGCGAGAAAGAAGCTTCCTAATCTGGATCAGTTAGTTATTTTTGCTGGTGCTTGTCAATCCCACTTTGAATCGCTTATTTATGCAGGAGCTAATTTTGCAAGTTCCCCCTCAAGAGTAAATATTCATGCCCTTGATCCAGTTTATATTGTTGCCAAGATAAGTTTTACACCATTTATGGAAAGAGTAAATGTTTGGGATGTTTTAAGGAATACATTAACGGGTGAAAAGGGGCTAGGTGGAATTGAAACAAAGGGAGTTTTGCGAACAGGCATGCCATATCATGTAGATTCAACAGAAGAGGTGTGACAAAGATAGAAGCATATACTAGGTTTAACTATTACACACAGGATAAGGTAAGCTTTTGCCCTTTAATAAGGGGGTTATGCTAGCTGGATTCTGTGTGTTTTTATCCTGAATAATCTTTATTGCAATTGAAAGATATAAGTATTTGAAAAAAATTGAAATTTTCTACATATTTATGCTCACTTTGTGCAAACTATCTTTGTTGAAAAATTGGAGAAAAATAAGAATAAAAAATATTGACAACTTCTAAAAAAGACTGTTATAATTTATGTTTTTATTTGACTCTGTTGTGTCAGTATGATATACTTTACACAGTGAGGTGGACCGAATGGCAAAAACATTATCAGATATAAAAAAAGCTCTTGATTCAAATTTAGGAAAAAGACTTATGCTGAAGGCAAATGGCGGTCGTCGGAAGACAATTGAACGTTCAGGAGTATTAGCAGAGACTTATCCATCTGTGTTTGTAGTGGAGTTAGATCAGGATGAAAATGCATTTGAACGTGTATCATACAGCTATGCAGATGTTTTAACAGAAACGGTTCAAATTACCTTCTTCGAGGATACATCAGGACAAATTGCTTTAAGCTAACTATTATTGCTTGAAAGCATTAAGCGGCAGTGAACAATTTGTTTGCTGCTTTTTTCATGGAGAAAAATAATGATATGGCAAATAAAGATGCTTATAGATGTATAAATAAGCATATGTTTTGGCAACAAATAGATAACATGAAAAACTAGTGATGGATACATACTAAGCTTACCGTGGGTGATGAAAGGGGAGATTCACTTTGGGTAGACGAAAAGGAATTATGTCCGAAGGATTAAAGGAAGAATTAGCAAAAGAGCTTGGTTTCTATGATGTGGTCCAGAAAGAGGGCTGGGGCGGTATTCGTGCAAGAGACGCAGGGAATATGGTCAAAAGGGCAATAGAAATAGCAGAGCAAAGTCTTCTTACTCAAAATAAAGAGTAACCTGTAACTTCAAAATTCACTTTACGTCCATCTTATTTGTACGATAATCAAATTGGATTTACCCACGGCAATTTATAGAATCTATCATTAGCGAATATCTATATTATCCATTAAATAGTATAGATATAAGGAGTTAATGATAGATTCTTTTTTTATTCAAGATAATGGGGAGTAAGACCGCACCTCAAATGTTGATAAATTATAGGGAAAACACAATCTCGATTGTATGTAAGAGAATAATTTGTGGTAAAATCACTATATCTATATAGAAGATTAGATGAGCATAAAGCTTGTTAGACACGGAATAAGGGTAAGATAAAGTTCGTCTAGCCTACTATTATTATCTCCTTTAAGGAAAATCCTCTTTCGTTAGTTGGAGAAAAAAGTAAATGATGAAATTTGTTAAGTGGGTGGAAATATTGAAGCTTTTGGTGAAAGCGCCAGCTAAAATCAATTTGTCATTAGATGTGCTTCATAAGAGACCAGATGGGTATCATGAAGTAGAAATGATTATGACGACAATTGATTTAGCAGATAGAATTGAGCTAGCATTGTTAGACAACGATGTAATAAAAATAGTTTCTCTTAATAGGTTTGTTCCTGATGACCAAAGAAATCTTGCTTATCAGGCAGCAAGTATATTAAAGGAAAAATTTGATGTGAAAAAAGGCGTAGAAATTAAAATTGAGAAACATATTCCTGTTGCAGCAGGTCTTGCTGGAGGAAGCAGCGATGCAGCGGCAGTATTACGTGGTTTAAATAAGTTATGGGATTTAGGGTTAACATTAGATGAATTAGCTGTCATTGGAGCTGAAATTGGGTCTGATGTGTCCTTTTGCGTCTATGGGGGCACTGCCCTTGCAACTGGAAGAGGGGAAATCATTAAGGAATTGCCTGCGCCACCAGTGTGCTGGGTTATTTTGGCAAAACCGTTTATTGGTGTATCAACAGCTGATATTTATAAAAGACTAGATACTGAGACAATACAGCATCCAAATACGGAAAAAATGATTGAGTCCATTTCAGCGAAAGATTATGATTTAATGTGTGAAAATGTCGGGAATGTGTTAGAGAATGTTACTCTAACCTTATACCCAGAGGTTGCTCAAATTAAAGAACAAATTTGCAAATTTGGTGCAGATGCTGTTCTTATGAGTGGAAGTGGACCTACTGTTTTTGGATTGATTCAACATGATTCAAGGATGAATCGTGTTTATAATGGTTTAAGAGGATTTTGTGATCAAGTATTTGCGGTTCGAATGATTGGACAGCGACATACCCTTGATTAAATCCGTATAATAATGTAAAATTGTCTTTAAATATTCGGATTTTGGGGGTTCAGTTATGAAATTTCGTCGTAGTGAGCGTTTAATAGACATGACGAATTACTTGCTGGAGCATCCTAGGCAGTTAGTATCTCTTTCTTACTTTGCAGAAAAGTACGGTGCAGCCAAGTCTTCAATCAGCGAAGATTTGGCTATTATTAAAGAAACATTTGAGCAAAGAGGAATAGGGACTTTACATACATTGCCAGGAGCAGCCGGTGGAGTAAAGTATCAAGTAAAAGTCAGTGATGAAGCAGCGAAACCATTTGTTGAAGAGCTTTGTGATTTGATAAAAAGTCCAGAAAGACTTTTGCCCGGTGGTTATCTATATATGAATGATATTCTGGGAAATACGACTATCATGCAAAAAGTGGGGAGACTGTTTGCCTCTGCCTTTGCTGATACGGATATTGATGTGGTCATGACAGTTGCTACTAAAGGAATTCCTTTGGCATATGCAGTTGGAACTTATTTAAATGTTCCTGTAGTTATGGTTAGAAGAGATAGTAAAGTAACAGAAGGTTCCACGGTGAGTATCAATTATGTTTCTGGTTCTACAAAAAGAATCCAAACGATGTTGCTTTCTAAAAGAAGTTTAGAAGATGGCTCAAAAGTTTTGATTGTGGATGACTTTATGAAAGCTGGCGGTACCATCAATGGTATGATTAGTCTATTAGAGGAATTTAATGCAAGCGTTGCAGGAATCGCAGTATTAGTAGAAGCCGAGGAAGCCGAGGAAAGACTAGTGGATGATTATTTATCACTAGTAAAATTATCCGGTGTCGATGTAAAAGAAAAGAAAATTTCTGTGGAAAATGGTAATTATTTCGACAAAAAGTAACTCTTAGGGGGAAAAGACAAATGAAAGTTGTTCAAACAAATAACGCACCAGCAGCTATCGGACCGTATTCTCAAGGGATTATTGTGAATAATTTATTTTTCAGTTCTGGTCAAATTCCTTTAACTGCAGAAGGTAACTTAGTAGAGGGAGATGTGCAGACACAGACACATCAAGTATTCAAAAACTTAGCAGCTGTTCTTAAAGAGGCAGGTGCTTCCTTTGAAACAGTTGTGAAAGCGACTGTATTTATTAAAAATATGGAAGACTTTCAAGCAATCAATGAAGTGTATGGAGAATATTTCTCTACACATAAGCCCGCTCGTTCATGTGTAGAAGTAGCTAGGCTCCCTAAAGATGTATTAGTTGAAATCGAAGTCATCGCGCTCTGTAAATAAGTTGCTTCCTGAAGGAGGATAGTCGGAGAATAAGTGGAAAAAACAGAAGATTTTATCACTTTTCGGCACTTTTTCTTTATTTTATTCCTAAATATTCTAAAAAATTTCACCTAAAAGAAGGAGTTATGAAAATTCTGTTGAATTTAATAACTAGATTTTATCTTCTAGTAAAGGTGGTGAACAGGATGGAAGTAACTGATGTAAGGCTACGCCGAGTTAACACGGATGGACGTATGAGAGCTATTGCCTCTATTACACTAGATAATGAATTTGTTGTTCACGATATTAGGGTAATTGACGGAAATAACGGACTATTTGTAGCGATGCCAAGTAAACGAACTCCAGATGGTGAGTTTAGGGATATCGCTCATCCAATTAACTCTGGTACAAGAGGAAAAATCCAGGAAGCAGTTTTGGCAGAATACCACCGCCTGGGTGAATTAGAAATTGAATTTGAAGAAGCTGGAGCTTCCTAAAATAATCTGCAGCTAGAGCCTACTTCCTAAGAGTAAGGCTCTTTTTTTATTTCTATTTCTCTCCTATTTACCCCTTGATTTTCCAATGAAAACAATTTGTTCTTTTAGTATCATAAAATAGATAAGGTTTATCACTTTCTCATGGTTGGCGAAGGTATTCTCTATAGGGAAAAAAGAAAATGTTACAATTAATAAAACAGCTTTTATAAAGAAGCATACATAAAATGTGAATCCTTCCTTGAAATCAAGATGTATTTGAGATATATTTTTTAGTGGATAAAAAGGTTATTGGAGGCCTGTGAATGACAACTCGTTACGCAGTGATTTTAGCCGCAGGACAGGGTACTAGAATGAAGTCAAAACTTTATAAAGTACTTCATCCTGTTTGTGGGAAACCGATGGTACAGCACGTTGTAGATCAAGTGGAAAAGCTACAAGTGGATTCAATCGTAACAGTAATTGGCCACGGTTCAGAAAAAGTAAAAGCACAGCTTGGTAATAGTGTGAAATACGTAAATCAAAAAGAACAGCTTGGAACGGCACATGCAGTAATACAAGCAAAAGATCTCCTTGTAGACAAAGAAGGAGTGACACTCGTTATATGCGGGGATACGCCACTTATGACAAGTGAAACGATAGAAGCACTCTTTTTACACCATGAGAAAGTAGGAGCGAAGGCAACCATTTTAACGGCAAAGGCAAGTAAGCCAGATGGGTACGGCAGAATCATTCGTAATTCAATGGGAGTAGTAGAGAAAATTGTAGAACACAAGGATGCAACGGATGAAGAAAGAAAAATAACAGAAATTAATACAGGTACCTATGTATTTGATAATGCACTGCTATTTCAGGCGTTGGCTAATGTCTCCAATGAAAATGTTCAAGGAGAGTACTATCTGCCAGACGTTATTGAGATTTTAAAAAAGCAGGGAGAAACAGTAAGTGCATTCCAAACCACAGATTTCAATGAAACAATTGGTGTGAATGACCGGATTGCTTTATCTGAAGCAGAATCAATCATGAGAAAGCGAATCAATGAACAGCATATGCGGAATGGCGTAACGATAATTGATCCGTCCAATACTTATATTGAAGCAGACGTAGCAATTAAAGAGGATACCGTTATATATCCTGGAAGTATGATTAAAGGAAATACTGTAATAGGTGCAGATTGTATTATTGGGCCAAATACAGAAATAAATAATTGTACAGTGGGAAATAATACGGCTATTAAACAATCTGTCGCCCATGATAGCAGCATTGGCTCTGATGTGAATATTGGACCGTTTGCACATATTCGTCCAGCATCCATGATTGATGATGAAGTGAAGATTGGAAACTTTGTTGAAATCAAGAAAGCGACATTTGGAAAAGGCAGTAAGGCATCTCATTTAAGTTATATTGGAGATGCGAATGTTGGTAGTGATGTCAATATTGGCTGTGGAACCATTACAGTTAATTATGATGGCAAAAATAAGTTTATGACGACGATAGAAGATGGCGCATTTATTGGATGTAATTCCAATTTGATTGCACCTGTCACAGTTGGAAAAGGTGCTTATGTTGCAGCAGGCTCCACCATTACAGATAACGTTCCTTCTGAGGCACTTTCGATTGCCCGTGCACGTCAAGTTAATAAAGAGAATTATAAACGTAAATAAATAGGTTAAAAGGAAGAATAATTCGTTTAATAGATATGTTTCATTCTTCGTACTATAAGAGGAAAAAGACCAGTGGAGGTTCAGCATGCCAGTTAAGAATTTAGATCCAAATTTGAAGGTATTCAGTTTAAACTCTAATCCAGCTTTAGCGCAGGAAATTGCCGATTCAATTGGAGTAGAATTAGGGAAATGTTCAGTAACACGTTTTAGCGATGGTGAAATTCAAATTAATATTGAGGAAAGTATCCGTGGTTGTGACGTCTATGTTATTCAGTCAACAAGTGCACCTGTTAACGAACATATTATGGAGTTATTAATCATGATTGATGCATTGAAGCGTGCCTCAGCTAAGACGATTAACCTAGTAATTCCTTATTATGGGTATGCTAGACAAGATAGAAAAGCAAGAGCACGAGAACCAATTACAGCGAAATTGGTAGCTAATTTATTAGAGACAGCTGGAGCAACTCGTGTTATTACATTAGACTTGCATGCACCACAAATTCAAGGTTTCTTTGATATTCCGATTGATCACTTAATGGGTGTGCCAATCCTTGGTAATTACTTCAGTCAACGTGAATTCGATGGAGAGCTTGTGATTGTTTCTCCAGATCATGGCGGGGTTACAAGAGCAAGAAAACTTGCAGAACGATTAAAGGCGCCAATTGCTATTATTGATAAAAGACGTCCAAAGCCAAATGTTGCGGAAGTTATGAATATTGTTGGTAATATCGAAGGGAAAATTGCTATCCTTATTGATGATATTATTGATACAGCTGGAACCATTACACTTGGTGCCAATGCTCTCGCAGAAAATGGAGCAAAAGAGGTTTATGCATGCTGTACACATCCTGTTTTGTCAGGACCTGCAATGGAAAGAATTAATAATTCTAAAATCAAAGAATTAGTTGTAACAAATTCTATCGAATTGGGTGAAAAGAAACTTTCAGCTAACGTTATTCAATTATCAGTTGCTGACCTATTAGGTGAAGCGATTTTACGTGTTCACCAAGACCAATCAGTAAGTTTCTTATTTGATTGATAGAACCCTTTATATCATTCAGATTAGTCGCTTGTCTAAAAGGCAGGCGGCTATTGGTATTGTGCCTTTCTTTTAAACAGAAAGCAAATTCTTTATGTTTAAATATCTTCCATTTAGGGCATTTTTTATATAAGAGTGTTCATTTGATAAAATAATGGAAGGTGAAATCATGACAACAACTTTACAGGCAAAAAAACGTACGATGGACAAACATTCAAGCTTAACAAAATTAAGAAATAATGGAGAAATTCCAGGTATTGTTTATGGATCAAAAATAGAAAATACGGCAATTTCCTTGAGTGAGGCTAATTTCTTGAAAACGATTCGTGAAGTTGGAAGAAATGGCGTTATTTCACTAGATATTGATGGGGAAAATTATAATGTCGTTTTAAATGAGTATGATGCTGATCCAATTAAGCGAGGTATTATACATGTGGATTTTTTAGCGGTAGACTTATCAAAGGCTATCAGTGCACCAGTAAAAGTATCTTTAGTGGGGGAAGCTGCTGGAGTAAAAGATGGCGGCGTTATGCAGCAGGCTTTACACGAAGTAACAGTGACAGCAAAGCCTAATGATATCCCATCTAGTATTGATATTGATGTAACAGAGCTTCAGGTAGGAGATACGATTACTGTCGGAGATGTGAAGGGTTATGATAAAATAGAAATTAACCACGAAAAAGAGGAAGTTATCGCATCAATTCTTGCACCAAGACAGGAAGAAGAAATTAGTACAGGAGAACAACAAGAAGAAGGTATGCCGGATAATGTGGAAGGCAGAGAAACAGAGCCAGAAACAGCTGAAGAATAATCCGATTTATCTAAATGTATTCTCCCTGTACTTTTTTAGAAAGGGATTTCTAGAAAAGCAAAAGCAAGAAAAAGGTTTGACCGATTAGCATTCTATTGGCCAAACCTTTTTCTTGTATGATATAGGAGTATAGAATGAAAAAGCAGGGGGATTCATATGAAATTAATTGTAGGTCTTGGTAACCCAGGGAAGCAATATGATAGAACAAGACATAATATTGGATTTGAAGTAATTGATTTTTTATCAAGTCATTATAATATTCCATTAGATAAGGCAAAATTCAAAGGAAATTATGGAATAGGAGTTATTGGCGGTGAAAAAATGATTTTATTAAAGCCGCTTACATATATGAATCTTTCTGGGGAGTCTATTCGTCCAATTATGGATTACTATGATCTAGAGCCAGAAGATTTAGTCGTTATTTATGATGACCTAGATCTGCCAGTCGGAAAAATCCGACTTCGACAAAAAGGAAGCTCTGGCGGACATAATGGGATTAAGTCAACTATTCTTCATGTTGGCACAGAAAAGTTCAATCGTATAAGAGTTGGTATTGATCGTCCTAAAAATGGAATGAAAGTAGTTGATTATGTCCTTGGAAAATTTACTAAAGAAGAAATGGACATATTAGAGGGAACCATAAAAAAATGTGCAGATGCGTGTGTCCAATGGGCAGAAGAACCCTTTTTACAAGTAATGAATAAATATAATATCCAGTAAGATAGAGAACCATCCGCTTATTTTGGTTATATTTACATCCGAATAGGTGAATACTAGCAATATTAATGTGCTAGTAAGGAGGCCTAGGGATGGCTATACATTATCATTGCAGACATTGTGGTGTGCATATGGGAACACTTGATACAGAGTCCATTGCAGCAAATCGCTTAGGATTTGATCATTTATCGGACGAAGATCGATCAGAAATGATTCAATATCATCAAACAGGTGATATTGAGGTAAAGTCTATTTGTGAGGACTGCCAAGAATCATTGTCAAAAAACCCAGGCTACTATGAAAATGATTATTTGATTCATTAGAGGATTGTTTTTTAATTCGGAAAAAGCTTTGGAATAATCCAAAGCATTTTTCCGTTGTCTATATATTTGTTTTCTTGCGGGTAGCAGGAATATAGGCAAGATATCTCGTATATAACAACATTAAGGAGTATTTTCTTTCATCTTTTTTTAAATGATGTCATGATAAGCATGATTCCATTCTGCTTAAGGGGCATGAGCTGAAGGATTAATAGTAACTAGTCATTAATTAGGAAATAAATAGATTGCAATCATAGATATATCGTGTAAGATAAGAACAAATTATCAGGAATGGATGCACGTTGAAAATAAAAAGAGCTAGCAAGCAGGAAGTCATATACTTTACTAAAAAATAAGAAAAAACTAGCTCAACACCATTTTATGGTGTCTTTTGCTTTCGAATGGGAGGGAAAATTTTTTGTTAGGGCTAAAACAATTATTTAAACAGCAAGAAGATATACAAAATGTCATTTCAGGACTAGATGCTGGATTACATGAACAATTAGTTTCAGGACTTTCCAATTCAGCACGTACTTTATATATGACATCAATTTATGAAAAAACAAAGAAGCCATTATTAATTGTGACTCATAATTTATTACAGGCGCAAAAGCTATACGATGATATTACCAATATAGTGGACGAAAAGGACGTTTTTCTCTATCCTGCTAATGAATTAATTGCAGCTGAAATTAGTATTGCAAGTCCAGAATTAAAGGCTCAGCGTATAGAGGTATTGAATTATTGGGCGAAAAAAAAGTCGGGAATCATGATTGCGCCAGTAGCAGGTCTGAGAAAGCTGCTTCCTCCAAAAAAGTTATGGAAGGAAGCGCAATTAAAGCTTGAAATTGGGCAAGATCTTGATTTAGAAGCCTTTTTATTAAAGCTTGTTCATATGGGATATGTACGCTCGGAGATGGTTTCATCGCCGGGAGAATTTAGTGTGCGCGGTGGAATTTTAGATATTTATCCATTAACAGAGGAAGATCCGCTCCGTATTGAATTATTTGATACAGAAATTGATTCGATTAGAGCCTTTTCGCTTGAGGATCAACGCTCGAAGGAAAAAAAGGAAAACGTAAGCATTGGACCGGCGACAGAAATTCTTTATGATGAGAATGCAGTCGGCGACTTGCTGGCTATGCTGGAAAAAGGCTTAGCCCAAAGCTTAAAAAAAATAAAAGATGAAGCGACAAGAACGTTACTGACACAGAATATTAGCAGGGAAATGGAACAGCTAAGAAATGGGCAAAAGCCAGAACAACTATATAAATACTTATCCATTCTCTATGGAGAACATGTCAGTTTAATAGATTATTTACCGAGTAACGGTTTTTTAATTGTCGATGAAATTAGTAGAGTGCAAGAAATGAATGACACGCTTGAGAAAGAAGAAGCTGATTGGTATACAAGCTTGTTAGGTGAGGGAGAAATTATTCATGGGTTAACCTTATCTCAAAGTATCAATCATCTTTTACATCAGGCAAAACAGCCAATTGTCTATTTATCTTTATTCTTACGCCATGTTCCAAATACTAATCCGCAAAATATCATAAATGTATCCTGTAAACAAATGCAGAATTTCCACGGGCAAATGAATGTTTTGAAGACAGAAATGGAAAGATGGAAAAAAAATCATTACACCGTTGTTCTGCTTGGTAATAGTGAGGAGCGCTTAGAAAAGTTAGAGCAAGTTCTTCAAGATTATGATATGGAAGTAATGATTCAAAAAAACGCTAAGAAGATTTCCGAAGGGAAAATTCAATTATTAGAAGGTCATCTGCAGTCAGGATTTGAGCTTCCTATCCTAAAACTAGCGGTAATAACAGAAGAAGAACTATTTAAGACAAAGACTAAAAAGTTATCCAAAAGAAGACAAAAACTAACAAATGCAGAGCGTATAAAGAGTTACTCTGAGTTAAATGTTGGTGACTATGTAGTCCATGTTAACCATGGTATTGGTAAATACCTTGGGATTGAAACACTTCAAATTAATGGTGTCCACAAGGATTACCTACATTTACGATATCAAGGAAATGATAAGTTATACGTTCCTGTTGAGCAGATTGATTTGGTCCAAAAATATGTTGGATCAGAGAGCAAAGAACCAAAAATATACAAATTAGGCGGTAACGATTGGAAGAAAGTAAAGAAAAAGGTAGAGTCTTCTGTTCAAGATATAGCGGATGATCTTATTAAGCTGTATGCGGAAAGAGAGGCTTCTGTTGGTTATGCCTTCTCTCCAGACGGGGAAATGCAGCGAGAATTTGAAGCGGCATTTGCCTACCAGGAAACAGAGGATCAATTACGGTCTATTCATGAAATCAAAAAAGACATGGAAAGAGAAAGACCGATGGATCGTCTTCTTTGCGGAGATGTTGGTTACGGGAAAACAGAGGTTGCAATCAGAGCGGCTTTTAAAGCGATAGCGGATGGAAAGCAAGTAGCTTTCTTGGTTCCAACAACTATTTTAGCGCAGCAGCATTATGAAACGTTGAGAGAGCGTTTTCAAGATTATCCAATTGAAATTGGCTTACTCAGCAGATTTAGAACGAGAAAACAGCAAAATGACACGCTAAAAGGACTTAAAGCAGGAACCATTGATATTGTCGTAGGAACGCATCGGATTTTATCAAAAGATATCTCTTATCGAGATTTAGGTTTATTGATTATCGATGAGGAACAACGCTTTGGTGTAACGCATAAAGAGAAAATAAAACAATTAAAAACGAATATTGATGTATTGACGCTAACGGCTACACCAATTCCAAGAACACTCCATATGTCTATGCTAGGTGTACGTGACTTATCAGTTATCGAGACCCCTCCGGAAAATAGATTCCCTATTCAAACCTATGTAATGGAGTATAACGGTGGACTTGTAAGAGAAGCGATTGAAAGAGAACTTGCCAGAAATGGCCAAATTTATTTTCTGTATAACCGGGTTGAAGACATTGAGAGAAAGGCTGAGGAAATTTCAATGTTGGTGCCTGACGCCAGAGTTACTTATGCTCACGGGAAAATGACAGAAAATGAATTAGAATCAGTAATGCTTGGGTTTTTAGAAGGGGAATATGACGTTTTAGTAAGTACGACGATTATTGAAACAGGAGTAGATATACCAAATGTAAATACACTAATTGTCCAGGATGCAGACCGTATGGGGCTGTCGCAATTATACCAATTACGAGGCAGGGTTGGACGTTCGAATCGAGTAGCTTATGCATATTTTACGTATAAGAAGGATAAAGTTCTAACAGAGGTCGCAGAAAAAAGATTGCAAGCAATCAAAGAGTTTACGGAGTTAGGATCTGGCTTTAAAATTGCCATGCGCGATTTGACTATTCGTGGTGCAGGAAATCTTCTCGGTGCCCAACAACATGGATTTATTGATTCAGTCGGGTTTGACTTATACTCTCAAATGCTAAAAGAAGCTATTGAAGAGAGAAAAGGAACAATTAGTGAAGAACTAAGGCAGACGATTGAAATCGACTTAGATATAGATGCCTATATTCCTGATTTTTACATTAATGATGGACAGCAAAAAATTGAAATGTATAAGCGTTTTAGAGGTGTTACTTCCTTAGAGGATATGGAAGAGCTAAGAGAAGAATTAATTGATCGTTTTGGAGACTATCCAGAAGAAGTTTCGTATCTTTTCAAAATTACAGAAATGAAGATTTATGGAAAGCAAGCAGGAGTAGAGTTGATCAAGCAGACGAAGGATGAAGTACTTATTTTATTATCGGAACATGGAAGCGACCGTATGGATGGCCAAAAAATATTTGAGAAGAGTTCTAAGTATGGTCGAATGATTGGTCTTGGTATGGAAGGAAGAAAATTAAAAATGATCTTCCATGTAAAGGGTGTTGAAAAAGAAAAGTGGCTGAAGGCTTGCCATGAAATGGTAGAAGCATTAAATACATTTAAAAAAGAACCAGAACAAGTTACTAAATAATAGGGATGAGTTTCCTTACAGTCTTGTGATTGGAATGTAAGTATTCCCACAAAGGAGAAACCCGAATGATTATACGGATGCTAACATTTCGTATAATCATTTGGGTTTTTCATTTTCAAAGATCTAAAATCCTCTAATTTGGAAAGTGTTCTCCACAATTGGCTTATAAATACTATATGAGAAACCAGTTATTATGGAAATCGTTATATAGATTACCCATCTTTCCACATTAGCTATTCTTTGTGCACCTTCCTTTCCATTTACCTATTTTATAAAGAAAATAGCGTGAATAGGATGTTTAATATAGGGGGACAAGGGTATAAACAATATAGATAACAATAGTAGATTTTCTTTGGAATGACATCTAAGTAAATACAATAATAAATAAATAAATAAATGGTTTATCCCAATCTGGGAGGTAAAATTGATAATATGGTAAATCATCTTTTTCCTTCTTGAAATATTCAAAAAGGAAAATAAAGCTACCTAGAGAAAATTTTGCATGATTAATGTATAGAACTTACCATATGAAAGATACTATGTTTAAATATGGTGAACATTTCATGTATAGTGAGAATGCTTTCGCCAATTTAAAAAAAATCATCTGATGAAAGTGAGGCAACACGGAATGAAAGCAACTGGAATTGTGCGTCGAATCGATGATTTGGGTCGTGTCGTTATCCCAAAAGAAATCAGAAGAACATTACGAATTCGCGAAGGGGATCCATTAGAGATTTTTGTTGATCGAGATGGAGAAGTAATTTTAAAGAAATATTCACCTATAAGTGAATTAAGCGATTTTGCTAAGGAATATGCTGAGGCTCTCTATGATAGTTTAGGAAATGCTGTGCTAATTTGTGATAGAGATTCTTACATCGCTGTTTCGGGTGGATCGAAAAAGGACTATTTAAATAAGAACATTAGTAGTGTAGTGGAAAAGGCAATGGAGGATAGAGGGTCCATACTGATGAATCAACAAGACCAAGTATCCTTAGTTGATGGTACTACTGAAACGATTTCTGCCTATACTATTGGTCCTATTATTGCAAATGGTGATCCAATTGGGGCAGTTGTCATTTTCGCAAAAGAGGATTCACTTGGTGATGTAGAGAAAAAGGCAGTTGAAACCGCAGCAGGATTTTTAGCTCGCCAAATGGAATCATAAGGTTTGCCTAACATTTTTACTAAACCATATATTTTAAAAGTCGACAAACTCGGGAAAGAGCTGTCGACTTTTTTTGTTTACGAAAAGAATAGCACTCTATGATGAAAATTGTTCTACTAAAAGTAGAACAAATCTGTTATAATGAGAATATAACAGTATGAGGTGATTAATGATGTATATACAAATAAATCCTGAATTGGAAATGCCCATCTATGAACAACTTACTATGCAAATCATGATAGGGATAATTAGGCAAGAATTACAGGATGGTGATGTGTTACCATCTGTTCGTTCACTGGCCGCTGATTTAGGTGTCAATATGCATACTGTGAATAAAAGTTATCATGCTCTCGAAAAAAAGGGGCTTATTCAAATTATTCCTAAATCTGGTGCAATCATTCGAACAAACAATGGGATTCCAACCCAAGAAGAGCAGGACAGAATTTCAAATAGCTTAAAACCAATGATTGTGGAGGCGTTAGTAATAGGAATGAAGGAAAAAGAAATAACTGGGTTAATACAATCCATTATCCATAAATTAAAGGAGGAATAAAAAAATGGAAACCATTATTTTTATTAGTATGATCATCATTACTGTTTTTTTTGAAGCGGCTATGCCTTTTCTAGTACGAAAAACAGTTGTATTTGGGGTAACCATTCCCAACAAACAAGTAAATAATCCGCAAATTTCAACCTATAAAAGACGATATTCTCTCTTCGTTATCGTTCCTTCTCTTATTGGGATTATAGCTTATTATATTTGGCAAGCGGCGAATAATATTCAAGCAGATCAAGTAGCGATTGGTGGAACCGTTTTGCTGTTTGCTATTTTGTTTTGGAGCTTAAGTCTCTACTTTTACTTTCACGGAAAAATGATGGCACTAAAAGCAGAGAATAAGTGGGAGGAGGAGCTAAAAGAAATAAATGTAACAGAAATTGGAGTTAGACAAAAGGATGAGATGCTCCCGTGGTATGTATTTCTTATTCCAATAATTATTACGGTAGGATTTTTGGTCTTTACGGCAACACAGTATCATTTATTACCAGCGGAAATACCTGTACACTGGGGATTGTCTGGAAAAGCTGATCGATTTACGAAGAAGACGCCTATATCTGGTGTGTCCATGCTATTGATTTTACTGGTTATGCAGATTATGTTCTTAAGTATAAACAGCGCCACTAAAAAATCAGGGATTAAAATAAGTGCCAATAATAAACAAGCATCTAAGCTTAGACAGCTAAAGTATCGCAAATATACAAGCTGGTTCTTTCTTCTTACGTCTATTGCTATAACGGTTCCTATCATATTGTTACAATTAACAATTTTATACGATAATATCTTCAGTGATCACTTAGTCTTTCTTATTCCAATTATTATTACCTTATCTTTATTAATTGGAGCAATTTTCTTTACGATTAAATTAGAAAGATTAAATCGCGGAGCGGAGGGAGAAGAACAGGACACCAAAGAAATCTCATCTTTTGATGGAGATAGCTATTGGAAAGGTGGTTTATTTTATTTTAATAAAAGCGATCCTTCTATTTTTGTGGAGAAGCGTTTTGGTGTTGGCTGGACATTAAACTTTGCTAATCCAATTGGGTATGTCATTGTTTTTCTACCAATGCTTATTATTATCTTGATAAGCATTATGTAATAAGGGGATTTGTTTTTAGGCGTGGCTGGGAAAAAACAAAATATATAATGGATAAAGATGAACAACCTCTAATTTAGTTGTGAAACCAATTCGTTCCATTACGCTACAGACACTCTATGCGCCGAGGAGGCTTGGCGCTCGCCCCATGGGAAGCGAAGTGTATTCAGTCTGCGGGTGATTACCACAACCTCTCTTTCATAAAATAGATAAAAGCCTCGGACAATTATACGAATTTTGTTTGCGTATAATTGTTCGGGGTTAAATTTGACTTAAACACTTATGTCCCCCTCCTCTTTTTATGTTAATTTATGGAAAAAGTGTTATGTGCAAGGATACATCTTCCATCTAACTATGCTATAATACTAGCGAAAGTAATTATGGAAGGAGCTAGACATGTGAAGACTTCGCAATCAAATGTCTGGTTTAAAGGCGCTTTTATTCTCATGATAGCTGCCTTAATAACTAAAGTACTAAGTGCTGTATATCGAATACCGTTTCAAAATATTGTTGGTGATAAAGGCTTTTATATCTATCAGCAAGTTTATCCCTTTTATGGGGTAATTATTGCTTTATCTACATATGGTTTTCCAGTCGTACTATCAAAATTGTATATGGAAATGAAAGTAGAGGGGAATCAATCAGGTATAAATAGACTTGTGAGTTCCTCTTTTTTCTTATTTGTTCCCATTGGCATGATAGCTTTTCTAGCTCTATTTTTTAATGCAGGAAGACTTGCCTCTTGGATGGGAGATCCTCATCTGGCATCCTTAATGAAAGTTATTTCTTTTGCGTTTCTGTTTTCCCCTTTGATTGCTATTTTGAGAGGGATTTTCCAAGGGGAAGGAAATATGATTCCGACAGCAGTTTCACAGGTGGGCGAACAATTAATCAGAGTAGGGATTATTCTGTTCGTCGCTGTGTTTTTTTCTTATCAAGGTTACTCCTTATATGCCATTGGGGCAGGTGCTATGTTTGGCTCTGTTGTCGGAGGCTTACTCTCCTTGTTCGTCTTAATTTATTTTTATAGGAAATCCGCCCTTTCTTTTTCGCTTTTTCACTTTTCGCTTCTTTTTGAAAAGGAGAATCGTATTCTTTGTAAAAGAGTAATATATGAGGGCATAACTATTTCTATTAGTAGTATGCTTTTAGTGTTATTGCAATTAGCAGATTCATTGAATTTATATTCCTTATTAATGGAAAATGGCATGGCTGATGAAAAGGCCAAAGTGATGAAAGGAATTTATGATAGAGGGCAGCCGCTCATACAAATTGGAAGTATCATTTCTACTTCGATGGCTTTAAGTATTGTCCCGCTTATTACAAAGAATCGCCAAAAGACAAGTAAGAGGGATCTTATGAGAAATATCCATTTCTCTCTTTTAGTCAGTTTTTTTATTGGACTTGGAGCGACTGTAGGGCTAATTGGGATTATTCGAGAGACAAACAGCATGCTGTTTAAGAATGATGCCGGTTCAGAAGTGCTTACTGTTCTGTTTTTTGTAATATTCCTTAATGCTATTATTGCAACGATAATGGCCGTTCTTCAAGGCTTAGGGCAATCTTTCTATCCAGCCCTTTTGATTGTATTAGGTTTTATAGGGAAGTATGTTCTTAACATTGTGCTCATTCCTGCCTTTGGGATAGATGGAGCAGCCTATGCATCGCTTATTGTATTATCTATCATTCTAATTTTAATGGCAGTAAAATTGAAAAAAATAGTCAAAGAACCGCTTATTAGTTTAAAACAGATAATGATTATAAGTGGTGCGAGTCTAGTTATGTTACTTGTACTGAGAGGATATATACCACTTACTTCTATACTGCTTGAAGGGATCGAGCATGACCGGATTAAAAGCGCTATTCAAGCAGTATCCGGGGTAGTAATAGGTGGAATAATATATGTGGCAATCGTGTTGCGAGGAAATGTTTTTAAAGAAAAGGAATTATCATTATTACCATTAGGAAGTAAACTAAAATGGTTTTTACCGAAAAAAGGAAGGAAATAAAATGAGTCAAATAAAAATTATTGGATTAGGAGCTGGGGATATAGACCAGCTGCCGTTAGGTGTCTATCGCAGCTTAATTGATGACAATAAAACTGTATATGTCCGGACGAAGGATCATCCCGTTATCTCAACGCTTAAGCAAGAGGGAATAACCTTTTATTCCTTTGATTCTATTTATGAAAAACATAATCAATTTGAAGCCGTATATGAGGAGATTGTTGAATTCCTTTTAGAAAAAGCAAAAGAGATGGATATTGTCTATGCTGTTCCAGGTCACCCGCTTGTTGCAGAGAAAACAGTACAACTCTTAATAGAAAAAGATAAAGAAGGAATTGCCTCTATCGAAATTGCTGGTGGTCAAAGCTTTTTAGACAGTATTTTTCAGGCATTGCGAATTGATCCAATTGAGGGCTTTCAGCTGCTAGACGGAACTGCTCTTAATCGAGCAAGTATTCAGCTTAGAAATCATTTGATTATTGGCCAGGTATATGATACTTTTTCTGCATCGGAAGTGAAGTTAACCTTAATGGATATGCTGCCATATGATTATCCAATTAAGATTGTCACTGCAGCGGGAAGCAGTCTAGAAAAGATAAAAGAAATAGAGCTGCATGAGTTGGATAGAGAGGTAGATTTAAATAATTTAACAAGCATATATGTGCCTCCTGTTCAGGAAGAAAAATTCTTATATAAAGAATTTTCTCAACTGAGGCAGATAATAGCAGAGCTTCGTGGACCAAATGGCTGCCCATGGGATAAAAAGCAAACCCATGAAAGCTTACGGAAATATTTACTGGAAGAAAGCTATGAATTAATTGAAGCCATTAATGAAGGAGATATTGACCACATTATTGAAGAGCTTGGAGACGTATTATTGCAAGTGATGCTTCATAGTCAAATCGGAGAAGATGAAGGTTATTTTTCTATTGATGATGTATTGGAAGGGATTTCCGATAAAATGATTCGTAGACATCCACATGTATTTGGAGAAGAACAAGCAGATTCTGTTGATGATGTGATGAAACATTGGCAAAATGCGAAAAAACAAGAAGAAAAAACGGACAGGGAGTCTGTTTTAGAGGGAATAAATAGTGCGTTGCCTAACTTAATGCAAGCTTATGAACTGCAAAAAAGAGCGGCAAAGATAGGATTTGATTGGCCGAATGTAGAAGGAGCTTGGGAAAAGGTAAAAGAGGAAATTCTGGAGTTTCAAGAGGAATTAAAAGAGGTTAATAATAATGAACAAATAGAAAGTGAATTTGGTGATATTTTGTTTTCGCTTGTAAATATTGCTAGGTTTTATAAAGTGGATCCAGAATTAGCCATCTTCCGGACAAATAAAAAGTTTATACAGCGCTTTTCTTATATAGAAGAAAGGGTAAAAGAGTCTGGGAAGGAATGGAGCCAAATGAATTTAGAAGAATTAGACCAATTTTGGAATGAAGCAAAGAAAAAATAACAATATGAAGGAGCTATTAGGATGAGACTGGATAAATTCTTGAAAATTTCGCGCTTAATTAAACGAAGAACATTGGCAAAGGAAGTTGCGGATCAAGGAAGAATTTTAGTGAATGGACAGCAGGCGAAAGCAAGCACAAATGTGAAGGTCGGCGATGAGCTACAGGTTCGTTTTGGGCAAAAGCTAGTTACAGCTAAGGTGGAAATGTTGCAGGAATCCACGAAAAAAGAAGATGCTGCCAATATGTATAAAATAATTAAAGAAGAAACACTTTCTTAAGTTTAGTAATCGATATAGATGGCAATAAACAAAGTAGGGTTATTTTCTTCGCTTATAAGGCTTGTTCTAAAATAAGGATTCCTCACATATATTTGTACAAGTAGAGATTGTACTAATGGATTGTGAGGGATAATGATGAGCCAATATCATGAATCAAATATGACCAAAAGTAATACTGTAGACCATGATGTGATTATGAGAGGAAGAAAGCTGCTTGATATTACGGGTGTAAAGCAAGTAGAGAGTTTTGATAACGAAGAATTTATATTAGAAACAGTAATGGGATTTTTATCTATTCGCGGTCAAAATCTGCAAATGAAAAACCTTGATGTAGAAAAGGGAATCGTCTCTATTAAAGGTAAGGTATTTGATTTAGTTTATGTGGATGATCAAAGTGGAGATAAGGCTAAGGGATTCTTTAGCAAGATATTCCGATGACACTATCTACACAATTTATGACCATGCTGGCAATGGTTAGCATGGGTCTATTCTTTGGAATAAGTTTAGATACATATCAATACTTCTTGAAAAGGCCAAAAAGGAAAAGAAGTATTGTTTTTATCCATGATATCCTTTTTTGGGTTTTGCAAGCTCTTCTTATGTTTTATGTTCTTTTTCTAGTAAACAAAGGAGAAGTTCGCATTTACTTGGCTTTAGCATTGCTATTAGGTTTTGCTATGTACAAAAGTTTATTTCAAACTCTTTACCTTCAATTATTAAAAGGAATTATTTCTTTTTGTGTCCATGCTTATCGTTTTCTCCTTAGAATAGGTGTAAATATTGTATATAAGCCAATTAAATCTATCATTTTCTTCCTTTTGTCGATAATAATTGCTCTAGGTAAGGGACTTATGGCACTTGTCAATGGTATAATTAGGACATTAAGATTTATCATAGGAATACTCTTTAAACCAATTGAATGGCTTTTATCCCTGCTGTGGCTAATTGTGCCGAAAAAGGGTAAATTATTCGTCGAGAGAATTTTTAATAAATTGGCAGGATATTACTTTGAAATAAAGAACTATTTGAAACAATGGATGGCTAAAAGAAAAAAATAATGGAAAGGAGGAGCCTCATATGAGTGCCATAAGAAAACCAGATGTTACAACATTTCCAACAGAATATAATTTACAGCATCAAGCTAATAGTCTTAGTGGAGCTAGAAAGAAAAAGCTATTGATGCGCAGGCTGACAACGTTCTTTGTATGTGCTGCTGTTATTGGCTTTATCATGATTTCCACACTCATATCACAAAGCTCCACTTTAAAAGAGAAAAGAGCAGAGAAAGAAAAGTTAGATGGACAACTTGTTGCATTAGAAAAGAAAGAGGCAGACCTAAAAGACCAAATTGCTAAGTTAAATGATGAAGAGTATTTAGCTAAATTAGCAAGGAAAGACTTATTACTTTCAAAAAAAGGGGAAATTATTTTTAATATCCCTGAAAAAGATGTAAAAAACACAACTGGAAAATAATAAGGTCAGCAGTAATATTGACACTCTTTTTTTCCATTCTGTATAATATAAGTAAGTACGATTTTTTATATCCTTAAGGAGGCAAAACTTTTTTATGTCAATCGAAGTAGGCAGCAAGTTACAAGGAAAGGTAACAGGAATTACTAATTTTGGTGCGTTTGTTGAGCTCCCAGAAGGCGCAACAGGTCTTGTTCATATTAGTGAGGTCGCAGACAATTATGTAAAAGACATTAATGATCACTTAAAAGTAGGCGATGAAGTCGAAGTGAAAGTGATTAATGTCGAGAAAGACGGAAAAATTGGACTATCTATTAAGAAAGCAAAAGATAGACCAGAAAGACCCGAGAGACCAGAAAGACCACAATACGAACGCGGAGAAAGAAGAGAATCAAGAGGCGGCTATTCCGGAGGGAATTCTCAAAGGTCACGTAATGCAAAATCAAATGAAAATCGTGCTCCTAAGGAGAATTTCGAATCGAAAATGGCTCGTTTCTTAAAAGACAGTGAAGATCGATTAGCTTCTCTGAAACGAAATACTGAGTCGAAACGCGGGGGAAGAGGCGCTAGACGAGGGTAACTTGCTGCTGAATAACCAAATAGATAGCAGGGTTTATCGTTTATATATTCCCATAGCTTAGGCAAGCCAATTTGGCTTGCTTTTTATATTTTTATAGGAAGTTTGTCTGTTCAGCTATGCAGTAAAAAAGAATACAAAAAAACCACGTAAATTTTTTTACGTGGTTTTTTGGATAGCGGCGGAGGGGATCGAACCCCCGACCTCACGGGTATGAACCGTACGCTCTAGCCAGCTGAGCTACACCGCCATAATATTAACAAGACAATTAATATAATACAAATAAATAATCGCAATGTCAATAGATTTTAGACATTTATTTAATAGGGTAGTTTAATGTATGTTTAAGCACTTGTTAATGAGTAGAAAGACCAAAAAGCATATTGCATGAAATGACAAAAACAAGCAAGAAATATAAAAAAAGTGACAGTAGAAAAGACCATTTATATTAAGCTTGTCTGTTGATAAGGCTCACTAATTATAAAGTAACTACTTTTTCCTGGATAGAAGGAATCTATCGAATTTTGTATTTCCATAAAAAATTGGAGGAAAGAAGTCGAGCGAAAGATTGGAACTGCTTCGTTATTTTGACAAACTTTTAAATAGCTACCTTCTATAATGTGGAGCAACGATACTTGTTAGGGAGTGTGGTTTATGGAGAAAGTGGAAAGGGATATAATCGATCCGATTGGTGAAGTTGATTTTGGGAAGTCACGGGATAGCTTCAGTTCATTAGTTCATAAATTTTATACAAAAGTAGAAAACTTCTTTTTAGTAAAGGGCTTTTTACTATTAATTCTCGGTTTTTTACTTGGACGAGCCTTAATATTAGGACAACTTACTCCTTTTGCTCTTCCATTTTTTGCAGCAGTATATCTATCAAGGAAAGATAAAGCACCACTCGCGCTTATTGGATTAATAGCCGGTGCTGCTACTTTAGGGGTAACAGAGGCAGCTTCTAATTTTGTCTTGTCTTTCTTCTTTTTGATTAGCTATAAAATCATTTTAAATTGGAAAAATAAAGAGCAGCAACTTGTACCATTATTTGTGTTTGGACTAGTCTTTTTAGGCAGCTTAGTGAAAGCCTATCTTTTAACAAATGGTTTTACACTGTATGGTGGAATGTTAGCGTTTGTAGAAGGAAGTCTTGGCTATATACTTACATTAATTTTTTTACAAAGTCTGCCGTTACTCACGGTCAATAAAAGAAGACAAGCCCTTAAAACAGAAGAAATTGTCTGTCTTATCATTATGCTAGCTTCTATTATGACTGGAACAATTGGCTGGGCTGTTTATGGCTTATCGATTGAACATATTATGTCTCGTTATTTAGTTCTCCTCTTTTCCTTTATTGCAGGGGCCACTATTGGCTCGACTGTTGGCGTTGTTACCGGATTAATTTTTAGTCTTGCAAGCATCTCTAGCTTCTATCATATGAGCTTATTGGCTTTTTCTGGTCTTCTAGGTGGATTGCTGAAAGAAGGAAAGAAAATCGGTGTAGCACTTGGTTTATTTATTGCTACTCTCCTTATTGGCATGTATGGAGAAGGTGGGGGCGTCCTATCTGTTTCATTGATGGAAACAACTATAGCTGTTTTCCTATTTCTTATGACACCGAGAAGTTTAACCTCACGCATAGCAAAGCATATACCAGGAACAGCAGAATATTCCCAAGAACAACAGCAATATATGAGAAAAATGAGAGATGTAACAGCTCAAAGAGTATCTCAGTTTTCCAATGTATTTCAAGCACTCTCTAAAAGTTTTTCTCCCACAAATATAAGTGAAATGATAGAGGAAGAAGACAAGGAGCTAGACTACTTTTTAAGCAATGTGACAGAAAAGACGTGTCAGACATGTTTTCGTAAAGAACATTGCTGGGCACGTAACTTTAATACAACCTATGACTATATGAAAGATATTATGACTGAAATGGCTGATACTGGTGGGAATATTTCCTCTAGCCTTCAAAGGGAGTGGGATAAGCATTGTACAAGGTCGAAGAAGGTGACAGATGCAATCCATCAAGAATTGACATTGTATCAGGCAAATCAAAAATTAAAAAAACAAGTACAGGAAAGCAGAAAATTAGTTGCAGATCAATTGCTCGGTGTTTCTGAGGTAATGGGTGATTTTGCGAAAGAAATTCAAAGAGAAAGAGAAAATCACTACAAGCAGGAGGAATTAATCCTAGAAGCTATTCAAGAGTTTGGCATTCATATTGAAAATGTTGAAATATACAGCTTGGAACAAGGAAATGTAGATATCGATATCACTATTCCATACAATACAGGCTACGGAGAATGTGAAAAACTAATTGCACCAATGCTATCCGATATTCTTGGCGAGACCATTATTGTAAATAAAGAGGAGGTTTCTGAGTATTCCAAAGACTATAGTCATGCAACATTCCGGTCAGCAAAAGCTTATACAATAGAGACTGGTGTTGCGCATGCAGCAAAGGATGGCGGGTTTATTTCAGGAGATAGCTACTCTACTATTGAACTAGGTTTAGGTAAATACGCTATGGCAATTAGTGATGGAATGGGGAATGGGAAGCGGGCACATGTAGAAAGTGAAGAGACCCTTCAATTATTGCAAAAAATTCTGCAATCAGGGATTGAAGAACAAGTAGCGATAAAATCAATTAATTCTATTCTTTCTTTGCGAACAACGGATGAAATTTTTTCCACACTGGATTTAGCAATGATTGATCTCCAAAACGCAGCAGTCAAATTTCTGAAAATTGGCTCTACACCTAGTTTCATCAAAAGAGGGTCAAAGGTTATGAAAATACAGGCAAGTAATTTGCCAATGGGAATCCTGCAAGAATTTGATGTGGATGTTGTGAGTGAACAATTAAAGGCTGGAGATCTTCTCATTATGATGAGTGATGGTGTGTTTGAAGGACCAAAACATGTTGAAAACTTTGAGATTTGGATGAAGAGAAAAATTAAGGAATTAAAAACAGAGAACCCTCAAGAGGTAGCAGATTTAATTATGGAGGAGGTTATCCGCTCCCGCTTAGGGTTAATTGAAGACGACATGACCGTATTAGTTGCGAAAATCGACCATAATATTCCAAAGTGGGCGTCCATTCCAGTAAAAGGCTTTAAGCAAATTGCAAACTAAATTTGTCAGTTTAAAATGGTCCTTCTAGTTCTATAAAAATTTAAATGGACTAACATTCAGTAGGAGAAAAATACTGTTTGTTAGTTTTTTATTATACTAATCTGTTTATCCTTCAGAACAGGTATAAATACTTCTCTTTTCGTCGAGAATGGGACTAACTCATAAAGATGGAGGGGAGATATTTATGAAAACAGGTACGTTAAAGCAGATTTTGCTTATCACAGATGGATGTTCTAATAAAGGAGAAGATCCTGTCGCAATGGCAGCATTAGCAAATGAACAAGGAATTACAGTAAATGTTATTGGGGTAATGGAACAAGATACAATTGATGAGCAGGGGATGAAAGAAATTGAAGGCATTGCACTCTCTGGAGGCGGTGTTAGTCAAGTGGTTTATGCACAGCAGTTAAGTCAGACTGTCCAAATGGTAACAAAAAAGGCGATGACCCAAACACTCCAAGGGGTAGTAAATAAAGAGCTTCAGCAAATATTAGG
Organism: Niallia sp. FSL M8-0099; assembly: GCF_038006945.1. Taxonomy (NCBI): domain Bacteria; kingdom Bacillati; phylum Bacillota; class Bacilli; order Caryophanales; family Bacillaceae; genus Niallia; species Niallia sp. FSL M8-0099. The sequence goes on from NZ_JBBOWF010000002.1 coordinate 1,679,315, forward strand.
TTCCTCTAAGACGATGGAGGATCTTCCTCCCGAAAAAAGAGGAGAGGTAATGGAGGTTGTGGACGAACTGGGGGAAACTGTTGAGCTGGAAGTGCTAGTATTACTAGATACAAGCGCTAGTATGAAACATAAACTACCAACTGTAAAAGAAGCTTTGCTTGATCTATCTTTAAGCTTGAATGCTCGATCTGGCGAGAATCGCTACTCTGTGTTTGTATTTCCCGGGAAAAAGAAAGATGTCGAAAAATTAATGGATTGGACACCTCGTCTTGAATCTTTAACAAGTATCTTTCCAAAGTTATCGACAGGAGGCATTACACCAACAGGTCCAGCTTTAAAGGAAGCCATTCGTTACTTTAAGCATAAGCGCTCATTAAGGAGCTTGATTTCAAGTGATGATGAATACATCGAAGAGTCAATTTAAAATAAATAGTGGAACAGTAATAAAAGGAAAGTGGCATAACAAGCAATATACAATCTTAAAGGAACTTGGCTATGGAGCGAATGGGACAGTTTTTTTAGCAGATTCCAAAATAGGAAGAGTTGCTTTGAAATTAAGCAACAACAGTGTATCTATAACTTCTGAAGTAAATGTTTTGAAATCCTTCGCAAAGGTCCAAGGTTATAGCCTTGGACCTTCTTTAATAGATGTAGATGATTGGGTAACAAATAGAGGAACTATTTCTTTTTATGTAATGGAGTATATTAATGGACCTGATTTACTAACCTTTATCCATAATAAGGAAGACTTATGGATCGATGTGCTAATGATCCAATTATTAAAGGACTTACAAAATCTTCATGAAAATAATTGGGTGTTTGGAGATTTAAAACCAGAAAACCTGATTATTACAGGACCTCCAACGAGAATTAGATGTATTGATGTAGGGGGGACAACCATAAAAGGGAGAGCGATTAAAGAATTTACCGAGTTCTTTGATAGAGGATACTGGGGGGCAGGCACAAGAAAGGCAGAGCCAAGCTATGATTTGTTTGCTGTTGCGATGATTATACTGAATCTTTATTATCCAAAGCGCTTTAATAAAAAAGAGGGCGGGATCAAACAGCTGCATATGATGATTCGACAAAAGCAGGAATTAATGCGTTTCGAGGGGATTCTACTAAATGCGTTAACAGGAAAATATCTATCTGCAAAAGAAATGCGATTAGATTATTTAAAATTAACAAGTGGAGAATCAAAAAAAACAAGTAGAAGCACGATAACAGCTGGAACGAATAGAAGTAAAGCTCGCCAAGCGAACATTCAACCTGCTCCATCTGCTCAAACAAGAAGTAAATTGGTTAAAAAGAAGAAAAAGGCAGGATGGGCTGAATCTATACTCATCATTATCCTTATCTCTATTTGTTATATTTTGTATATATATGGTCAATTAACTTGAAAAGAGGATTTTCAGCAATTTTTAGAGAATAGTCTTTGGTATCACTTTTAAAAAAGTGATATCCTTGACTATAGTAACTACAACCTCTGATGAAAAAGTAATAACATCAAGGCCGGTAGAATAGTGATAGTGATAAGGAAGTAATGAAAAATGTTTGAGGATCAAATTTTAAATTACCTGCAAGGAAAAAATATGAACCTAGAAGGTAAGAAAATCTTGGTTGGAGTTTCTGGAGGACCAGATTCTTTAGCGCTTCTTCATTTTTTATGGACAAAACAAGAAGAATGGAAAATCAAGGTTTTTGCTGGACATGTGGATCATATGTTTAGAGGGGAGGAGTCGCTCGATGAAGCTGAGTTTGTAAAATCGTTCTGTGAAGAAAGAAACATTCCTTTTTCTTGGGAGCGAATAGATTTACCAGCATTTATCCAAAAAACAGGAATGAATTCACAAAAAGCAGCAAGAGAATGCAGGTATTCCTTCTATGAAAAAGTAATGAAAAGGCATAACTTAGATTACTTAGCGTTAGGTCATCATGGAGATGACCAAATAGAAACTATCTTAATGCGATTAACGAGAGGAAGTTTAGGGAAAGCAAGGGCTGGAATTCCTTTTATGCGTCCTTTTGGTACAGGGAAAATTATTCGTCCCTTTTTATGTTTAGAAAGGGAAGACATTGAGGAATATTGTAAAGTACATAATCTTAATCCAAGAAGAGATCCAAGCAATGAAAAAGATACCTATAGCCGCAATAGATACAGAAAACACGTTGTGCCCTTTTTAAAAAAAGAAAATATTCATGCGGCGAAGCATTTTCAACGGTTTAGTGAAGAATTAACAGACGATGAAACCTATTTAATGAAGCAGGCTGAAGAAAAGCTTTCTGATGTAATGGTTGAAAAAAAGGCTGCGGAAGTAGTAGTTGATATTAATCGTTTTCTTTTAATAGCTATTCCTTTACAAAGAAGATGTATTCAACTAATATTAAATTATCTCTATGACGAGATACCTATTTCATTATCCGCATTACATACTGAGCAAATGATGATATTACTTAAGAGTCCTCATTCTTCTGGAAATATTGATCTCCCGAATGGTTTGAAAGTGAAAAAGTCGTATCATTTTCTTCATTTTCAACTTAATTTTTCTCCAGCACAATCCTTTTATTATGAATTATCAAAAATGGGAGAGTTATTATTACCAAATGGGTACAATATTAAGGTAGAATATATAGACGGTGAAACGATTATTGATGACCATTGTATTCTTTTGGATGCATCTTCTATTTCCTTTCCTCTTATTATCCGTACTAGAAGAGATGGCGATAGAATTCATTTGAAAGGGATGAATGGAAGGAAAAAAGTGAACCGTATTTTTATCGATGAAAAGATTCCAATCCATAAGAGGGAGAATTGGCCGATCGTTACGGATAGCAAAGGTGAAATTCTTTGGATTCCAGGACTAAAAAAATCGATATATTCTCATAGTAATACGAATAGTGGTAGTAATCTATTAATAACATATAAAAAGCAATGATCTTCTAGGGGGCACACAAGAAATGAAACACGATATTGAAAAAATATTGATATCTGAAGAGGAAATACAAGGTAAAATCAAAGATTTGGCATTTCAGCTTACAGAGGAATATCAAGATAAATTTCCTTTGGCAATTGGAGTATTAAAAGGTGCTATGCCCTTTATGGCAGATCTTTTAAAGCGCGTGGATACATACCTTGAAATGGATTTTATGGATGTGTCAAGCTACGGTAATTCTACTGTATCTTCTGGAGAAGTAAAAATCTTAAAAGATTTGGATACTTCTGTGGAAGGAAGAGACATACTAATTATCGAGGACATTATTGATAGTGGTTTAACTTTAAGCTATCTTGTAGAGTTGTTCCGTTATCGTAAAGCAAAATCAATCAAAATTGTGACACTTCTTGATAAACCAACTGGTAGAAAGACAGATCTTAAAGCTGATTATGTAGGATTTATCGTACCAGACGCTTTTGTTGTTGGCTATGGATTAGACTACGCGGAAAGGTATCGAAATCTACCATATATTGGTGTTTTAAAACCGGAAGTTTATACGAGTGACAGTGAATAAGTACATGAAAAGAGGAATTCTAGCCCGGAGAGGGTAATTCCTTGAATTTACTTAATTTTCTATGTTACTATACTCTATAGTTTGTTTACCGTGGGAGGAGGTAAGGGATGAACCGTATTTTTCGTAATACCATTTTTTATTTATTAATATTTTTAGTAATTATCGGTGTGGTTAGTTTTTTCAATGGAAATAATCAGCCTACCAAGCAATTAACATATACTGAATTAATAAATCACCTTGATGCTGGTGATGTTGCCGAAATAACGCAGCAGCCTGAAAGAGGTGTCCTTGAAATACGCGGGAAATTAAAAGGCTATAAAGAAAATGAAACGTTTGTTTCCTATGTAACTAATAATGAAACAAATGCTCAAGTGATCTTAAAGGCTGCTACAGAAGGTTCCAAAATCGATGTCAAGCCTGCACAAGAAACAAGTGGATGGATCACATTCTTTACTTCAATTATTCCGTTTGTGATTATTTTTATCTTATTTTTCTTCTTGTTAAATCAAGCCCAAGGTGGCGGCGGCGGCCGTGTAATGAACTTTGGTAAGAGTAAAGCAAAACTGTACAATGAAGAAAAGAAAAAGGTTCGCTTTAATGATGTAGCGGGCGCAGATGAAGAAAAGCAAGAGCTGGTAGAAGTGGTGGAATTCTTAAAAGATCCACGGAAATTTGCTGAGCTAGGTGCTAGAATACCAAAAGGTGTCCTGCTTAATGGACCTCCAGGAACAGGTAAAACATTACTTGCTAGAGCTGTAGCGGGAGAAGCTGGTGTACCTTTCTTCTCTATCAGTGGTTCTGACTTCGTGGAAATGTTTGTTGGGGTAGGGGCTTCTCGAGTTCGTGATTTATTTGAAAATGCGAAGAAAAATGCTCCTTGTATTATCTTTATTGATGAAATCGATGCTGTAGGTCGTCAGCGTGGCGCTGGTTTAGGCGGAGGACACGATGAACGTGAACAAACGTTAAACCAACTATTAGTTGAAATGGATGGATTCGGTGCAAATGAAGGGATTATTATCATTGCTGCTACAAACCGTCCTGATATTCTTGACCCTGCATTGTTACGTCCAGGTCGTTTTGACCGACAAATTACGGTAGATAGACCAGATGTTAATGGTCGTGAGGCGGTATTACGTGTACATGCTCGTAATAAGCCGTTAGATGAGTCTGTTAATTTAAAAAGCATCGCTCAACGTACTCCAGGATTCTCTGGTGCGGATTTAGAAAACCTTCTAAATGAAGCTGCACTTGTTGCAGCGAGAGCGGATAAAAAGAAAATCGACATGGAAGACATGGATGAAGCGACAGATCGTGTTATTGCTGGACCTTCCAAGAAAAGTCGTGTTATTTCCAAAAAAGAAAGAAACATTGTTTCTTACCATGAAGCTGGACATACGATTATTGGTGTTGTATTAGATGAGGCGGATATGGTTCATAAAGTAACAATCGTACCTAGAGGCCAAGCTGGTGGATATGCAGTTATGCTTCCTAAGGAAGATCGTTTCTTAATGACGAAACAAGAGCTTCTTGATAAGATTACTGGATTACTTGGCGGTCGTGTTGCTGAGGATATCGTATTTGGGGAAGTAAGTACTGGAGCTCATAATGATTTCCAACGAGCTACAGGTATTGCCCGTAAAATGGTAACAGAATATGGAATGAGTGATAAACTTGGACCATTACAATTTGGTCAAGCGCAAAGTCAAGTATTCCTAGGTCGTGACTTAAATAATGAACAAAATTATTCAGATGCAATTGCATATGACATTGATTTAGAGATTCAACGAATTATAAAAGAATGTTACGAAAGAGCAAAACAAATTCTTACAGAAAACCGTGAGAAGTTGAACTTAATCGCTGAAACACTTCTTGAAATTGAAACGTTGGATGCAGAACAAATCAATAGCTTATACAAAGATGGTGTCTTGCCTGACCGTACGAAAAAGGCCGATACTACCTTAGGCACGGAAGATCTAAAAGTAAATATTAACAAAAAAGATGATAACGAGTAATCGTTGGAAAAAGATGCGCTTTCGAGCGTGTCTTTTTTTTGTCAAAACCTTTACAACCGTATCTTTTCGAAGCAGTCATTGCTTTAGGCTTTGTCTCTTTCTGGTTGTATGTTATGATATTTCCAGTATTGGATAGACTCTAGGTATAGCTTTCCTAAGTAAATAAAGTGATACGAGATAATGACGGGAAAATGAAATTAATAAAAAGTGGTGACTATAATGATTTTTGTCTTTGATATTGGAAATACAAATATAGTATTAGGTGTTTATGATAAAGAAGAATTAAAGCATCATTGGAGAATTGAAACAAATCGTTATAAAACGGAAGATGAATATGGTATGATCATTAAATCCCTATTTGATCATGTCGGTTTAACGTTTTCAGATATTGATGGAATAATTATTTCTTCCGTTGTTCCTCCAATTATGTTTTCTTTAGAAAGAATGTGTCAAAAGTATTTTCACTTAAAACCGTTAGTTGTGGGTCCAGGAACAAAAACGGGACTAAACATAAAATATGATAATCCTAAGGAAGTCGGAGCTGATCGAATTGTTAATGCAGTTGCGGCTATTCATGAATATGGGAGCCCGTTGATTATTGTTGATTTCGGGACTGCTACAACATTTTGTTATATAAATGAGCAAAAGCAATACATGGGTGGAGCGATAGCGCCAGGTATTAATATTGCGACAGAGGCATTGTATTCAAAAGCGGCCAAATTACCGCGTATTGAAATTGCAAGACCAGAAGGAGTAATTGGTAAAAATACCGTTTCAGCTATGCAGTCAGGAATTCTTTTTGGGTATGTAGGCCAGGTGGAAGGCATTGTGAAAAGGATGAAGGCAGAAAGCAATTTACAACCAAAGGTTATTGCTACAGGTGGATTAGCGAACCTTATTGCAAAAGAGTCAAATATTATTGATGAAGTAGACCCATTTCTTACTTTAAAAGGGTTACAGCTTATTTATAAGAAGAATAAGGATACACTAAAATAAAATATGTTTAAACGGAACTTTCATTCCGTTCATTAACTGATTAAAGATAAGGAGTAAACAATGAGCGATTATTTAGTAAAAGCGTTAGCGTTTGATGGTGAAGTTCGTGCGTATGCAGTCAGAAGTACAGAAACAGTAGGAGAAGGACAAAGAAGACATCATACTTGGCCAACAGCATCAGCTGCTCTAGGAAGATCATTAACAGCTACAGCAATGCTAGGAGCTATGCTAAAGGGAGATCAAAAACTAACAGTGAAAATCGATGGCGGTGGTCCGATTGGTCTTATCCTAGTAGACGGAAATGCTAAAGGGGAAGTACGCGGCTACGTTACTAACCCGCAAGTTCATTTCGATTTAAATGAACATGGAAAATTAGATGTTAAACGAGCTGTAGGAACAGAGGGCACACTATCTGTTGTAAAGGATATTGGAATGCGTGATTACTTCACTGGACAGGTGCCGATTGTTTCTGGAGAGCTTGGAGAAGATTTTACTTATTACTTGTTTAATTCAGAACAGGTGCCTTCCTCTGTTGGAGTAGGAGTTTTAGTAAACCCAGATAACAGCATTTTAGCTGCTGGCGGTTTCATTATTCAATTAATGCCTGGAGCGAAAGATGAAACGATTACAAAGATTGAACAAAGATTAAGTGAAATTCCGCCCATTTCGAAATTAATTGAAAAAGGCTTAACGCCAGAAGAGCTTTTAGAAGAAATTTGCGGAAAAGATAATGTGAAAATAATTGAAAATATGCCAATTTCCTTTACATGCACATGTTCGAAAGAAAGATTTTCAAGTGCAATTATTAGTTTAGGTCAAGCAGAAATCGAAGATATTATCAACACAGACGGACAAGCCGAAGCAGAATGCCATTTTTGTAATGAGAAATATCTGTTTACAAAGGATGAGCTAGAAACATTATTAGAAGAAGCAAAATAGTTATTAGACACCTGCAGAATTGGGATTCATTATCCCTTGCAGGTGTTTTTTATGAAGAATGTTTTCCGTTTTTGTAATGGGGTGGAGATGATGTGGTCGGTTAAAAAAAGGAAATTTTTGTCTGGAAGTCCAATAGCTTGGTTGAAAAACAAATTTGGTTTATATACTCAACGATTTGGCTCATACTTCCATGTGTTTAACCACTTTGTCCCTGATTTAAGTAAAAACTTCGACAGAAAAGAACTAATGATTAATTTTTCCGAAAATACAAACATATCGATTGACAAACAAAGGAGGTATTTGGTAAATTAATATTATAAAACCAATTAAAATACTCGGAATAAAGATAAGGGGAGATAGAAAATGTCAAGAATCGCAAATTCTGTAGTAGATCTTATCGGTGGCACACCCATTGTTAAATTAAATCGTTTAGTGGACGATTCAAGTGCAGATGTTTATTTGAAGTTAGAATATATGAATCCAGGAAGCAGTGTAAAAGACCGAATTGCGCTTGCGATGATTGAAGCTGCGGAAAAAAGCGGGGATTTAAAACCAGGCAGTACGATTATTGAACCAACAAGTGGAAATACTGGTATTGGCCTTGCGATGGTTGCTGCGGCAAAAGGTTACCGTGCGATTTTAGTTATGCCTGAAACGATGAGTGTGGAACGTCGACGACTATTGAAAGCTTACGGTGCTGAATTAGTATTAACTCCTGGACCAGAGGGCATGGGTGGAGCTATTCGTAAAGCGGAAGAATTAGCAAAAGAAAATGGTTACTTTATTCCGCAGCAGTTTAAAAATATCTCTAATCCTGAAGTACATAGATTAACAACTGGACCTGAAATTGTGGAGGCCTTTGGTGAGGAAGGCTTAGATGCGTTTATTGCTGGTATCGGTACAGGTGGAACCATTACTGGTGCTGGGGAAGTACTAAAAGAAAAATATAGCGATATTAAAATATATGCAGTAGAACCTGCTGATTCTCCTGTACTTTCAGGTGGAAAACCAGGACCGCATAAAATCCAAGGTATCGGTGCTGGATTTGTTCCGGAAATTTTAAATAGTGAAGTTTATGACGGTATTATTAAGGTTACAAATGAAGACGCTTTTGAATATGCTCGTCGTGCAGGGAAAGAAGAAGGCGTATTAGGTGGAATTTCTTCTGGTGCGGCTATTTATGCAGCATTACAAGTTGCAAAAGAGCTAGGAAAAGGTAAAAAAGTACTTGCAATTATCCCAAGTAATGGAGAACGTTACCTAAGCACACCTCTTTATCAATTTGATGAAGAATAAGGATAAAAATCAGCCTTGGAAATAGGCCTCCTTTGAAAAGGGGGCTTTTTGTTTTTTTTGATTAAAAAACTCCTGTTATGCAGCTATCTGACAAATAGGTGATTTTTTTGTATTTCTCTCGGTACATCTTGTATGATGAGAACAGATAAAAGATAAGGAGCGAAGTCTGTTTGAAAAATTACAAAGTATATAGTAAGACTATTCCTCTATCATATGACCAGTTTTTTAGGCGCTTTTTAACCCTTGCTGAAGATAAGTCCCATTATGTTCTATTAGAAAGTGGACGTGGTGGCAGGTATAGTATTGGCGGAATTTCACCTATAGTGAAAATGATAGGCAGAAATAATGGTTTAGAAGTGATAGACGGAAAAGGAACTGTACGAATCGAAGGAAATCCCCTTCATTCTATAAAAGAAGTGATGAATAAGTATGTTGTAGAGACTAATCCAGAGCTGCCAGATTTCCAAGGTGGAGCGATAGGATTCATTAGTTATGATTATATCCGTTATATTGAAAAAATCCCCAACCTGACGACAGATGATATGGAAATACCAGATGTTTTCTTTTTGTTATTCGAAGAATGGTTTACTTATGATCATAAAGAAAATAAATTATGGATTTCAGCCTTATATGAAGAAAATCAGTTAGCGATGATTCAAGATAAAGTAGAATCCTATATGCTAGGCTGGATAGATGAAGAGAAGGAAGAGATAGTTCAAGGACATGCAGAGAAATCGTCAGAATTAAAAGTATCGATGGAAGACAATGAATTTCAACAATCTGTCCGCAGAATTCAGAACTATATTTCTGAAGGAGATGTGTTTCAGGTTAACTTGTCAGTTCGGCAGGCTAAACCACTGCATGTATCTGCGCTTGATGTCTACCAGCAGCTAAGAGTTTTAAATCCTTCTCCCTATATGGGGTATTTTCATACACCTGAATTTCAGCTAGTTAGTGGATCACCAGAATTACTAGTTAAAAAGAAGGGAAAGGACGTAAGTACAAGACCTATAGCAGGAACAAGGTCCCGTGGGAGAGATGAAGCAGAGGATTCAGAGCTTGCTCGTGAATTAATCGAGAGTGAAAAGGAAAGAGCAGAGCATGTAATGTTAGTAGACCTTGAAAGAAATGATTTAGGGAGAGTATGTGCGTACGGAAGTGTTCGAGTAGACGAATTTATGGTAATAGAAAAGTATTCTCATGTTATGCATATTGTGTCTAATGTAAAAGGGCAGCTTGCGGACAATAAAGATGAGTATGATCTTATTGATAGTATGTTTCCTGGTGGAACCATTACGGGTGCGCCAAAGATAAGAACAATGGAAATTATTGAGGAACTAGAACCGGTGCGACGAGGCCCATATACCGGTTCATTAGGATGGATTGGTTTTAACCATGATATAGAATTGAATATTATGATCAGAACTATGTTGGTGAAGGAAAACCAAGCATATGTACAAGCAGGTGCGGGGATTGTAATTGATTCTATTCCTGCAAATGAATATAAAGAATCGATGAAAAAGGCCAGAGCGTTATGGAATGCAAAAGAATTAGCAGAAGAGAAATTAGGTGATGGCAATTGATTTATATGATTGATAATTATGATTCCTTCACCTATAATCTAGTCCAATACTTAGGTTCATTAGGGCAGGAACTGCAAGTGAAAAGAAATGATGAGACTTCTATCGAGGAGATTAAAGGGGAAAAGCCAATGTACTTAATGGTTTCTCCTGGACCATGTACGCCCAATGATGCAGGTATTAGTTTGGAAGCGATTCGTACTTTTGCTGGTGAAATACCGATTTTTGGTGTGTGCCTTGGTCATCAAGCAATTGGACAGGTTTTTGGAGGAGAGGTTGTGAAAGCGACCAATTTAATGCACGGAAAGACATCCCTTATTTATCATGATAATCAAACAATTTTTCATGGTTTACCTAATCCCTTCCCAGCTACGCGCTATCATTCGCTGATTGTAAAAAAGGAATCATTGCCAAAGTGTTTAGAGATCTCTGCTTGGACGGAAGAAGGAGAGATTATGGGGCTTAGACATAAAGAACTTCCTATCGAAGGAGTTCAGTTTCATCCAGAATCTATCATGACTAAGGCTGGGATGGAAATCTTACATAATTTTATCCAATTTTATCAAAAAGGAACTAAGTAGAAGATGTATATATATTTAAATGGACAAATAATTCGTCAGGAAGAAGCGGTTATCTCTGTTTTTGACCATGGATTTATGTATGGCTTAGGCTTATTTGAAACATTGCGTGTATATGATGGACATCCTTTCTTATTAGATGATCATCTTAAACGATTAAATGATGGGTTATCGGAGCTGAATATAGAAAAATTTTATGAGCGAGAAGAAGCAGTATCTATTATAAAAGCACTGCTCAGTATAAATAACATAGAAAATGCCTATATCCGCTGGAATGTTTCAGCAGGAAATGGCATGATTGGACTGCAAACAGAGCCGTATACACAACCAAATACGATTGTGTATATAAAACATCTTCCAAAGGCAGCTGGTATGGTTGAAAAAACAGGGCAAATAGTCACAGTTCCAAGGAATACACCAGAGGGATTCTTTCGCTTAAAATCACATCATTATTTAAATAATATTCTTGCCAAGAGAGAGATTGGGCCAGAGCCGACGAGGGAAGGAATTTTTTTGACGAAGGAAGGATATTTAGCAGAAGGTATTACCTCTAATATTTTCTGGGTTGTAGATGGAGAGCTTTATACTCCTAGCTTGCAGACAGGAATATTAAATGGCATCACAAGGCAGTTTATTGTAAAACTTGCACAGGTTTATGGGGTTGCTGTGAAAGAAGGCATTTTTTCACGAGATATTCTTGCAAGTGCCAAAGAGATATTTGCAACAAATTCCATTCAGGAAATTATTCCGATTAAAAGAATCGATAAGTATGAATATAAGGGAAAAGAGGGTCCTGTTGTTACAATGCTATATAATGAATATAGAAAACATACGAATCAATTATGGTCTGTAAAAGAGTTGGAGGGAATAAGGGAATGGTAAATAAAATTGATTGTGGTCCATATACGTTAAACTATGATCAAAAAACAATCATCATGGGAATTTTAAATGTAAATCCTGATTCTTTTTCTGATGGAGGAAAATATAACGAAATGGATAGAGCTGTTAAACATGCCGTCCAGATGGTGGAGGATGGAGCAGATATTATTGATATAGGAGGGGAATCCACCAGACCAGGTTATACAGAAATATCGATTGAAGAAGAATTAGAACGGGTAATTCCGATTATTGAACGATTAGCTAACGAAGTGAATGTTCCTCTATCGATTGATACATATAAAGGAGAAGTGGCGAGACAATCTTTACAGGCGGGTGCTCATATTATCAATGATATATGGGGAGCAAAAAGAGACCCTAGTATGGCTGAGGTTGCAGCTGAATATCAAGCTCCTATTATCTTAATGCATAATAGAGATAATCTTAGCTATACTTCTTTTTTGGAAGATGTAGTGTCTGATTTGCAGGAAAGTATTGATATGGTAAAGGGAGCTGGAGTTTCTGCGGAGAAAATCATTCTTGATCCAGGTATTGGATTTGCGAAAGATTTAAAGGGGAATTTGGACATGATGCGCGGCTTAGATAAGCTTGTTGAAATGGGCTATCCTGTCTTGTTGGGAACCTCGAGGAAATCATTGATTGGCCATGTATTAAATTTACCTGTTAGCGAACGATTAGAAGGAACAGGTGCAACTATATGCTATGGCATTCAAAAAGGATGTCAGTTAATTCGCGTTCATGATGTGAAAGAAATGACAAGAATGGCGCGGATGATGGATGCTTTGATGGAAAAGGGTGAGTACAGTGGATAAAATAATATTAAACCAAATGGAGTTCTATGGTTACCATGGTGTGTTTAAAGAAGAGACTAAGTTAGGCCAGCGTTTTATAGTGGATTTACAAGCAGATGTAGATTTAGCAAAAGCGGGAGCAACAGATGACTTACAGTATTCGGTTAATTATGGCCAGCTATTCTTCGATGTAAAGGAGATTGTGGAAGGGGAGCCATATAAATTGATTGAAGCGGTAGCGGAGAATATTGCAAAAAAATTATTAGAATCCTACTCTCTTATTGAAGGTTTAACAGTTCGGATCATTAAGCCAGATCCACCGATTCCAGGACACTATAAATCAGTTGCGGTAGAAATCACAAGGAAAAGAAAAGAATGAATAAAGTTTATTTATCTTTAGGGTCGAATATAGGAAATCGGTTGGAATATATACATGAAGCTGTACAAATGCTACATAATCAGGAAGAGATAAAGGTGGTAAATATTTCATCTGTTTATGAGACGGATCCAGTTGGATATGAGGAACAAGCACTATTTTTGAATATTGTCATACAGGTTGAAACTTCCTTAAATCCATGTTCCTTATTAGAACAATGTCAAAATATCGAAAGTGAACTTGGAAGAAAAAGGATAATTAGATGGGGGCCAAGAACAATAGACCTTGACATTTTATTGTATAATCAAGAAAATATAGTATCAGAGAAGCTGATTATTCCACATCCAAGAATAGAAGAGAGAGCATTTGTTTTAGTGCCATTAATAGAAATTGCTCCAGACATAAAGTTACCAAATAAACCAATACTTTTAAAAGAAAGTTTGCAGCTTTTGCGAGATAGAGAAGGAGTAAGGGTATGGAAACAACGGAAAAATGGGGAAGACGTATTCGGGCTTTTCGGAAGCTAAAAGGATATACACAGGAAGGTTTAGCAAAAGAGTTACTCGTTTCTGTTTCTATTTTAGGAGAGATTGAGCGAGGTAATCGGATGCCTTCAGAAGAAATGATTGATTCTATTGTAGATGTGCTAAAGATAACGAGAGAAGAGTTAGATCCACTTCAAAATAAATAAGCACGGTTCATCAGGGAGGTAAAAGATTGTTTAAAATAGGAAATGTTGAAATTAGTAACCGTGTTGTTCTTGCGCCAATGGCTGGTATTTCAAATTCTGCTTTTCGTCTAACAGTGAAGGAATTTGGAGCGGGTCTTGTTTGTGCGGAAATGATTAGTGATAAAGGGATTGTTTTAAAAAACAAAAAAACAATGAACATGCTCTATATTGATGAGCGTGAAAATCCAATGAGTTTACAGATTTTCGGCGGAGAAAAGGAAACATTAGTAGAAGCGGCGCAATTTGTTGATCAGAATACCAATGCAGATATTATCGATATTAACATGGGATGTCCGGTTCCAAAGATTACAAAATGTGATGCAGGGGCTAAATGGCTGTTAGATCCGGATAAAATTTATGATATGGTTTCTGCTGTTGTAGAAAATGTTCGTAAACCAGTAACGGTTAAAATGCGTATGGGCTGGGATGAAGACCATATATATGCAGTAAGAAATGCTCAAGCGGTTGAACGCGCAGGTGGAGCGGCGGTTGCCCTGCATGGCAGAACTCGTGTCCAGCTTTATGAAGGGACTGCAAACTGGGATATTATTCGTGAAGTAAAACAATCAATCAATATTCCTTTAATGGGGAATGGAGATGTAAATACACCCCAAGATGCGAAAAGAATGTTAGATGAAACTGGCTGTGATGGTGTTATGATTGGAAGAGCTGCGCTTGGAAATCCATGGATGATTTATAGTACGGTTAAGTATTTAGAAACGGGTGCGTTAGTTAGTGATCCATCCGTTCGAGAGAAGATGGATGTATGCATCTTGCACTTGGATCGGTTAATCCATTTAAAAGGGGAGTATGTAGCCGTTCGAGAAATGCGAAAACATGCTGCTTGGTATTTGAAGGGCATTAAAGGAAATGCGAAAACAAGAAGTGCTATTAATGAATGTGAGACTAGGGAACAATTAGTAACGATCTTGAATGCATTAGTCTTGGAAGTAGAAGCAAGAGGACATTCTGAAATCGAAGTAGGTTAATTTTGAACGTAACTGTTTAAATTTCCTGTAATATGTGTAAAAATAAAGCTGTTAGACAAAAAAATCTAACAGTTTTTTTTCTTTTTTAGTGTCTGTATTCGTGACATTGTGTAGAATAATAAAGTATGTATAAATTGAACGATTCCTTTTTTAGGTGATCATACATAAAAAAGATGTTGGAGATGATTAAGCATGAGTCATGAAGAATTAAACTTAAATGACCAATTACTAGTTAGACGTAACAAAATGAATGAGTTGCGTGAACAAGGAATAGATCCGTTTGGTAAACGTTTTGATAGAACTCATTTATCTGAAGCTTTAAAAAAACAATATGAATCTCTAGATAAAGAAGAACTAGAGGAAAAGAATATCTCTGTTTCTATTGCGGGAAGAGTAATGACAAAAAGAGGAAAAGGGAAAGCTGGATTTGCTCATATTCAAGATCTTGAAGGACAAATTCAACTGTATGTTCGTAAAGACAATGTAGGCGAAGAGCAATACGCTATTTTTAACTCTGTGGATTTAGGAGATATTGTTGGTGTAGAAGGTGTTTTATTTAAAACGAACGTAGGGGAACTTTCTGTTAAGGTTCAAGATTTTACTTTACTTACAAAGGCTCTTCGTCCTTTACCTGATAAATTCCATGGTTTGAAAGATATTGAGCAACGTTATCGCCAACGATACTTAGACTTAATTTCAAGTGAAGAAAGTAAGAATACATTTATTCTGCGCAGCAAGATCATTCAATCCATGCGCCGTTATTTAGATAGCCATGGCTATCTAGAAGTAGAAACGCCAATGATGCATTCTATTGCAGGTGGAGCTTCTGCACGTCCGTTTATTACACATCATAACGCGTTAGATATGCCTTTATATATGCGTATCGCTATTGAGCTTCATTTAAAAAGATTGATAGTTGGCGGATTAGAAAAAGTATACGAAATTGGCCGCGTATTCCGTAATGAAGGAGTATCAACAAGACATAATCCAGAATTTACGATGATTGAGCTTTACGAAGCTTATGCTGATTATCGTGATATTATGAGTCTTACAGAAAACTTAGTTGCTCATATTGCACAAGAAATCCATGGCTCTACAACTGTAACATACGGAGACTACCAAGTTGATTTAAAACCAGAATGGACAAGACTTCATATGGTAGATGCGATTAAGGAATACACAGGTGTAGACTTCTGGCCAGAGATGAGTGTGGAAGAGGCTAGGAGATTAGCGAAAGAAAATGATATTGAAATTAATGAAAATATGACGTATGGCCATATTGTTAATGAGTTTTTTGAGCAAAGAGTAGAAGAAAAATTAATTCAGCCTACTTTCATTTATGGTCATCCTTTAGAGATTTCGCCATTAGCGAAGAAAAATGAAAAAGATCCTCGTTTTACAGATCGTTTTGAACTGTTCATAGTAGGAAGAGAGCATGCAAATGCCTTCACTGAATTAAATGATCCTATTGATCAACGTGAAAGATTTGAAGCACAATTAAAAGAACGTGAGCAAGGAAATGATGAAGCACACTTAATGGATGAGGATTTTGTAGAGGCATTAGAATATGGGATGCCTCCAACAGGTGGATTAGGTATTGGTATTGACCGCCTAGTAATGCTGTTAACAAATTCTCCTTCTATTAGAGATGTACTATTATTCCCGTTAATGAGACATCGCTAAATAGGATATGGCACCCTTAAAAGGTGCCGTATTTTTATATTAGTAATGATGTTGAACTATATAGAAGAGAGGGGGAAAGGGATAAGAAAAATAGTATAAGGTTAGCAGGAGAACTTATTTATCCCTTATTATATTATCTGAATAAAGAGAGAATACGCAGAAGAATAATAAGAATATTTTTTCTTTTAAAAAGTAGTTGCATAGAGAGTTAAACGGTGGTATATTAATATTCGTTGCTGAAATAAGCGACGATGAAACAAAAAAGAAAATGAAAAAAGTGTTGACATCGAAAATGGCTTCTGGTAATATTAAAAAGTCGCCGATGACGACGATGAAATTGCTCTTTGAAAACTGAACAAACAAACGTCAACAATAAATCGTTTTATAACTAACGTTATAGAATGATAACAAGTAATAAAAAGCTAGAGTTTAGCAATGAGCTAATCAACTCTTTATTGGAGAGTTTGATCCTGGCTCAGGACGAACGCTGGCGGCGTGCCTAATACATGCAAGTCGAGCGGACTTTAAAAGCTTGCTTTTAAAGTTAGCGGCGGACGGGTGAGTAACACGTGGGCAACCTGCCTGTAAGACTGGGATAACTTCGGGAAACCGGAGCTAATACCGGATAATCCTTTTCCTCTCATGAGGAAAAGCTGAAAGACGGTTTACGCTGTCACTTACAGATGGGCCCGCGGCGCATTAGCTAGTTGGTGAGGTAACGGCTCACCAAGGCGACGATGCGTAGCCGACCTGAGAGGGTGATCGGCCACACTGGGACTGAGACACGGCCCAGACTCCTACGGGAGGCAGCAGTAGGGAATCTTCCGCAATGGACGAAAGTCTGACGGAGCAACGCCGCGTGAGTGATGAAGGTTTTCGGATCGTAAAACTCTGTTGTTAGGGAAGAACAAGTACAAGAGTAACTGCTTGTACCTTGACGGTACCTAACCAGAAAGCCACGGCTAACTACGTGCCAGCAGCCGCGGTAATACGTAGGTGGCAAGCGTTGTCCGGAATTATTGGGCGTAAAGCGCGCGCAGGCGGTCCTTTAAGTCTGATGTGAAAGCCCACGGCTCAACCGTGGAGGGTCATTGGAAACTGGGGGACTTGAGTGCAGAAGAGAAGAGTGGAATTCCACGTGTAGCGGTGAAATGCGTAGAGATGTGGAGGAACACCAGTGGCGAAGGCGACTCTTTGGTCTGTAACTGACGCTGAGGCGCGAAAGCGTGGGGAGCAAACAGGATTAGATACCCTGGTAGTCCACGCCGTAAACGATGAGTGCTAAGTGTTAGAGGGTTTCCGCCCTTTAGTGCTGCAGCAAACGCATTAAGCACTCCGCCTGGGGAGTACGGCCGCAAGGCTGAAACTCAAAGGAATTGACGGGGGCCCGCACAAGCGGTGGAGCATGTGGTTTAATTCGAAGCAACGCGAAGAACCTTACCAGGTCTTGACATCCTCTGACACTCCTAGAGATAGGACGTTCCCCTTCGGGGGACAGAGTGACAGGTGGTGCATGGTTGTCGTCAGCTCGTGTCGTGAGATGTTGGGTTAAGTCCCGCAACGAGCGCAACCCTTGATCTTAGTTGCCAGCATTCAGTTGGGCACTCTAAGGTGACTGCCGGTGACAAACCGGAGGAAGGTGGGGATGACGTCAAATCATCATGCCCCTTATGACCTGGGCTACACACGTGCTACAATGGATGGTACAAAGGGCAGCAAAACCGCGAGGTCGAGCAAATCCCATAAAACCATTCTCAGTTCGGATTGTAGGCTGCAACTCGCCTACATGAAGCTGGAATCGCTAGTAATCGCGGATCAGCATGCCGCGGTGAATACGTTCCCGGGCCTTGTACACACCGCCCGTCACACCACGAGAGTTTGTAACACCCGAAGTCGGTGGGGTAACCTTTTGGAGCCAGCCGCCTAAGGTGGGATAGATGATTGGGGTGAAGTCGTAACAAGGTAGCCGTATCGGAAGGTGCGGCTGGATCACCTCCTTTCTAAGGAAAATGGAATTTACATTCCATCAAAGATTGTTGACGATTTGATTGTTCAGTTTTGAGGGAGCAATTCCTCAAAATGATAGGCTGAATAAGCCTGATTGTTCCTTGAAAACTAGATTATGAAAAGTAAGAACCAAGAAAGAAACCGAGTAATCGCCATCTTAGATTCTCTATTTTAAATAGAAGAATGAAAAAAACTAAGGCTTTAAGCCAATTAGTTAAGTTAGAAAGGGCGCACGGTGGATGCCTTGGCACTAGGAGCCGATGAAGGACGGGATTAACACCGATATGCTTTGGGGAGCTGTAAGTAAGCTTTGATCCAGAGATTTCCGAATGGGGAAACCCTCTATCCGTAATGGGATAGAATCTTTACCTGAATACATAGGGTACTGAAGGCAGACCCGGGGAACTGAAACATCTAAGTACCCGGAGGAAGAGAAAGCAAACGCGATTCCCTGAGTAGCGGCGAGCGAAACGGGATTAGCCCAAACCAAGAGGCTTGCCTCTTGGGGTTGTAGGACACTCTATATGGAGTTACAAAGGAACGGGGTAGACGAATCGATCTGGAAAGGTCAGTCGTAGAAGGTAAAAACCCTGTAGTCGAAACTTCGTTCCCTCTTGAGTGTATCCTGAGTACGGCGGGACACGAGAAATCCCGTCGGAAGCAGGGAGGACCATCTCCCAAGGCTAAATACTCCCTAGTGACCGATAGTGAACCAGTACCGTGAGGGAAAGGTGAAAAGCACCCCGGAAGGGGAGTGAAATAGATCCTGAAACCGTGTGCCTACAAGTAGTTAGAGCCCATTTATGGGTGATAGCGTGCCTTTTGTAGAATGAACCGGCGAGTTACGATTACATGCGAGGTTAAGTTGAAGAGACGGAGCCGCAGCGAAAGCGAGTCTGAATAGGGCGAAATAGTATGTGGTTGTAGACCCGAAACCAGGTGATCTACCCATGTCCAGGGTGAAGTCCAGGTAACACTGGATGGAGGCCCGAACCCACGCACGTTGAAAAGTGCGGGGATGAGGTGTGGGTAGCGGAGAAATTCCAATCGAACTTGGAGATAGCTGGTTCTCTCCGAAATAGCTTTAGGGCTAGCCTCAAGATTTAGAGTATTGGAGGTAGAGCACTGTTTGGACTAGGGGCCCCCATCGGGTTACCGAATTCAGACAAACTCCGAATGCCAAATACTTATTCTTGGGAGTCAGACTACGAGTGATAAGATCCGTGGTCAAGAGGGAAACAGCCCAGACCACCAGCTAAGGTCCCAAAGTATACGTTAAGTGGAAAAGGATGTGGAGTTGCTTAGACAACCAGGATGTTGGCTTAGAAGCAGCCACCATTTAAAGAGTGCGTAATAGCTCACTGGTCGAGTGACTCTGCGCCGAAAATGTACCGGGGCTAAACGTATCACCGAAGCTGTGGATTGACATCTATGATGTCAGTGGTAGGAGAGCGTTCTAAGGGCGTTGAAGCTAGACCGTAAGGACTGGTGGAGCGCTTAGAAGTGAGAATGCCGGTATGAGTAGCGAAAGATGAGTGAGAATCTCATCCACCGAATGCCTAAGGTTTCCTGAGGAAGGCTCGTCCGCTCAGGGTTAGTCGGGACCTAAGCCGAGGCTGAAAAGCGTAGGCGATGGACAACAGGTTGATATTCCTGTACCACCTTTAAATCGTTTGAGCAATGGGGGGACGCAGGAGGATAGGGTAAGCGTGCTGTTGGATTAGCACGTCCAAGCAGTTAGGCTGGTAATGAGGCAAATCCCATTACCACATAAGCGGAGCTGTGACGGCGAGGGAAATATAGTACCGAAGTTCCTGATTCCACACTGCCAAGAAAAGCCTCTAGTGAGATTTAGGGTGCCCGTACCGCAAACCGACACAGGTAGGCGAGGAGAGAATCCTAAGGTGAGCGAGAGAACTCTCGTTAAGGAACTCGGCAAAATGACCCCGTAACTTCGGGAGAAGGGGTGCTCTTGCGGGTGCAAGCCTGCGAGAGCCGCAGTGAATAGGCCCAGGCGACTGTTTAGCAAAAACACAGGTCTCTGCGAAGCCGCAAGGCGAAGTATAGGGGCTGACACCTGCCCGGTGCTGGAAGGTTAAGAGGAGGGGTTAGCACGTTAGTGCGAAGCTCTGAATTGAAGCCCCAGTAAACGGCGGCCGTAACTATAACGGTCCTAAGGTAGCGAAATTCCTTGTCGGGTAAGTTCCGACCCGCACGAAAGGTGTAACGATCTGGGCACTGTCTCAACGAGAGACTCGGTGAAATTATAGTACCTGTGAAGATGCAGGTTACCCGCGACAGGACGGAAAGACCCCGTGGAGCTTTACTGCAGCCTGATATTGAATTTTGGTACAGCTTGTACAGGATAGGTAGGAGCCTTGGAAGCCGGAGCGCCAGCTTCGGTGGAGGCATTGGTGGGATACTACCCTGGCTGTATTGACATTCTAACCCGCACCCCTGATCGGGGTGGGAGACAGTGTCAGGTGGGCAGTTTGACTGGGGCGGTCGCCTCCTAAAAAGTAACGGAGGCGCCCAAAGGTTCCCTCAGAATGGTTGGAAATCATTCGTAGAGTGTAAAGGCACAAGGGAGCTTGACTGCGAGACCTACAAGTCGAGCAGGGACGAAAGTCGGGCTTAGTGATCCGGTGGTTCCGCATGGAAGGGCCATCGCTCAACGGATAAAAGCTACCCCGGGGATAACAGGCTTATCTCCCCCAAGAGTCCACATCGACGGGGAGGTTTGGCACCTCGATGTCGGCTCATCGCATCCTGGGGCTGTAGTCGGTCCCAAGGGTTGGGCTGTTCGCCCATTAAAGCGGTACGCGAGCTGGGTTCAGAACGTCGTGAGACAGTTCGGTCCCTATCCGTCGTGGGCGTAGGAAATTTGAGAGGAGCTGTCCTTAGTACGAGAGGACCGGGATGGACGCACCGCTGGTGTACCAGTTGTCTTGCCAAAGGCATCGCTGGGTAGCTATGTGCGGAAGGGATAAGTGCTGAAAGCATCTAAGCATGAAGCCCCCCTCAAGATGAGATTTCCCATAGCGCAAGCTAGTAAGATCCCTGAAAGATGATCAGGTTGATAGGTCAGAGGTGGAAGCGTGGCGACATGTGGAGCTGACTGATACTAATAGATCGAGGACTTAACTAAAATAATCTTAGCGTAAGCTAAGAAAGATTACTCATTCTTTCTTTTACTTCATAATCTAGTTTTGAGGGAACAACCTCACAAATAAATAGTCTGGTGGCGATAGCGAGAAGGTCACACCCGTTCCCATACCGAACACGGAAGTTAAGCTTCTCAGCGCCGATGGTAGTTGGGGGTTCTCCCCCTGTGAGAGTAGGACGTCGCCAGGCGTTATAAATGGAGGATTAGCTCAGCTGGGAGAGCATCTGCCTTACAAGCAGAGGGTCGGCGGTTCGATCCCGTCATCCTCCACCATTTATTATTGGACAACTATATTTACGCCGGTTTAGCTCAATTGGTAGAGCAACTGACTTGTAATCAGTAGGTTGGGGGTTCAAGTCCTCTAGCCGGCACCACTTTATGAGCCATTAGCTCAGTTGGTAGAGCATCTGACTTTTAATCAGAGGGTCGGAGGTTCGAATCCTCCATGGCTCATCTTATTTTTGTCTGCGGGTGTGGCGGAATTGGCAGACGCACTAGACTTAGGATCTAGCGCCGCAAGGCGTGGGGGTTCGACTCCCTTCACCCGCACCAATTTACTATCAATTAAATAGATGCGGAAGTAGTTCAGTGGTAGAACACCACCTTGCCAAGGTGGGGGTCGCGGGTTCGAATCCCGTCTTCCGCTCCATAAAACAATGCCGGGGTGGCGGAACTGGCAGACGCACAGGACTTAAAATCCTGCGGTAGGTGACTACCGTACCGGTTCGATTCCGGTCCTCGGCACCATTGTTTTTATATTAATGCGCCCGTAGCTCAATTGGATAGAGCGTCTGACTACGGATCAGAAGGTTATGGGTTCGACTCCTTTCGGGCGCGCCATTATATTTCGGGAAGTAGCTCAGCTTGGTAGAGCACTTGGTTTGGGACCAAGGGGTCGCAGGTTCGAATCCTGTCTTCCCGACCATTATTTTCATTATATGGGGCCTTAGCTCAGCTGGGAGAGCGCCTGCCTTGCACGCAGGAGGTCAGCGGTTCGATCCCGCTAGGCTCCACCAAAAAAATATATTGACAGGTTTATTTATAACTGTTATTATATAAAAGTTGCCTCTGATGGCAACGATAAATTGCTCTTTGAAAACTGAACAAACAAACGTCAACAATAAATCGTTTTATAACTAACGTTATAGAATGATAACAAGTAATAAAAAGCTAGAGTTTAGCAATGAGCTAATCAACTCTTTATTGGAGAGTTTGATCCTGGCTCAGGACGAACGCTGGCGGCGTGCCTAATACATGCAAGTCGAGCGGACTTTAAAAGCTTGCTTTTAAAGTTAGCGGCGGACGGGTGAGTAACACGTGGGCAACCTGCCTGTAAGACTGGGATAACTTCGGGAAACCGGAGCTAATACCGGATAATCCTTTTCCTCTCATGAGGAAAAGCTGAAAGACGGTTTACGCTGTCACTTACAGATGGGCCCGCGGCGCATTAGCTAGTTGGTGAGGTAACGGCTCACCAAGGCGACGATGCGTAGCCGACCTGAGAGGGTGATCGGCCACACTGGGACTGAGACACGGCCCAGACTCCTACGGGAGGCAGCAGTAGGGAATCTTCCGCAATGGACGAAAGTCTGACGGAGCAACGCCGCGTGAGTGATGAAGGTTTTCGGATCGTAAAACTCTGTTGTTAGGGAAGAACAAGTACAAGAGTAACTGCTTGTACCTTGACGGTACCTAACCAGAAAGCCACGGCTAACTACGTGCCAGCAGCCGCGGTAATACGTAGGTGGCAAGCGTTGTCCGGAATTATTGGGCGTAAAGCGCGCGCAGGCGGTCCTTTAAGTCTGATGTGAAAGCCCACGGCTCAACCGTGGAGGGTCATTGGAAACTGGGGGACTTGAGTGCAGAAGAGAAGAGTGGAATTCCACGTGTAGCGGTGAAATGCGTAGAGATGTGGAGGAACACCAGTGGCGAAGGCGACTCTTTGGTCTGTAACTGACGCTGAGGCGCGAAAGCGTGGGGAGCAAACAGGATTAGATACCCTGGTAGTCCACGCCGTAAACGATGAGTGCTAAGTGTTAGAGGGTTTCCGCCCTTTAGTGCTGCAGCAAACGCATTAAGCACTCCGCCTGGGGAGTACGGCCGCAAGGCTGAAACTCAAAGGAATTGACGGGGGCCCGCACAAGCGGTGGAGCATGTGGTTTAATTCGAAGCAACGCGAAGAACCTTACCAGGTCTTGACATCCTCTGACACTCCTAGAGATAGGACGTTCCCCTTCGGGGGACAGAGTGACAGGTGGTGCATGGTTGTCGTCAGCTCGTGTCGTGAGATGTTGGGTTAAGTCCCGCAACGAGCGCAACCCTTGATCTTAGTTGCCAGCATTCAGTTGGGCACTCTAAGGTGACTGCCGGTGACAAACCGGAGGAAGGTGGGGATGACGTCAAATCATCATGCCCCTTATGACCTGGGCTACACACGTGCTACAATGGATGGTACAAAGGGCAGCAAAACCGCGAGGTCGAGCAAATCCCATAAAACCATTCTCAGTTCGGATTGTAGGCTGCAACTCGCCTACATGAAGCTGGAATCGCTAGTAATCGCGGATCAGCATGCCGCGGTGAATACGTTCCCGGGCCTTGTACACACCGCCCGTCACACCACGAGAGTTTGTAACACCCGAAGTCGGTGGGGTAACCTTTTGGAGCCAGCCGCCTAAGGTGGGATAGATGATTGGGGTGAAGTCGTAACAAGGTAGCCGTATCGGAAGGTGCGGCTGGATCACCTCCTTTCTAAGGAAAATGGAATTTACATTCCATCAAAGATTGTTGACGATTTGATTGTTCAGTTTTGAGGGAGCAATTCCTCAAAATGATAGGCTGAATAAGCCTGATTGTTCCTTGAAAACTAGATTATGAAAAGTAAGAACCAAGAAAGAAACCGAGTAATCGCCATCTTAGATTCTCTATTTTAAATAGAAGAATGAAAAAAACTAAGGCTTTAAGCCAATTAGTTAAGTTAGAAAGGGCGCACGGTGGATGCCTTGGCACTAGGAGCCGATGAAGGACGGGATTAACACCGATATGCTTTGGGGAGCTGTAAGTAAGCTTTGATCCAGAGATTTCCGAATGGGGAAACCCTCTATCCGTAATGGGATAGAATCTTTACCTGAATACATAGGGTACTGAAGGCAGACCCGGGGAACTGAAACATCTAAGTACCCGGAGGAAGAGAAAGCAAACGCGATTCCCTGAGTAGCGGCGAGCGAAACGGGATTAGCCCAAACCAAGAGGCTTGCCTCTTGGGGTTGTAGGACACTCTATATGGAGTTACAAAGGAACGGGGTAGACGAATCGATCTGGAAAGGTCAGTCGTAGAAGGTAAAAACCCTGTAGTCGAAACTTCGTTCCCTCTTGAGTGTATCCTGAGTACGGCGGGACACGAGAAATCCCGTCGGAAGCAGGGAGGACCATCTCCCAAGGCTAAATACTCCCTAGTGACCGATAGTGAACCAGTACCGTGAGGGAAAGGTGAAAAGCACCCCGGAAGGGGAGTGAAATAGATCCTGAAACCGTGTGCCTACAAGTAGTTAGAGCCCATTTATGGGTGATAGCGTGCCTTTTGTAGAATGAACCGGCGAGTTACGATTACATGCGAGGTTAAGTTGAAGAGACGGAGCCGCAGCGAAAGCGAGTCTGAATAGGGCGAAATAGTATGTGGTTGTAGACCCGAAACCAGGTGATCTACCCATGTCCAGGGTGAAGTCCAGGTAACACTGGATGGAGGCCCGAACCCACGCACGTTGAAAAGTGCGGGGATGAGGTGTGGGTAGCGGAGAAATTCCAATCGAACTTGGAGATAGCTGGTTCTCTCCGAAATAGCTTTAGGGCTAGCCTCAAGATTTAGAGTATTGGAGGTAGAGCACTGTTTGGACTAGGGGCCCCCATCGGGTTACCGAATTCAGACAAACTCCGAATGCCAAATACTTATTCTTGGGAGTCAGACTACGAGTGATAAGATCCGTGGTCAAGAGGGAAACAGCCCAGACCACCAGCTAAGGTCCCAAAGTATACGTTAAGTGGAAAAGGATGTGGAGTTGCTTAGACAACCAGGATGTTGGCTTAGAAGCAGCCACCATTTAAAGAGTGCGTAATAGCTCACTGGTCGAGTGACTCTGCGCCGAAAATGTACCGGGGCTAAACGTATCACCGAAGCTGTGGATTGACATCTATGATGTCAGTGGTAGGAGAGCGTTCTAAGGGCGTTGAAGCTAGACCGTAAGGACTGGTGGAGCGCTTAGAAGTGAGAATGCCGGTATGAGTAGCGAAAGATGAGTGAGAATCTCATCCACCGAATGCCTAAGGTTTCCTGAGGAAGGCTCGTCCGCTCAGGGTTAGTCGGGACCTAAGCCGAGGCTGAAAAGCGTAGGCGATGGACAACAGGTTGATATTCCTGTACCACCTTTAAATCGTTTGAGCAATGGGGGGACGCAGGAGGATAGGGTAAGCGTGCTGTTGGATTAGCACGTCCAAGCAGTTAGGCTGGTAATGAGGCAAATCCCATTACCACATAAGCGGAGCTGTGACGGCGAGGGAAATATAGTACCGAAGTTCCTGATTCCACACTGCCAAGAAAAGCCTCTAGTGAGATTTAGGGTGCCCGTACCGCAAACCGACACAGGTAGGCGAGGAGAGAATCCTAAGGTGAGCGAGAGAACTCTCGTTAAGGAACTCGGCAAAATGACCCCGTAACTTCGGGAGAAGGGGTGCTCTTGCGGGTGCAAGCCTGCGAGAGCCGCAGTGAATAGGCCCAGGCGACTGTTTAGCAAAAACACAGGTCTCTGCGAAGCCGCAAGGCGAAGTATAGGGGCTGACACCTGCCCGGTGCTGGAAGGTTAAGAGGAGGGGTTAGCACGTTAGTGCGAAGCTCTGAATTGAAGCCCCAGTAAACGGCGGCCGTAACTATAACGGTCCTAAGGTAGCGAAATTCCTTGTCGGGTAAGTTCCGACCCGCACGAAAGGTGTAACGATCTGGGCACTGTCTCAACGAGAGACTCGGTGAAATTATAGTACCTGTGAAGATGCAGGTTACCCGCGACAGGACGGAAAGACCCCGTGGAGCTTTACTGCAGCCTGATATTGAATTTTGGTACAGCTTGTACAGGATAGGTAGGAGCCTTGGAAGCCGGAGCGCCAGCTTCGGTGGAGGCATTGGTGGGATACTACCCTGGCTGTATTGACATTCTAACCCGCACCCCTGATCGGGGTGGGAGACAGTGTCAGGTGGGCAGTTTGACTGGGGCGGTCGCCTCCTAAAAAGTAACGGAGGCGCCCAAAGGTTCCCTCAGAATGGTTGGAAATCATTCGTAGAGTGTAAAGGCACAAGGGAGCTTGACTGCGAGACCTACAAGTCGAGCAGGGACGAAAGTCGGGCTTAGTGATCCGGTGGTTCCGCATGGAAGGGCCATCGCTCAACGGATAAAAGCTACCCCGGGGATAACAGGCTTATCTCCCCCAAGAGTCCACATCGACGGGGAGGTTTGGCACCTCGATGTCGGCTCATCGCATCCTGGGGCTGTAGTCGGTCCCAAGGGTTGGGCTGTTCGCCCATTAAAGCGGTACGCGAGCTGGGTTCAGAACGTCGTGAGACAGTTCGGTCCCTATCCGTCGTGGGCGTAGGAAATTTGAGAGGAGCTGTCCTTAGTACGAGAGGACCGGGATGGACGCACCGCTGGTGTACCAGTTGTCTTGCCAAAGGCATCGCTGGGTAGCTATGTGCGGAAGGGATAAGTGCTGAAAGCATCTAAGCATGAAGCCCCCCTCAAGATGAGATTTCCCATAGCGCAAGCTAGTAAGATCCCTGAAAGATGATCAGGTTGATAGGTCAGAGGTGGAAGCGTGGCGACATGTGGAGCTGACTGATACTAATAGATCGAGGACTTAACTAAAATAATCTTAGCGTAAGCTAAGAAAGATTACTCATTCTTTCTTTTACTTCATAATCTAGTTTTGAGGGAACAACCTCACAAATAAATAGTCTGGTGGCGATAGCGAGAAGGTCACACCCGTTCCCATACCGAACACGGAAGTTAAGCTTCTCAGCGCCGATGGTAGTTGGGGGTTCTCCCCCTGTGAGAGTAGGACGTCGCCAGGCTGCCAAAAAGTTCTAAAAGCGTTAAGCTTTTAGAACTTTTTTTATTTATAGAAAAGAAAACCCTGGGCTATGCCTAGGGTTCCAAAAAGCTTACAGCGCGGTATTAAAAAAACTTCCTCTTGGTGCTAAAATATTTTTTGGTTCGCCAACCGAAAATAAATAGCCAGGAGGAAGTCCTTATGTCAAAAGACAATAATAGTTTAGCACACACAACTTGGAATTGTAAGTATCACATAGTATTTGCACCAAAATATAGAAGACAAATAATTTACGGGAAAATAAAGAAAGATATTGGGCAAATCTTACGTACCTTATGTGAGAGGAAAGGCGTGGAGATAATAGAAGCAACAGCGTGTAAGGATCACGTACATATGTTAGTGAGTATTCCGCCAAAATTAAGTGTATCAGCATTCGTAGGCTATCTAAAAGGGAAAAGTAGCTTGATGATATTTGATCGACATGCACAATTGAAATATAAGTATGGAAATCGAAAATTTTGGTGTACAGGATATTATGTAGATACGGTAGGAAGAAACAAGAAGGTAATTGAAGAATATATCCGTAATCAAATACAAGATGATATAGTCGCAGAACAATTAACAATGATGGAATATATTGATCCATTTACAGGGGAAGAAGTGAAGAAAAAGAAACGAAAAAATTAGGAGAGAAGGCCTTTGAGGTCTGGCCAGTAGAAGTAGTACAATTGGCGAACCTTTCAGTAGCCCTTTAGGGTTTGGTCAGTAATAAAGGCTTTCAGCCGCAGAGAAAACCACCCGTTCTCACGGGTGGTCCTTATTGCTTTTATCGATAAATGACTTTCTTCCAATTCCCCCCATACTATGTAAAAAAGCCTCTTTTTTTATCACATTAAAAGATATACATTACACAAATTATTAAACTTGAAAATTGCAATAAATCAGACTATAGTTAATATAATCTTTAAACATATGCCTTTTCTTCCATGAAAGAATGGGGATAGCAGGTTTGGAATAACTAAAAAATGGGAAAATTAATAAAACGTCTTCCTTGCTAAATAATATTTTTATCGTGTATAATTATAGTCAAATATAGTCAAAGTCAGAAGGGGGAGGCTTGGTGAGAAATATTTCGGATATAATTGAGAATTACTTAAAAGAAGTATTAGAAATGAGCGAAAAATCATTAGTAGAAATAAAACGAAGTGAAATCGCTGATAAATTTGAGTGCGTACCATCACAGATTAATTATGTAATCAATACTCGTTTTACGATAGAAAAAGGGTATGTGGTGGAAAGTAAACGTGGTGGCGGTGGTTTTATTCGAATTATGAAAGTCCAAACATATGATCATGCCCATTTAATTGACCAATTACTATCCCTTATTCAAAGTCGGATACCTCAAAATAGTGCAGAAGATTTAATTCTTCGATTAGTAGAAGAAGATGTTATCAATAAGCGAGAAGCGAAGATAATGTTAAGCGTAATTGATCGTTCTGTATTATATTTAGAATTACCATATAGAGATGAATTAAGAGCAAGATTATTAAAGGCGATGTTAACTTCATTAAAATATAAATAATATCCCTGTGTATAAATTGAGGTGAGGATTATGATGTGTTCCGAATGTAATCAAAGACCAGCTACTTTACATTTTTCTAAAAATATCAATGGCAAAATAACAGAGTTCCATTTGTGTGAGCATTGTGCAAAGGAAAATGGTGATATATTTATGACGAATGGCTCATCTGGTTTATCTTTGAATAGTTTATTAGCTGGGTTATTAAATATAGAGCCAAGTTTTCAACATATCACAGAAGATACCTATAAGAGACAGCAGCCGTTACAGTGCAAAGAGTGTAATATGACATTTTCTCAATTCAGGAAATTGGGTAAACTAGGTTGTCCTCATTGCTACGATACATTTAAAGACCAGCTGCTGCCATTTATAAAGCGGCTCCATGGTGGGAATATTGAGCACAAAGGAAAAATTCCAGAGCGTATTGGAGGCCATTTTCTCATTAAAAAGGAAATTGAGCAGTTGCGAATAGAGTTAAAAGAACTAATAAACAACGAAGAATTTGAAAAGGCAGCAGTCATTCGAGATGAAATAAAAGATAAAGAAAAGCAGTTAACTTCTTTTACTGAGGGAGGGGAGTAACGTGTCTTTAGAAAAATTTATAAGTAAAGCACGAACTTCATGGATGTGTTCCGATGGTCCTGATTCTGAAATCGTTCTTACCTCTCGAATCCGATTAGCAAGGAATATAGAGGGCGTGAAATTTCCTCTTTTATTTTCAAAAGAAGAAGCTGAGAATGTGATTCAACAGGTTGAGGGTGCAATCATAAATGAGTCCAATCAACCTTTTGGTCAATTGGAACTTCTTTCGATGAATAATTTAAATACATTGGAAAAAAGAGTCCTTGTGGAGAAACATTTAATTAGTCCTCAGCTGGCAGAGCAGTCTCCTAATGGAGCAGTCATCTTATCAGAGGATGAAGAAGTAAGTATTATGATTAATGAGGAAGATCATATTCGTATTCAGTGTATAAAGCCTGGTCTTCAAATAGAAGAAGCGATTAAAGAAGCTAATATAATTGATGATTTATTAGAAAAAAAGGTCAATTATGCTTACCATGTAGAAATGGGATATCTGACAAGCTGTCCAACTAATATCGGAACAGGATTAAGAGCTTCTGTTATGATGCATCTACCGGGAATGGTATTAACCCAGCAAATGAACCGAATTATTCCAGCGATTCAACAGCTTGGATTAGTAGTTAGAGGAATCTATGGAGAAGGCAGCGAAGCCCTCGGAAATATTTTTCAAATTTCTAATCAGATAACACTAGGTAGATCAGAAAAAGACATCATCGAGGAACTAAAAAGCGTTGTTACTCAATTAATTGAGCAAGAAAAAGAAGCAAGGAATGCATTAGCACAAACCTCAAACATACAATTAGAAGATAGGGTTTTTCGTTCATACGGTATACTGTGTAATAGTCGTATTATGGAAACAAAGGAAGCAGCTAAATGTCTATCCGATGTTCGGTTAGGAATTGATATGGGATATATAAAAAATATATCGAAAAGCATCCTGAATGAATTAATGATTCTTACCCAGCCTGGATTTTTACAACTATATGCTGGAGAAGAGATGAATCCAAATGAACGCGATATTCGTCGTGCAGTCTTAATAAGAGAAAGATTAAAATTGGAAACAGAATAGAGATTCTAAGGAGGATGAAAGTATGATGTTTGGCCGATTTACAGAAAGAGCGCAGAAAGTATTAGCACTTTCCCAGGAAGAAGCAATTCGATTAGGTCACAATAATATTGGTACAGAGCATATCTTATTAGGATTAGTTCGTGAAGGAGAGGGAATTGCTGCAAAGGCATTGCAAGCACTTGGATTAGGTGCTGAAAAAATCCAAGAGGAAGTAGAAAACTTGATTGGTCGTGGTCAAGATACAACTCAAACCGTACCACATTATACACCAAGAGCTAAAAAAGTGATTGAACTATCCATGGATGAAGCAAGAAAATTAGGTCACTCCTATGTGGGCACAGAACATATTCTTTTAGGCTTAATTCGAGAAGGTGAAGGGGTAGCTGCCAGAGTATTAAATAATTTAGGTGTAAGCCTAAATAAAGCGCGTCAACAAGTCCTCCAGTTGCTTGGCAGTAGTGAATCAGGAAACCATCCAGGCGGCTCTGCTGCTAGTGCTAATACACCAACGCTTGATAGTTTAGCTCGAGATTTAACTGCTATTGCAAGAGAAGGAAGTCTTGATCCTGTTATAGGGAGAAGCAAAGAAATCCAACGTGTTATTGAAGTATTAAGCAGACGGACAAAAAATAATCCTGTATTAATAGGGGAACCTGGTGTTGGTAAAACTGCTATTGCGGAAGGTCTTGCACAACAAATTGTTCAAAATGAAGTTCCAGAAATTTTGAGAGATAAACGTGTAATGACATTAGATATGGGAACAGTTGTTGCTGGTACGAAATACCGTGGTGAATTTGAGGATCGCTTGAAAAAGGTGATGGATGAAATTCGCCAGGCTGGTAATATCATTCTTTTCATTGATGAGCTGCATACATTAATCGGTGCAGGTGGTGCAGAAGGTGCTATTGATGCTTCAAATATTCTAAAGCCATCCTTAGCTAGAGGAGAGCTTCAATGTATTGGTGCCACAACATTAGATGAATATCGTAAATATATTGAAAAAGATGCAGCGTTAGAAAGAAGATTCCAGCCGATCACGGTTGATGAGCCTACTAGTGATGAATCTATTCAAATTTTAAAAGGCTTAAGAGACCGTTATGAGGCGCACCATCGGGTATCAATTACAGACGATGCAATTGAAGCAGCTGTAAAATTATCTGATCGCTATATTTCAGATCGTTTCTTACCAGATAAAGCAATTGACTTAATTGACGAAGCTGGTTCTAAGGTTCGATTAAGATCTTATACAACTCCACCAAACTTGAAAGAATTAGAAGTGAAGTTAGAAGAAGTACGTAAAGAGAAGGATGCTTCTGTGCAAAGTCAAGAGTTCGAAAAGGCTGCTTCTTTACGGGATACAGAACAAAGATTAAGAGAACAGTTAGAAGAAACGAAGAAAAATTGGAAAGAGAAGCAAGGACAAGAAAATACAGAGGTGACAGTAGAAGATATTGCGAGTGTAGTATCTAGCTGGACTGGAATCCCTGTATCTAAGCTTGCGCAAACAGAAACCGATAAATTACTGAACATGGAAAATATCCTTCATAATCGCGTAATTGGTCAAGAAGAAGCAGTTATTGCTATTTCTAAAGCAGTAAGACGTGCAAGAGCTGGTTTGAAAGATCCGAAGAGACCAATAGGTTCCTTTATTTTCCTTGGTCCTACTGGGGTAGGGAAGACTGAACTTGCTCGAGCGCTGGCAGAGTCCATGTTTGGTGATGAAGATGCCATGATCCGTATTGATATGTCTGAATATATGGAGAAACATTCTACTTCTAGATTGGTAGGATCTCCTCCTGGTTATGTAGGATATGAAGAAGGCGGACAATTGACAGAGAAGGTTAGAAGAAAACCATATTCTGTTGTTCTTTTAGATGAAATTGAAAAAGCGCATCCCGATGTATTTAATATTTTACTTCAAGTGCTGGAGGATGGCCGTCTAACAGATTCGAAAGGAAGAACGGTTGATTTCCGAAACACTGTATTAATTATGACTTCCAACGTTGGAGCTTCTGCATTAAAACAAAATAAATATGTTGGATTTAATGTGCAAGATGGAGATCAAGATTATAAAGATATGAAGGGCAAAGTAATGGAAGAGCTGAAAAGAGCATTCCGTCCAGAGTTCTTAAACCGTATCGATGAAACAATCGTTTTCCATGCATTAGAGAAGAAGCATTTAAAGGAAATTGTTACTTTAATGGCAGATCAGTTAGTTAAACGTCTAACAGAACAGGATATTCAATTGACTATCACAGAAGCGGCCAAAGAAAAAATTGCGGAAGAAGGCTATGATCCGGAGTATGGAGCGAGACCACTTCGTCGTGCAATACAAAAACATATAGAAGATCGATTATCTGAAGAACTTCTAAAGGGCACAGTATTAACTGGTCAGCAAATTGAATTGGATGTCGAAAATGGTGAGTTTACTGTGAAGGTGAACGGTGCAGAGCCAGCGGTAAATCTACAAAAATAATACCAAGAACAATTATAAAGTGACACACGTATTACAGCTTTACGTGTGTCCTTTCTTTATTTAAGATAAAATAGAAAAAATTAAATATCTATTGTTTGGGTTGGAGACGTTAGTAATAAAAGGGGAAGGAGGCTGAATATGGCCAAAAGAAAAACAAAGTTTCTTTGCCAGGAATGTGGATATGAATCAGCAAAATGGATGGGGAAATGTCCTGGTTGTGGAAACTGGAATACAATGGTGGAAGAAGTAGAGAAGAGTGCTGTTCAAAGAAAAGGTGCGTTTGCTCACACTGCAGCTAGTACTGTTGCAGCAAAGCCTATTCCTATAACAAGCATTGAAACGGTTAATGAGCCAAGAATATATACCGACTTAATGGAGTTAAACCGTGTTCTTGGCGGAGGAGTCGTGCGTGGTTCTCTTGTATTAATAGGTGGAGATCCCGGGATTGGAAAATCAACGCTTCTTTTACAAGTATCCTCGCAGTTAGCACATAAGAAACATTCTGTCTTATATGTTTCTGGAGAAGAATCGCAAAAGCAGACAAAGTTAAGAGCAGACCGATTGGGTGTAGTTTCCGATCATTTGCTTGTGTATTCAGAAACCAATCTAGAGGAAATAAGTAGAACCATTGAAAATACGAATGTGGAATTTGTGGTTATTGATTCGATTCAGACAATCTATCATCCGGAGGTCACCTCTGCCCCAGGAAGTGTTTCTCAAGTTAGAGAATGTACAGCAGAATTAATGCGGATAGGAAAAACAAAAGGAATAGCAATCTTTATTGTAGGACATGTCACAAAGGAAGGATCGATTGCAGGACCAAGATTATTGGAGCATATGGTTGATACTGTACTGTATTTTGAAGGAGAAAGACATCATACATATCGTATTTTACGCGCTGTAAAGAACCGTTTTGGCTCTACTAATGAGATGGGTATTTTTGAGATGAAGGAATTTGGACTGGAAGAGGTAGAGAATCCCTCTGAAATTTTCTTAGAAGAGCGATCACAGGGTGCCGCTGGTTCCACTGTTGTAGCATCAATGGAAGGAACAAGACCAGTTCTGGTTGAAATCCAAGCATTGATTTCACCGACTAGTTTTGGGAATCCACGAAGGATGGCAACGGGCATAGATCATAATAGAGTGCCGTTGTTAATGGCAGTATTAGAAAAAAGAGTTGGTATGTTATTGCAGAATCAAGATGCTTATTTAAAAGTAGCTGGTGGTGTAAAACTAGATGAGCCTGCCATTGATTTGGCGATTGCTGTAAGCATTGCCTCGAGTTTTAGAGATAAACCGACAAGAGCAACTGATTGTATTATTGGGGAAGTTGGCTTAACTGGAGAAGTTAGAAGAGTATCCCGTATTGAGCAAAGGGTGCAGGAGGCTGCTAAATTAGGTTTTGAGCGTGTTATTATTCCAGCTAATAATTTAAGTGGTTTGAAGGCTCCAAAGGGCTTAGAGGTCGTTGGCGTTCATACGGTTGCGGATGCTTTAAAAGCGGCTTTAGGTGATTAGCTTTTTGGAAAAAATACATTGATGTGAATTTTTAGTTGTGTTAAAATGTAATATTTAATTATTTGACTTGCGTTTATTTTTAATGCTAATCTAGTTTTATAAATAAAATAGGTATTTATCTCTTTGTCTGTGTTATATTTCCATTTTTGTAAGGGTTTAAGGATTTTTCCTGAGTTATTATTAAATGTTTCTATTGAATATAGATAATCGGGCATTATTTCCCGAGCAATGGAAAAAGGGCATTTTTAACACTAGTATATGACATAGTCATCATATCTATAAAAATAACTTTTTCATTACAAATAAAAAATTCCTGTAATATTAGGTTTCAAAACTGGGAATTTGTTTATAATGTGAAAGAGGAGGTGGAAGTATTGTTAAAACGCATTGTTCAAGTTTGTTTTTTAATTATTGGAGGAACAATCGGGTTTTTATTTATTCCTGATTTATTCTCGGTAATGTCTATCGATCATGATCTTATTAATAACGCATATGTGTCTGCAATACTTGGTGCCATTATTTTTTATCTTATTACTTTTTGGGCGATTGATTATATTGTTAACTTTATTAAGTTTTTAGAAGAATCAATTGTAAAGGCTCCGATAACGGATATAATTTTCGGTAGTCTTGGAATAGGATTTGGGTTAACTCTAGCCTTTTTAGTAGGCTATGCATTAACATCTGTTCCTGTGCTTAATACTGTCGCTCCAATCCTTTTATCATTACTTTTTGGATATTTAGGCTTTCAAGTTGGGTTTAAAAAGAGAGATGAGCTATTAACACTCTTCACAACTAGAAAGAAGAAGGTAGTGGAAGAGGAACCCACAAAAGTTGAGAAAAGTAATTTAAAAATATTGGATACTAGTGTTATTATTGATGGAAGAATAGCTGATATTTGTCAAACAGGTTTCCTGGAGGGCACAATTGTTATTCCGCAATTTGTACTGGGAGAACTTCAGCATATAGCAGATTCATCTGATGCGCTAAAACGTAATCGTGGACGAAGAGGGCTAGATATTCTAAATCGAATTCAAAAGGAATTAGCGATTAAAGTAGAAATTTACGAAGGTGATTTTGAAGATATCACGGAAGTAGATAGTAAACTAGTCAAATTAGCTAAATTAACAAATGGTGTTGTTGTTACAAATGATTTTAATTTAAATAAAGTTTGTGAACTGCAGAAGGTTGCTGTTCTTAATATTAATGATTTGGCAAATGCTGTAAAGCCAGTGGTTCTTCCAGGGGAAGAAATGAAAATACAAATTATTAAAGATGGAAAAGAACATAATCAAGGTGTTGCCTATTTAGATGATGGCACGATGATTGTAGTAGAAGAAGGTCGCAATTATATTGGAAAACATATAGATGTTCTCGTAACGAGTGTATTGCAAACGTCTGCAGGTCGAATGATCTTTGCAAAACCAAAATTATTAGAAAAAGCATTGTAAGAATAGGGGTTAGTTATATGACTTATGAAGTCATTATTCCGGCAGCAGGACAAGGGAAACGAATGGGACTAGGAAAAAACAAATTATTTCTTGAGTTAGACCGTTTACCAGTATTTATTCATACCTTAATTGTTTTCGAAAATGATCCAAACTGTAATGGAATTTGGTTGGTAGTTAGTTCAGATGATAAAAAAGAAATGAATGAACTAGTAAAAAAATATGCAATTACAAAGGTTATTGCTCTTATTGAGGGTGGTACAGAAAGACAGCATAGTGTTTACCATGCAGTAAAGGAATTATCGGACGATACAATTGTTCTTGTTCATGATGCGGCGAGACCTTTTATTCAAACAGAGCAAATAGCTAGATTAACAAAGGTTGCAGTAGAAAGCGGCGCAGCTGTTTTAGCAGTACCAATTAAAGATACGATCAAAAAAGTTGATGGTGATTTGGTAGTGGAAACAGTTGAGCGTTCAAGCTTGTGGGCGATTCAGACCCCACAAGCTTTTCGTGTTTCTATTTTAAAAGAAGCACATGAAAAGGCGATTGTCGATACATATATAGGTACAGATGATGCTAGTTTGGTGGAACGATTAGGACAAGCTGTTCAAATCGTAGAAGGAAACTATGACAATATTAAATTAACGACACCAGAAGATTTATACTTTGCCGAAGCAATTGTGGCAAAGCGAAAAGAAAATATAGCAGATAGTAATAAATAAGTTTTGAAAAGTTTTAACATAAGTAAATGAATGGAGGAGTTAAAGATGTTTCGCATAGGACAAGGGTTTGATGTTCATCAATTAGTAAGTGGAAGGCCACTGATTATCGGAGGGATAGAGATACCATATGAAAAGGGTCTTCTAGGACACTCTGATGCAGATGTTTTACTACATACGATTGCTGACGCTTGTTTGGGTGCTATTGGTGAAGGGGATATCGGAAAACATTTTCCTGATACAGATGAAGCCTTTAAAGATGCTGATTCTGCAAAATTATTGCAGCATGTATGGCAAATAGTAAAGGAAAAGGGTTATGAATTAGTGAATGCTGATTGTACGATAATGGCTCAACAGCCGAAAATGGCGCCACATATTCAAGCAATGCAAGCGAGAATTGCAGAATTGCTGGAGACAGAACAAGATAATATTAATGTAAAAGCAACAACAACAGAGAAATTAGGATTTACCGGAAGAGGAGAAGGGATTGCTTCCCAAGCAGTTGTATTGCTCCAAAAAAGAAATGTATAAATGATAACCAATTATAGAGGCGAACACCTTTTAAAGGAAAAAGCAAAGTGATAGAATAGATTAGAAAAAAGCGTAAGTAATCAAGGAGGCACAAGCATGTCTAACGAAATTCGTGTTCGTTATGCTCCAAGTCCAACAGGGCATTTGCATATAGGGAATGCGCGTACAGCGTTATTTAATTATTTATTTGCACGTAGTCAAAGCGGAAAATTTATTATCCGAATTGAAGATACGGACAAAAAAAGAAATATTGAAGGTGGAGAAGAAAGCCAATTAAAATATTTAAAATGGCTTGGTATGGATTGGGATGAAAGTACGGATGTTGGTGGAGAATACGGTCCGTATCGTCAATCTGAAAGAAATGACATTTATAAGAAGTATTACACAGAATTACTAGAAAAGGGACTTGCTTATAAGTGTTACTGTACAGAAGAGGAAATTGAAGCAGAAAGAGAAGAACAAGTAAGTAGAGGGGAAACACCTAAGTACTCTGGCAAATGTCGTCATTTAACAAAGGAACAGCAAGCGGCATTAGAAGCGGAAGGAAGACAGCCGAGTATTCGAATTCGTGTTCCTGAAAATGTTGTTTATGAATTTAATGATATGGTTAAAGGAGAAGTTTCATTCGAATCAGCAACAATTGGCGATTATGTTATTGTGAAAAAGGATGGTACTCCTACCTATAATTTTGCAGTAGCAATTGATGATCATTTAATGGATATCACACATGTATTGCGTGGAGATGATCATATTACCAATACACCAAAACAATTAATGATCTATGATGCACTAGGTTGGGACAGACCTATTTTTGGACATATGACTTTAATCGTCAATGAAAGCAGAAAGAAATTGAGTAAGCGGGATGAATCCATTATTCAATTTATTGAGCAATATGAAGAATTAGGCTATTTGCCTGAAGCATTGTTCAATTTCATTGCTTTATTAGGATGGTCTCCAGAGGGAGAAGAGGAATTATTCTCTATAGAAGAATTTATCCGCATCTTTGATCCAGCAAGGTTGTCTAAGTCTCCTGCGTTATTTGATCAAAATAAATTAGCATGGATGAATAATCAATATATCAAAAAGGCTGATTTAGAAACGGTTGTTCGTCTAGCTGTTCCTCATTTAGAGAAAGCAGGCTTAGTAAGTGAAAATCGCTCAGCTGATGAAGAGGCATGGGTAAATAATTTGGTTGGTTTATATCAAGAGCAAATGAGCTGCGGTGCTGATATTGTAAACTTATCTACGTTATTCTTCAGTGATGAATTGCAATATGATGAAGAGGCAAAAGAGGTTTTAGCTGGTGAACATGTTCCGGCTGTAGTCCAAGCATTTAAAGAAGCATTAGCTGAAATGTCAGAGTGGAGTGCAGAGCAAATTAAAGCCGCTATTAAAGTGGTTCAAAAAGCTACTGGTCAAAAGGGCAAAAACTTATTTATGCCGATACGCGTGGCTACAACAGGTCAGACACATGGTCCTGATTTACCAAAAGCGATCGAGCTATTAGGTAAAGAAAAAATTGATGCGCGATTAACAGCATTAATTAGTTAACATTTTGGAGAAAATATAATATAGTAGTAGGAAAGCTATATAGAAAAAACGAAGATGAGGAAAAGTAAAAAAGGAGAAGCTTATTAGAGAGAATCATCACCCGGCTGAAAGTGATTCAAGTAACCTCTTTTTTGAAGTGCGCCTCAGAGTCCTGTATCGAAAAAGAATTTATTTTAGTAGATAGAGGCGGAACCTATCCGTTAACAGGGATGAGTGGAGATTATTGCTTAAAAGCAGTAATCTAAACAGAGTGGAACCGCGCCTAAATAAGCGTCTCTGTCTTTTAGACAGAGACGCTTTTTATATGGATAAAAAGCTTCGGTGAGATCAAGGGGAAGAGACGCAGTAGTTTTACTTTTTTGGCTGGAGTTTTGGGATAAAAATGGAGTAGTAAAAAATAGGGATTAAAATGTTTTTCTTGTATATAAGATATATAGACATTTAAAGGGAAACAGTGGTAAAGGAAATGACATCTTTTACGAGTGTGATGATTGCTAGAAAGCAGCATTGGAGTTGCAAAACAGGGGGGGGAGATTTGTATGTTTCGGCGCATGAAAGAGGATATTGCTGTAGTGTTTGAACAAGATCCTGCTGCAAGGAGCTCGATAGAAGTTATTTTAACTTATTCTGGGTTGCATGCTATATGGTTTCACAGAATTGCTCATTTCTTTTTTAGACACAATCGTTTTTTCTTAGCAAGAGTTATCTCGCAATTTAGCCGCTTTATGACAGGGGTGGAAATACATCCAGGAGCAAAGATCGGCAATCGTCTATTCATTGATCATGGTATGGGTGTGGTGATAGGGGAAACCTGTGAGATAGGGGATAATGTCACTATTTTTCAGGGAGTAACGCTTGGGGGAACGGGAAAAGAAAAAGGAAAAAGGCATCCAACCGTTAAAGATAATGCTCTTATTGCCTCTGGTGCAAAAGTATTAGGATCTATTGTAATTGGGGAAAATGCCAAAATTGGTGCAGGATCAGTTGTATTAAAAGATGTTCCTGCAAATTCGACTGTAGTAGGTATTCCAGGAAGAGTTAAAGTACAAGATGGTATTAAAATAAAGAAAGACTTAAATCATTGTGATTTACCAGATCCGATTGCAGATCGACTGAAAGAAATGGAATTGGAAATTAGCTATTTAAGAGAACAACTAAAAGAATTACAGGAAGAAAGGAGTTATAAGTAATGCCTATTCAAATATATAACACATTAACACGAGCAAAGGAGGATTTTGTTCCGCTAGAAGAGGGAAAGGTAAAAATGTATGTATGTGGACCAACTGTCTATAACTATATCCATATTGGAAATGCTCGCCCAGCAATTGTCTTTGATACTGTGCGCCGTTATCTAGAGTTTCGTGGATACGATGTACAATTCGTATCTAATTTTACCGATGTAGATGATAAGTTAATAAAAGCGGCCAATGAGCTAGGAGAAACGGTGCCGGTTATCGCTGACCGCTTTATTGACGCATATTTTGAAGATGTTTCCGCGTTAGGCTGCAAAAAGGCTGATTCTCATCCGCGTGTAACAGAAAATATGGATATTATTATCGATTTTATTGCAGCATTAATAGATAAGGGGTTTGCTTATGAGTCAGAAGGAGACGTGTATTATCACACTAGAGCTTTTGATGGATATGGAAAGCTTTCTCATCAATCTATTGATGAACTCCGCTCAGGTGCAAGAATTGCAGTTGGGGAGAAGAAACAAGATTCATTAGATTTTGCCCTATGGAAGAAGGCAAAAGATGGCGAGATTTTCTGGGAGAGTCCTTGGGGGAAAGGGCGTCCAGGCTGGCATATTGAATGCTCTGCGATGGTGCGCAAATATTTAGGTGATACAATTGATATCCATGCAGGTGGGCAGGACTTAGCATTTCCACATCATGAGAATGAAATTGCTCAGTCTGAAGCATTAACAGGTAAGACCTTTGCTAATTATTGGATGCATAATGGTTATATTAATATTGATAATGAAAAGATGTCTAAATCATTAGGGAATTTTATTACTGTAAACGATATTATTAAGATTCATGATCCACAAGTGTTAAGATTCTTTATGCTTTCTGTGCATTACCGTAATCCAATTAATTATAGCGAAGAAGTATTGGAAAATACGAGAGCAGGGTTAGAGAGAATCAGAACATCTTATGAAAATTTAAAACATCGCAGTATCGCGAGTACGGATCTTACAGATACAAATGAGGAATGGATTGCAAAAATTACCGATCTTCGAAAACAATTTGTTGATAGTATGGATGATGATTTTAACACAGCGAATGGTATTTCTGTTCTTTTTGAACTATCGAAGCAAGCAAATTATTACCTGCTTGAAAAAACCACCTCTCCTGCTGTTATTCATGCTTTTATGAATGAGTTTGAAGAATTATTTGCAGTGCTTGGTTTATCTTTATCTGCGAATGAGGAATTATTAGATGATGAAATCGAGGCGCTAATAGAAAAAAGAACGCAAGCAAGAAAGGATAGGGATTTTGTGCTTGCCGATCAAATTAGGGATCAATTAAAAGCAATGAACATCATTTTAGAAGACACCGCACAAGGTATACGATGGAAAAGAGGGTAAAAGATGCTCCTCTATGATAAAAAAGTAGATGAAAAACAATTGAACAGCCTTGCCCTTGCTTATATGGGCGATGCTGTTCTTGAAATATATGTAAGAAGGCATTTATTGTATAGCGGAAAGGTGAAGCCTAATCAACTTCATCGAGAAGCGACAAAATATGTTTCAGCGAAGGGACAGGCAAAGGTAGTGCATGGTCTTTTGGAAAAAGGATTTTTCTCTGAAGAAGAGATTGCGGTATTAAAGCGAGGGCGAAATGCGAAATCAGGCACAATTCCTAAAAATACCGATGTGCAAACCTACCGATATAGTACTGGTTTTGAAGCGGTTTTGGGTTATTTATATTTAGCGAAGCGAGAAGAGCGTCTTGAGGAAATAATCAAAGCTGCTTTTTCTATCATTGAAAGCAAATAGGAGGAGCAAAAGTGTCAAGTGACTTTATTGTTGGAAAAAATGCTGTTATTGAAGCGTTAAAATCAGAAAGAGATGTAAATAAAATACTTATTGCGGAAGGTTCCCAAAAAGGTCAAATGCAAACAGTAATTGGTTTAGCTAAACAAGCAAATGTGCTTGTTCAGTTTGTTCCTAAAAAGAAATTGGATAGCTTAGTAGACGCAAATCACCAAGGTGTAGTAGCACAAGTTGCTGCTTATCAATATGCTGAAATAGATGATTTATTTGCACTAGCAGAAAAGAAGCAGGAAACGCCTTTTTTCTTGTTGCTTGATGAAATTGAGGATCCTCATAACTTAGGATCCATCATGCGAACGGCTGATGCGGTGGGTGCTCATGGAATTATTATTCCACGGAGAAGAGCGGTTGGGTTAACAGCTACAGTTGCAAAGGCATCTACTGGTGCTATCGAGCATATTCCCGTTGCACGAGTAACAAATATGGCAAGGACGATAGAGGAACTTAAAACGAGAGGAATATGGATTGCAGGAACGGATGCAAAAGGAAGTGAAGATTATCGCAAATTTGATGGAACGATACCATTAGGATTAGTGATTGGCAGTGAAGGAAAAGGCATGGGAAGATTGATTAAGGAAAAATGCGATTTTCTTATTCATTTACCAATGGCTGGAGCTGTTACGTCTTTAAATGCTTCTGTTGCAGCGGCACTTTTAATGTATGAGGTATATCGGAAACGCCATCCGCTTGAGGGATAATAATGGACATTCTTATTGTTGACGGCTATAACATTATTGGTGCTTGGCCAGAATTAAATGCACTAAAGAATAGAGACCTTGCAGCAGCAAGAGATGCTTTAGTAGCGAAAATGGCAGAATATCAGGGCTATTCCGGATACAGAGTAATGGTTGTTTTTGATGCATACTATGTAAAAGGCACAGAGAAAAAATATAAAGATTACAAGGTGGAAGTCATTTTTACCCGTGAAAATGAAACGGCTGACGAGCGTATCGAAAAACTAGCTATTGAACTAAATAACAGAAAAACACAAATTCATGTTGCAACTTCAGATTTTACAGAGCAATGGGCTATTTTTGGACAAGGTGCCCTGCGGAAATCAGCGCGCGAATTATTGTTAGAAATGGCTGGGATGGAACAGGAAATCGGAAAGAAAGTAAAAAAAATTAAAGAAAAAAAACCAGCTGCAAAGATTCCGCTTTCAAGAGAAGTGGAAGAAATTTTCGAAAAATGGCGACGTGGAGAGAAATGAGTTGTTGACGCTCAAAAAAAGGCTAGAGTATAATGGATTTATCCATGATTGCACGGTCGGGGGGATCTGTATGAGTACTGACAGCTGGACTAAGAGTAACAAGTATATTGGAAATTATATGGAACTTGAAGATGAAGTGTTGGTGGAATTGGTGCATCAAGGGGAAAGTGATGCTTTGGATTATTTAATTCAAAAGTATCGTAACTTTGTGCGAGCTAAAGCCAGATCCTATTTCTTAATCGGAGCGGACAAAGAAGATATTGTGCAAGAGGGAATGATCGGCCTTTATAAGGCAATACGCGATTTTAAAGAGGACAAGCTTTCTTCCTTTAAGGCATTTGCTGAATTGTGTATAACAAGACAAATCATTACTGCGATCAAAACGGCCACTAGGCAGAAGCATATTCCTTTAAATTCTTATGTCTCTTTGGACAAGCCCATTTACGATGAAGAATCTGATCGAACGTTAATGGATATTATCTCTG
The DNA here is from genome assembly GCF_038006945.1 of Niallia sp. FSL M8-0099. Lineage (NCBI taxonomy): Bacteria > Bacillati > Bacillota > Bacilli > Caryophanales > Bacillaceae > Niallia > Niallia sp. FSL M8-0099. Next base: position 1,723,181 of record NZ_JBBOWF010000002.1, read on the forward strand.
GAGCAAAGGTTCTTGATCCAGAAGAATTGATCATTAATCAGGAAGAATATGATCACATTGAGATCAAAATGTCTGAATTATTGAGTGATTTAGAAAGAAAAGTATTGTCTCTATATCTTGATGGTCAATCCTATCAAGAAATTTCTGAGGAATTGAATAGGCATGTGAAGTCTATTGATAATGCCCTTCAGCGGGTGAAAAGAAAATTGGAGCGGTATTTAGAAATAAGAGAATTCTCGCTATAAGCGTAAAAGGTTGAAATAGCAAATATTTACTGATATTGACATCTTACGCCTGTCCATGATACAGTTTGAGAAGATATAAAGGACGTAGTAGGTGTAGGTCGAATGAGAAAAAAGATTGTATTAGCATGTGAAAAATGTGGGTCAAGAAATTATTCTACTGTGAGTAACAATGGTACAGAACGTTTAGAAGTAAAGAAATTTTGTCAAAATTGTAATGCTCATACTGTTCATAAAGAAACAAAATAATGATTTTGGATAATGCCCGCTCTTAAAGATGGAGGTAACAAAAATGCAAAGTGCTGTTAAGTATTTTCGTGAAGTTGGTAGAGAATTAAAGAAAGTTAGCTGGCCGAAAAAAAAGGAGTTAACTAATTATACACTCACAGTCCTTGTGACAGTTGTCTTTTTTGCTATCTTCTTTGCTGTTGTTGATTTAGGAATTTCCGAACTTATTCGTTTAATACTTGAATAACAGTTGTCTACTCATGGTATAATGGTAAAACGATAGGAAACATTTACAAAAGCCCGGTAACGGGTTTTTTCATTTGCTGAAAAATAAATGACTTGTTCCTTACAGATACTATAAAAAACAGCACGAAAAAAATAATGTTGCAGGGAGGGACGGACGAAGTAGTCCTCTTTTATGGAAAAAAACTGGTATGTAGTGCATACGTACTCTGGATATGAGAATAAGGTGAAAGCTAATTTAGAAAAACGGGTAGAAACAATGGCGATGCAAGATAAAATTTTTCGCGTGGTTGTACCTGAAGAAGAAGAAACAGATATCAGAAACGGTAAAACAAAAGTAGTAAAAAGAAAAGTATTCCCAGGTTATGTGTTGGTAGAAATTGTTATGACCGATGATTCTTGGTATGTCGTACGTAATACCCCTGGTGTAACTGGATTCGTTGGTTCCGCTGGGTCTGGATCAAAACCAACGCCGCTTTTACCAGAAGAAGTCCAAGTAATTCTGAAAAGAATGGGCGTAGAAGAACAAAGAATTGAAATTGAGTTTGAATTAGGAGAAACAGTAAAAGTAAATGAAGGTCCATTTGCTAATTTCACTGGTACAGTTGAGGAAATTGATAAGGATAAAGCAAAGGTTAAAGTACTAGTAAATATGTTTGGTAGAGATACTCCTGTAGAGCTCGATTTTACACAAATTGAAAAATTTTAACTAGAAAACTTGAAATGGTATTGAAAAAGTGTTACTATTTCATAGGTCAGTATATCTCATAAAGAGATAAGATATTGTCAAATTTCTTTATTTCATATAAAGACGATAAGTTGAGTGGGAGGGGAAACCCCTATTACCACATCACGGACTTTAAGGAGGTGTGTCTCGTGGCTAAAAAAGTAATTAAAGTTGTTAAATTGCAAATCCCAGCAGCTAAAGCGAATCCGGCACCACCAGTTGGTCCTGCATTGGGTCAAGCTGGCGTAAATATTATGGGATTCTGTAAGGAGTTTAACGCTCGTACAGCTGAACAAGCTGGTTTAATCATTCCTGTTGAGATTACGGTTTTCGAAGACCGTTCATTTACATTTATTACAAAAACTCCACCTGCTGCAGTTTTACTTAAAAAAGCAGCTGGTATCGAGTCTGGTTCTGGTGAACCAAATCGTAATAAAGTAGCAACTGTTAAGCGTGATAAAGTACGCGAGATTGCTGAAACAAAAATGCCTGATTTAAATGCAGCTAGTGTTGAATCTGCTATGCGCATGGTTGAAGGTACTGCCCGTAGCATGGGTATTGTTATTGAAGACTAAACCTATATATGGTTAGTGTTGATTAAGGTTGTGACGACGGTGAATCTTTAGTCGCAACCTTTATTCGTGGGAGGTAATTCCGCTAAAACCACAATTCAAGGAGGAAATATAGTTATGGCTAAAAAAGGTAAGAAGTATTTAGAAGCTATCAAACTTGTTGATCGTACTAAAGCTTACCCAATTCAAGAAGCAATTGAGTTAGTGAAAAAAACTAGCACTACAAAATTTGATGCATCAGTTGAAGTTGCTTTCCGTCTAGGAGTAGACCCTAAGAAAGCAGACCAACAAATCCGTGGAGCAGTAGTTCTTCCAAACGGTACTGGTAAAACTCAACGCGTTTTAGTTTTCGCTAAAGGTGAAAAATTAAAAGAAGCAGAAGCAGCAGGTGCAGACTATGTAGGCGATGCTGAATATATAAATAAAATCCAACAAGGTTGGTTTGATTTTGACGTAATCGTTGCAACTCCAGATATGATGGGTGAAGTTGGTAAACTTGGTCGTGTATTAGGACCTAAAGGTTTAATGCCAAACCCTAAAACTGGTACAGTTACATTTGATGTAACAAAAGCAGTTAACGAAATCAAAGCTGGTAAAGTAGAATACCGTGTAGACAAAGCTGGTAACGTACATGTTCCAATCGGTAAAGTTTCTTTCGATGAAACTAAACTAGTTGAGAACTTCAAAACTATCTTTGATACAATGTCAAAAGCAAAACCAGCTGCTGCAAAAGGTACTTACATGAAGAACGTATCTGTTACTTCAACAATGGGACCTGGCGTAAAAGTAGATCCATCTACTGTTTGATAAAAATTGGTATTTGACAAAATAAGATGGATAGCATATACTTCATCTTGTTGAAAAAATAAATAACATTTGTACCGTAGACAGTAGGTGCTAATTTTTTAGCTTAATTCCCTGCCGAGGTAATACGATAGATTATTTGATCAGTTGTGAGAACGACTATTGTATACACCTCCATGTCTGAAAGATATGGAGGATTTTATTTGTCGGTATGAATGTAGAAATTCTACAGGAGGTGTAAAGATGAGCAGCGTAATCGAACAAAAGAAACAAATAGTATCTGATATTGCGGAGAAATTCAAAGCAAGTAAATCAACTATCGTTGTTGACTACCGTGGTTTGACTGTTTCAGAAGTAACTGAACTTCGTAAACAACTTCGTGATGCAGGAATCGAGTTTAAAGTTTTCAAAAACTCTTTAACTCGCCGTGCTGCAGAATCTGTTGAATTAGCAGGTTTAAACGAATCCTTAACTGGTCCAAACGCTATTGCGTTCAGTAATGAGGATGTTGTTGCACCAGCAAAAATTCTAAATGACTTCGCTAAAAACCATGAAGCATTAGAAATTAAAGCGGGAGTAATCGAAGGGAACTTAGCAACAGTTGAAGAAGTAAAAGCTCTAGCTGAACTTCCATCACGCGAAGGTTTACTTTCTATGTTACTCAGCGTTCTTCAAGCACCAATCCGCAACCTTGCTCTTGCTACAAAAGCAGTTGCAGATCAAAAAGAAGAACAAGGCGCATAATCTTTTATACGGAAACGTATCATAAAACCCCAAAAAACAAGGAGGAAACATATAATGTCTAAAGAACAAATCTTAGAAGCAGTTAAAAATATGACTGTTTTAGAATTAAACGATTTAGTAAAAGCAATTGAAGAAGAATTTGGAGTAACTGCTGCTGCTCCTGTAGCTGTAGCTGCAGGTGGCGGAGAAGCTGCTGCTGAAAAATCTGAGTTTGATGTAGTTCTTGCATCTGCTGGAGATCAAAAAATCAAAGTTATCAAAGTTGTACGTGAAATCACAGGTCTTGGTCTTAAAGAAGCAAAAGAACTTGTTGACAACACTCCAAAAGCAGTTAAAGAAGGAGCTTCTAAAGAAGAAGCTGAAGAAATCAAAGCTAAACTTGAAGAAGTTGGAGCTAACGTTGAAGTTAAGTAATGTTAGTTAAAAAGAAGCTCGCTATTTTAGCGGGCTTTTTTTTCCTGAAAGTGAGAAGGACTTAAGAAAAGTTAGCCGCAATTTACCAAGTTAGAAGTGAAATATGAACTGCTGGGAGAATTATCTTCTAAGGAGTCTCTAAATAAGCTACTGTTGGTATATGATAGCTTTAGGATAAGTCGTCTGCGCTTTTTTATTGATTACAATCTAAGTTTTGTAGTCAATCCTCAAGTAGTCTTCCTTAAATAAATTCTCCTAAGGAGGTGTTCGTATGACGGAACATTATTATTCCCGAACCCAAAATGTAAATAGCGATCCAAATTACTGGAATTTTACGCTTAAAGGTAATACAATACGTTTTAAAACAGATAATGGAGTCTTTTCTAAAAAGGAAGTGGACTTTGGATCCAGATTATTGATAGAGACGTATACCTTGCCTGATTTAGATGGAGATATATTAGATGTAGGTTGTGGATATGGCCCGATAGGTTTATCTATTGCGAAGACTTCCCCAAATAGAATGGTCCATATGGTTGATGTTAATTTACGTGCTATTGAATTAGCAGAAGAAAATGCCAGACAAAACGGCGTTGAAAATGTTCGTATTTATGAAAGTGATCGACTTCTTCGTGTAAAGGGAAAAAAATTTGCCTCTATTTTAACCAATCCGCCAATAAGAGCGGGGAAGAAAGTAGTTCATGATATTTTTGAGCAAAGCTATGACTGCTTAGTACCTAATGGGGAATTATGGGTTGTGATTCAAAAGAAACAAGGAGCACCCTCTGCTATTGCAAAATTAGAAGAATTCTTTAAAGAGGTAAACGTAGTAGAAAAGAAAAAAGGCTATTTTATAATTCAAGCAAAAAAGATTGACTAGTCCTTTTTGTTGTGATAGCATTGTATAATGCCAATATAATATTTTTCTGAAACTCGCAATTTTATCTAAGTTACTGTATAAAATTGGTGTAAGAAGGAAAAACTAACAGAATAATATTAGAAATATGAAAATGTGGTTTTTTGATTGGAAAACCCTTTTTCTTTTTGTCTTATAAAAATGGGTCTAATATCCTTTTTTATAAGATGTTAATAGATGTACTATAACGTTTGATTTGAGGGGTGAATCAGTTGACAGGTCAACTTGTTCAGTATGGACGACACCGCCAGCGGAGAAGCTACGCACGAATTAGTGAGGTTTTAGAATTACCAAATCTTATTGAAATCCAAACCTCTTCCTATCAATGGTTTTTAGATGAGGGATTGCGAGAAATGTTCCAGGACATTTCACCTATTGAAGATTTTACTGGCAATTTATCACTTGATTTCATTGATTATAGCTTAGGAGATCCTAAGTATTCAGTGGAAGAATCGAAAGAGCGAGATGTTACATATTCTGCACCTTTGCGTGTGAAGGTTCGTCTTGTGAATAAAGAAACAGGAGAAGTAAAAGACCAAGATGTATTCATGGGTGATTTCCCGCTTATGACTGAAACTGGTACTTTTGTTATTAATGGTGCGGAACGGGTTATCGTTTCTCAATTAGTACGTTCTCCAAGTGTTTATTATAATGGAAAACTTGATAAGAACGGTAAAAAAGGATTTACTGCTACAGTAATTCCTAACCGTGGAGCATGGCTAGAGTATGAAACAGATGCAAAGGATGTAGTATATGTACGTATTGATCGCACACGTAAACTTCCTGTTACTGTTCTGTTACGCGCTTTAGGATTTGGTTCCGATCAAGAGATTATTGAATTGATTGGTGACAATGAGTATTTGCGTAACACTTTAGAAAAAGATAACACAGAAGGAACAGACAAAGCGCTATTAGAAATTTATGAGCGTCTTCGTCCGGGAGAACCACCTACTGTGGAAAATGCAAAAAGTCTATTGGTATCAAGATTTTTCGATCCAAAAAGATACGATCTTGCGAATGTAGGTCGTTATAAAATTAATAAAAAGCTTCATATTAAAAATAGATTATTTAATCAGCGTTTAGCAGAAACATTAGTGGATCCTGAAACTGGCGAGATTATCGCTGAAAAAGGAACTCTTTTAGATCGCCGTGCGCTTGACCGTATTATTCCTAATCTAGAAAACAATATCGGCTTTAAAAAGCTGAGCCCATATGGCGGAGTATTAGAAGATGATGTTGTTGTACAATCGGTGAAAATTTATTCACCACTAGATGAAGGGGATAAAGAAATTAATGTTATTAGTAATGCATATGTAGAAGAAGCTGTGAAAAACATCTCTCCTTCAGATATCATTGCTTCTATCAGTTATTTCTTTAATTTATTGCATGGAGTAGGTCTAACAGATGATATTGACCATTTAGGTAACAGACGTCTTCGTTCTGTAGGCGAATTGTTGCAAAACCAATTCCGTATTGGTTTATCTAGAATGGAGCGTGTTGTTCGCGAAAGAATGTCTATTCAAGACACGAATACTATTACACCGCAGCAGCTAATTAATATCAGACCTGTTATTGCATCTATCAAAGAATTCTTTGGAAGCTCTCAGCTTTCTCAATTCATGGACCAAACAAATCCATTAGCAGAATTAACACACAAACGTCGTTTGTCTGCATTAGGACCTGGTGGTTTAACAAGAGAGCGTGCAGGAATGGAAGTTCGTGACGTTCACTATTCTCACTATGGCCGTATGTGTCCGATTGAAACACCTGAGGGGCCAAACATTGGTTTGATTAACTCCTTATCTTCTTATGCAAAAGTAAATCGTTTCGGATTTATCGAAACACCGTACAGACGTGTTGATCCTGAGACAGGTAAAGTATCGTCGCGAATAGATTATTTAACAGCTGATGAACAAGATAACTATGTTGTTGCCCAAGCGAACGCTCGTTTAGGTGAAGATGGTTCCTTCTTAGATGAAGATGTTGTAGCACGTTTCCGTGATGAGAACGTTGTTGTTAAGCGTGATCGTGTAGACTATATGGACGTATCTCCAAAGCAGGTTGTATCTGCTGCGACAGCGTGTATCCCATTCTTAGAAAATGATGACTCTAACCGTGCCTTAATGGGTGCGAACATGCAGCGTCAAGCAGTACCTTTAATGCAGCCGGAAGCTCCAAGAGTAGGAACTGGAATGGAATATGTTTCAGGAAAAGACTCAGGTGCAGCTGTTATCTGTAAGCATCCTGGTATTGTTGAACATGTAGAAGCACGTGAAGTGTGGGTTAGACGTATTTCTGAAGTAGATGGTCAAGAAGTAAAAGGAAATCTTGATAAATATAAAATGCTTAAGTTTGTTCGTTCAAACCAAGGTACTTGTTATAATCAACGCCCGATTGTTGCTGTAGGTGATAAAGTAACAAAAGGCGAGGTTTTAGCAGATGGTCCTTCTATGGAACTTGGTGAATTAGCCCTTGGACGTAACGTATTAGTTGCCTTTATGACATGGGACGGATACAACTACGAGGATGCTATTATCATGAGCGAACGCTTGGTAAAAGATGATGTTTATACTTCTATTCATATTGAAGAATATGAATCAGAATCTCGTGATACAAAATTAGGACCGGAAGAAATTACGCGTGATATTCCGAATGTCGGAGAAGATGCTTTACGCAACTTAGATGATCGCGGAATTATTCGCATCGGTGCTGAAGTAAAAGATGGTGACTTGCTTGTTGGTAAAGTTACACCTAAAGGGGTAACTGAATTAACAGCAGAAGAACGATTATTACATGCTATCTTTGGTGAAAAAGCACGTGAAGTACGTGATACAAGTTTACGTGTTCCACATGGTGGCGGCGGTATCGTCCACGATGTTAAAGTCTTCAATAGAGAAGATGGAGACGAATTACCACCAGGTGTTAACCAATTAGTACGTGTATATATTGTTCAAAAACGTAAAATCCATGAAGGCGATAAGATGGCAGGTCGTCACGGTAATAAAGGGGTTATCTCCCGAATTCTACCTGAAGAAGATATGCCATACTTACCAGACGGAACACCAGTTGATATCATGTTAAATCCACTAGGTGTACCATCACGTATGAATATCGGTCAGGTGTTAGAATTGCATCTTGGAATGGCTGCAAGAAGCTTAAATATCCATGTTGCATCTCCAGTATTCGATGGTGCTCGTGAGGAAGATGTATGGGAAACAATTAGAGAAGCCGGAATGGCGCAAGATGCGAAAACAGTACTATATGACGGACGTTCAGGTGAACCTTTTGATAACCGTGTATCCGTTGGAGTTATGTATATGATCAAACTTGCTCATATGGTTGATGATAAGCTACATGCTCGTTCAACAGGACCATATTCTTTAGTAACGCAACAACCACTAGGAGGAAAAGCTCAATTCGGTGGTCAGCGTTTTGGAGAGATGGAGGTTTGGGCGCTTGAGGCTTATGGAGCTGCTTATACTTTACAAGAAATTCTTACTGTTAAATCAGATGACGTTGTTGGTCGTGTGAAAACATATGAAGCTATTGTAAAAGGAGAAAACGTTCCAGAACCTGGAGTTCCTGAATCATTCCGCGTATTAATGAAAGAGTTGCAAAGTTTAGGGTTAGATGTAAAAATCTTATCTAGCACGGAAGAAGAAATTGAAATGAGAGACACAGACGATGATGATGATATTCATCAAGCTGAATCTCTGACAATTGTTTCCGAAACACAAGAGCCTGAGTCAGAAAAGGTAGGCATGCAAGAATAATAAAGTAATGAACATGGCCTGTCTAAAAACGAAAGGGTCAGACTCCACTGCGAAGACATCTAAATAGAAGATCCTTTTATATCTTTTAAAATAGATTATTCAAGTGAAGTCAGACCCTTTTGTGACGGCCTGTCTTTGATTATATAAGTTTTTAGAAGTTTTTAAGTAAGGCAAAAGCCTGAAGATCGAAAGGGAGGTAGGACCCTTGTTGGATGTTAATAATTTTGAATATATGAAAATAGGCCTAGCTTCGCCAGATAAAATCCGTTCATGGTCATTTGGTGAAGTTAAAAAGCCAGAAACAATTAACTATCGTACTTTAAAACCGGAAAAAGATGGCTTGTTCTGTGAGCGTATTTTTGGTCCTACAAAAGACTGGGAATGTCACTGTGGTAAATACAAGCGTGTTAGATACAAAGGAGTAGTCTGTGACCGTTGTGGAGTAGAAGTTACCCGTGCAAAGGTTCGTCGTGAACGTATGGGACACATTGAATTAGCGGCTCCAGTATCACATATTTGGTATTTCAAAGGAATCCCAAGCCGTATGGGTCTAGTGTTAGATATGTCTCCACGTGCACTGGAAGAAGTTATTTACTTTGCTTCTTATGTTGTAACAGATCCAGGTGACACTGCTCTTGAGAAGAAACAACTTCTTTCAGAGAAAGAGTATAGAGCATACCGTGATAAATACGGTGTGAAGTTCCAAGCTTCAATGGGTGCTGAATCTATTAAGAAGTTATTATCAGATATTGATTTAAATAAAGAAGTAGATGCTTTAAAGGAAGAATTAAAAACGGCACAAGGGCAAAGAAGAACTCGTGCGATTAAAAGACTAGAAGTATTAGAAGCGTTCCGTGGTTCTGGGAATGAGCCTTCTTGGATGATTCTTGACGTACTTCCAGTGATTCCTCCAGAATTGCGCCCGATGGTTCAATTAGATGGTGGCCGCTTTGCGACTTCTGACCTAAATGATTTATACCGCCGTGTTATTAACCGTAATAATCGTCTGAAAAGATTATTAGACTTAGGTGCACCAAGCATTATCGTGCAAAACGAAAAACGTATGCTTCAAGAAGCTGTAGATGCGTTGATTGATAATGGCCGTCGTGGACGACCGGTAACTGGTCCTGGTAATAGACCACTTAAATCATTGTCACATATGCTTAAAGGTAAACAAGGACGTTTCCGTCAAAACTTATTAGGAAAACGTGTTGATTACTCTGGTCGTTCTGTTATTGTTGTAGGTCCGAACTTAAAGATGTATCAATGTGGTCTGCCTAGAGAAATGGCGATTGAATTATTTAAGCCTTTCGTAATGAAAGAGTTAGTAGAAAAGGGTATTGCTCACAATATCAAATCTGCGAAAAGAAAAATCGAAAGACTTCAACCGGAAGTTTGGGATGTGCTGGAGGAAGTTATTAAGGAGCACCCTGTTTTACTTAACCGTGCACCGACTTTACACAGATTAGGTATTCAAGCATTTGAACCAACACTAGTAGAAGGCCGTGCAATTCGTCTTCATCCGTTAGTATGTACAGCTTACAACGCGGACTTTGACGGAGACCAAATGGCGGTTCACGTTCCATTATCATCTGAAGCACAAGCAGAAGCTCGTTTACTTATGCTTGCGGCTCAAAACATCTTGAACCCTAAAGATGGTAAGCCAGTTGTTACTCCTTCACAAGATATGGTATTAGGAAACTACTACCTAACATTAGAGCGTGAAGGTGCAGTTGGAGAAGGTATGATCTTCAATGATACAAATGAGGCTTTATTAGCTTATCAAAATGGTTACGTGCATCTACACACTCGTGTGGCAGTACGTGCTAGTTCTTTAAATAACGAAACATTTACAGAAGAACAGAATAAACAATTGTTATTAACAACAGTAGGTAAGTTAGTGTTCAATGAAATTTTACCAAAATCTTTCCCGTACATTAACGAACCAACGAAAACAAACTTAGAAGAAAAAACTCCTGAAAGATACTTTGTTGAGCCAGGTGTAGATGTACCTGCCGCAATTAGGGAGCTGCCAATTATCGAACCGTTCAAAAAGAAAATTTTAGGTAATATAATTGCTGAAGTATTTAAACGTTTCAAGATAACGGAAACTTCTAAGATGTTGGACAGAATGAAAGACTTAGGATTTAAGCATTCTACTAAAGCTGGTATTACTGTTGGTGTAGCTGACATTGTAGTATTAGGCGAAAAACAAGAAATTATCGAAGAAGCACAAAGTAAAGTAGATAATGTAATGAAACAGTTTAGACGTGGATTAATCACAGAAGAAGAGCGCTATGATCGCGTTATTTCTATCTGGAGTGCTGCAAAAGATACTATCCAGGCAAAACTGATGAAATCTTTAGATAAACGTAATCCAATCTTTATGATGAGTGACTCTGGAGCCCGTGGTAATGCATCTAACTTCACACAGCTTGCTGGTATGCGTGGTTTGATGGCCAACCCGGCTGGTAGAATCATCGAATTACCGATTATCTCAAGTTTCCGTGAAGGTTTAACTGTATTAGAGTACTTTATCTCTACACATGGTGCGCGTAAAGGTCTTGCCGATACAGCACTGAAAACAGCAGACTCTGGTTACTTAACTCGTCGTCTTGTTGACGTAGCACAAGATGTCATTGTTCGTGAGGATGATTGTGGTACGGACAGAGGATTATTAGTTTCTGCGCTTAAAGAAGGTACAGAAATTATCGAATCACTAGATGAGCGTTTAATCGGAAGATATGCAAGAAGATCAATTAAACACCCAGAAACGAATGAAGTTATTGTTCCAGAAAACGGACTTATTACAGAAGATTTAGCAGTAGAAATTGTTGAAGCTAATATCGAAGAAGTATGGATCCGTTCTGCGTTTACATGTAATACTCGTCATGGTGTATGTAAAAAATGTTATGGTCGCAACCTAGCAACTGGTCAAGAAGTGGAAGTAGGAGAAGCTGTTGGTATTATTGCAGCACAATCTATCGGGGAACCGGGTACACAGTTAACAATGCGTACATTCCATACTGGTGGGGTTGCTGGAGACGATATCACACAAGGTTTACCTCGTATCCAAGAAATATTCGAAGCTCGTAATCCAAAAGGGCAAGCGGTTATTACGGAAATGGCAGGGGTTGTTGTTGGTATCAACGAAGGCAGAGACCGTCAACATGAGATTGTTGTTCAAGGTGAATTAGAAACTAGAACATATACTGCTCCTTATACAGCAAGGCTTAAAGTAAAAGTTGATGATGTAGTAGAGCAAGGGCAGGAATTAACAGAAGGTTCTATTGATCCGAAAGAATTAATTAAAGTGAAAAACGTTACAGCAGTACAAGAATATCTACTTCGTGAAGTACAAAAGGTTTATCGTATGCAAGGGGTAGAAATTGGTGATAAACACGTAGAAGTAATGGTTCGCCAAATGCTTCGCAAAATCAGAGTAGTAGACGCTGGTGAAACAGATGTATTACCAGGTACTCTATTAGATATTCACCAATTCACTGATGCAAACGCAAAAGCTTTAAGAGAAGGAAAACTTCCTGCAACAGGAAGACCAGTATTACTTGGTATCACAAAAGCATCTCTGGAAACAGATTCATTCTTATCAGCTGCATCTTTCCAAGAAACTACAAGAGTTCTGACAGATGCTGCGATTAAAGGTAAACGCGATGAATTACTAGGATTGAAAGAGAATGTAATTATTGGTAAATTAGTTCCTGCTGGTACTGGTATGCCAAGATATCGTCATGCTGAACCTATTACTGCAGAAGAACTGACAGAAGAGTCTGTTACTGTAGAGTAATAGCGATAAATTAGAATCTTTCCTAAAAAGGCATATGGTTATTATGTTGACCTATCTATCATTTATGAATTAATAGATAGGTCAACATCCATAGCTTTGATAAACAGATCTAGGTATTAAAGGAAAGTTTTTTAGGAAAATAATTGACATCTAATTTTATAGATGATACTATATCAAAGGTGCTCCTATTCACCTGTTGCTTTGGAGGATATAAAAATGTCTTATGAAAAAGTACGACAGGCAAGTAAAATAGTAGTAGGAACAAAGCAAACAGTAAAAGCGTTAAAAAAAGGGATTGCAACTGAGGTTATCGTTGCAGAGGATGCCGATCCGATGATCATTAGAAAGGTATCTGAGGTAGCTGAAGAAGTGAATATTCCTATTATACTTGTTGAATCCATGAAGAAGCTTGGCGAATCATGCGGAATAGAAGTAGGCGCAGCAACTGTTGCCATAATTATTTAAAACTGTTTTTATGGAATTAACCATGAGAACTTTGTTTTTGCCCTAATATGAACCACCTGGATGTGTGGGCTTCAAACATAAAGGAAGGGAGGAAAAAGAAATGCCAACAATTAACCAATTAGTGCGCAAGCCTCGTCAATCTACTGAAGAGAAGTCGAAGTCTCCTGCGTTAAACAAAGGTTATAACAGTTTCAAAAAAGCACAAACAAACGTATCTTCACCTCAAAAACGTGGGGTATGTACTCGTGTTGGTACAATGACACCGAAAAAACCAAACTCTGCATTACGTAAATATGCACGTGTTCGTTTAACAAACGGTATCGAAGTAACAGCATACATTCCTGGTATTGGTCACAACCTACAAGAACATAGTGTTGTACTAATCCGTGGAGGACGTGTAAAAGACTTACCGGGGGTACGTTATCATATCGTACGCGGTGCGCTTGATACTGCTGGAGTTAACAACCGTATGCAAGGTCGTTCTAAATACGGTACTAAAAAACCAAAAGCAGCAAAAAAATAATAAAATAGAATTTATAGCATAATTGAAAGGAGGAAATCAAATGCCACGTAAAGGTCCTGTAGCAAAAAGAGACGTATTACCAGATCCGATTTACAATTCAAAGCTTGTATCTCGTTTAATCAACAAAATGATGATTGATGGTAAAAGAGGGAAATCGCAAGCTATCCTATATTCAGCATTCGAAATCGTTGCTGAGCGTTCTGGAAAAGAAGCGATTGAAGTATTTGATCAAGCATTAAAGAATATCATGCCAGTTCTTGAAGTAAGAGCACGCCGTGTTGGTGGTTCTAACTATCAAGTTCCAGTGGAGGTTCGTCCTGAAAGACGTACTACTTTAGGTCTTCGCTGGTTAGTTAACTATGCTCGTCTTCGCGGAGAGAAAACAATGGAAGAGAGATTAGCTAACGAAATCTTAGATGCAGCTAACAACACTGGTGCATCAGTTAAGAAACGTGAAGATACACACAAAATGGCAGAAGCGAACAAAGCGTTTGCTCACTACCGTTGGTAATATTATAATTTACAAAAATACTTTCATTATGAAAGGAGAAAGACCAAATGGCAAGAGAGTTCTCCTTAGAAAACACTCGTAATATTGGTATCATGGCACATATTGATGCTGGTAAAACGACTACAACTGAGCGTGTACTTTACTACACTGGTCGTATCCACAAAATTGGTGAAACTCACGAAGGTGCATCTCAAATGGACTGGATGGAGCAAGAACAAGAGCGTGGAATTACCATCACATCAGCAGCAACAACTGCACAATGGAAAGGTAACCGTGTAAACATCATCGATACTCCAGGACACGTAGACTTCACTGTTGAAGTTGAACGTTCCCTACGCGTACTTGATGGTGCTGTTGCAGTACTTGATGCACAATCTGGTGTTGAACCACAGACAGAAACAGTTTGGCGTCAAGCTACAACATATGGTGTACCTCGTGTAGTATTCGTAAACAAAATGGATAAAATCGGTGCAGACTTCCTTTATTCATTAAAAACTTTACATGAACGTTTACAAGCAAACGCTCATGCAATTCAACTACCAATTGGTGCTGAAGATCAATTCGAAGGTATCATTGACTTAGTTGAAATGAAAGCAACTTTCTACGGAAATGACCTAGGAACAGATATTCAAGAACGTGAAATTCCAGAAGACTACAGAGAGTTAGCAGAAGAATACCATGAGAAATTGGTTGAGGCTGTAGCTGAACTTGATGAAGAGTTAATGGAAAAATATCTTGGTGGTGAGGAAATCACTACTGATGAATTAAAAGCTGCTATCCGTAAAGGTACAGTTAACGTTGAATTCTACCCAGTAATCTGTGGTTCAGCTTTCAAAAACAAAGGTGTACAAAAAATGCTTGATGCTGTTATTGAGTACTTACCATCTCCATTAGACGTACCTGCAATTAAAGGTACTGCTCCTGATTCAGATGAAGTAATCGAAAAGCACTCAAGTGATGATGAGCCATTCGCTGCTCTTGCGTTCAAAGTAATGACAGATCCATTCGTTGGTAAACTGACATTCTTCCGTGTATACTCTGGTACATTGAGCTCTGGTTCATATGTACAAAACTCTACAAAAGGTAAGCGTGAGCGCGTAGGACGTATTCTGCAAATGCACGCAAACAGCCGTCAAGAGATTACAGAAGTATATGCTGGTGATATCGCAGCAGCTGTAGGTTTAAAAGATACTACTACTGGAGATACTCTATGTGATGAAAAGGATTTAGTAATCTTAGAATCAATGGAATTCCCAGAGCCGGTTATCGAATTGTCTATTGAACCTAAATCAAAAGCTGACCAAGATAAAATGACAACTGCACTACAAAAATTACAAGAAGAAGATCCAACGTTCCGTGCGCATACTAACCAGGAGACTGGTCAAGTTATCATTGCTGGTATGGGTGAACTTCACTTAGATATTCTTGTAGATCGTATGCGTCGTGAATTCAAAGTTGAAGCTAATGTTGGTGCTCCTCAGGTTGCTTACCGTGAAACATTCCGTTCTTCTGCAGCAGTTGAAGGGAAATTCACACGTCAATCTGGTGGACGTGGACAATATGGACACGTTTGGATTGAGTTCTCACCAAATGAAGAAGGTAAAGGATTCGAATTTGAAAATGCTATCGTCGGTGGTGTTGTTCCACGTGAATACATCGCTCCAGTTCAAGCTGGTTTAGAAGATGCGTTACAAAGAGGAGTGCTTGCTGGTTATCCAATGGTAGACATCAAAGCTAAATTATTTGATGGATCATACCATGATGTTGACTCATCTGAAATGGCGTTCAAAATCGCTGCTTCAATGGCATTGAAAAATGCAGCATCTAAATGTAATCCTGTAATTCTTGAGCCTGTTATGAAGGTAGAAGTTATCATTCCAGAAGAATACATGGGTGATATCATGGGTAATATCACTTCACGTCGTGGACGTGTTGAAGGTATGGAAGCTCGTGGTAACGCACAAGTTGTTCGTGCGATGGTTCCTCTTTCTGAAATGTTTGGTTATGCTACGACATTACGTTCAAGCACGCAAGGTCGTGGAGTATTCTCAATGGTGTTTGATCACTATGAAGAAGTACCAAAATCAATCTCTGAAGAGATCATCAAAAAAAATAAAGGGTAATTGTTGATTTTACCTTTTTAATGAAGTATAACTACTATGTAGGCAATAAAGCTGTGATCATTAATCACAGCTCTATAAAAATACTTATTTTTTACAAATCAAAGGAGGATTTTCCTAATGGCAAAAGCTAAATACGATCGTTCTAAGCCACACGTAAATATTGGAACAATTGGTCACGTTGACCATGGTAAAACTACATTAACAGCTGCTATCACAACTGTACTTTCTAAAGTTGGTGGCGGTGAAGCTCGCGGTTATGATCAAATCGACGCTGCTCCAGAAGAGCGTGAGCGTGGAATCACAATCTCTACTGCACACGTTGAGTACGAAACTGCTACTCGTCACTATGCACACGTTGACTGCCCAGGACATGCTGACTATGTTAAAAACATGATCACTGGTGCTGCTCAAATGGATGGCGGTATCTTAGTAGTATCTGCTACTGATGGTCCAATGCCACAAACTCGTGAGCACATCCTTCTTTCTCGTCAAGTTGGTGTACCTCACTTAGTAGTATTCTTAAACAAATGTGATATGGTTGATGACGAAGAACTATTAGAATTAGTAGAAATGGAAGTACGCGACCTATTATCAGAATATGAATTCCCTGGTGATGATATTCCTGTAATTAAAGGTTCTGCTCTTAAAGCTCTTGAAGGAGATGCTGCTTGGGAAGAAAAAATCACTGAGCTTATGGCTGCAGTTGATGAATATATCCCAACTCCAACTCGTGACACTGACAAACCATTCATGATGCCAGTTGAGGATGTATTCTCAATTACTGGTCGTGGTACAGTTGCAACTGGTCGTGTTGAGCGTGGACAAGTTAAAGTTGGTGACGTTGTAGACATCATCGGTTTAGCTGAAGAGAAAAAATCAACTACTGTAACTGGTGTTGAAATGTTCCGTAAATTACTTGATTATGCTGAAGCTGGAGATAACATTGGTGCACTTCTTCGTGGGGTTGCTCGTGAAGAAATCCAACGTGGTCAAGTATTAGCAAAACCAGGTACAATTACTCCACACGTAAAATTCAAAGCTGAAGTTTACGTATTATCAAAAGAAGAAGGTGGACGTCACACTCCATTCTTCACTAACTACCGTCCTCAGTTCTACTTCCGTACAACTGATGTAACTGGTATTTGTAACTTACCTGAAGGCGTAGAAATGGTTATGCCTGGTGACAACATTGAAATGGATGTTGAATTAATTTCTTCTATCGCTATCGAAGAAGGAACTAAATTCTCTATTCGTGAAGGTGGACGTACAGTAGGCGCTGGTGTAGTTGCTACTATCGTTGAATAATAACCTTTGATAAAAACAAGCTGATTCGTCAGCTTGTTTTTTTTGTAATTAAATCTATTGTTAATAAAATTGATACAGGTATGTAAATGGTAATTTTAATATTTGAAGATAGAGATAAATGTTAGTCGAAGTAAATATGTTTAATTATTTTAAGGTTAGCTATAATAGATAGAGTTATTAATATAGAAGAAAGTGGTTTTCCAAAATCTTTCTATATAATGTTTCACTACTTTTTGTTAGAATATAAAAGTCTTACTAATAGTTTTCTTAAATCTAAATGGTTCATTACCAATTGACTGACAATTATACATTGGGTTGAAATATGATCATAGAATATGTATAATAATCTGAGTGTACTAAAACGAAAGAAAAATAATAAATGTTGTTGCTTTTCTAGGCGTTTTTATGTATAATAGACAATGTTGGTCTTTGACTTGCGATGATGTGGGAGGTTGCTGACACACCCGGCCGCTTTGCCATGGCGAGTGTGTGGGAAATTCCTGCGGAGAATGTCTATTCTAAAATAGGCGAAAAGGAGGGAAAATAATGGCAAAACAAAAAATTCGTATTCGTTTAAAAGCGTATGATCATAGAATTTTAGATCAATCAGCTGAGAAAATCGTTGAAACTGCAAAACGTTCTGGTGCTGCTGTATCTGGACCGATTCCGTTACCAACAGAGAAGTCTATATACACAATCCTACGTGCGGTTCATAAATATAAAGATTCTCGTGAACAGTTTGAAATGCGTACGCATAAACGTCTAATCGACATCGTGAACCCAACTCCACAAACAGTTGATTCACTAATGCGTCTGGATTTACCGTCAGGTGTAGATATCGAAATTAAATTATAATTGAAATAAACATTTAAACAATCAGGAGGTGTGACTTAAATGACCAAAGGAATCTTAGGAAGAAAAATAGGTATGACTCAAGTATTCGCTGATAACGGCAATCTTATCCCTGTAACAGTAGTGGAAGCTGCTGAAAACGTTGTTCTTCAAAAGAAAACTGTTGAAGCTGATGGCTATGCAGCAGTACAAATCGGTTTTGAAAACAAACGTGAAAAGTTAGCTAACAAACCTGAACAAGGACATGTTGCTAAAGCAAGTACTGCTCCTAAGCGCTTCGTTCGTGAATTTAGAGATGTTAGCGTAGAAGAGTATGAGGTTGGTCAAGAAGTCAATGTAAGTATTTTCGCTGAAGGCGATATAGTGGATGTAACAGGTATCTCTAAAGGGAAAGGTTTCCAAGGTTCAATCAAGCGCCATGGACAATCTCGCGGACCAATGGCTCACGGTTCTCGTTACCATCGTCGTCCAGGTTCAATGGGACCTGTAGCGCCAAACCGTGTATTCAAAGGTAAAGCATTACCAGGACGTATGGGTGGAGAACAGATTACTGTTCAAAACTTAGAAATTGTTAAAGTGGATGCAGAGCGCAATCTACTATTAATCAAAGGTAATGTACCTGGAGCTAGAAAAGCTTTATTAAAAATTAAAACTGCTGTTAAAGCATAATTATTAATCTGGAAAGGAGGAAATAAGAATGCCTAAAGTTGCATTATTCAACCAAGACGGTAAGCAAGCTGGAGATATCGAATTAAATGAATCAGTATTTGGTATCGAGCCTAACAAAAGTGTTTTATTTGAAGCAGTTGTTATGCAAAGAGCTTCTTTACGTCAAGGAACTCATAAAACTAAAATTCGTTCTGAGGTTGCTGGTGGTGGACGTAAGCCATGGCGCCAAAAAGGTACAGGACGTGCACGTCAAGGATCTATCAGATCTCCACAATGGCGTGGTGGTGGTACGGTATTTGGACCGGTACCGCGTAGCTACAGCTATAAATTACCTAAAAAAGTTCGTAGATTAGCAATTAAGTCTGCATTATCTACTAAAGTATTAGAAGAAAATATTTTAGTATTACAAAGCCTTGCTTTTGAGGCACCTAAAACTAAAGATTTCAAAGCCGTATTAGGTAATCTTTCTGTAGAAAAGAAAGCATTAATCGTTACAGCTGACCTTGATGAAAACGTAGCATTATCTGCTCGTAACATCCCGGGGGTAACAGTTGTTACTGCTTCTGGAATTACAGTGTTAGATGTTTTAAACCATGATAAATTAATCATGACAAAAGCAGCGGTTGAAAAAGTAGAGGAGGTGCTTGCATAATGGATGCACGCGATACGATTAAGCGCCCCGTTATCACTGAACGTTCTACTGATTTAATGGTTGATAAAAAATACACGTTTGAAGTTGATGTAAGAGCTAATAAAACTCAAGTTAAAGATGCTGTTGAAGAAATCTTTGGCGTTAAAGTTGAAAAAGTTAACATCATGAACTACAAAGGTAAATTCAAGCGTATGGGACGTTTTGGTGGATACACAAACAAACGTCGTAAGGCAATTGTTAAATTAACAGCTGACAGCAAAGAAATCGAATTCTTTGAAGCTTAATAATAATATTTAGAAGAGGAGGGAACACAAATGGCGATTAAAAAATATAAACCTACCTCCAATGGTCGACGTAATATGACATCTTCAGACTTTAGTGAAATCACTACAAGTACTCCTGAAAAGTCATTACTTGCTCCTTTACACAGAAAAGGCGGCCGTAATAACCAAGGTAAGTTAACTGTTCGTCATCAAGGTGGAGGTCATAAGCGTCAATATCGTGTAATCGATTTTAAACGTGACAAAGATGGCATTCCAGGACGCGTTGCTACAATTGAGTACGATCCAAACAGATCTGCTAATATCGCGTTAATCAATTATGTAGACGGTGAAAAACGCTACATTCTTGCACCGAAAAATTTAGAAGTTGGATTAGAAGTTATGTCAGGACCTGAGGCTGATATCAAGCCAGGTAATGCATTACCACTTGCTAACATTCCAGTTGGTACAGTAATCCACAACATCGAGTTAAAACCAGGTAAAGGTGGACAATTAGTTCGCTCTGCTGGAACAAGCGCTCAAGTGCTTGGTAAAGAAGGAAAATACGTACTTGTACGTTTAAATTCTGGTGAAGTTCGTTTAATTCTTGCTACTTGCCGTGCATCAATCGGTCAAGTTGGTAATGAACAACACGAATTAATCAACATTGGTAAAGCAGGTCGTAATCGTTGGTTAGGTAAACGCCCAACTGTACGTGGATCTGTAATGAACCCTAATGACCATCCACACGGTGGTGGTGAAGGACGCGCTCCAATCGGACGTAAATCACCAATGTCTCCATGGGGTAAACCAACACTTGGTTACAAAACGCGTAGCAAGAAAAATAAATCTGATAAATTTATTGTACGTAGCCGTAAAAAATAACGGGGTTGAACTACGGTTCAATGATAGAACCGTAGAACAATCACGAAGGGAGGTTCCATTATGGGTCGCAGCTTAAAAAAAGGACCTTTTGTTGATGATCATTTACTAACAAAGATCGAAAAATTAAGTGATAGTGATAAGAAGCAAGTTGTGAAAACTTGGTCTCGTCGTTCTACGATCTTCCCACAATTCATCGGTCAAACAATCGCTGTTTATGATGGTCGTAAACATGTTCCAGTTTATGTTACTGAAGACATGGTAGGTCACAAACTTGGAGAATTTGCTCCAACTCGTACTTACAAAGGTCATGCAAGTGACGATAAGAAAACAAGACGTTAATGAGAGGAGGGCATTCTAATGCAAGCAAAAGCTGTTGCAAATACAGTTCGTATTGCTCCTCGTAAAGCTCGTTTAGTCGTAGATTTAATTCGAGGAAAGCAAGTTGGTGAAGCGGTAGCTATTTTGAAGTTAACTCCAAAAGCAGCTTCTCCAATCGTAGAGAAAGTTTTAAAATCTGCTATTGCTAACGCAGAGCATAACTACGAAATGGATATTAATAACCTAGTGGTTGAGCAAGCATACGTTAATGAAGGACCAACTCTAAAGAGATTCCGTCCACGTGCACAAGGTCGTGCAAGTCAAATCAACAAACGTACTAGCCACATCACTATCGTTGTATCAGAAAAGAAGGAGGGGTAATTAGTGGGTCAAAAAGTAAATCCAGTCGGTTTACGTGTTGGGATCATTCGTGACTGGGAATCTAAATGGTTCGCAGGTAAAGATTATGCTGATCTTTTACACGAAGACCTAAAGGTACGTGAGTATATTACAAAACGCCTAAGTGATGCTTCTGTTTCTAAAGTAGAAATCGAGCGTGCTGCTAACCGCTTAAATGTTACTATCCACACTGCTAAACCAGGTATGGTTATTGGTAAAGGTGGTACAGAAGTTGAAGCTTTACGTAAAGCTCTTAACTCACTTACTGGCAAACGTGTACACATCAATATTTTAGAAATTAAAAGAGCAGATATGGATGCAAAACTAGTTGCTGAGAACATTGCTCGTCAATTAGAAAACCGTGTATCTTTCCGCCGTGCTCAAAAACAAGCAATCCAACGTTCAATGCGTGCTGGTGCTAAAGGTATCAAAACAATGGTATCAGGTCGTCTAGGCGGCGCAGATATTGCACGTTCAGAGTCTTATAGCGAAGGAACTGTTCCATTGCACACTCTACGCGCAGATATCGACTATGCAACTGCTGAAGCTGATACAACTTATGGTAAATTAGGTGTAAAAGTTTGGATCTATCGTGGAGAGATCCTTCCAACGAAGAAGAAAACTGAGGAAGGAGGCAAATAATATGTTACTACCTAAACGTGTAAAATATCGTCGTGTTCATCGTGGTAAAATGCGTGGTCAAGCAAAAGGTGGTACAGAAGTTGCATTCGGTGAATACGGTTTACAATCTTTAGAAGCTTCTTGGATTACAAACCGTCAAATCGAGTCTGCTCGTATTGCAATGACACGTTACATGAAACGTGGCGGTAAAGTTTGGATTAAAATTTTCCCTCATAAGCCTTACACTGCTAAGCCTCTTGAAGTCCGAATGGGTTCCGGTAAGGGTGCTCCTGAAGGTTGGGTAGCAGTAGTTAAGCCTGGAAAAATTATGTTCGAAGTAGCTGGTGTATCTGAAGAGATCGCTCGTGAAGCTCTTCGTCTTGCAGCGCACAAACTTCCTGTTAAATGTAAGTTTGTAAAACGTGAAGAAATTGGTGGTGAAACTAATGAAAGCTAATGAAATTCGTGACCTTACCACTGCTGAAATTGAACAAAAAGTTAAATCCTTAAAAGAAGAGCTTTTCAACCTTCGCTTTCAATTAGCGACTGGACAACTTGAAAATACAGCTCGCATTCGTGAAGTACGCAAAGCGATCGCTCGAATGAAAACTGTCATTCGTGAGAGAGAAATCGGCGTCAATAATCGATAAGTTGAGAGGAGGTTCGTAGAATGAGCGAACGCAATCAACGCAAAGTCTATACTGGTCGTGTTGTATCTGATAAAATGGATAAAACCATTACAGTTGTTGTTGAAACATACAAAAAACACCCTTTATATGGCAAACGCGTGAAATACTCTAAGAAGTATAAAGCTCATGATGAGCAAAACACAGCAAAAACTGGCGATATCGTACGCATTATGGAAACTCGCCCGTTATCAGCTACAAAACGTTTCCGTCTTGTAGAAGTAGTAGAAAAAGCAGTTATTATATAATTGTTCGGAATTAAGCATCCCGAAGGGAGGTTACACACATGATTCAACAAGAATCACGTTTGAAAGTTGCTGACAACTCTGGTGCTCGTGAAGTACTTACTATTAAAGTTCTTGGTGGTTCAGGACGTAAAACTGCAAACATCGGTGATATCATCGTCGTTACTGTGAAACAAGCAACACCAGGTGGCGTTGTTAAAAAAGGTGACGTAGTTAAAGCAGTAGTCGTTAGAACTAAAAGTGGTGTTCGTCGTGCAGACGGTACTTACATTCGTTTCGATGAAAACGCATGTGTAATTATCCGTGATGATAAGAGTCCACGTGGAACACGTATCTTTGGACCAGTTGCACGCGAACTTCGCGATAACAACTTTATGAAGATTGTATCATTAGCTCCAGAAGTACTATAATATAAATTTTAATTGCCTTTAAGGAGGTGCGAAAAGATGCATGTTAAAAAAGGTGACAAAGTAATGGTCATCTCTGGTAAGGATAAAGGCAAAACTGGTGTTGTTCTTGCTGCATTCCCTAAAAAAGATCGCGTGATCGTTGAAGGAATCAACATTGTTAAGAAGCACTCTAAGCCATCCCAATTGAATCCACAAGGTGGAATCAATGACCAGGAAGCTGCTATTCATGTATCCAACGTTATGCCTATCGACCCTAAAACTGGTGAACCTACTCGTGTAGGATCAAAAACGGTTGATGGTAAAAAAGTACGCGTAGCGAAAAAATCCGGTGAAATTCTAGATAAATAGTTCAAATGAAGAAGGGAGGTACAATGAATGAACCGCCTAAAAGAAAAATTTGTTAAAGAAACTACTCCTGCTCTTATGAGCAAGTTCAATTATAAATCAGTTATGGAAGTTCCAAAACTGGAAAAAATCGTTGTTAACATGGGTGTCGGTGATGCTGTAGCAAATGCTAAAGCATTAGATGTTGCTGTTGAAGAATTAGCACAAATTACAGGTCAAAAGCCAGTAATCACTCGTGCTAAGAAATCAATTGCAGGTTTCCGTCTGCGTGAAGGAATGCCTATCGGAGCAAAAGTTACTCTTCGTGGAGAACGCATGTATCAATTCCTTGATAAACTTGTATCTGTTTCTCTTCCACGTGTACGTGACTTCCGTGGTGTATCTAAAAAATCATTTGACGGACGCGGTAACTACACTTTAGGTGTTAAAGAACAATTGATTTTCCCTGAAATTGATTACGATAAAGTAAACAAAGTTAGAGGAATGGACATTGTTATCGTTACAACTGCAAAAACAGATGAAGAAGCTCGTGAACTGTTAACTCAATTTGGAATGCCGTTCCAAAAGTAATCTCTAATTAGAGGGAGGCGAAGATGTGGCTAAGAAGTCAATGATTGCGAAACAAAAACGCACGCCTAAATATAAAGTACAAGAATACACACGTTGCGAACGTTGTGGTCGTCCACATTCTGTGTACCGTAAATTTAAGCTTTGCCGTATTTGTTTCCGCGAATTAGCGTATAAGGGACAAATTCCTGGTGTGAAAAAAGCTAGCTGGTAAAACCCGATATTGGGAAGGAGGTAAATACAAATGGTTATGACAGATCCAATTGCAGATTTGCTTACAAGAATCCGTAATGCGAATATGGTTCGTCACGAAAAATTAGAAGTTCCTGCTTCTAACATCAAAAAAGAGATCGCTGAAATCCTAAAGCGTGAAGGTTTTGTACGTGATGTAGAATATATCGAAGACAACAAACAAGGTATTATCCGCATTTTCTTAAAATACGGTTCAAGCAACGAGCGTGTAATTACTGGACTTAAAAGAATTAGTAAACCTGGTCTTCGTGTTTATGCGAAAGCAACAGAAGTACCTCGTGTATTAAACGGTCTTGGAATTGCATTAGTTTCTACTTCTCAAGGAGTACTTACTGATAAAGAAGCTCGTGCGAAACAAGTTGGCGGAGAAGTATTAGCATACGTTTGGTAATAATAGGTTTAATGAATGGAGGTGCAACTAAATGTCTCGTGTAGGTAAAAAACCAATCGAAGTACCAGCAGGCGTTACAGTTACTATTGATAAAAGTACTGTAACGGTGAAAGGTCCTAAAGGTGAATTAACTCGTACTTTTAATTCTGATATTGCGATCAGCTTAGAAGAAAACGTGATTAATGTAACTCGTCCTTCTGATGTGAAGGAACATCGTGCATTACATGGAACAACTCGTGCATTGTTATCTAACATGGTGGAGGGTGTTTCAAAAGGCTTTGAAAGAGGTCTTGAATTAATCGGTGTCGGTTACCGTGCTCAAAAACAAGGAAACAAACTTGTATTGAACGTAGGTTACTCTCATCCAGTAGAAATCGAACCAGAAGCTGGTATTGAAATCGAAGTACCATCTGCTACGAAAGTAGTTGTAAAAGGAACTAGTAAAGAGCGTGTTGGAGCACTTGCTGCTAACATTCGTGACGTTCGTCCACCAGAACCTTATAAAGGGAAAGGTATCCGTTATGAAGGCGAATATGTACGTAGAAAAGAAGGTAAAACTGGTAAGTAATGCCGCATAGGTAAACGAAAGGAGTGACCTAAATGATTACGAAGGCTGATAAAAATCAAGTTCGTAAGAAAAGACACGCACGTGTGCGTTCTAAACTTAGCGGAACTGAAGCTCGTCCTCGTTTAAATGTGTTCCGTTCAAACAAACACATTTACGCTCAATTAATTGATGATGTTAACGGTGTAACAATCGCAAGTGCATCTTCATTAGATAAAGAGCTTAACCTTGAATCTACTGGTAATTTAGAAGCTGCAGTTAAGATCGGTGAATTAGTAGCTAAACGTGCTGTAGAAAAAGGAATTAAATCAGTAGTATTTGACCGCGGAGGATATTTATATCATGGTCGCGTAAAAGCTTTAGCTGATGCTGCTCGTGAGAACGGCCTAGAATTTTAATAGACAAAGGAGGGACATAAAAAGATGCGTCGTATTGATCCAAACAAACTTGAACTTGAAGAACGCGTAGTTACAGTTAACCGTGTAGCGAAAGTTGTTAAAGGTGGACGTCGTTTTCGTTTCTCTGCTCTAGTAGTAGTTGGGGACAAAAATGGTAACGTTGGTTTTGGTACTGGTAAAGCTCAAGAAGTACCTGATGCAATTCGCAAAGCGGTTGAAGATGCGAAGAAAAATCTTATTGAAGTACCAATGGTTGGTACAACAATTCCACACGAAATTATCGGACATTTCGGAGCTGGTGAAATCCTATTGAAGCCTGCTTCTGCAGGTACAGGGGTTATCGCTGGTGGTCCAGTACGTGCTGTGCTTGAATTAGCTGGTGTAGCTGATATCTTATCTAAGTCATTAGGTACTAACACACCAATTAACATGGTTCGTGCCACTTTAGACGGTTTAAAACAATTAAAACGTGCTGAAGACGTAGCGAAGTTACGTGGAAAATCAGTAGAAGAACTGTTAGGATAAGGAGGGAAATTAAATGGCAAACAATCTGGAAATTACCCTCACTAGAAGCGTAATTGGTCGTCCGCAAGACCAACGCGAAACAGTTAAAGCTTTAGGATTACGTAAGGTAAATCAAACAGTTGTTCAACAAGATAATGCTGCAATTCGCGGTATGATCAATAAAGTATCACATCTTGTAACTGTAAAAGAAAATTAAAAATCATTCTTCTTCAATAAGGAGGTGCCAAAATGAAACTTCATGAATTAAAACCTGCAGAAGGTTCTCGTCAAGAACGTAAACGCAAAGGGCGCGGTATCGGTTCAGGTAATGGTAAAACTGCTGGTAAAGGTCATAAAGGTCAAAACGCACGTTCAGGTGGGGGTGTAAGACCTGGATTCGAAGGTGGTCAAACGCCTTTATTCCGTCGTTTACCTAAACGTGGTTTTACTAATATCAACCGTAAAGAATACGCTATTGTTAATTTAGATACTCTAAATCGTTTTGAAGAGGGAACTGAAGTAACTCCAGAACTTCTTATCGAAACAGGAGTTGTTAGCAACGAAAAAGCAGGAATTAAGATTCTTGCAAAAGGCAACGTAGAGAAAAAGCTTACTGTTAAAGCTCATAAATTCTCCTCTGCTGCAAAGGAAGCTATTGAAGCTGCCGGCGGTCAAACAGAGGTGATCTGATGTTTCAGACAATCTCCAATTTTATGCGCGTGGGTGAAATAAGACGAAAAATCATATTCACCCTATTAATGTTGATTATATTTCGTCTTGGTACATTTATTCCTGTACCGTATGTGAATGCAGACTTTTTAAAAGCACAAGATGCTTTTAGCGCCTTCGGAATTTTAAATACTTTCGGTGGTGGAGCACTAAAGAATTTTTCTATTCTTGCAATGGGAATCATGCCGTATATTACAGCGTCTATTATTGTAAGCTTATTACAAATGGATGTTGTACCAAAATTTACGGAATGGTCAAAACAGGGTGAGGCTGGACGAAGAAAATTAACGCAGTTTACGCGTTACTTTACAATCGTTCTAGCACTTATCCAAGGTTTTGGTATGTCATACGGTTTTAATAATCTTGCTGGTGGTGCATTGATTACAAAACCTGGATTTTCATCCTATTTGGTAATTTCTCTTGTGTTAACAGCTGGTACAGCCTTTTTAATGTGGTTAGGAGAACTAATTACTTCTAAAGGGGTTGGGAATGGTATTTCTATTATCATTTTTGCTGGTATCGCAGCCGGAATTCCTTCTATTGCTAATCAAATCTATGCTCAGCAGTTTGACAACCCGGGTGATCAATTATTCCTTAATATTGTTACGTTAGCTTTAATCGTTCTAGCTGTCATTGCAATAGTAGTAGGAGTAATTTTCATTCAGCAAGCTCTTAGAAAGATACCAATTCAATATGCTAAAAGAATGGTAAACGGAAATAGCAGCACAGGTGGACAATCAACACATTTACCGTTGAAAGTAAACTCTGCTGGTGTTATTCCAGTTATCTTTGCAGTTTCCTTCTTGGTTACACCGAGAACTATTGCATCATTCTTACCGCAAAACGACGTTACTTCCTGGATACAAAGAGTATTTGACTATACTCATCCAATAGGAATGATTATATATACGGTATTAATCCTTGCTTTTACTTATTTCTATGCTTTCATTCAGGTGAATCCAGAACAAGTTTCTGAAAACCTGAAAAAACAAGGTGGATATATTCCAGGTATTCGACCTGGTAAAAGTACGCAAGATTATTTATCACGTGTTCTATCTCGTTTAACACTAGTTGGAGCTCTATTCTTAGCCATTATTGCAATACTTCCTGTATTTTTCATTAATATTGCAGGGCTTCCACAATCGGCTCAGATTGGCGGAACAAGTATTATAATCGTGGTTGGGGTGGCATTGGAAACAATGAAGCAATTAGAATCTCAATTAGTAAAACGACACTATAAAGGTTTTATTAAATAGTATAATTTAGGGGACGCTTGTCCCTTGAATTTTATGTAAGAGAACTTGAGGGGGAATACGCATGAATTTAGTCTTAATGGGGCTCCCTGGCGCAGGTAAAGGTACACAAGCTGAGAAGATTGTCGCGAAGTACGACATCCCTCATATTTCAACTGGCGACATGTTCCGTGCGGCTATGAAAGACGAAACAGAACTTGGACTAAAGGCAAAATCTTTTATGGATAAAGGTGAATTAGTACCAGATGAAGTGACAATTGGTATTGTTCGCGAAAGACTTAGCAAGGATGACTGTGAAAAAGGTTTTCTTTTAGATGGTTTTCCTCGTACAGTTCCTCAAGCAGAAGCTTTAGAAAATATTTTGTCTGATTTGAATAAGAAACTAGACTTTTGTATCAATGTTCAAGTGGATCAAGAGATATTAATGGAGCGTTTAACAGGCAGACGTATTTGTAAAAGCTGTGGTGCGACCTATCATCTAGTGTTTAATCCGCCAACCAAGCCAGATACATGTGATCGTTGTGGAGGCGAATTATACCAACGCGCTGATGATAATGAAGCAACAGTGAAAAATCGTTTAGAAGTTAATATCAAGCAGTCTCAACCATTACTTGATTTCTATGAGTCAAAAGGTTATCTTCGTAATATCAATGGACAACAAGATATTAATAAAGTATTCGTAGATCTTGACGAATTATTAAGTACTTTAAAATAAGAGTAACTTTTGCTTTGACTAATCTGTTCTCTAGCATGGAATAAATCAGAGATAATAAATAGAAGAATTGGGATGAAATGGCTGAGGAGTTTATTCCTAAACATGATGCATTTCCTTTTTTCAAAAGGTATAATAATTTTCATGGTTATATCTGTAACAAAAAAAGCATAACCGTGTTATTTTGACATGTTTATCTTCGTTAAAAGATTAATCAATTTAGATAATTGGTGCAGAGTATTTTGGATTTCATGGTAACTCCGCTTGAATTGCTTTTTTATCTAGTAGTGAAGAAGGTAATGTAACTATTATTCTTTCTATTATGACGATTGGTATTAGAACAGGTGTGCAGTTGTCGAACAGTCTACGAAATCCTTGAAATACGAAATCTATGTGGCTTTTCAAGTGAAACCAAGTATGAGTGGGAAGTTTTAAGGCTAGACTCATGAAGAATGATAATTTTTCTTGAAAAAGGTCATATAAATGCTTGTATACTTCGATACGATAAGACACAAGGCTGTTGATAGAATGTTCGTAATGAGAGGAAAGATCATTTCTTTCTTAAAATGAATGATCTAGCAATGCTAAGTTTAGTTGGTAGCATTAAACCTTTTTCTATTTCTTTGCCTATTATTATATTTTTTTATAATTAATAGCGGACGAAGTACCTTCTCTTATGGTATAATCAATTAGTTGCAGTTAAATGCAGTTTTATTATATTATAGGAGCAGTTCAGAGTAGTTTAATGTACACCGATCGTGTGACAAGAAGAGCTACACTTTGCTATATTAGTTAAGATGGATCTCGTATTTTTTTATGGAAAGGAGAGATTTTCGATGGCTAAAGACGATGTAATCGAAATTGAAGGCACAATCACTGAAACTTTGCCGAACGCCATGTTTAAGGTAGAATTAGAAAATGGTCATACTGTATTGGCTCACGTTTCTGGTAAAATTCGCATGCATTTCATCCGTATTTTACCTGGTGATAAAGTAACGGTTGAGTTATCTCCATATGACTTAACTCGCGGAAGAATTACTTACCGCTTTAAATAATCTGATTGCACTCCGTACTATCAAGGAGGTTAGGATAATGAAAGTTAGACCATCTGTTAAACCAATCTGCGAAAAATGTAAAGTTATCCGCAGACGTGGTAAAGTTATGGTTATCTGTGAAAACCCTAAACACAAACAAAAACAAGGTTAATAACAAGGAGGTGCGCATATAGATGGCACGTATTGCTGGTGTGGATATTCCACGTGAAAAACGTGTAGTAATATCTTTAACTTACATTTACGGTATTGGAAAAAATACTGCACAAAAAGTATTAGCAGAAGCTGGTGTTTCTGAAGATACACGCGTTCGTGATTTAACGGAAGATGAATTAAACAAGATCCGTGATATCATTGACGGTTTAAAAGTAGAAGGGGATCTTCGTCGTGAGATTTCTTTAAATATTAAGCGTCTAATGGAAATTGGTTGCTACCGTGGCCTTCGTCACCGTCGTGGTTTACCAGTTCGTGGACAAAACACGAAAAACAACGCTCGTACTCGCAAAGGTCCTCGTAAGACTGTAGCTAATAAGAAAAAATAATCGGTAAAGGAGGTACATTATAATGGCACGTAAAACTAATACACGTAAACGTCGTGTTAAAAAGAATATTGAGTCTGGTGTTGCTCATATTCGTTCTACTTTCAACAATACTATCGTAACTATTACAGACGTTCATGGAAATGCTCTTTCATGGTCAAGCGCTGGTGCACTTGGATTCAGAGGTTCTCGTAAATCTACTCCATTCGCTGCACAAATGGCTGCTGAAACTGCTGCAAAAGCATCTATGGAACACGGTATGAAAACTTTAGAAGTAACAGTTAAAGGACCTGGTGCAGGTCGTGAAGCTGCTATTCGTGCTCTTCAAGCTGCAGGACTAGAAGTTACAGCGATCAGAGACGTAACTCCAGTTCCTCATAATGGTTGCCGACCACCTAAACGTCGCCGAGTTTAATTTTTCTGTATAAATTTTCTATCCTTGTCTATAATGGGATATGACTAAAACTTTTAGAACCCGTACAGATTTATTAACTAACCCAGTTGTTGTGCACAAGCGGGAACGTAAACATGGGGAATTTCGGTAAAAATTGCCGAGGTTTCGACGTTTTGAAGGAGGGTATATCTTGATGATCGAAATAGAAAAACCAAAAATCGAAACGGTTGAGATCAACGATGATGCCAAATATGGTAAGTTCGTCGTAGAGCCACTTGAGCGTGGATATGGTACTACTTTGGGTAACTCCTTACGTCGTATTCTACTATCCTCACTGCCAGGTGCCGCTGTCACATCCATTCAAATTGATGGGGTACTTCATGAGTTCTCAACTATTGAAGGCGTCGTAGAAGATGTTACAGCTATCATATTAAATATCAAAAAGCTAGCATTGAAAATATACTCTGATGATGAAAAAACTTTAGAGATTGATATGCAAGGTGCAGGGGTAGTAACAGCAGCAGACATTACACATGATAGTGATGTAGAGATCTTAAATCCAGATCTTCATATCGCAACATTAGGTAGTAACGGAAATTTCCGCATGCGTTTAACTGCAAAGCGTGGCCGTGGATACACACCAGCAGAGCAAAATAAACGTGAAGATCAACCTATTGGTGTAATTCCTATTGACTCTATCTTTACGCCAGTATCTCGTGTTTCTTATCAAGTAGAGAATACTCGTGTTGGTCAATTGACTAATTATGATAAGTTAACTTTTGACGTGTGGACTGACGGTAGTACAGGTCCTCAAGATGCTATCGCACTTGGTGCAAAGATTTTAACTGAGCATTTGAATATCTTTGTTGGATTAACTGACGAAGCACAGAATGCTGAGATTATGGTAGAAAAAGAAGAAGATCAAAAAGAAAAAGTTCTTGAGATGACAATCGAAGAATTAGATCTTTCTGTTCGTTCTTATAACTGCTTAAAACGTGCTGGTATTAATACCGTACAAGAATTAGCGAATAAGACGGAAGAAGATATGATGAAAGTTCGAAACTTAGGTAGAAAATCTCTTGAAGAAGTAAAACATAAATTAGAAGAGCTTGGATTAGGATTAAGAAAAGACGACTGAGAAGTCTCTTGATTATGAACGATATCTATAAAGCTTGTATTTTAACAAAAGGAGGGAATCTCACATGGGTTACAGAAAGTTAGGACGCACAAGCGCACAACGTAAAGCTATGTTACGTGACTTAACTACAGACTTAATCATCAATGAGCGCATTGAAACAACTGAAGCTCGTGCAAAAGAACTTCGTTCTGTTGTAGAAAAAATGATTACACTTGGTAAACGTGGAGATCTACATGCACGTCGTCAAGCAGCTGCTTATGTACGTCATGAAGTTGCTAATGCTGAAACAAACCAAGATGCTGTACAAAAGTTGTTCAGTGATGTTGCTGCTCGTTATACTGATCGTCAAGGTGGTTACACTCGTATCATGAAAATGGGACCTCGTCGTGGAGACGGAGCACCAATGGTAATTATCGAGTTAGTGTAATAGGATTTTCAAAGAAACTTAGGGTGCGGGACAGTTTATATTGTTATGAAACTTGTTCAAGTGCCCTTTTTCTTTAATAATCCTCACTTTTAGATCAAGCCAATATAGAGTGTTATGATGAGCATTTATCTTTTTTAATGACTCGTCTAGCTCGTGCACCTCTTCTTTGGATTTAAATCGTTAGAAAGAGGTGCGGGCTTTTTTCATGTTTTATTAGGACTGCAGGGTGCTAAGAAGTGGAATACCATAAGATATATTTAACAAGCATAGAAAAAGGATATCAAAGATTATACAAATAATCTTATGTTAAACCAATTCAAAGCTCGCCCAATTGGCGAGTTTATTTTTTTATCTTGCTTTAACAATGAGTTAGAATAAAAACTGAAATATTTTCAGTGGGTTATTACATGCAGGTTGATAGTCATTAATAGGAATGTAGTAATTTTACTTTATTTATAATCAACAATATCTGGCAGGTAAATGGTGGGAATGTAATGGACCAAAAGATTTTAGTAAAGGTAGAAGATGTATCTTTTAAATATGAGGAGCAGACAGAATTTGCCCTTAATCATGTTTCTTTTCATGTAAACGCTGGTGAGTGGGTTGCGATAGTTGGACATAATGGTTCAGGTAAATCTACGTTAGCGAAGTTATTAAATGGATTACAATACTCTCATGAAGGTTCTATAGTCATCGATGGTATTCCGATAACGGAGGAGTCTGTCTGGGACATAAGGAAAAAGGTAGGAATGGTATTCCAGAATCCTGATAACCAGTTTGTTGGTACAACGGTGAAGGATGATGTGGCTTTTGGTTTAGAAAATAACGCTGTTCCAAGAAGTGAGATGGTAACAAGAGTAGAGCGTTCTTTGGAAAAAGTAAAGATGTTATCTTTTCTTGATCAAGAGCCGCACCATCTGTCTGGAGGACAAAAACAGAGAGTTGCTATTGCAGGAATAATTGCATTGAAACCTGAAATTATCATATTAGATGAGGCTACCTCTATGCTTGATCCTCAGGGAAGAGAAGAAGTCTTTGATATTATGAGAGAGCTGCAAAAAGAAAATATGACCATTATCTCGATTACTCATGACCTAGATGAAGCTGCTAAGGCAGACCGGATTATCGTAATGAATAAGGGTAGGGTATATAAGGAAGGTAGTCCTAAGGAAATATTTAAACTGCAGAAGGAACTTGTTGAAATAGGTTTAGATATACCTTTTACTATTAAGGTTAGAGAAAGCTTAATAAACAAAGGTATTTCATTAGAGGAAATATATTTAACAGAAGAAGAGTTGGTGACAGGCATATGGACATCTCACTTCAAAAAGTAGAGTATCGTTACCAGGAAAATTCTCCGTTTGAGCGCTTGGCGATAGAGGATGTAAGTTTTAATATTCCTTCTGGAAGCTATGTTGCCGTTATAGGTCATACTGGTTCAGGTAAATCTACCATTTTACAGCATCTTAATGCTCTTTTAACCCCGTCTAAAGGGAAAGTGGTAATAGGTGACCGTATACTTGAGGGTGGACAGAAACATAAGAACTTACGGAGTATCCGGCAAAGAGTGGGCATTGTTTTTCAGTTTCCAGAACAACAGTTGTTTGAAGAAACAGTAGAAAAGGATATCTGTTTTGGTCCTCTCAATTTTGGTATTCCTGAATCAGAAGCAAAGATCAGAGCTGTGAAGGCATTAAGTGAGGTAGGATTGTCGGAAGATTTTCTTATGAAATCTCCGTTTGATTTATCAGGCGGTCAGATGAGAAGAATAGCTATTGCTGGTGTGCTGGCTATGGAACCAGATGTACTTGTATTAGACGAGCCGACAGCTGGCTTAGATCCAAGAGGCAGACGAGAAATTATGGATATGTTTTATAAGCTTCATAAAGAGCGAAATTTAACGACTGTTCTAGTTACACATAGTATGGAGGATGCTGCTCATTATGCAGATCAAATAGTCATTATGAATAAAGGGAAAGTTCATCGTCAAGGGACTCCAATAGAAATTTTTAAAGAAGCAGAGGATTTAGCTGCGATTGGATTGAATGTTCCTGAAGTTGTACGATTCCAAAAGAAAGTAGAAGCAAAATTCGGAATGAAGATGGAACGAGTTCACTTAAACATGGAAGATTTTACGGATGAGTTAGCAGTGTATCTTCAGAAGAAAGTAGGGAGCAGTTAATGGGAAAAATGATTATAGGGCGTTTTATTCCCGTTGATTCTACATTACACAGAATGGATCCTCGTTCCAAGTTACTACTTGTTTTCCTATTTATTTGTATTGTATTTTTGGCTAATAATATTTGGAGCTATTTGCTATTGATTGTATATGTAGGTACTTTAGTCGCCATCTCCAATGTACCGATTAAGTACATTTATTTAGGACTGAGGCCAATTTTTTGGTTAATTATTTTTACGTTTATTTTGCATATTTTTTTCACGAAGAATGGAGAGCTATTGTTTGAATGGGGATGGATTACGATTTATAAAGAAGGTATTAGAATGGGGATTCTCATTTCTATTCGCTTCTTCTTGCTCATTATCATGACATCCTTGCTTACGCTGACAACTACGCCAATTGAGTTAACGGATGCAATTGAAACATTATTAGGTCCACTAAAAAAGGTGAAATTTCCTGTTTATGAGCTGGCGCTTATGATGTCTATCTCCTTGCGATTTATTCCGACTTTAATGGATGAGACAGAAAAGATTATGAAGGCTCAGATGGCAAGAGGGGTAGAATTCTCTAGTGGCTCCATTAAAAGCCGTGTACAAGCAATTATTCCTTTATTGATCCCTTTATTTGTTAATTCCTTTAAAAGAGCAGAGGAGCTTGCTATTGCGATGGAGGCACGTGGCTATCAAGGTGGAGAAGGAAGAACGAAATACCGCCAATTAATCTGGAATCCTATTGATACCATAATGATTATTATTTTGTTACTAATAACAGCTATGCTGTTTGTGTTAAGAACATAATGGAGAATGCGATGCAAAGATATAAATGTACAATTAGCTATGATGGATCGAATTATAGTGGGTTTCAAATCCAGCCAAAGGATCGAACCATACAAGGGGAAATCGAAAAGGCTTTAAAAAAGCTCCATAAAGGAGTAGAAGTAAAGATTCAAGCTTCGGGTAGAACGGATGCTGGCGTACATGCAAAGGGACAAGTTATTCATTTTGATAGCTCTCTTGATATACCTGCAGATAAGTGGCCGATTGCCCTAAATACTCTTTTACCTCACGATATTGTGGTTGCAGATGCAGAGACAGTACCCGACTCCTTTCATGCCAGATATCATGTAACGGCGAAAGAGTATCGCTATTTTATTCAATTAGGAGAGCGGAGAGATCCCTTTAAACGTAATTATGCCTATTATTATCCATATGCTCTAAATATGGAGGCGATGAGGGAAGCACTAAGTTATTTTATTGGAGAGTATGATTTTACTAGTTTTTGCTCTGCTAAAACAGACAAAGAAAGAAAAGTAAGAACGATTACTGGAGTAAAGCTTACAGAGGAAGACAATATGTTAATTTTTTCTTTCCAAGGGAATGGATTCCTTTATAATATGGTGCGGATTATGGTCGGTACCTTATTAGATGTAGGAAGAGGGAAAAAGTTACCACAAGATATTCCCGTAATTTTAGAGAAAAAGGATAGAAAGGCAGCAGGAAAAACAGCCTCTGCAAATGGATTGTATCTTTGGAAGGTATGGTATTAAACCATGATTCTTGCGACGCTGGGGAGAGGAGACTAATGCTTTCCTCCTTTTCCAAAAAGAGTACAGAAAGTGACCAAGGAATCCTTTTCTTATAAGTAAAAAGTGTTGTTCTTTGAGTAAAAGTCACGAAAAAAAGATTTTTTTCTCATAACAACTAAACCTGGTGTAACATTCCCTTGACATATGCTACTCTAGGATATATCATAATATGGTATGTATTTTAAACCCACATTAAGCCCCGGAACTTAATTGTGTGAACATATAGACGTAAGAACAGACATTTATATTTTAAAACAAACTATAACTTTAACATTTCAGGAGGGAAACTCATGCGTACAACGTTTATGGCTAATTCAAACAATGTTGATCGTAAATGGTACGTGATTGATGCTGAAGGCCAAACTTTAGGGCGTCTTGCTAGTGAGATTGCATCAATTCTACGTGGTAAACATAAACCAACTTTCACACCTCATGTGGATACTGGTGATCATGTAATTATTTTAAATGCTTCAAAAATTGAATTGACTGGTAAAAAATTAACTGACAAAATTTACTACCGTCACTCTATGCACCCAGGTGGATTAAAGCAAAGAACTGCTTTAGAAATGCGTACTAAATATCCAGAGCAAATGTTAGAACTTGCAATCAAAGGTATGCTTCCAAAGAATTCTCTTGGTCGTCAAATGTTTAGAAAATTACACGTATATGCTGGTAGCGAACATCCGCACCAAGCTCAACAACCAGAAGTTTACGAACTTCGTGGATAATTAATAAAGGGAGGTAAAACAAATGGCACAGGTTCAATATATCGGTACTGGTCGTCGTAAAAGCTCTGTTGCTCGTGTACGTTTAGTTCCAGGTGACGGACAAATCATCATCAATGGTCGTGAAATCGAAAATTATATCCCGTTTGCAGCTTTACGCGAAGTTGTTAAACAACCATTAGTGGCTACTGAAACAACTGGAAGCTACAATATTTTAGTAAATGTTAACGGTGGAGGTTATACTGGTCAAGCTGGCGCTATCCGTCATGGTATCGCTCGTGCTTTACTTCAAGTAGATCCTGAATACCGTCCAACATTAAAACGCGCAGGATTATTAACTCGTGACGCTCGTATGAAAGAACGTAAAAAATACGGTCTTAAAGGCGCTCGTCGTGCACCTCAGTTCTCAAAACGTTAATCAATGGGGTTCAAAGACTCTTTTCACTTCGGTGGAAGGAGTTTTTTTATGTCTAAAAGTTGTCTGTTATTATATTTGATGACACCTCATAACAGAATCCTTCATGAACCTCAGACTATATACTATTATTTTTCTCCAGCGAAACGATGGAGTGTAATTTTCCACCTTACTCCTCATTAAACTAGATTATTGCCCAATTTTTATTGAAAAATGAAGAATTATTTAGAACGAGAGTTGCGCTGTTTCTGTATAAATTGGACAAATGGATAAAATTAGTCTCAAATTGTTCCATTTTTGAACCACAGACTTTTTTTATTATTATAATGAAATTGAGAAAAGTGTTATATTAGAGCTTAATGGGAGGCGCAATTGAGCGAGATGAATAATAGTTATGAGTTTTTATGGGGGATCAACCACTGCAGTTTATCAATGTTAAAGAGCATGGAATGAGGAAGGGATATTGTTAACCATGAGAGTCCATTGTATATTTTGAATGTAAATGGTGTGCTGCAGGTGATCTTATCAAAGATATAAGGAACAAAGTAGATTTTCTGCTCATTGCACACTTACCTCATTTATAGAGCGGAGTACCCTAGAACATGTTTAATACTATGTTTTGTAATCAGGGGTTTAAAGAAATATTTTTTATTACATCCAATCATTCATATCTTCACATACTTGGAACATAATTTCAAAGATTGGGTTTGTTACTTTAAAGACACTGAGAGGGTAACTTTAATTGGCGAGAGCAAATTTTTTGGAGGATGAAGTATTGAAAAAATGTTATGGTCAGAATTAAGATTGACTGTTCTTAAGTAAAGGAAAGGCTGAATCGAAATTTAGATTTCTTACATTTACGACAACAGAGGCAGCTTTTGGGATTCAAGGCTAAATTCAAAATTTGTAAATACAAAAAAGCTAATTCACATTGATGCTAGATTAAGTGTAATCCTTAAAAAATATACTCTATAATGTGAGGTGAAGATACCATGATAGATAAAAAAACCACAGTACAATTTACGCTACTGACTTTTAGCATAGCCTATTTTGTGTCTGGTGCTTTGATTGTTCTTGAACCATTTGGATATTCGGTTTACAATTGGGTTCACACATTCAAGCAATTCTTAATGAATATTCCTTTTGCAATCTATATTTTGTCGCCTGCAATTGCTTCGTATGTCGTTTTAAAGAAAAATAAAAAAATAGCTGATTTTAAGGAATGGTT
The DNA here is from genome assembly GCF_038006945.1 of Niallia sp. FSL M8-0099. Classification (NCBI taxonomy): domain Bacteria; kingdom Bacillati; phylum Bacillota; class Bacilli; order Caryophanales; family Bacillaceae; genus Niallia; species Niallia sp. FSL M8-0099. The sequence goes on from NZ_JBBOWF010000002.1 coordinate 1,761,968, forward strand.
GAAAACTGTTTTCTACGTCAGAAACAACATATTTGTCTATTTGTTTGTTGTTGCAGGGCTTGCACTGTATTTCTTGATCCATATTGTAGTTTCAGACCGCCTAGAAATGATGCTGCCATTTTATACGTTTTTTCTTTCACTTCCTGGTAATCTTATTATTGGTGGCTTGGAGGAAGCTGGCTGGATGTACATATTGCAGTCTAAACTCGACAAAAAATACGGCTTTGTTTTATCTTCTGTTTTTACCGGAATTATATGGACTGTATGGCACATCCCTCTTTTCTTCATTCCGGGGACGAATCATGGTGAAGGGCTCATTAACTTTTGGATGTTTGTAGTTCAACTCATGGCCTTTCGATTTTTCCACGGGGCAATCTACAAAATTTCAGGAAAAGGCTTTGTCTTTATGTCCGTATTATTCCACACCATGTTCAATGCAGCATCCCCTATCTTTGGCACCATGACGATGACCTGGATGGGAACTATTGCTGCAAATGCTGCGATCGTTCTTGTGTCCATTTTAACCGTTGTGATATATGAAAAAAAGAGCATGACAATAATGCAAGTTAGAAAGCTATAGCATGATTGTAATTCCGCGGTTTAACCACTTTAACGAAGAATAGTTAAAGGAATTTTTAAATGCCTGACTTTAAATTTTTAATGGATATAGAATGACCTAGAGATGAAAAAAACTAAACTGAACACGTTAGTAGTAAAATAGAACATAAATACAGGGGTGAAACTTTAACATGCAATATGATGCAAAGAATGCTGAAGAATATTTGGAAATGCTTGAAGATGATTGGAGAAAAGAGAAACTGCTCGCGATTCGACAAATGATTTTTTCATACGCACCAGAACTAGGAGAGGTCATCCGCTATAAGATGTTGAATTATGGTAAAGAAGATAACTATATTTTTGCATTAAATGCCCAAAAACATTATGTCAGTCTCTATGTGGGTACAATAGAAAAAATCGAAAATGCAGAGGCCTTACTAGCGGGCTATAATTACGGGAAAGGCTGCATTCGCATTAAAAAATCGATAAAGATGGAAGATACGGGGTTGGCACAATTTATCCACAAAACCGTCGATAGGTGGCGTGCCGGTGAAGATACGGCATGTTAGCCATATAGGATGGAAGCTTTTTTGTGAGCTGAAATATTTATGGACAGCTGCAACAGTATAGAACAAGACCGCTAGTTAAAAGATAACTGATGAAGAAATTATGCAAAAGCTTGAAAATAGCGGTTCAGGGATTCAGAATTTAGGTAAGTGAGGAGATTTATATGATTAATAAAATTGGTAAAATCACCATCTATGTAGAAGACCAAGAACAAGCAAAATCGTTCTGGATAGAAAAGCTTGGCTTTATATTAAAGCTAGAACAACCGATGGGGCCTAATGCGACGTGGATCGAAGTCGGTCCTAATGAAGATGAATTTACTACGTTAATCCTTTATTCTAAATCATTAATGGAGAAGCAACAGCCCTCTAAAGTTGCTCATCCATCTGTTCTCTTCAGTACCGCTGATATTGAAGCGGCTTATGAGGATATGAAGCAAAAGGGGATAAAAGTGGATGAGTTATTAAAAATGCCATATGGAAATATGTTCGTATTTTATGACCAAGATGGAAACGAGTATATGTTAAGGGAAGATAAATAATCATGAGTGTCAGTTCCCCACTCTATTGTACTGTGAGAGAATAGGAGGACTGACCTTATTAAAATAGAAGCTTATATGGATTGTAAAGAAATCATCGAACAATATAACCTCGGCTATCATCCTCATTTCATGAAAGTTTTTCCCACAAAACGTGCTATAAACATGAAAGCTGTAAATAGTGCTGAAACCTTACTCCATATTGGATTGGGAACCGTATCTATGAATGGGGAGGGATTTACTGTACATGTTACAGAAGGAAAAAGCTAAAGTCGGGAATGCGCTTGTAACTGTTGATCTAGATATGATAAGAAAACGAGCAAAAAGGACAGTCATTCCAATAATTAATGGGAATACAAATGAAAATGCTGAATATAGATAAGCCATTATTATCGGGAAAGATTATTATAGCTAAAGAGACAATCTTGGCAGTTACAGTAAATAGTCACTTTTAATAATAAAAAATAAATGGTAGATAAATGACATGCAGCGGGGCATGATTGAATATGCAAAATGTATTATAGTAGAAACTTACTGTTACTAATAAAGTAAATGGAGAAAGGATATACATATGAAGTATAAATCAAGAAATGTACAGTTGAGAGAAATCGAAGCACCAATGCCTGATTGCAGTAGAGAACAGTTATTAATCGATGATGAAACGATAAAGACTAGATATGAAAATGTATTGCAAGAGATGAGAATGGATGGGCTTGATGCGTTATTGGTATATGCAGATCTTGAACATGGTGGGAACTTTGAATATTTAGTGGGATTTGTTCCAAGATTTGAAGAAGCTATATTGGTTCTTCACTCTAAAGGCAATGCCTTTCTAATCTTAGGAAATGAAAACTTTAATAAGGCACAATACTCTAGAATTCCAGCCCAAGGAATACATTGCCCGCACTTTTCCTTACCGAATCAGCCTATGGAACCAGATACTCCATTTTCAAGCGTCTTTCTTAAAGCAGGAATCCGAGAATCGATGAAAATTGGTTTAGTGGGGTGGAAGCACTTCACAAGTAAAGTTGAGAATAATCGAAATTTCTTTGATACACCTTCTTTTATTGTGGATACGATCAGAGATATTGTTGGGAAGGAGGGTTCCCTAACTAATAGAACAGATATTTTCATTGCTGGAAACCGTGGAGTACGGAGAGTGAATAATGCAAATGAAATAGCACACTATGAGTTTGGAGCATCTCTTGCGTCGGATTGCATCTTGCGTACTATAAATAAATTAGATGTTGGTGTCTCTGAAATGGAACTAGGTAAAGAACTGAATGATTTAGGCCAAAGAAATAGTGTAGTGACGATAGCATCCACGGGTAAAAGATTTGAAAAGGGAAATTTATACCCTATGTCTAAAAAGGTGACGAAAGGAGATGCCATTTCTTTAACTGTGGGATACAAAGGAGGATTATCCAGTAGGGCAGGATATGCTGTTATGGAACGCTCTGAGTTACCAGAAAGTAAAAAAAATTATGTAGAAGACTTAGCTGCTCCTTATTACACTGCTATTGTAGCATGGCTTGAGAATATTCGAATTGGGATGTCTGGTGGGGACATGTATAGCTTTATTAATTCTGTTCTTCCTAAAGAAGTGTTTCATTGGGAGCTATGCCCAGGACACTTGACGGCTGATGAAGAGTGGCTGGCCTCTCCGATTTATGAGAACTCGGATGAAATTATTAAAAGCGGAATGATTTTTCAAACTGATATAATACCACGTGTCGCTGGATATGATGGAGTATCAGCTGAAAGTACAATTGCACTAGCTGACGATGCATTAAAAGAGGATATAAGAAAAAGTTATCCTGAACTTTGGATGAGGATTCAAAAAAGAAAAGAATATATTAATGATTTCCTTGGAATTAAATTGAGTAATGATGTTTTACCATTATGCAGTACGGTTGCTTATCTAAGACCGTATCTATTAAATAAAAAACTTGCATTTTGTTACAATCATAATGGCTGAATTTAAGATTCTTCGTATAGTAGTTTAAAAAGTCATGTAATGTAATTGAATATAGGATACTTATCACCTCCTTGTAGCCAAATTTTCTTGTCAGAAAACTTATTACAAGGAGGTTTTATTATTAATAAATCAATTAAGCATATAAAAATAAATATTGCATAGAAATTAAATCTAAAATATAGGTAATACCATATTTTCCATAAATACTAAGATAGTCATTTGAAATGCTATTTTTGCTTATATAAAATATATTTTCATAAGCAATTTTTATACTCTTGTCCTGATTACCAGTTATTAAGAATTTATATCCTCGCAAACTTTTAACAAAATCAAGTGATAATTCTGCGAATTTACCGGATGCCGACACAGTTATAATTATATAGCAGCTTGCTGGTGCTTTTTTGCATTAATTCCAAATAATAATTTTGGTGTGGTTTGAATATTTTTGTGTCCTAAACGTTTCGATACATATGTAATATCTATATCATGGGCAAATAGAAACATTAATTTTGAATTTTGTGTTTTTAACGAAGTGATATCAAAAGTAGAACTAATTAAATGTCTAACTATGGTTGTATTGCTAGCAGTTCTCCATGTTGCATCCCGTTTCTCATACTGAAGTTTCCTTATTTTTATCGATACAAGATTGTATAAGTATACAGCTCGAAGAAGTTTGACGAGAAGGCAAAACAAAAGATATACAGAAGAAATATTATAACGTTTGATGTTGTTTTTCAATTTTCAAAATTGTAAGATCAACTTATCTACTCGGAGGTGATGTTAATGTATATAGGAAATGGCCATTACTGTTATTCAAATTCAACTGCAATGTTTCTTTCATCAATAGGAGAAAATGTATCTCCTCAACTTGTAGAAGTATTAACTGGTGTTGGATTAGGTGCCATGATAGAAAATGAAAAAAACCTTTTTTTTAGTATGAGAGATCCCGATGATGGTATCAATTATGCTCTAAACATCCTTGGATTTACTGCAGAAGAGCATCAGCAAGCTAGTGACTTAGATGACTCATTTACGTTGTTAAAAAAGCAAATCAAACAAAACCCTGTCATTCTAGGCCCTTTAGATATGGGGGAGCTAACATACCATCCGAATCATAAAAATTTACATGGTTCAGACCATTATGTGCTAGCTTATCAAATGGATAATAAAAATATTTATGTACAAGATCCAGCTGGCTTTCCATTTGTTCCATTATCACTGGACCAATTTAAGAAGGCTTGGATGGCGGAAGGGATTCCATATAGGAAGGGAATCAATAAATATTGGTCTACAGCAAAAAAGGTTGTCACATTAGACAATAACGAAATATATGAGAGAGCAATTGATTACTTTAAGAGAACTTATCGGGAATTCGAAAAAGCGGATATAGGGTTAATTGGAAGGGAAGCAATTTGTTTTTATGCGGATCAGTTATTAAATGCCCCTATTACAGCTGATACTATAGGGCATACAACATTCTTCCTTTTCCAATTAAGTGCAAGAAGAGCCAACGATTATGCAGTGTATTTTAAAGATAGGCATTCACGTCTATCAGAGTTGAAGATTGAACAGGCTAAGGTTCTTGGGATGTGTCATTCTATGTCTGTAAATAAAGATTGGAAAGGTATATCGGAGAAGTTAATGAGGCTAGCCGATTTAGAGGAGGAATTTAGATTGGAACTTTTAAAAGTCGGCAACTAATTATAATTATAGAGATTTCCACTTTAACAAACGAGTGCGTTGATATAAGAAGGGTTAACCTCCCTTTAAAGGGCAGCATTACTGCAAATTTATTAAATTAAAGTTAGTTTTAATACATTCGGAATGCTAAATGCTAGCACGCAACTTGCCGTTCTTATCTACTTTAATTACCGGGAAACAAGTAGACAGAACAGGGTTGCGTGTATGTGAATAGAGTATTCTATTATCAGTGGATTCTTTTAGAATTCAGTTTTAATTATTTTAATCAATTTTTCGACTTCTTCGTCATTACCAGGTTGAATATAGATTTCCTTTGGATACTCAATAATGTTTTTCGTATATTCCTGCATAGGTTCTTTTATTTGTTCTGCACTCGGCTAATGGGAAGGAATATCATATAATTGATAGTGCCATCTTCATTCCCACTGTATGTGATGGCACCATCAGCCATTGTTTTCCCTGATAACGATATAATGTCTTTCAGATATTGGACACTATTCTCACCCTAAGGATTTGCTGGTTCTCCAGCTGCAATATGCTGAACGCGTAATTCTTCAATATCCCCCTTTTTAATAAGTTGTAACCAAACGCGAGCATACTCAATGAATAGGCAGATAATATACTACCCTTTTTTTTCTTCTGGCTGATTATTAGAACTATTATTATTTGAAGGTTTATCGTTAAACTTATTACTGTCGGTTTTATTCCCTTCTGACTCAGCTGTTGTATCATCTGGTTCACTTGCTTGGTTGTCATCCTCATCTGAGTTATTCTGTTTTTCTTCTATAGAGCTATTTTCCGAGTTGCTCTTGATTTTACTTTTATCATTACTGTAGGCTATGAGAATAAATGACATTGTCGCAAGTATAGCTATAAGTTTTAAGTACTTTATCATTTTCTTCTCTCCCTTTGAAAAAAAATACGAGGATGTTACGATAAGAAATTATGTGGCAGTAAGAGGATGAGACTCCTTCTCTTACAGAGCTAAAAGCTTGGATGCGTGGTCATAGTTCAATTTGATAAAGAAATCTCCTTGAAAAAGGAGATTTTTTTGTCATTGGAGGAAACTTTTTTCATTAAAGCAACGTAGATAAGTAGAATATTTAAGGAGCGTGTTTACATGTATTTTTCTATCCCTGAACCAACAAAAAAAGTATCTAAAGAGGCTGTGAAAGTATGGCGGATATCGGAGGTGATATCTAATAGTACGATTCTTGTGGTATTGGGTGTTTGCTACTTCCTCTATTTTTATTTTTCATGGAAGGCGTGGATAGGTCCAATCATTATAGGTCTTGGCGTATTAACAATCTTGGCGGCATTATGGGGAATTTTTATTGCACCGCCATTAAAACAGCGTTATTGGCGTTATGACGTCAGTGAAGAGTTTATTCAACTGAAATGGGGAGTAATGGTCGAGAATCATCAATTAATCCCGATGACAAAAGTACAGTCGGTTGAATTAACACAAGGACCACTGCAAAGGAAATATCAATTATATTCCATAACGGTGGGGACGATGGGCACTTCGCATGAAATTCCTGCCATTCCAAAGGAAGAGGCTTATCGTTTACGTGATCAAATTGCTCATTTTGCAAAGATTAAGGAAGTGGAGTAATGGAAGGTATCAGGAAGCGGCAGCATCCGATTAAAATAGTTTTTGATATAGTTGGATTTGTAAAAAGTAATTTTTTCTTATTTATTATTTTATTTGTGTCACATTTTGGATCTGAAAAAATGTATATGAAGATATTCCAAGTTCTCTTTCTCCTCTATGCAATTGTGCAGCTTCTTAGCATCATACTGGATTGGTTTACACATACTTATTCAGTAGAAGAGGAAGCGCTACATATAAGGTCTGGGGTTTTTACAAAGTCGCATCGAGTAATCCCCTTTTATAAAATTCAAAATATACATCGACACACCTCTGTTTTTCATAAAGGGCTCCACCTAACTTCCTTAACATTGGAAACAGGAGAGACCGGAGATTCTAGTTCGATACCTTTAACAGTTATTCGCAAGAAAGAGGCAGATTGGTTAGAGTCTTATATCCATCAACCGGAAAATGTCTCAGCAGGAGACGGAGAAGAAGCTAAAACAGTTGCTGGAAGCGAAAGAACGGTTCACTTTCAGGTAACAAGAAGAGACTTAGTGAAGGCTTCTTTTTCTTCTTTGAGCTTTTTAGCGCTAATTCCATTATTAATTTCTTTTTTCTCCAATATAGAATCAATCTTTCAAATGGAAGTGGAGACAAGTAAGGTTCTTACTTATCTATTGGATCATATCTGGATGATAATTGGCGTAAGCATTGCTCTTTTGATTATAGGGGTTCTATTTGGTCTTGGTGTGACCTTCTGGAAATATGGCCGTTTTCAAATATCCTCTGATAAGGATAAGATTTATATAAAAAAAGGACTAGTTTCCGAAACGTCCTTTTCCATTCAAAAGGAGAAAGTGCAGGCGGTGAAAGTGATCCAACTTCCAATGCAAAGACTTTTGAAAATAGCTGAGGTGAAATTGGTGAGTGCCGGGGATATCGGGGATGAAGATTTAGAGGTAAACTCCTTGTTCCCATATATGCCAGTGGACCAAGCATATGAAATCATAGAAAAGATTCTGCCGGCGTATCGATTGAAAAAGCAAATGAAGAAGCTGCCTAAGAAAGCTCTATATGCCAGACTGCTTAGACCTAGTTATTTTGGGATAATCGCAGCAATTGGTCTTGTCTATTGGAAGCCAGAGATATGGTATATGGCGATATTATTGTTTATTTGGATTTATTTGTTGAGAGTATTGGATTACTTTAATAGCAGGTACATCCAAAATGAAGAATTTATTCAAGTGAAGAAGGGGACCCTGCAATCAACATTAATTTTGACAAAAAGAGCAAAGGTTATGGAAGTTAATGTGAAGAGATCCCGGTTACAGAGGAATTTTGGTCTTGCCACTATTGAATTCATCAATCGATCGCAGCCGATTGAGCAAACGGATTTAATCGATGTTCCAGCTTCAGATGCTAGTGAATTTTATCATTGGTATAATAAGCGACTGCGTGACATACATGTAAAAGGTTATATAGAGAACAACGAAGATGAAAATGGTAAGAAAGCACTGAAATAGCAACTATTCTTTTAATTGGATGCTAAAAGGTTTGTTAGACTAGTATCGTCTCATCTTGTTGGTTGAAAAATAACAGCAAGAGGTGAAATCAATTGGCAGTCATTACAAGCTTTGATATAAAAAAACGCGAGAAACAAATAAAATATGAAAGAGCAGTTCTTAAGGAAATATCCGTTAAAGAATTAAAAGAAAAGGTAGCTCACTATTTTGGCTCCTCTAACCTTACTTCTAGTATCTTAATGAACAGTGGTATAGAAGAGGCATGTTATGATGTGGCAATAGAGGCCTTTCTTTTAGGAGCGAATTACAGTAAATTTAGTGAATATGGCGAAGAAATTCAAGCTATAAAAAATAGATGCAAGGAAGAAGATGTTCATTTAAAAGAAACACTTTATCATTTTCTTCTTTATTGGGGCAGTGAGGAAAGCAATAAAAATGAATCCCTTTACTATTTATGCGAACAATTTGTTGATGAATGGTGGCTGGAAGGTTATATGAAAGCGAATAAGAGAAGAAAGCTTCGCTTACATTGAAAGATGGCATGAGGATGCCATCTTTTTGTTATGACCTGAAAGAAGGACTTGCTGTTCTAAAACCTCGTATTCCTCCATATAGTATGAATAAGGACGGGCATAGGGGGGAATGAGGTTAACTGTGAGTAAAAAGTGGAAAATAAGTATATATATCCTAGGACTAGCACTCCTTTTCTTTATTTTGCAACTTGATTTCTCAAATGATGATTCATGGGATGCCTGGAATTTGCCATTAACCGGAAAAGTAATCATTATTGATCCTGGACACGGCGGGCCTGATGGTGGTGCAGGGGATAATGAGGTATTGGAAAAGGATATTGCCTTAAGCGTTTCCTTAAAGCTTCGAGATTATCTGCAAGAGCAAGGAGCGTTAGTCATCATGACAAGAGAAGTGGATAAGGATTTGGCTAGTGAAAGTACGAAAGGCTATCGCAATCGAAAAGTTGAGGATTTAAAAGAAAGAATAAGCATTATCAATAAATCGGATGCGGATTTATTCTTGAGTATTCATTTAAATGCTATCCCTTCATCGAAATGGAGTGGAGCACAAACCTTCTATTCCTCTAAGCAAGAAGGAAACGATAGAGCTGCCAAGTTTATTCAAGACGAATTAATTGATAACTTAGAGAATACTACCCGAAAGGCAAAAACGCTGGAGAGTGTATACATACTTAAATATGCCGAGAGACCAGGAGTGCTAGTGGAGGTAGGTTTCTTATCAAATCCACAAGAAAAGGCAAAGCTTATGAAAGAAGACTATCAGGAGAAAATAGCAGCGTCTATTTATAAAGGGGTTAATCGCTTTTTTACAAATGAAGAGGAACTTGAAATTCAAGAATAGAGACGAATCATGTCTCTATTCTTATTTTTGTCGATTCTATTCCCGGGAAATAAATGCTGGTAATAACGTTTGAATCTTCAGAATGTAAACGATAACTATTTTTATGCTATACTGTTAGTAAAAATAGGAAAGGGGATTGCGTCATGATAACAAAAGAAGAAATTGAGAAGATAGTGGAGAATATGATCGATCCTTTTTTACATAAATCATTGCTTGAACTGAGCGCAGTGAAAGATGTCAAATGGAATGAAGAAAAAGGGCATGCCAGTTTAAAGGTTGCTGTAGCAAAGCTTGGTTCCGCCTATCAAATCGAGTTGCAAAATCAAATTGTCAGCGCGCTTAAAGAAAGAGGAGTAGAAAGTGTTGGGTTACGTTTTACGGAATTATCTAGTGCGCTTGTAGAGGAAATAATAAAGGAAACAGAATCTGAAGAGAAGAAGCCAATTTATATTGCCATTGCTAGTGGGAAAGGTGGAGTAGGAAAATCAACGGTTTCCGTAAATTTAGCTGTCTCTTTAGCAAGGATGGGGAAAAAAGTTGGGTTACTGGATGCTGACATATATGGTTTTAGTGTTCCAGATATGATGGGGATCACGAATAGACCAGAAGTAATAAAGGAGCGTATTATTCCGGTTGAGCGTTTTGGGGTTAAAGTTATTTCGATGGGATTCTTTGTTGAAGATAATACGCCTATTATCTGGAGAGGGCCAATGCTTGGTAAAATGCTGACAAGCTTTATGGATGAAGTAGAATGGGGAGAGCTTGATTATCTCCTATTAGATTTACCACCAGGAACAGGTGATGTGGCCCTAGATGTCCACTCTATGCTGCCGACAAGTAAAGAAATTATCGTAACAACACCTCATCCAACTGCTGCGTTTGTTGCAGCACGTGCTGGAGCGATGGCATTAAGAACAGAACATGAGATATTAGGTGTCATAGAAAATATGTCTTATTTTGAAAGCCGTTTAACAGGGGAAAAGGAATATGTGTTTGGCAAGGGGGGAGGAAAGAAATTAGCAAAGGATTTGGAGGTACCCTTACTTGGAGAACTGCCATTGGGGCAGCCAGATTGGAATGAAGAGGATTTTGCTCCATCCGTCTATAAAGAAACGCATCCTATTGGTGAAAGATATAAGGGGATTGCTGAACAAATAGTAGAAGTGTTAGAGATGGCAGTAGATAGAGTAGAAAACTAACTGCTGATAGCAAAGAGGTACCTTCCTTTGAAGGTACCTCTTTTTATATTTTATTTTCTTCAGATAATAAAGAGGAAGAGGCTTCTTTCGCAGCTTTATCTAGTAATTCTTTAAATTTGGACTTGAATTCAGGTGTTTCCATTGTTTCTTGGAGGATTTGTTCTACATGCTCTCTATATTCTGTGCTTTTTAAAATGTTCTTCATTTCTGATTCTAGTGAAGGATCTTGCAGCAACTCGACCATCATTTTCCGATATCCTGGATCCTTCATTAGGTCTTTGATCAATTTTTCATTTTCGGATTTCATGCTTTTTGCCATTGTTTCAGCAAACTCAGGATCTTTGAATTTCTTTTGCCAAAATTCAGCCGCCTTGTCAGAAACAAGTGTTTTTTCTATTGTGTTTGTTACTGCTTTTTCATTCATAACCAAGTTTTGTTTTATTTCTTCATCGTTCATTACTTCACGAATAGCTTTTTTCCCTTCATCTGTTTTTAATATATCCACAATCATTTTTTTCGTTTGATCATAGTCCATTTGTTGAGAATTTTCACTTTCTGAGCATCCGCTTAATAAAGAAATGACTAACAGGAGGGTAATCCCTTTTTTTAGCATGATAATTACCTCTTTCATTAAAGATATCTATTAAGTAGAATGGATTCTTTTTGAATTTTTATTCCTGATGGTAAGGAAAAGATAATGAAATAAGAAAGAAAAAAACTGACCCTAAAAGAGTTTCTCGATCTTTATTCAATCGATTCCCTCTAACTTAAGGCACAGCTTTTTTGATTTAATGTACTTCTTTCGATTTGGAATCAGCGTTGGAGATCATTTCTGAAACAGTAACAAACTTTAAGTTCTTTTTTTGTAATTTACCAATAATCTCTGGTAGGGCTTTTGCAGTTTGTTTGGCAGAATCAGAAGCATGTAATAAAACAATGTCCCCTTTTTTAGCTGAAGCAGCTTTTTTAATGATTTGTTGTGCTCCGGGATTGGTCCAATCCTTAGAGTCGATGCTCCAGTGGACTAATGTATAATCATATTGGTCTGCAATAGTTAAGGTAGATTGGCTGAAATGACCAGTTGGGGCTCTAGCTAATAAAATATTTTCGACTTTTAATTTTTGAAATGCCGTTTTTGCTTTAGATATGTCTTGGCGAATTTTTTCTTCTTTTACTTCAGAATAGTCCACATAGTCATAACCTAGTATTCCAATTTCATGTCCTTCCTTTACCATTCTGCTGACTAATTCAGGATGCCTTTCTGCCCATGAACCAGCAAGAAAAAATGTTGCGTTCACTTTCTTTTCTTTCAAGATATCAAGAATTGGTTCTGCTTTTTTGTCACCCCATCCAATATTAAAGGTGAGTGCAACTCCTTTTTCCCCTTTATAAACAGCCTTTGGTCCATCCTTTGAAGAAAATACAGGGATTTGGACAATATTTTCCACATACAAAAACCAGGCTGTGAAGAAGGATACTACAACTATCAATGCCATTTGTTTTAAGGATTTACTGTTAAGAACATAGAAAATATTCATCTGTTTGTCACCTCGTCCACTTTACTGCTCGTCTCATATTTATGTTGAAAAGAAAAAAATAATGACAAAACTTTTATAAAAAAAGAAAAACTAGTACATAATACAGAGACCAAAATATGGATGCAGCAGGAGGATTAGTAATGATTGGATTATTATTAAATAAAAAGGAAATAAAAGAGATTGAATATCTAATAAAAAGGGAATTGGATGAAATTTTATTAGATTTAGGAGATAAAAGAATTGATCTTGCTGTGAAAAAGGCGATGGTTGAAAGGTATAAGAATTTATTTATTTTACTTAAAAGAGTGGCTTCCCCTAAAGAATGTCTGGCATATATCCTGCCAGAAAGTAAACTGTTGGATGAAAAATATAAAATGTGAAAAAAACTGTTGACGAATAATAGTTATCTTGGTATATTAATAAACGTCACTTCGACATGAGAGAAATCAATGAATAAGAAAATAAAAAAGTAGTTGACTCTTAGGTTTGGGTGTGTTAAATTAATAAAGTCGCTTGTTGAGCGGCCAATCAATTGCTCTTTGAAAACTGAACAAACAAACGTCAACAATAATCGTTTTATAACGAATGTTGTAAAACAAAAAAGTAACAAAAAGCTAGAGTTTAGCAATGAGCTAATCAACTCTTTATTGGAGAGTTTGATCCTGGCTCAGGACGAACGCTGGCGGCGTGCCTAATACATGCAAGTCGAGCGGACTTTAAAAGCTTGCTTTTAAAGTTAGCGGCGGACGGGTGAGTAACACGTGGGCAACCTGCCTGTAAGACTGGGATAACTTCGGGAAACCGGAGCTAATACCGGATAATCCTTTTCCTCTCATGAGGAAAAGCTGAAAGACGGTTTACGCTGTCACTTACAGATGGGCCCGCGGCGCATTAGCTAGTTGGTGAGGTAACGGCTCACCAAGGCGACGATGCGTAGCCGACCTGAGAGGGTGATCGGCCACACTGGGACTGAGACACGGCCCAGACTCCTACGGGAGGCAGCAGTAGGGAATCTTCCGCAATGGACGAAAGTCTGACGGAGCAACGCCGCGTGAGTGATGAAGGTTTTCGGATCGTAAAACTCTGTTGTTAGGGAAGAACAAGTACAAGAGTAACTGCTTGTACCTTGACGGTACCTAACCAGAAAGCCACGGCTAACTACGTGCCAGCAGCCGCGGTAATACGTAGGTGGCAAGCGTTGTCCGGAATTATTGGGCGTAAAGCGCGCGCAGGCGGTCCTTTAAGTCTGATGTGAAAGCCCACGGCTCAACCGTGGAGGGTCATTGGAAACTGGGGGACTTGAGTGCAGAAGAGAAGAGTGGAATTCCACGTGTAGCGGTGAAATGCGTAGAGATGTGGAGGAACACCAGTGGCGAAGGCGACTCTTTGGTCTGTAACTGACGCTGAGGCGCGAAAGCGTGGGGAGCAAACAGGATTAGATACCCTGGTAGTCCACGCCGTAAACGATGAGTGCTAAGTGTTAGAGGGTTTCCGCCCTTTAGTGCTGCAGCAAACGCATTAAGCACTCCGCCTGGGGAGTACGGCCGCAAGGCTGAAACTCAAAGGAATTGACGGGGGCCCGCACAAGCGGTGGAGCATGTGGTTTAATTCGAAGCAACGCGAAGAACCTTACCAGGTCTTGACATCCTCTGACACTCCTAGAGATAGGACGTTCCCCTTCGGGGGACAGAGTGACAGGTGGTGCATGGTTGTCGTCAGCTCGTGTCGTGAGATGTTGGGTTAAGTCCCGCAACGAGCGCAACCCTTGATCTTAGTTGCCAGCATTCAGTTGGGCACTCTAAGGTGACTGCCGGTGACAAACCGGAGGAAGGTGGGGATGACGTCAAATCATCATGCCCCTTATGACCTGGGCTACACACGTGCTACAATGGATGGTACAAAGGGCAGCAAAACCGCGAGGTCGAGCAAATCCCATAAAACCATTCTCAGTTCGGATTGTAGGCTGCAACTCGCCTACATGAAGCTGGAATCGCTAGTAATCGCGGATCAGCATGCCGCGGTGAATACGTTCCCGGGCCTTGTACACACCGCCCGTCACACCACGAGAGTTTGTAACACCCGAAGTCGGTGGGGTAACCTTTTGGAGCCAGCCGCCTAAGGTGGGATAGATGATTGGGGTGAAGTCGTAACAAGGTAGCCGTATCGGAAGGTGCGGCTGGATCACCTCCTTTCTAAGGAAAATGGAATTTACATTCCATCAAAGATTGTTGACGATTTGATTGTTCAGTTTTGAGGGAGCAATTCCTCAAAATGATAGGCTGAATAAGCCTGATTGTTCCTTGAAAACTAGATTATGAAAAGTAAGAACCAAGAAAGAAACCGAGTAATCGCCATCTTAGATTCTCTATTTAGAGAATTACTTCTTTGAAAAGTAGTCGTATTAAACGAATACTCCTTCAAAGATTGGAGAGCAAAGAGAAGCAAGTAGGTCAAGGAAGCGACCGAACGAGCACCGGAGCGTACGACAGTACGTGAGGAGCAGAGTGAAGAAGCTGACGAAGAGATACGCCGCTTATCTTTGGTCGAAATTAAGTTAAGTTAGAAAGGGCGCACGGTGGATGCCTTGGCACTAGGAGCCGATGAAGGACGGGATTAACACCGATATGCTTTGGGGAGCTGTAAGTAAGCTTTGATCCAGAGATTTCCGAATGGGGAAACCCTCTATCCGTAATGGGATAGAATCTTTACCTGAATACATAGGGTACTGAAGGCAGACCCGGGGAACTGAAACATCTAAGTACCCGGAGGAAGAGAAAGCAAACGCGATTCCCTGAGTAGCGGCGAGCGAAACGGGATTAGCCCAAACCAAGAGGCTTGCCTCTTGGGGTTGTAGGACACTCTATATGGAGTTACAAAGGAACGGGGTAGACGAATCGATCTGGAAAGGTCAGTCGTAGAAGGTAAAAACCCTGTAGTCGAAACTTCGTTCCCTCTTGAGTGTATCCTGAGTACGGCGGGACACGAGAAATCCCGTCGGAAGCAGGGAGGACCATCTCCCAAGGCTAAATACTCCCTAGTGACCGATAGTGAACCAGTACCGTGAGGGAAAGGTGAAAAGCACCCCGGAAGGGGAGTGAAATAGATCCTGAAACCGTGTGCCTACAAGTAGTTAGAGCCCATTTATGGGTGATAGCGTGCCTTTTGTAGAATGAACCGGCGAGTTACGATTACATGCGAGGTTAAGTTGAAGAGACGGAGCCGCAGCGAAAGCGAGTCTGAATAGGGCGAAATAGTATGTGGTTGTAGACCCGAAACCAGGTGATCTACCCATGTCCAGGGTGAAGTCCAGGTAACACTGGATGGAGGCCCGAACCCACGCACGTTGAAAAGTGCGGGGATGAGGTGTGGGTAGCGGAGAAATTCCAATCGAACTTGGAGATAGCTGGTTCTCTCCGAAATAGCTTTAGGGCTAGCCTCAAGATTTAGAGTATTGGAGGTAGAGCACTGTTTGGACTAGGGGCCCCCATCGGGTTACCGAATTCAGACAAACTCCGAATGCCAAATACTTATTCTTGGGAGTCAGACTACGAGTGATAAGATCCGTGGTCAAGAGGGAAACAGCCCAGACCACCAGCTAAGGTCCCAAAGTATACGTTAAGTGGAAAAGGATGTGGAGTTGCTTAGACAACCAGGATGTTGGCTTAGAAGCAGCCACCATTTAAAGAGTGCGTAATAGCTCACTGGTCGAGTGACTCTGCGCCGAAAATGTACCGGGGCTAAACGTATCACCGAAGCTGTGGATTGACATCTATGATGTCAGTGGTAGGAGAGCGTTCTAAGGGCGTTGAAGCTAGACCGTAAGGACTGGTGGAGCGCTTAGAAGTGAGAATGCCGGTATGAGTAGCGAAAGATGAGTGAGAATCTCATCCACCGAATGCCTAAGGTTTCCTGAGGAAGGCTCGTCCGCTCAGGGTTAGTCGGGACCTAAGCCGAGGCTGAAAAGCGTAGGCGATGGACAACAGGTTGATATTCCTGTACCACCTTTAAATCGTTTGAGCAATGGGGGGACGCAGGAGGATAGGGTAAGCGTGCTGTTGGATTAGCACGTCCAAGCAGTTAGGCTGGTAATGAGGCAAATCCCATTACCACATAAGCGGAGCTGTGACGGCGAGGGAAATATAGTACCGAAGTTCCTGATTCCACACTGCCAAGAAAAGCCTCTAGCGAGATTTAGGGTGCCCGTACCGCAAACCGACACAGGTAGGCGAGGAGAGAATCCTAAGGTGAGCGAGAGAACTCTCGTTAAGGAACTCGGCAAAATGACCCCGTAACTTCGGGAGAAGGGGTGCTCTTGCGGGTGCAAGCCTGCGAGAGCCGCAGTGAATAGGCCCAGGCGACTGTTTAGCAAAAACACAGGTCTCTGCGAAGCCGCAAGGCGAAGTATAGGGGCTGACACCTGCCCGGTGCTGGAAGGTTAAGAGGAGGGGTTAGCACGTTAGTGCGAAGCTCTGAATTGAAGCCCCAGTAAACGGCGGCCGTAACTATAACGGTCCTAAGGTAGCGAAATTCCTTGTCGGGTAAGTTCCGACCCGCACGAAAGGTGTAACGATCTGGGCACTGTCTCAACGAGAGACTCGGTGAAATTATAGTACCTGTGAAGATGCAGGTTACCCGCGACAGGACGGAAAGACCCCGTGGAGCTTTACTGCAGCCTGATATTGAATTTTGGTACAGCTTGTACAGGATAGGTAGGAGCCTTGGAAGCCGGAGCGCCAGCTTCGGTGGAGGCATTGGTGGGATACTACCCTGGCTGTATTGACATTCTAACCCGCACCCCTGATCGGGGTGGGAGACAGTGTCAGGTGGGCAGTTTGACTGGGGCGGTCGCCTCCTAAAAAGTAACGGAGGCGCCCAAAGGTTCCCTCAGAATGGTTGGAAATCATTCGTAGAGTGTAAAGGCACAAGGGAGCTTGACTGCGAGACCTACAAGTCGAGCAGGGACGAAAGTCGGGCTTAGTGATCCGGTGGTTCCGCATGGAAGGGCCATCGCTCAACGGATAAAAGCTACCCCGGGGATAACAGGCTTATCTCCCCCAAGAGTCCACATCGACGGGGAGGTTTGGCACCTCGATGTCGGCTCATCGCATCCTGGGGCTGTAGTCGGTCCCAAGGGTTGGGCTGTTCGCCCATTAAAGCGGTACGCGAGCTGGGTTCAGAACGTCGTGAGACAGTTCGGTCCCTATCCGTCGTGGGCGTAGGAAATTTGAGAGGAGCTGTCCTTAGTACGAGAGGACCGGGATGGACGCACCGCTGGTGTACCAGTTGTCTTGCCAAAGGCATCGCTGGGTAGCTATGTGCGGAAGGGATAAGTGCTGAAAGCATCTAAGCATGAAGCCCCCCTCAAGATGAGATTTCCCATAGCGCAAGCTAGTAAGATCCCTGAAAGATGATCAGGTTGATAGGTCAGAGGTGGAAGCGTGGCGACATGTGGAGCTGACTGATACTAATAGATCGAGGACTTAACTAAAATGAAAAGCGGAAACGCTGTTAATCGGCGATAAGCTGGACATAATGATTACTTGTTTCTTTCTTCTTACCATAATCTAGTTTTCAGGGAATAATTTTCTAAAATTATACTTGAAAAAATCTCAAAAACATGTATAATAAAATATGTCTTGAGAAAAGTCTGGTGGCGATAGCGAGAAGGTCACACCCGTTCCCATACCGAACACGGAAGTTAAGCTTCTCAGCGCCGATGGTAGTTGGGGGTTCTCCCCCTGTGAGAGTAGGACGTCGCCAGGCATACCATTATTCCGCAGTAGCTCAGTGGTAGAGCATTCGGCTGTTAACCGAACGGTCGTAGGTTCGAGTCCTACCTGCGGAGCCATTATTTTTATTATATGTTAGCCAAGGTGCTTCCATAGCTCAGCAGGTAGAGCACTTCCATGGTAAGGAAGAGGTCACCGGTTCGAGCCCGGTTGGAAGCTTACGAAAATAAATATGGCCCATTGGTCAAGCGGTTAAGACACCGCCCTTTCACGGCGGTAACACGGGTTCGAATCCCGTATGGGTCACCATTTGGAGGATTAGCTCAGCTGGGAGAGCATCTGCCTTACAAGCAGAGGGTCGGCGGTTCGATCCCGTCATCCTCCACCATTGATTCTTAAAAGTTTATAAATTTATTGCCGGTTTAGCTCAATTGGTAGAGCAACTGACTTGTAATCAGTAGGTTGGGGGTTCAAGTCCTCTAGCCGGCACCACTTTTTTAAATTGTCATTAGTTTGAATATCGGAGGGGTAGCGAAGTGGCTAAACGCGGCGGACTGTAAATCCGCTCCTTCGGGTTCGGCGGTTCGAATCCGTCCCCCTCCACCATTTATGATTGGACAATATTAATTATATGTCCTTTTTATATTTTTGGGCTATAGCCAAGCGGTAAGGCAACGGACTTTGACTCCGTCATTCGTTGGTTCGAATCCAGCTAGCCCAGCCAACGAGCCATTAGCTCAGTCGGTAGAGCATCTGACTTTTAATCAGAGGGTCGGAGGTTCGAATCCTCCATGGCTCATCTTTCTTTAAACCAAACACAATCGTGTTTGGTTTTTTTGTGCTTTTTAAGCATGGCATTCTTGTTGTTTCCTCTTGGGATTTATAGAATATTCGCATATATATACATAAAGATGTTGAGTTGAGTCATTGTTTCAGAAGAAGGTACAATAAAAGAAGAATATGACTGGAGAGATGGGGGAGGATTTTCATGAGAAAGCTGACTATTATTGGAATGCCGATGGATCTTGGACAAATGCGCAGAGGTGTAGATATGGGGCCTAGTGCAATCCGTTACGCAGGTATTTTTGAAAGATTATCAAAGCTATTTTCCTCTATAGAAGATTGGGGAGATATATCAGTAGGAAGACCAGAAACCATAATAGATGTCCAAAGCAATCTTAGAAATCTTCATTTAATAGCAGAAAAAAATCAAATGCTTGCAGAAATGGTTGATAAGATTATTCAATCAAAGTCATTTCCTCTTGTTTTAGGCGGAGATCATAGTATAGCAATTGGGACACTTGCTGGAGTATCTAAGCATTACACCAATTTAGGGGTCATTTGGTATGATGCACATGGAGATTTAAATACGGCAGAAACCTCTCCATCAGGGAATATTCATGGCATGCCACTGGCTGTAAGTTTAGGATATGGGCATGAGCTATTGACCAATATATTAGGAGCCTCTCCTAAAATAAAACCAGAGCATGTAGTGATAATAGGAGCTAGATCTTTAGATGAAGGTGAGCGCAGGCTTATAAAAGAATTAGGAATAAAAGTTTTTACCATGCATGAAATTGATCGACTAGGGATGACGAAGGTGATGGAGAGTACGATTGATTATTTAAAGGAAAAAACAGATGGGGTACACTTGTCTCTAGACTTAGATGGATTAGATCCAAATGATGCACCAGGAGTTGGAACACCAGTACCTGGGGGAATAAGTTATAGAGAGAGTCATTTAGCTATGGAAATGTTAGCGGAGTCTGGACTTATTACTTCCGCTGAATTTGTAGAAGTTAACCCGATATTAGATGAAAGAAACAAGACTGCCTCGTTAGCTGTAGCATTGATGGGTTCACTATTTGGAGAAAAATTACTATAAATTAAAATCTAAAAAGCAGGCGTGGATATGCACTGCTTTTTAGATGATAATTGGACTGAAAGCAAGATAAAAGCAATCTTATTATTTAACAGATAGTTCACTACATATTTTTTCATATTTATTTAATAACAAATCTAATTTTGTACTTAAGTCAACAACTTTTGGGTGCGAAAAAGAAGTGTTGTTTGCCAAATAGATCATCATTTCACGATGTTCTTCAATGTCTTTTAATAATTTTCTATCACTCATTTGCTTCACCCTCTATATGTTTTTATAATTCTTCATAATCTATATAGCCGTAGTAAATTCAAATGTTGCTTGTCTTGATTTTAGCATATTATTACTTTTTTTATAACCAATTCTAAAAATTTTAAACATTATGTGGCATTATTTGTTAAAATAAGAATGAGTATCCTAAAAAAGATAGATGTGCATAATAGGGAGATTTTTCACTACATATAAGTGAGAATATTATTTTTTTTATACATAAATAAAATTTTTTTAGAGAAAAAATGAAACCTTTCCTGCTGTCGATTCGTAAATCGATTAGCCGCACTAGAGCGGAGGTAAATAGATGGAAGCATTAGTAAAAAAAAGGATTCAACAAGTTTTAAAAGGGGATAAAAATGCATTTGGTGACATAATCGAACTATATAAAGATAAAGTGTTTCAAATTTGTTATCGGATGTTGGGGAATAGGCATGAAGCAGAGGATATAGCACAAGAGGCTTTTATTCGTGCATATGTGAATGTTCATCGCTATAATATGGAATATAAGTTTTCAACATGGCTATATCGTATTGCGACAAACCTATGCATTGACCGTATAAGAAAAAGGAAACCAGATTATTATCTTGATGCAGAGGTTCCAGGAACAGACGGCTTAAATATGTACTCGCAAATTTCCTCGGATGGAAAATTGCCTGAGGAAGATATAGAGAGTATGGAACTGCAAGCAATGATACAAAGGGAAATCTCCAAACTTCCTGAAAAGTATCGAGCAGTCATCGTTTTAAAATATATCGAAGAACTTTCTTTAAATGAGATAAGTGAAATTCTGGAGCTTCCTTTAGGAACAGTTAAAACGCGTATTCACAGGGGAAGAGAAGCGTTGAGAAAACAATTACGGTATGTCTGATAAAGAAGGTGAAAATAATATGACTTGTTCAACAGAGATTATTTCCTATATGCATCAATATCTTGATGAAGAAATAGAAGAAGAGAATTTAAAAGAATTAAAGAAGCATTTAGATCAGTGTGAAGAATGTGCAACTCATTTTCATGAACTGAAAAAAACTATCGCACTGGTCCAAAGTACTTCTCACATTCAAGCACCAATGAACTTTACAGAAAATATACTTGCTAAATTACCGGAAGAAAAGAAGCAAGTCAGAGTGAAACGATGGCTGCGTCATCATCCTATGCTTGCTGCTGCTTCCCTTTTCCTTATATTAATGATATCGAGTCTAATGTCGTCATGGAATGAGGATCATCAGTTTTCTGTTTCGAAACAGCCAAATATAATAGTAGAAAATAATACAGCTATTGTGCCAGAGGGAGAGACAGTAAAAGGTGATGTGATCGTTCGTAATGGAGATATTAAAATAGAGGGACAAGTTGAAGGAAATGTAACAGTAATCAATGGAAAGAAGTATATGGCTTCTGCTAACCAAGTAACTGGTGATATTAAAGAGGTAAACGAGATATTTGATTGGTTATGGTACCATATAAAGAAAACTGTAACGGATATTACAGGGGTATTTAGTGATGAGGATAATACCCAAAAAAATAGCCTTCCTGCAATTTAATTTTAAATTGCAGGTTTTTTTATTTAGTTTTACATGTATTTTTCTTTCGAGTAAAAATAGGGCTTAAATACAATGGAGACACATATACTACTGATATGGACAATCTAATTGTTTTCAAGATAGTTGGTTATGCTTTTCTTTGTATTAATTGGAATTGTGTTATAATATGATAATTGTAGGTTTTCTCCTGACATGTTTGAGTTAGGGAAAAATCTTCTAAAGCGTCACTTTTGAAATATATACTTTGGAGGAAGGAAAATGTCGTTTGCAGATTTCCCTTTTTTAAAATATTTAGCGAATACAGTAGACATTATCCTTGTTTGGTATGTCATTTATAAGATTATTACAATTATCCGTGGGACAAAAGCGGTACAATTGTTGAATGGAATATTTGTTATTTTAATTATTAAAATGTTAAGTGACTATTTCCAACTACAAACATTAGGCTGGATGATGCAGCAGGTAATACAGTGGGGTGCATTAGCCCTTATTATTATTTTCCAGGGAGAATTAAGAAGAGCTCTCGAACAATTGGGGCGAGGGAAGTTTTTTTCACGATCCGTTGTTCAAGAACATGAACTCCAAGCCCAGTTAGTGGAATCCATTGTAAAAGCAGTAGACTATATGGCTAAACGAAGAATTGGTGCGTTAATCACAATTGAAAGAGAAACAGGAATGAGTGATTACATAGAAACAGGTATAGCGCTTGATTCAAAGATATCTGCAGAGCTATTGATTAATATTTTTATTCCGAATACTCCACTGCATGATGGAGCCGTTATTATACAAAAAACAAATATTGCCGCAGCTGCATGTTACCTTCCTCTATCGGAAAGTCCCTTTATTTCAAAAGAGCTGGGAACTAGACATAGAGCGGCACTGGGCATTAGTGAAGTAACAGACAGCTTAACCGTCGTTGTTTCAGAGGAAACGGGTGCAATCTCCATAACGAAAAACGGTGATTTGCACAGAGAATTAAAACTAGATGCATTTAGAGAAATGTTATCTAGTGCCTTGATAACACCTTCTACCAAACAAACCACGTCTAGTAAGTGGAGCTGGAAGGGGAAGAAAAATGAGTAAATTGTTTAATAATGTAATAGGTAAAAATTGGTTTACAAAAGTTTTATCCTTAGCTTTTGCTCTTTTACTTTTTTCCTATGCATATGATCCCAATGAAAGTTCAACAGATGTAAATGTTCCAGGTGATTCTGAAACTGTTATTTTAGAGGATATTCCGGTAACAGCCTATTATGATACTGAAAATGTAGTTGTCACAGGGATACCGAAAACAGTTACCGTCACTTTAAGAGGTCCAACGGTTCATATACAGCAGGCTAAATTGAAAAAGGATTTTGAGGTATATGTTAATTTAGCAAATGCTAATTTAGGAAGTAAGACCGTTCCCCTTCAAATAAAGAACTTATCTGATAAAATTAGGGCAACGATTGATCCCGAAACGATAAAAGTCACGGTTAAAGAAAAGGTTACTCAAGAATTTAATGTAGAAGCAGAATTTAGCAGTAACGCTATTGCGAAGGGATACGCTGCTGGAACACCGAAAATTGAGCCAAAAACAGTTAAGGTTACAGGAGCAAAAGATGAGATTGAAAAAATTGCCTATGTAAAGGCAAATGTAAATCTTGATGGAAATACAAATGAGGCAGTAAGCCAACAGGCGAAGGTTTCTGTATTGGATGGTAGTTTAAATAAATTAAATGTGCAAGTGGAACCAGAAATAGTAGAAGTGAATATTCCTGTCAAAAGAACGAGTAAAACAGTACCTATAAATATAGTGGAACAAGGTAAGCCACAGGATGGTATAACGATTGACTCGATAACTTTGGATACAAAGGAAGCAACTATCACTGGTCCAGAAGATGTTTTAAAAGATGTGGAAAGCACAAGAGTTGAAGTTGACCTAAGTAAAATAGAAAAGGATGAAGAATTAACATTACCTGTCATTATATCCAATGGGGTAACATCTGTTGATCCAGAGCTTGTAAAGGTTACAGTAAAGGTAACAGCAGCACAGCAAGAACAAGAAAAAGAACAGAAAGAGGATGAGCAGGAGAATCAAGATTCAGAGGAAGCCGCGACGACAGAAAAAACAGAAACAAGAACGTTAAGCAATGTACCTATTACTATTATAGGCTTAAATAGCGATTTGGAGGCAACCATTACTAAACCAAAAAGTAGTAGTACAAGTCTTCGGATTTCTGGGGAGCAAAATAGGGTAAGGGAATTGAGTGTCTCTGATTTTAATCTCTATATAGATTTAACAGGAATGGATGATGGGGAGCACGAAGTCCCTATTAAAGTAAATGGGCCTGACAATATAGATTGGGAACTAGCTACGAATACGGCGAGTGTGTCTATTACAAATAAAGAGGCTTAACATAAAACGTGATCTATACTAGTTAGAAGGAGCGATATAGAAATGGGTAAATATTTCGGTACGGACGGAGTACGAGGTGTGGCAAATAGTGAACTAACACCAGAAATAGCGTTTAAGCTAGGAAGATATGGTGGTTTCGTCCTAACAAAAGACCACGACAGACCAAAGGTATTAATCGGACGAGATACTCGTATTTCCGGACATATGCTGGAAGGAGCGCTTGTAGCAGGATTGCTTTCCATTGGTGCAGAAGTAATGCGCTTAGGTGTTATCTCTACACCAGGTGTATCTTATTTAACAAAGGCATTAGGAGCACAGGCGGGAGTAATGATTTCTGCATCGCATAACCCGGTCGCAGATAATGGAATTAAATTTTTTGGTCCTGATGGTTTTAAACTATCGGATGAGCAAGAGTTAGAAATTGAAGCACTGATTGATCAAGCAGAAGATACGCTGCCTAGACCAACGGGTGCAGATCTTGGTCAGGTTGATGACTATTTTGAAGGTGGTCAGAAGTATCTGCAATTCTTAAAACAAACAGTGGATGAAGAATTTGCAGGTATTCACATTGCATTAGATTGTGCACATGGAGCAACTTCTTCCTTAGCAATGCATTTGTTTGCAGATTTGGATGCGGATATTTCTACAATGGGCGCATCACCGAATGGATTAAATATTAATGATGGCGTAGGTTCTACACACCCTGAGGCGCTTTCTAAATTTGTCCTAGAAAAAGAAGCAGATGTTGGGTTAGCCTTTGACGGTGATGGTGATCGTTTGATTGCTATTGATGAAAATGGGGATATCGTTGACGGCGATCAAATTATGTATATATGTGCAAAATACTTAAAAGAAACAGGAAGACTCAAAAACAATACAGTTGTGTCTACTGTCATGAGTAATTTAGGCTTCTATAAAGCGCTAGAACAACACGCAATTACGAGCATTCCAACTGCTGTTGGAGACCGTTATGTAGTCGAAGAAATGCGTAATAATGGCTATAACCTTGGTGGAGAACAGTCAGGACATATTATCTTCCTTGACTACAACACAACAGGTGACGGTCTTTTAACTGGGCTGCAATTAGTTAATATTATGAAAGTAACAAAGAAAAAGCTATCGGAGCTTGCAGGAGAAATGAAGAAATTTCCGCAAAAATTAGTGAATATTAGAGTGACAGATAAATTTCATGTAACAGATAATGAAAAAGTAAAAGAAGTAATTGCAAAAGTGGAACAAGATATGAACGGAAATGGAAGGATTTTAGTTCGTCCTTCTGGAACAGAGCCACTTGTACGTGTGATGGCGGAGGCTCCAACAGAGGAATTATGTGAAGCTTATGTGAATGTTATTTCCGAAGTTGTTAAAGAGGAAATGGGTTTACCAGAAGAATAAACTTAAACACATAAGGGACTTATACTAATATCTATGCAATTTGGAACACAATTAGCACGATAGAATACATTATTAGGGTGAAAGACATTTCCGAAGGAATGTTTTTTACCCTATTATTTTTTCCGCTTTTCGTGTCGGAATGTATCCTACCTCAGTTAATGAAATAAAAATTTACGATTTTGTCATAGGATTGTATTTGACGGAACGATTCTTGGTAGGGTATGATTAAATTGCTTTTTGAATAAAAGCAAACCTGTTGTTAAGGAGGATAGGAGTTATTTTAGGAATTTGAAGCGCCTGGACTAGTAATGGACGACACGAAACTAGTTGACGAGGAGGAGGTTTATCGATTTTTCGGCGGATGCCTCCCGGTTGTATTAGCCAATCGTAAGTCATACTTTAAAACATTAAGGTAACTTAATGCACAAAGAGTAGGGCATGCTAATCAGAAGCGTAATCTTTAAGTTGTATTATCTACAACCTTTTGTTTTTATCTGTCTTTATGCAGGACAAAAGATGCAGTATATTACGACTTATAACCCCAAAAAAACAGAGATAAGGGAGCAAGTTTGTTCCCTAAATAGTGACTTCTTGCTCCCTTAGAACGGAGGAAAAGAAGTATGTGCGGAATTGTTGGTTATATTGGAAATCAGGATGCGAAAGAGATTTTATTAAAAGGTTTAGAAAAACTAGAATATAGAGGCTATGACTCAGCTGGTATTGCATTAAGCAATGGAGAGGGAGTTCAAGTTTTTAAAGAAAAAGGACGAATTGCTGACCTACGCAGTATTGTGGACGAAGAGGTATTTGCACCTGCTGGAATTGGTCATACACGCTGGGCAACTCATGGCGTGCCAAGCAGATTAAATGCGCACCCACATAAAAGTGCATCAGAACGCTTTACAATTGTTCATAATGGCGTTATTGAAAACTATGACTTATTAAAGAAGGAATATCTTGCTGATATCACTTTGAAAAGTGATACAGACACGGAAGTCGTTGTTCAACTTATTGAACATTTTGTAGAAGCTGGAAGTGATGTAAAGGCAGCATTTGTTCAAACACTAAAGTTATTAAAAGGGTCTTATGCATTTGCCTTATTAGATGAGCAAAACAAAGACATGATATATGTAGCAAAAAATAAAAGCCCATTATTGATAGGTTTAGGGGAAGGCTTCAATGTTATCGCAAGTGATGCAATGGCTATGCTTCAAGTAACTGATCAATATGTGGAATTAGTAGATAAAGAAATTGTGATCGTGACAAAAGACGAGGTAACGATTGAAACATTAGAGGGAGAGGTTATTTCCCGGGAAGCATATACGGCAGAACTAGATGCTAGTGATATTGAAAAAGGGACATATCCTCATTATATGCTAAAAGAAATTGACGAACAGCCAGTAGCTATTCGCAAAATTATTCAGGAATATCAAGACAAAGATGGAAAGTTGACAATTGATCCAGCGATCATTGAAGCGGTGAAAGCTGCCGATCGACTGTACATTGTAGCTGCTGGTACATCTTATCATGCCGGTCTTCTTGGGAAGCAATTTATTGAGAAATTAGCAAAAATCCCTGTAGAGGTTCATGTGGCAAGTGAGTTCGGCTACAATATGCCGCTGCTTTCTGAAAAACCACTGTTCATTTTCATTACACAAAGTGGAGAAACTGCAGATAGCCGTGCTGTGCTTGTGCAAGTGAAGGAAATGGGTTATCCAACTCTAACTATCACAAATGTACCAGGCTCCACATTGTCTCGTGAAGCTGACCACACCTTATTATTGTATGCTGGTCCGGAAATTGCAGTAGCTTCTACTAAAGCTTATACTTCGCAAATGGCTGTATTGTCTATCCTTGCAGAAGTAACAGCAAGAAGCAAAGGCTACCAGATAGATTTTGATCTTATTCATGAATTAGGTATCATTGCCAATGCCATGGAAGGCGTTTTTGAAGATAAAGAAGAGCTAGAGGCTATTGCTCGAGAATATCTGGAAACATCAAGAAATGCTTTCTATATCGGGCGCGGCATTGATTACTATGTTGGCCTTGAAGGTTCTTTAAAGCTAAAAGAAATCTCTTACATCCAAGCAGAAGGATTCGCAGGTGGAGAATTAAAGCATGGAACAATTGCTTTAATTGAAGATGGAACACCTATTATCGCATTAGCAACACAAGAGAGTGTTAACTTAAGCATACGTGGTAACGTGAAAGAGGTAGTAGCTCGCGGAGCAAACCCATGCATCATTTCAATGAAAGGCTTAGAAATGGATGGCGACCGCTACATCGTACCAGCTGTGCACGACCTGTTAACACCCCTTATCTCTGTAGTACCATTACAATTAATTGCTTACTATGCAGCACTTCATAGAGGCTGTGACGTAGATAAACCACGTAACTTGGCTAAGAGTGTTACGGTGGAGTGATTTATTTTGTAATTCTTTATGTGAGTTGTCTTCAAATAAAAGTTCCCTTCCTTAGATAAAATTAAGGGTTCTTAGATAAAAATAACGTTCCAATTCCGAAGGTTCTCCGGTACTTTTCCCGGCAGACCTTCGGTTTTTTTTATGCGAAAAAGCGGGTGAAAACCAGATTGAAATCCAATGGGGATTCGGCAAATTTTCATTCTGTTTTTAGGTGCAAATTCAATCGCTTCGTTCTATTCCATATTCCTCCAATCCTTTGTCCAATAAGGGTTGGGACTGACTTTTTGTAGTGGAATATAATTAAAGGGGAGAATTGGAAGAGAATAATAATCAAATAGAAGGTGTATTACATGATGCTGGTATGTTTGTAGGATTAGCAGATGATCGTCCTATTGGATATGGCCGTTTGATATATTATCAGTAATTATTCAATCCAAAGAGGTGTTCAAAAAACAATGGAGCTATAAACTATTTGCCAATTAACAGATAGAAACCATGCAGTGTTAGGTTTTACCTATTTTAGTATTTATTAAAATAAGTAAAACAGATAAAATAAGATTAGATATTAAAGTATTCATAAAGTGAGGTATTTCTATGAATAATGAATTATTTGAGAAAGTTTTGAGTAAAGATGGATGTAACATCCACTATTGGGTTTCAAATAAAGGAAAGAGTTCATGGTTAATATTCTTACATGGTGCTGGTGCTGATCACGAGATGTTCAATGAGCAAGTACCAATTGTAAGTAATGAGTTCAATCTCTTGCTTTGGGATGCAAGAGGTCATGGTTTATCTAGGCCCATGGGTGATAAATTTAGTATAAAGTTATTGATGGATGATTTAGTAGAGATAATGAATAAAGAAGGTATAAAAAAGGCGACATTTGTTGGTCAATCAATGGGTGGCAATACAGCACAAGAGATGGCATTCTATTATCCATATAGAGTAGAGAAGCTAGTATTGATTGATTGTACTTGTAATACAATGAAGTTGACAGGTTTAGAGAGGTTTTTTTTGAACTTAACCCCACTTATTATTCGGATGTACCCATGGAGCTATTTGGTTAACGCAAGTGTGAAAGCAAGTGCGATAAAACCGCATGTACAAGTCTATTTGAAGCAGGTATTTGATCTGGTAGGAAAAAAGGATTTTATGAAAATATTTTTAGCAACTGCAGCATGTTTACATTATGAAGAAGAATATAAAATAAACAAACCTATCTTGCTTGTTTATGGAGAACATGACCAAACAGGAAATATTAAGAAAATTGCTTCTTCATGGGCATCTAGTGAATCAAATTGTAGGTTGTTTGAAATATCCAATGCAAGTCATTGTGCTAATCAGGATAATCCTTCACAATTTAATACTGTTTTTTGGGACTTTTTGAATGATCAATAGATAACTGTAAAAAGAGAGGGATATTCAGTCATGGACATTAATGAGTTGGAGTATGATGAAGAAAAACAGGTATTTGTAGAAAAGTTAGGTATTTATTATGAGGACTATGGGATTCCACGAATTGGTGGAAGAATTTTAGGATTATTATTAGTTTCTAATCAACCTATATCAGCTGAACAAATGTCCAATCTTTTAAAGGTAAGCAGAGGGAGTGTATCGACAAACGTGAGACTCCTAGTTTCTATGGGATTGTTAGAGAAAGTATCAGCTGTTGGAGATAGAACAGATTATTATTCCGTTAGTGAGTCCATATGGGATAATGCCATAAAAACGAGGATTGATGGTTTTAAAAACTTGAAGAATATTGTAGAACTAGGTTTAAAAGCATTAGAAGAACACTCTGATGCAAATAAGAAATTTTCTGAAATGCTCCTTTGGGTTGATAGTATGATCTCTAGTCATGAAAAAGTGTTGTTAGAATGGAGGAAAGAAATCAAAGATAGAAATTAGTAGTAGATATAATTGAGCAGGAACATCAGGTGGTCCAGTCTATAAAAAAGATTGATCATTTAAAACAAAGTTCGGTTATTTAAAATAAAGAATGATAATTTATAATAAAGTTTGTTTAAAATCCTGTTTTTACAGGATTTTTTTCTTTAACTCTAGGGTAGCGTTTATCGAAAAAAGATTAACGCTTTTTTATTGTAATCAAAAGGTGCAGTTTTAGATTTAAAATAAAGTTGCAACTTCGCAACATAAATACCCTATTTCCTGAATATCTTTATGACATAAAATCCATCACCTCCCATTCCTCCGATACTAAATTAAACATACAGCTCTTTTTACAAGAACTTCAATTCCTTGCCGGGCAATTTGGTTTGTCTTTTGATCACTTGTCAAAACATGCCCATATTGATTACATGTTTGTCTATGCCATAAAGAAAAAACAAAATAAAACGGAGGTGGCGATGTGATTTCAATCAGTTTATGCATGATTGTAAAAAATGAAGAAGAGTTGCGGTATCCATTAACGACGCACAAGACCGAATTTTTGGGTTGAAAATCCTAAAATACAACATCCAAAGGCAGTTGTGGAATTGGTATTTTGTGACTCTTCAGTAATTCTGCTACTTAGCAAAGATAATGCCTTATCCGAGAATTTTAGAAAACTTTTGAAGACTGGAAGGGTTTAAATTCCTACAATCGTTCGTAAACCTTATTGAGGGGGCATTAGTTCAATAAGAAATAATCAAACTTTTTTATAAAACCGAAAATTAAATATGCCAAAAAGGAATCCATTTTGATCAAACTTTATTTCAAAGCAACAGTGAGTGTGGCTTTGAAATAAAGTTGCGATGTTTTGAAGAAAGTCACGAACTTTATCCCTTTAGAAGGGGTGTTTTTATGTCTAAAAGAAAAAGAGCATCTGAAATTGAGAAGTGGATTAAAGAAGCTAATTAGAAAAAATGGTAGAACATTGGACTGCTCATAACTTTGATTTAGAGATATCAAGATATTAACTCCTGACACAGCATCAGAATATACATTTCTTTAGATACATGGGCATTTTTATAATGGTACTGCATTCTTAGTACTGATTATGAGTTAGATGATTTTAAATATATGTTAGGATAGCTAAACAGTAAAATCATTAATTTCTTTCACAAGAAAAGAAGTACCACACATTTAGAGTCAAATAAAAATAAATAAATATAGATTTCAAACGCCAATTATGAAGAAATATCCATTAGTTTGATTAGATAAAGAAGACTGCAGATATATAGAATAGTTAATAAAATTTAACATAAAAATACAGAAATTCAGCAAGCAGAAGATAGAATAAATGATTAGATTTCGGAAAAATTTGAAGAGGATGAGATAGAACTGTTGGAAACGGAATTAATGACATAAATATTTTATATTTAAACTTTTTTACAAGATAATGGATAAATTTAAAATAAGAAACTATTTTGCTCAAACTTTAATTAAAATGGTTCCTTTTATTCACTTACAGTACCGTATAAGAGAAAGAGTCATTAACCAGTTTTTAAATATTATTGCATATTATACCAAGTATAATTAGAATAGTTATGTAAACCACAAAATGGAACAATCAGATTTGAATTCGCAAAAAAATCATTTGCTAAGCCAAAATAACAAGCTAAAATCCCCATCATAAGTGATAAGGATTGTACATTTGTGAACTCATAATAAGTCCGAAAAAACCAGTGCCTATTCTAGACTGACACTGGTTTCTGTTTTTTTTATTTATCTTGGTAAGTTAAAGGTAGCAGATTTTCCTTTGAATTGGTCTTTGCCATCTGTACCGACAAATGGACCAAATCTCATATCAAACTTTTTATATATTTCAAATTCATCTTTTCTAAGTAGGAAAACATGCAGTTTTTCACCTTTTTGTCCCGCAGCAATCTCCCTTTGTTCACGAGGTTCCACCATACCCTGACTTAACACTTTCGCACGATTGTCATCAATATTAAGAGTAGTTTTTAGATTCGATATGTCAACAGGTTCTGATGTTTGATTATCAACATTCAATTTGACAGTCACAGCCACAATCCCATTATCACCAAAATTTCTAAAGCGTTCTTTATTGGCTTCTGTTGGAATCACTTCAGTATATTGTACACCTTCAAGGGTAATTTTCACTTTATCTATCTCTTTGCTATCATTAATTCCAGATTTTTCAAAAATCATTTTTTTGTCAGCCATATTATCAGTCGTTAAACGATCTTGATAAAATTGGGGTTGTTCAGCTGTTTGTTTTGCTTGTTCTTCGCTATAAATAAAATCATAAGCCGGCGACTGCTGCATGTTACTATTTTTAGCTTGGTCATTATCAGCTAAACCGCCTTCAATTATATATTTTGGTTTTACTGTTTTTAATTTTTCAAATTCAGCATCTGATAATCTGAAACTCATTAAGCCAGTTACCTTCTCGCCAGCTTCATATAAAGTAATCTTTTCTTTATTCTTTTTGATTCTATTAATCTGCTGATCTTCAGGTACAAGAGTTTTCCAGTCAGCCGGAATATAATCATACTCATTGCTTAGCTGGATCTTATGATTATTATTATAATACATTGGTTTATCGGTTCCATTTTCAATGGTAACTTTAGTCGTTATTACGTATCCATTATTCTGGCCATCAAAACGCAACTTAGAATCTTCGTTCATGTCTGTTACTTTAACAATTTGGTACTCGTTAACGGATACTTTGAAACCTTTAATATCATTTAAAAATCCAGGTTCTTTATTGGTATAAACCACTTCAACATTTCCTTCTGTTTCTTCTGCAATACTTGGATTCAATACCTCACCTGATTTAGTATCTGATTCTTCTGCTTTTTCATTCGTTTTCCCTTTATTACTTGTTTCCTCTGTTTTAGCCTTTGAATCATTCTCCTTTGGAGATTCAGAAGCTTTTTCTTCATTTCCGCAAGCCGCCAACAATAACATTGCTGCAGAAAGGATTGATACCGATAATACTTTCGTTTTTTTCACATTTACACCCCTTCTTTTTATGTAGACCATAATTATTATAAAGGAAAATAGATAAGAATTCCTTTAATATTACAAAAATGGTATATTTTATCTAGTTTTGAAGAAGACTTTATCCCCAATTTCAATAAGTTTTGTAGTATGAAACTTTCTGAAAATTTTGATAGAAAAATGGATGAATGAACGGCGAAAAGTCATTAAAGCATAGATTGATCAACCTGCTTTCACGAGAAATTAAGAAAGAAGAAGCTAGATTTTTCGATTTTGCTGTCTTGGATAAAAGAGTCAGGAGCATATTTGAGCTGCGTATCGGCATCAATTATACTTAAGGAAATGGATGGAACTAATAGAAAGACTGCCATCCGTCTATCCAGTAAAAATCTAACTAGATACCGGGAGGAGAACTGCTTACGATGACACAATTTGAGGCGTTCAATTCACTTAGGGAAATAGGAAAAAAGCCGGTCTTGGCGCAAATTGGCGGATTTCGTCCGGAGGAAGCGAGGATGAGTTGGTTTGGCGGGCATTTTTATATCGATAAAGAAGCGGGATGGCCTCATGACAAAGATGGTCCCATGATTCCCGTATTGCAAGCGTATGTGCCTGAAATACCTGGTGGGATCGATGGTGTGGGAGAGGCAAGTTTGATCCAGCTATTTCTGAACAGGAAACAGCTTCCAATCTATCCTGTCAAGAACGGAGAAGGCTGGCTACTCATCGAGCATCAGTCGGTGGAAGAGCTGCAATTAATGGAAACACCGGAAGAAGCAAGAGGTCTCAGGGAGTTTCAGATTAGATGGCACAAGGCTGATAGCGATGATTACCCGTGCTGGGAAGAGGCTTGGGATTATGTTGACTTGACGGAAGTGAACGAGGATGAAGATGCGAGCGATCAGTTCTTCGATGAATTCGGCAGTTACCCGCAAACGAAAATAGGAGGATACGCATCCTATATCCAGTCACCGGTTTCCTTAGAAGATTGTCAGTATATCATGCAGATCGGAAGCGAGGAAAAGCCGAGATTTATGGTGGGTGACAACGGGACGATTTACTTGTTCAGGTCTTGTTCGACTGGTGAATGGCATATGCATTGGGATTGTTATTGAGGGTTTGGCGGTCAGATAAGATAAACTGGCGCTAAAAAGTAGGTTTTTCTACCCATGCCCGTCAGCATGAAATAATTTAAGCTGTTTCCGGACTGCAAATGGTAAAATTATGTTAGGGTTAAGCCAGCGGTCGGTGGAGTCGTTTCGTCTTGTCTCTTGGGATTTTGGCGAATCGGGACAGTTTAAGCCGCGAGATTCAACCGTTTTCGGTTTAGTTAGCTTAGCTTGTATACGACTGGTTTTGTTTAATACTTAATGTTTATAATGTATTTTCCAGAGAAGGCAAAACACAATGCTATTTCCTTAAGTTACTTTATTTTAAAGCTGCAGGTAAAATACTTGTATATACTATCTAGAATAAAGAGACACTATAAAACAACTTCGAAAAGGTACACTTAAACAAAGTACTAATTCGAAAGATGTTTTGCATGGGAAAAACTATGTGATACATATTATTCTAGGTAATATGCACTAAATAAACTATTCATGTCCTTCATATGGGCATACCTCCTTCTTGCGTGAGATAAAGTGGTTGAGGAAACCAACTCTTTATCCCACGCAAGAAGGAGGTTTCTTATTACCTCGCTAAAAAGCTTTCTGGAACTCCCTGCATAGACAGGGGTTTTTGAAAATCATTAATCAAACCCACAAATTTTATTCCAAACCAACAAGATTTGAAACGAAATTAATCAAATTTTATTTCAAAGTTACAAAAGGAAAAATAAAAATACTTGCATTTTAAATCCAATTGAGTTAAATTATTTGATGGGTCAATGATTGATAGGTCAAATAATTTCAAAAAATAAAAAAGGAGGGAAGTTATTGACAAATTCTTGCTCTAAGGAAGCAATTATTTTATATAAATTATTTTTTATTAATAAAGAAATCAATTCGAAATTTGAAGGGTGTACAGGTGTTAGTCAGTCGCGCCTTGAACTTTTGAGCCATCTTTATCAAGTGGATGAAATGAGCCAAAAAGCGCTTCAAAAGGAGATGAATATTGACAATGCTGCCATCACGCGGCATTTAAAACAACTCGAAGTAAACGGGTTGATTTTAAGACGAAAAAAAACAAGTGACAATAGGATTACGCTTGTGACGCTTACTGATTATGGACGTCAAAAAATTAGTTGCTATCAAGAAGAAAAGAAACGTTTCGTCACTTCTATGCTAAAAGATATTAGTGAAGAGGAACGAGATTTGCTATTTGATATGCTAAATCGTATTCAAAATAACATAAAAGAAATCTAATACGTAAAATTTTAAGAGGACGCCGTTCAAATATGCAGCTAATGCTTGTAGCACGCGAACATGGATACGATACATGCCTAATCGGTAGTTTTAGAAAAGGATCGTTATATACCAGTGATGCTTATTTCAATTGGGAAAGCAGCAGACAGAGGTTATAAATCTGTTCGAATTGTACAGTGGAAGAAAAAAGGGAAAGAAACAAGTCCTGTGGTGGATTGATATACACACTGCGTGTTCATGGATGTTTTAAATTTTCTTTAACATAAAAAGATTCAGAGAAGAGGAGGAGAACGATGATTATTATTCATGCTGTAATGCAAATAGACTCAACAAAGCAACAAAGTTTTTTAGAAGAGATAGAAACACTAATGCGTGCTTCTAGACAAGAAAGTGGAAATATTTCTTACAATTTATATAAGGATATAGAAAAGAACCATACATTTACCATGGTTGAAGTATGGCAAGATGCAGCGGCGGTAGAAAGCCATAATACAAGTGAACATTTTACTTCTTTCGTGGCCAAAGCTAGTAACTTTTTAGTTGCGCCACTTGATATAAAAGCATATGATGGACACCCTTTGCAAAGTTAGGGAGTTCTAGTGCAAAAAAAATCTTTGGTGAGTTATAAGTAGACATCACTTTTTTATTGCGAATTATAAATGGTAAGATTGTTAATTAAAAAATATCTGGATGATAATGACATGTCCGAATCTTACTAAGAATAGTAAAGTTTACATTTTTAAGAGATTCTCCTGCATGGCTATCGACTTAGTTATAAAACACCTTTGAAAATTGCGAATTAATTAGAAGTAGAAGGAACAAAAAACTAATGAATATCGATGGCGCAGCCGTATTTATCCTTGTTCGCTCAACCGAGCAAGTCAGAGTCTTCACCGGAAATGTCAGCATAGAAGACTGTTCTGTATTTAAGAAAGTGCTGTTGTAAATCAAGAAAAATATAGAAAATATTAAAAAATTATAGGAGTTGTTTGCACATGAAAACTACATTAAAAACAAACGATTTTATGAAAATAATGAAAGGGCGCCGATCCATTCGCAACTATGATCCAACAGTTAAAATCAGCAAAGAAGAGATGACTGAAATATTAGAGGAGGCGACTACAGCTCCATCTTCGGTTAACGCACAGCCATGGCGTTTTCTTATCATTGAAAGCCCAGAATCCAAAGAAAAACTTGCGGGGCTTGCTAAATTTAATCAGTCACAAGTCACCACTTCATCTGCCGTAATCGCCGTATTTGCAGATATGAACAATGCAGACTATTTAGAAGAAATTTATTCAAAAGCCGTTGACTTAGGATACATGCCACAGGAGGTAAAAGACAGACAAATCGAGGCTTTGAAGGCACATTTTGAACAACTACCGGAGCAAGTAAATCGGGAAACGATTCTAGTTGACGCTGGTCTCGTCTCCATGCAGCTTATGTTGACAGCACGCGCGCACGGATATGAAACAAACCCAATAGGGGGCTATGAAAAAGAAAATATCGCTGAAGCTTTCGGATTGGAAAAGGAGCGCTATGTACCAGTCATGCTTCTATCCATCGGAAAAGCAGTCGATGAAGGATATGCTTCATACCGTCTCCCTGTCGATAGAATTGCGCAATGGAAATAATATAAATTGATATTAGGAAACAGAAAAGGGGGGGATTAGTGAGTGGAAGTACTTGCGGCCATTTTAGTTGGGATAGTAGCAATAGAACATTTATTTATTATGATCCTTGAAATGTTTTTTATTGATTCAAAATTGGCAAAACGAGCTTTCAATTTACCGAAGCACTTAGAAAGAGATCGAAATGTAGCCATCATGTTTGCAAATCAAGGTTTATATAATGGGTTTTTAGCAGCTGGTCTCATTTGGGGACTAATACTTGGACTTAATTCAATTGGCTATATGATTCAGTTGTTTTTTGTAATTTGTGTGGTAGTGGCAGCCATTTTCGGAGGCTTTACATCCAACAAATCAATTATTGTGAAACAAGGAATTCCAGCTATTTTAGCACTGGTTACCCTTTTGTCTGTAATGTAGAACCGAAGCTTTTATATTTTATAAATATATGTATGTTGAAGATCATAAGATGAAAACAATCAAACTTTTTTATAAAAAAATCTAACAGAGTTATTAAAAGAAAATCCATTTTGAAGAAAACTTATTCAAAATGGATTTTTTGTATTCTTTGGTAAATAAAGAGTCAATAAAATGTTTTAATTAATCTTTATTTGAAAGCTACATTTGTATAAAGTTGCAACGTTTATCCCCCTTTAGTTCTAATAATTGGCAGGGGGTTTTTTAGTGAAGGGAAGAGGTATGCATATTCAAATGGGAGAATGATTGAAGGGGAGTAGCGGGTATTTCATTAACTCAGTAGATTGCCCATAAAGTAGTTTCCTAATAACAAATATAGTAAAATAAAGGAAAAAGAAAAGGCGGTTTTTGAATGCAGCGCAACTTTGGAAAGTATGATATACCAGCAAGCCTTCAAAAATTAATGGAATTAGAGAAGGAACTAGGCGATTGTGAATCTTTTTATAATGGGCTTCACTTTTATATTTCATTATCCGACTTTCGCTATTTTAACACACCAAGCGATGTTATTGTATTTGGCCATATTGGAGTAGATGGTATTCATTATGGATTTTTAACAGACTATGGGTCGGTTTCTGACCTTGAAGAGGCGCCTATTGTCTGTATAAGTCCAATGGAGTTTGAAAAGCCAACCCGTATAATCGCAAAAAATTTGCGCGAATTTTTACGTATCAATTGCACAGATAGTGATTTATTTTATAATTATTTCGCTGATGAAGACAGTTATTTAGTATTCAAGGAACGGGAAGTGGATGATGAACTTCATCCTCAGTCTGAACGACAATTATTAAAGTATATCGATAACTTTTTAGAAAAAAACATTCAAATGCCTATTATTGCTAATCCTTATCGCTATATTCAAACGCTTAGATTGCAGCGACAAAAAATGATAACTATTCAAACCCAGGATGGTCTTGGTGTAATTGCTCCATTTCTTGCTAATGAAACGCACATTCCTTTTAAAATTAATATAGACGTTGAACCAGACTTAGCAGCTTTAAAAGCATACTTATCTCGTGCACCAATACCATCACAATATGCTGTGTTTCGAGATATACAACTTCATCATGTTCTATCTGATGAACCATTGTTAAAGAAAATTGTGCTGGAATCCATGTATAATATAGGACTTATCGATGAAGCGAATAGACTATCTTAAAAGCTTTTTCGTTGTCATGATTCAAAGACCAAATGTGGTAACCCTTTTTATAAAGATTGGATAACACTTAGCAAATAAAAAATCCATTTTGATAATTTTTTCAAAATGGATTTTTCTTTTTTTACACAAAAAGAGGGTGTGAACTATCTTTAAGCAAACTTTATTTTTAATCGATATTAAGCTTAAAAACCTATTTTAATTCCCGCTTATTTTCTTTTAAAAACTCTTTGTAATTTTCTCCCCATTCATTCATTAGAGAAATAATTGGTTCGAGCGTTCTTCCAAATTCCGTTAATGAGTATTCCACTTTAGGGGGGATTTCGGGATATACTTCTCGATGAACAATTCCGTCTTCTTCCAGTTCCCTTAATTGGAGAGATAACATTCGTTTGGTAATACCAGGCATTAATCTACTGAATTCATTAAATCTTTTCTTTCCATCTAATAAATAAAACAAAATAACGCCTTTCCATTTACCCCCGATCACATCAAGCGTTCCTTCAACCGGACATCCTTCAGGGCATCCATACCCTTTCTTTCGATTTCTCATCGGTACTCATACCTTTCTCATTTCTGCTTGTTCTTCTTTTCTTAATTAGTAACATAGTTAATAGCAGATTACAAGAATGTCAGTTGCAGCTGCTTTCATTTCTCTCCTAATAGGTAACATGTGTGATACCAGATTACAAGAATGTGCGTACTTACTCTTAATATATTTCTTTTTTATAATAAACATGAATAAAAAAGGAGGGCTTTTAAATGAAAGCAGTTGGATTGTATAAATATTTACCGATTGAAAAGGAAGAAAGTTTGATAGATGTCCAAGTGGAAAAACCTACACCAACCAAAAGAGATATACTTGTTAAAATAAAAGCTGTTTCGATTAATCCGGTTGATGTAAAGGTACGTGCTCCTAAAGATAAAGAAGAAACAGAACCAAGAATTTTAGGCTGGGATGCAAGTGGAGTGGTGGAAGAAATTGGACCGGATTGTACAATGTTTAAACCTGGAGACGAAGTGTTTTATTCTGGTGACCTAACTCGACCAGGGACGTATAGCGAATACCATTTGGTTGATGAAAGAATTGTCGGATTAAAGCCAAAGTCTTTAAATTTTGCACAATCAGCGGCTTTACCACTGACATCGATAACAGCATGGGAAAGTTTATTTGATCGATTAATGATAGATATTAATAACTACGAAGAAAATCAATCTAAGAGCATTCTTATTATTGGCGGGGCTGGGGGAGTGGGCTCCATAGCGATTCAATTAGCTAAAATGGCAGGTTTACAAGTGATTGCCACAGCATCTAGAGAAGAGAGTAAGCAATGGGTGAATAAATTAGGTGCTGATTATATCATTAACCATCACGAAAACTTTCGAACTCAACTACAAGATCATGATATAAAAGGCGTTGAGTACATTTTATGTTTGAACGAAACAGAGCAGCATTGGCAAAACATGGCCGATATTATTTTCCCTCAAGGAAGGATTTGCTCGATTGTAGAAATGGCTAATCCTATCGACCTTACTGCTTTAAAAAATAAAAGTGTCACGTTTGTTTGGGAATTTATGTTTACAAGATCCATGTATGAAACTCCAGACATGATCAAACAACATGAACTTTTATCCAAACTAAGTAAACTAATAGATGACGGGAAAGTAACAACAACCCTTACAGAAACTCTTAGACCAATTAATGCCGAAACCTTACGTAAAGCACATAAAATTGTAGAAACGGGAAGTATGATTGGTAAAATAGTAGTTGAGAATGAATAAATGCCTAATGAGATGGTCATCTTATCTAAAAAGTAGACTGTTTGGTTAACAATGACTTAGGATTGAAGATTATTAGTCTATTTAGAACTTAATTTTGGGGATTAGCCTTATAAAAGGGAGGGGAAAACCAGCAAAGCTGTTATCCCCTCCCTAAATAGATTTTTTATTATTGAATTATTCTCTATTCCTCACTATTCAAAAATTCCCTCACATAAATCCTATGTACTCCCTCTAAAACAATGGAACTATATTCAGCAAATGTAACCTTCGTGCTTTTCCCCTTTACAATAAAGTCCCCAGAAACTGCTCCAGTCTTATCCATTGCGGCATCGTAGAGTAAAGCAGCCCCTTTTGTCGGTGGGGAAAAGAAAAACTTCATCAATGGTTTTATATAAAAGGGAATACCTGATTTTTTTTCTTTCCGTAACGTATTGTTACTCCCGGGGTCTACACTTAGAAAACAGGCGCTACTAACCTGATTTTGAAAAATAGTTATGGAAAAAGAATGATTTTAACAAAGATGCTTATGCCAAAGCGGTAGCAGTTTATAATCAATTGACTAATCAATGCAAAGGCCTCTGCTAGTAATAATAAATTTTACAGAAAGATGGAATTCATCAGCAGTGGAGAATTAAAGTAATAGCGCTTTATATCTTTTCTACCAAGATGTATCAGAAATAGAGTCTATTGCTTAAGCATTTAGTAGTGAAAAAAGATTTGAATTTAAATAAGATAGATTAGTGTAAATTTTTTGAAAAAATAGTTTACGTGCAATATATTATTTAGTATACTCTAATTGTAAAATATTGGAGGTGAAATTCGAATGAATATAATGAAAAGATTAACGGTTGGTGGATTGGCAATAGGTATATCTCTAGGAATAGGTTTATCTAACGTATCTGCAGCAATACCAACTGAAGCAAAGATTAGTGGTCCGAAAAATGAAATTAGATTTGGTTCTTCTGCTATAATGACTAAAACTATTTCTTGGGGTGGGGGTAACGGAATTTATAATGTAAAGTACCATGATGGTATTACTACTCGATTTACAGATCCTGCTGCTAATTATTATAGTACAACTAGATCATCTACATATCATCTAGGTTCCTTAAGTACCGACAAATGGAACCTTACACTAACTGTTTCATCCGCTGGGGGTGGAACTGCACGTGCAACAGGAACAGTAACACTAAGAAAATAAATGTAAAATTCTATGGCACCCTAGTCAACTGACTAGGGTGATTGTAATTAATCAATTTAAGGAGGAACGTCATGATTGATATAAAGTATTTACAAAAGTCATTTTCTGAATCCAATTCCATAATAGAAAATGTATCCTTGTCTATTGAAGAGGGACAGTGGTATACGATCGTAGGCCCTTCGGGTACAGGAAAGTCTACTTTACTTAAATGTATTTCAGGACTTTTAAAGCCTGATAAAGGCGAGGTCTTATATGAGAGAACTAATATTTATCACATGAATGAAAATGCGAGAAGCGAGTATAGAAAAAAAAATATTGGTTTTATATTTCAGGACTTCAAACTTTTGCCCCACTACTCTGTTATTGATAATGTCATGTTACCTCTTATTTATGATTATCCGAAAAAGGAACTATATATTAGAGCGGAAAAATTACTTGAGAGTGTGGGAATTAATAATTCTTTGTTTGCTAGACTGCCAGAATCTTTATCAGGAGGGGAAAAGCAAAGAGTGGGGATTGCTAGAGCTTTAATGGCTAATCCAAAGGTACTGATATGTGATGAACCGACTGGGAACTTAGATATTGAAAATAGAGATAACATTCTGCGCATTCTGATTGAATGCAAAAATAAAGGACAAACGATTATTATTGTAACCCATGATGAGGAAGTTGCGAAACTTGGTGATAAGACCTATAAATTATACAAAGGTAATTTGAAGGAAAACGAGGTATTTGTATGATACGTTTTGCTTGGGTTCGTATTTTAAGCAGAAAGTTGATCTCCATTACCATTTTATTAGCATTTATTGGTTTATATACACTTATTCCATTAGGTTTTCAGAGCACAAAAGAAATTAAGTTAGCAGTTAATCATTCCGTAGAAGAATACGGACGAGGTACATATGACATCCTAGTACGACCAAGTTCTACAAGAACAGATGTTGAAAAAAAATTAGGAATGATTGAAGAGAATTATATCGGTGATGGGGGAGGTGGTATTTCTATTTCTGATTGGGAACAGATTAAAAGAAACCCGGACATAGAATTGGCCGCTCCAGTAGCATCTCTAGGGTATTTTAGTGGTAAAAGGATGTCTATTGAACTTCCAGTATTAAAGGAACCAACAAGATTTTCTTGGCAATTTTATACCT
Source organism: Niallia sp. FSL M8-0099 (assembly GCF_038006945.1). NCBI lineage: Bacteria > Bacillati > Bacillota > Bacilli > Caryophanales > Bacillaceae > Niallia > Niallia sp. FSL M8-0099. Next base: position 1,804,845 of record NZ_JBBOWF010000002.1, read on the forward strand.
CGGATGGGATTCATAAATATCCTATTGATCAGAAAGAGGAGTTATATTATTTTGATGGTTCGGTTCCAGGAAACATACAATATATTGACGCTTCGTATCCAAATTCCTTAACAGGTGTAGCAATGACAGTCCTAATGCCTTTTAATTATTATCTATTAGCTGCTATTGATGTTGAGAGCGAAAGTAAGTTAACTGGAATTGACTATTCTGAATTAGATAAAGAGATTAATGATATTGAATTTAAAGAAGTTCGGGAAAGTTTAGGAAATCCACCCGTTATCAAAGTTATACAGCGGCAGGATATAAATATTCCATTATATATGACTGTGAAGACAGATAGGATAGATGTAGATCTCGGAGAATATCAGGAGAAATTAGGCCTGATGAAAGATGACTCACTATTAATGGGCTATGAAAAACCTGAAAAAATGGAGCAAGTAATTAATGAACTATCTAAAGCTAAAGCGCTTGATAATAGAGAATATAATTTAGATTTATCAAAATTCCAAAAACCGTTTGAGGGGACAGCTGTAAAGATTGGGGAGGATTTCAGTATAAGTGAGACTGATCGCTTTATGTCTGACCAAGATACCTCGATTTATTACATAGCATCAAAAATCAACTATAAAATAAATGAAAATAATCTAGAAGTGCCCATACTTGAAGATGGACCTCCCCCAATATATAAAACAGTAAATAAAAAGGGGATAAGTGCCTATCAAAGTCAAAAGGTGCCCTTTATTATTGAACAAGTGGGAGAATTTTCACCTAATAAGGATACTAACCAGTTAGCTTCAAGCCCATTAGGTATATATTCTACCACAGAGTCAAAAAGCTTAGACGGTAAAGTGGTACAATCTACAATCTTTCCTGGAAGCTTTATTCCTACACCAGCGAGCGGGATAACAACCCTGGAAGCTGCTGAAATGGTAAAAGGTCAAAAACCGATTGATGCAATAAGGATCAAAGTGGCCGGGATAAATAAATATAACGTGGATGCTCAAGAGAAAATTGAACAAGTTGCAATAGACCTACTAAAATCTGGTTATGAAGTGGATATTGTTGCTGGTTCCTCTTTTAAACAAATGAGATTAGATGTTGAAGGTTTAGGCCAGATACTGGAGCCTTGGACAACTCTGGGGGTAGCACAAGAGCTGAGTGAAAATTGGAATCACATGTCCGTGATTTCTTTCATATTGTTTTCTCTTTTTGGGTTTCTATGGTTATATTCAAGAGTAACTTTTGAAAAAAAAGCCTTATATAAGGAAGATGAGTTACTATATCTATTAGGGTGGAAAAGGAAATTTATTTTTCTACGGAACTGTCTTGAACAATTTATTATTATTACTATTGGGTATGTAGTTAGCATTATTTTATTTACTCTATTCAAACAAGATGCATTCCCTTATTTACTCTCTTCATTATTATGGTTCCTAACCGTGGTCATGGTATGTTTATTATTTTTAAGAAATGGATCAGGGAATAAAACTAGGATAATGGAATATAAGAAAGTTCCAGCAATTATTCATTATAAAGAGTTTATATTACCAACCATTTTTGTTTTGTTCATTTCGATTATACTACTGATTATTCAGATATCTAACTTAGGATATTCCATTGAAAAAGCTAAGGAAACAACACTAGGTCAATTTACAATGGATGAAACATTAATCATACAAATTTCCATTATAGTGATAACCGTACTGCTTTCTTACCTAGCAGTTAGTGAGAGTATTACAGCACTCCTTCAATACCGAGCGAAGGAATTTTCTATGTACCATATTATTGGGTGGACTAAAGGTCGTATATTGATTCATTTCTCTAAAGAAATCTCTCTCTGGTCAGGAGTCCCAATTGTTTTAGGGGTTCTTTTAGGAAGTTTGATTTTATTTGGAATGAATGTTTCATACAGTTGGATTTTTATTAGTATATTAATCTCTATAGGTATTTTATCAATTGCAATCGTCGTGACTACCATTACAAAATTAAAACCGTTTAGCAAGGGATAGCCTTGAATTAGTTTTTTACTAATTTGTATCAAATAAATTGTGTTTCAGAGTCAAAACATAATTAACTTCACTCTTACAGTGACACTCAAGGAAAAAGGAATGGAATGTCGAGTGCTGTGGATAAATTAAGCTAGCAATTATGAGTTTTGATACTATTGGTCGATATCTGAACTAGAGTTAAGGATAAAATACACTTCATCTTTTATTAGATGAGGTGTATTTTGTACAATCAAATATTCAACAATAATTAAAAAGATAATGCAAGGAAAATCATTCTTTGTCGATGAGCATATTAGATTACAAGACATGAAGAGGAGGACTATTAATGAAAATGAAGGTAAAACATATTTGAGTATAAACTATAATCAAACTTTATTCGAAACAAACCCTGATTATCCTGCAGACCTTCTTTTTATTATCCTCTATTCCTCACTATTCAAAAATTCCCTCACATAAATCCTATGTACTCCCTCTAAAACAATGGAACTATATTCAGCAAATGTAACCTTCGTGCTTTTCCCCTTTACAATAAAGTCCCCAGAAACTGCTCCAGTCTTATCCATTGCGGCATCATAGAGTAAAGCAGCCCCTTTTGTCGGTGGGGAAAAGAAAAACTTCATCAATGGTTTTATATAAAAGGGAATACCTGATTTTTTTTCTTTCCGTAACGTATTGTTACTCCCGGGGTCTACACTTAGAAACCGGAATCCATTGGCACTCTCTCTTTTTGCTATTTCTTTTGTCCATAAAGATAAAGCTAGCTTTGCTGTCGCATAGGGACCAAATAACTTTTTAAAGGAAGATGGGTTTTCCAATGTATCTGGATCAAACTGTTTCACGCGAAGGATGACAGCTGAAGATGTATTAACAATTGTCTTATCTTCTCCCATTTCAAATAAAGGGGACAGCTCCTTAAAAATAATATAAGGCACTACTGTCTGAAGTTCATAATGTAGTTCGCGATTTTGCTTAGAAAATAATAACGAAGGAAAACTGCCGCCAGCGTTATTGAAAAGGAAATCTATTTTCTTCTCCGTTGCTTTTATTTCTTCCAGCGCATTTTTTAGACTGTTAAAATCAGATAAATCGGCTTTATAAATTCGTAATTGTCCTGTAGTAATTTTTGATTGAATAAAGAGGTCGTCCTTTGAAAAAGAAGAACGTATTAATGCAATAACTTGACTCCCTTCTGCTAGCATTTTTTTGGCTAATTCTAGACCAATCCCATTATTGGCTCCAGTAATGACTACTACCTTTCCTGTTCCCAAAATAATTACCTCCGATATGATAAATAATTTTTGTTGGTAAATGAACAATTGACACTTAAGTTACAATTGTCACTTAGATTGAAAGGATTGTATAATAAATTTAAGCAAAGAAAAAGCAAAGAATTTTTTTATGTGACACAGGAAAGGAAATTGGTGCATAAATGGATAAACGGGTCGAAAGAACACAAAAATTATTGCTGCAAAGTTTAATGATGTTTAATCTTAAGAATAAAAACTTTTATGAGATTTCCATCCGAGATTTATGCGAGCAAGCTGGAATTGCAAGGCAAACATTTTACAGGAATTATTTAGTGAAAGAAGACATCATTATAAGACAGATATCCAACGTCATGAGTGATTTTAAGTCGGTTTTAAAGCAGCAATCTTTTAACGCTTCAGGCTTTATTCAACTACTAATACAATTTTGGAAACAAAATCAACAGACATTTGCATTAATTGAATGGGCGGGCATTAGTAACGAATTTATTCGTCAGTTAGCCAATTTTAATAAGCTTGTAATGGAGCAACATAAAGCGTTCGGTAAGAATAGTGAATATATTGCAAACTATTATGCAGGCGCTACTTACATGTTTTTAAAGACATTTATGGAAAAGAACGATTTTAGCCAAGAGGCTTATGCCAAAGGAGCTGCGGTTTATAATCAGTTGACCAACCAATGCAAAGGTTTGTTTGAACCACTTAATTAGGAATGGAGTTAAGCTCCTACCATAGGAATAATAATATTTCCCATAATAGAAAAATGGAGGACGAATATGAATAGAGAAACAGATGATTCAAAACAGGTAGTTATTCAAGTTGGAACAGTGCTTAAAAAATTGCGAAAGGAGAGGCGGTTGAGTCTTGAAAATTTATCTGAGATATCAGGTGTAAGTAAGCTGACGCTGGGAAATATTGAGCGAGGAGAAACTAATCCAACAATTGGGGTATTGTGGAAGATTTCGCGAAGTTTATCGATCCCTCTGATGGCGTTATTTTCCTCAGGAAGCAGTGTGAATGTATCGCGGGCTGGTAGCGGGGTAAGAATTTTCGGAGATGATGGCAATTGGGCTGTAGAGCCGATTTTTCAAAATCAAAAGGATGAGATGGAAATGTGTCGAGCATATTTACAACCACATAGTTCTTATTATCCAGAAATGCATCACCCCAATACGACGGAAATAGCTACGGTGATGTCGGGAACCATAACCATTAATGTAAATAATGAGTCATATATCTTAAATGAATATGATTCGATTAGTTTTGATGCAAATGGAAGCCATTCCTATATAAATCATACCGATAAAGTTGCTGTACTCTATATCTTATTGAGATACGGGAGGTAGTGGTTAGGTTATTCCGTCCAATAGCGGGGATATATTTTGTTTCTTCAACTTCTAGAAAAAAGAATGGACAAACACCTGCTTGTTATATTATATTATTCATTATCATAGTGAAAATATATTATAGTATACCAAATTGCTTAACTGACTACTTCTTATTAATGATGAAGGACTCATTTCATAGTCATTTGGCTACTATAATCAGGAGGAAACAATGACTAATCAACATATACAATCAAATCGAGCTGTTCATAAGTCAGCCGTTTGGATGGTTATTATAGGAATAATCTTTATTGCTGCCAATTTAAGAGCTCCGTTAACATCAGTGGGTCCAATAGTAGGATTTATTAGGGATGATCTTCATATTTCTAATACATTAGCAGGGATGATTACCACATTGCCATTATTATCTTTTGCGCTTTTTTCTCAGATTGTACCTAAATTGGCTCGTAAATTTGGTGTGGAAATGATGATTCTGATGTCTATAATCTTTCTTACACTAGGCATTATTTTACGTTCATTATCTGGGGTGGCTGCTTTATATATTGGTACTGCTGTGCTAGGATTGGCGATTTCAATTTCTAATGTGCTATTACCTAGTCTGATTAAACAAGAGTTTCCAACTCGAATTGGATTAATGACAGGCGTATATTCTATTTCGATGAATTTATTAGCTGCTATTGCTTCGGGACTAAGTGTTCCAATTGCCATTGGACTTGGAATTGGCTGGCAGGGTGGATTGGGAATTTGGGGGATACTTAGCTTCGTATCCATTTTATTCTGGCTGCCTCAAATAAAGCATCTCAACAAGGAAACAGCAGCTGTTCGAAATAAAGTAGTAGATTCTCAGGTGAACTTGTGGCGCTCTCCATTAGCTTGGCAGGTGACCTTATTTATGGGGTTACAATCGATGGTCTTTTACATTCTTATTGCATGGCTGCCTGAGATTTTACAACAACAAGGAATAAGTTCAGATCAATCTGGCTGGCTCCTTTCTGTGATGCAATTAGCATTACTTCCCTTTACCTTTATTGTACCTATTATTGCAGGGCGTATGAAAAGTCAGCGTTCTTTAGTCACTATCATGAGCGCTTTGCTTTTAGCGGGGACACTTGGACTAATTTATGGAAGTGCAAAGTTAATTGTATGCTGGATTATCATGATAGGTATTGGGGGAGGTTGTGCCTTCAGTTTATCGATGATGTTTTTTGGCTTGCGAACGGAGAATGGCAGACAGGCAGCAGAACTATCTGGCATGGCTCAATCAGTTGGTTATTTACTAGCGGCTATTGGTCCTACGCTTTTCGGATATTTACATGATGTAACGAATAGCTGGACTATTCCGTTGTTCATTTTAGCTGGTGCGTCATTGCTGCTCTTTGTATTTGGATTAGGAGCAGCTAGAGATCGGTATGTAAGCACAAGTAAATAGTTTATCATAACGAAGGTTTTTTCCGGTGCAACACTGGAGAATCTTCGTTTTTTTTACGGATAACAAAGGACCTGTGAGGAATGAGATAGAAATGGAGATTATTGCTAAGTCGATATAAAGTTTCGCGCGGCTTTTCTGGGGAATAGTTAAGGGACAAACAAATAATTGGAGGGAAGATTATTGATGAATAATTATAATGCAGATCCCAACAAGGCCGAAGAAACAGTGAAAGAAATGGATAGAAAAACAATCCAAGAGAAGCTAGAGAATTTTAATGAGTTTAAATCTTATCTAAGCAGTAAAATAGAAGTGGGCAAAAATCTTGGCATGGATGAAGAGCAATTAGCGAAAAGCGCAGAGAAAGTCGCTGGCTATCTTGCTAACAACGCAGAACCGCAAAATCGTGAGGAGGCACTTCTTCAGGAACTGTGGAAAGTGGGAAATGAAGAGGAACGCCATAAATTAGCACATATGCTTGTAAAATTGGCAAATTAATTCGTGATTTCAATTTTTAAAGGATAAAAGAAATGATGGAAAGTGAAACTCGCCTTTGGCGAGTTTTCTTTTTGCAAAAAATTAGAAGAAGGTGAGACCAAATGATTAAGTCTTTCGTAGAAGAAATAGAGAAACATCATTATTTATAATGATAAACAGTAATAGATTGTAATAACACGGAGGAAGAAATCATGCATTTGTATGATAATGTTTATTATTTGTTTGCTACCTAGCTCTTACTAGCACATTAAGCTTTCATATCGTTTTTGCCAATATTTAATCATTTGGAAAATCTACAAGCATTTAAAGCAAATGAATAGAGTAAAAGTTAATGAGAATTTAAAAAGGGCAATCGCTTTAGCGTTGCCCTTTAAATATGCCTAAAAGAGTTTAAATTTATTAGTAGTCTACTTGATTTTATGGTCTCTTAGTTGGTGAAATGGAGAATTTTCATCAAAAGATGGCAAAATCACGTATAACTTACTATTTGTAATTGACAGAAAAATAGAAAACAAGTATTATAATTGAGAATGATAATCATTTATATTATAAAATTATATAGAAAAAGAGGGACATACATATGTTTAAAAAACAAAGAAAGCCATTTATTTCTATTTTCTTATTCTCAATTGTAGCCATTCTTTTACTAGCGGGTTGTTCAAGTCAGTCATCCTCGAAGGCAGATAAAGAAAAATCAGCTGATTCTAATACAGATTCATCGTATCCAATAACGATTAAGCATGCGCTTGGAGAGACTGTCATTAAGGAAAAACCTGAACGTGTTGCAACAATTGCATGGTCTAACCAAGATGTAGCACTTGCGCTTGGTGTTGTACCTGTAGGTTTCTCAGCAGCAAATTATGGTGTTCAAGATGATAGCGGAATGTTACCTTGGACTGCAAAAAAACTAGAAGAGCTAGGTGAAAAAAATCCTAATATTTATCAAGATACAGATGGCATAGACTTTGAGGCGATTTCTGATTCTAATCCAGATGTCATTCTTGCCGCGTACTCAGGACTTACACAAGAAGAGTATGATACTTTAAGTGAAATTGCTCCTGTTGTAGCATATCCAAAAAATCCTTGGGTTGCTTCTTGGCGTGAACAAGTAACATATAATTCAATGGGAATGGGTATGGAAAAAGAAGGGAAGCAGCTTATTGCAGATACAGAAAAATTCATTGCAGATAAAGCAAATGAGTTTCCTGAATTGAAAGGGAAAAAAGCAGCATTTGTAAGTGTTAATGGTGCTGACTTATCCAAATTTTATATCTATTCACCAACAGATCCACGAGGTGAATTCCTTACAGAGTTGGGGATGGAATATCCGGAAAGTATTACAAGTCAAATGACGGATCCAACTAGTTTCTATTTGGAAGTAAGTGCTGAAAATGCAGACATATTAAATGATGTAGATATTTTTGTATCGTATGGAAATGATGAAACACTTGCTGCTTTACAGAAAGATCCGATTTATGGAAAGATTCCAGCTGTACAGAGAGGGTCTGTTGTCATTATCGAGGATAATACGCCACTTGCAGCAGCCGGAACACCAAGTACACTTTCGATTGAATATACGCTCGACGAGTACCTAAAATTACTCTCAGAAGCTGTAAGTAAAGTGAAGTAAATGGAACAGACATCCGTTCTAAAAAATAAGCAGTTATTAATACCGAGAAAATTTATTAGTGTATTAGTAATTTCTATTATCTTACTCGGTATAAGTATATTGGCGTCTCTTGCTTTTGGATCTCGCACTGTTGGCTGGAATGAAATACTGGATGGATTATTCCATCCAGAAGTACAGTCTCACGGAGCAAATGTTGTCCGCCAAAGAATTGCTAGAACTGTATTTAGTTTGTTGTGTGGTGCTGCATTGGGAGTTTCTGGTGCTCTTATGCAATCCGTCACTCGTAATCCGATTGCAGATCCTAGTATATTAGGAGTAAACACAGGTGCAGCTCTATTTGTTGTTTGTGGGATATCCTTTTTTCATATTGGCACTGCTGGTCAATACATTTGGTTTGCATTAGCAGGAGCAATCTTAACTGCCATTTTTGTATTCGGAATTGGTTCGATGGGGAGTGGCGGTGCCACCCCCCTTAAACTTGTTTTAGCGGGGGCAGCGACAAGTGCAGCATTATCCTCTCTTGTAATGGCTATTATGATTCCGCGTTCCAATGTTATGGATCAATTTAGATTTTGGCAGGTAGGAAGTGTTGGTGCTGGAAATTGGGATTCTATCTCTATTTTCATTCCTTTTCTCGTTGTAGGCATTCTAATCGCCTTGTTCTCTGCCCCGGGCTTAAATGCTTTGGCCTTAGGGGATGAAGCAGCAAAGGGGTTGGGAGTGCGGACCGGCACACTTAGACTTGTTGCGGCATTTGGAGGGGTCTTATTGTGTGGTGCAGCAACAGCTCTAGCGGGCCCAATTGGTTTTATAGGTTTACTTGCAACCCATGTGATCCGTCTTATTATTGGTCCTGATTTGCGCTACATTATTCCAATGTCCGCTCTAGCAGGAGCGATTATCCTAACGATTTCAGATGTGTGCGGCCGGATTATTGGCAGTCCCGGTGAACTGGAAGTGGGCGTAGTTACAGCCTTTATCGGGGCCCCGATTTTAATCTTAATAACTATGAAAGCGAAAATGCGTACGTTATGATGAATGAATCAATGAATCTTATTATGGTAGGTAGAACAAAAAGGCGTCGTCGTTTTATTATTGTGACTAGTTTGTTAGCAATCATTGCTTTTGCTTTATGCTGCATGATGCTTATGCTTGGAAATACGATTTATCCAGTTGGGGATGTAATTAGTGTTTTACTAGGCGAGCAAGTAAAAGGAGCCTCTTTTGCGGTCGGAACAATCCGTTTTCCAAGGATGGTGGCTGGGGTTTTTGCTGGTTTTGCTTTTGGTATTTCTGGACATGTGTTTCAAACAATGCTTCGTAATCCTCTAGCAAATCCAAATGTTATTGGAATAACAGCTGGCTCAAGTGCTGCTGCGGTATTTTGTATCATTGTTCTTCATGCAAGCAGTACGTTTGTTTCCATTGCTTCTATTATCGGTGGACTAGCTACAGTACTGGTTATTTTTCTATTATCGAAAGGCACTTCTTTTTCTATTGGCAGGTTAATATTGATAGGTATTGGAATACAGGCGATGTTAAATGCTGTAATATCCTATTTATTGCTTATTGGACAGCATCATGATGTTCCGACAGCAATGAGATGGTTAAGTGGTAGCTTAAATGGTGTGAAAATGGAGAATCTTTATCCGCTTATGATTACCGTTCTACTTTTGGCACCTATCATTATCTTACTTGGAAAACGATTAGATATGTTAGAGCTTGGGGAACAAACTGCTGCATCACTAGGCGTTAACACAGATAGAACAAGAGTTGTACTGGTTATCAGTTCGGTTCTAATTATTGCGTTAGCTACTGCTACCACTGGCCCGATTGCATTTGTTGCATTCCTTTCTGGCCCTATTGCTAAACGATTAGTTGGGATAGGATTTTCTAGTGTTATTCCGGCAGGTCTTGTGGGAATCATTTTGGTTTTAGCATCTGACCTGATTGGACAGTTTGCATTTGTCGCTAGATACCCAGTAGGTGTGATCACTGGTATTCTAGGTGCACCATACTTAATCATGCTATTAATTCGAATGAATCGAAAGGAAGAGTTGTAATGGATAAGATACATGAGTTTCGAGCGGAAAAGTTAACATCAGGCTATGAAGGCAAAATGATATTGCAAGATATTGAGCTTGAAATTCCGAGTAATAAAATTAGTGTGATTATCGGCGCAAATGGCTGTGGAAAATCAACGCTTTTAAAAACACTATCCAATCTTATTAAGTCTTCCTCTGGCAGCATTGCACTCGATGGAAAGGCGATTAGTAAATTTCCGCCAAAACAATTAGCTCGCATTCTCGGTATTTTGCCACAATCCCCTATTGTACCAGAAGGAATAACAGTAGCAGATCTAGTTGGGCGAGGGAGATTTCCTCACCAAAATTTCTTTAGTGGCTGGTCCAAGAAGGATTATGAAGCAGTTGCAGAAGCAATGGAAATTATGAAGATTACAGAATTTGCTAATCGAAATATTGATGAGCTCTCAGGCGGGCAGAGACAACGTGTCTGGATTGCGATGGCACTTGCTCAGCAAACGGATATTTTATTTCTTGATGAGCCAACCACTTTCTTAGATATCACCTATCAAGTGGAAATATTAGATTTGCTGACAGATCTTAATCGGAAATACGGTACAACGATCGTAATGGTCCTGCATGATATTAATCTTTCGGCACGGTATGCGGACTATATTTTTGCACTAGACAAAGGCAAGCTTGTAGGAGAGGGGAAGCCAGCTGACATCATTACAAGTAAGTTGGTTAAAGACATCTTCGGACTTAATTGTACGGTGATTAATGATCCAGTTTCAGGAACTCCTTTGGTTGTGCCGAAGGGCCGATATCATGTTAATGCATAGGTTTATGATGAGAAAGCCTTCAAGTATGAAAACTTGAAGGCTTTTTGTGTCTATATACCGGACGATCTTAATACTGGCAATAATAGTTTATTTTGGAAATAATATTGTTTTTCTTGGGCATATTACATGTTATATGCCAAATCTTTTAAAGGATGATTATTTATGTCCATCGCTATTATGTCACTATTAGCATGTATAGTATTGATTGTATTTGCTATTGTTCCGAAAGGTTTAATGCTTACGGAGATTGTTTTTTTGTACTTTATTATTGGAATTTTAACAATTACGATATTTACAATATTAGATGTTAATTTGCACTGGGTCCCTCTTACTCGCACGGTTGAAGGTTCATTTGCTATGTATATTTGCCGATTTATTGTGATACCATTTCAAATTCTCCTGTCTATTTGTATCCTTTGCTCTTCATGGAAGACAAAATGGCGATTACTATTTACTGGGCTCATTGTGTTGTTCTTATGCTTGGAGGATCGGATTTATATATGGGCAGATCTTCTTGCCTTCGAGAATTGGAATCAGTTATATTCTGCTCTTTTGTATGTTATATCAATAGTTTTAGTATGGTGGATAGCCTGCTGGTTTATTGGCCTGGATAAAGGAGAGTTGGAAGAAAAATGAAAGAATTACATTATGATTTTCATTTTAGTTTAAATGAGTGGAGTATCCTTATCTCGATTTTTTTGGGATTTTTATTGGTGATATTGCTCCCAAGGCGTTTTACCAAAAAGACGATGAGTATATATCTCATGTGTGGTATTTTTTTTGGTTTCGTTTTTGACCATACGTTAAGTATTTTACCAGTGCGTTATTATATAATAAATGACAGTTCTTCTTTTGAAATAATGGATTTCTTTTCCCATGTAATGTATGCCCCGATAAGCTACCTTTTCTTTTATCTATATGATCTCTTCCATATTAAACCTAATTTTACGCTGTTATACATTTTAGGTTGGGCCCTTGTGAGTGTTGCGATAGAGAGAATTTGTGGCATGATAGGGATTTTTCATTATCAACATGGATATACGATTTATTATTCCTTTGTTATTTATTTATTAGTTATTAGCATTTGGATTATCTTTTACAGATTGATTAAAGAACATGGAGAGAAACAATATTAGCCGAATTCCGTATGAAATAAATCAAGATTTGTTATCCGAAAGAGGATATTTTAACAGGATGAATAAAAACGGGGACTGTTTTCAGGAAGAAAACAAGCCCTTTTTTTAAGAAGTATAACCAATTAAGAAGCTGATAAATAATATTATTAATACTATGGCTGTTATTCCAACATATAACCAGTCCTTTTCTTTATAGAAAGCATAACAGGATATTCCAACTCTTAATACAGGGGTTAGGATTAAACAAAAGAGACCTAGCATAATAATGGCAAATGGTTTAAATGCAGCAACCCCAATAAAAATGTCTTTAAAATTAGTAGGGAACGTTTCCTTATAACCAGAGTTATTTGTAATCAAATAAGTAATAATGCCTACAAAAATAATTAGGGCAGAGACAAGAACCCCGAATCTAAGTATTTTTCCGATTGTTTCCTCAATAATGACTAATTCTTCTTCAGAAGTTTGTTCTTTTTTTTGTGCTTCCATTAAAATTTCACCCCAAATCCTTCTAATATCATTTGAGCACCGATATAGCATAAAAGTGGAATAAAAATAATTCGGATCCATTTTGCTGGTAATATTTGCATTACTTTTGCTCCAATTGTGGATCCAATTAATACCCCAATAGCAACGGGAGCAGCAACTTCTGGTAAGATAGAGCCGTTGAAAAATAATACAGTTGCACTTGCAGCAGCAGTAACTCCCATCATTAGGTTGCTAGTTGCGCTAGAAGGCTTGAGTGGCATTTTCATAAATGTATCCAATGCCATTACTTTAAAGGCACCACTGCCAATCCCTAGTAACCCACTAGCTAATCCTGCCCCAAACATCACACTAAACCCTGCTGGGACTTTTTCGACTTGATAATCAATTTGTGTCTTTAGGCTTTTATCATAATATGTATTATTTAGTTTTAGCCTGTCCGATAAATAGTCAGGTTGCGCCTTTTTCAATACTTCTTCGCCCGAACGGAGCTTTTGTACCATATTGATCGCTGAGTAAAGTAAGAAAGAACCAAATAAAATAAACATAAGAGTCGGCGAGAGAATGCCTACTAAGATTGCTCCTATGATCGCTCCAACCGTAGTAGCAATCTCTAAAAACATGGCCACGCGAATATTGAGCATTCGATCTCTTAAGTATGCTACTGCTGAACCGGAACTTGTTGCAATAACAGATATTATACTTGCTCCAATCGCATGGTGGATATCAAACCCAAATCCTAGTGTTAGAACTGGAGTAAGAATAATCCCTCCACCTATTCCGAGGATAGAGCCCAGAAGCCCGGCAAAAATACAAATAAAAAGAAGTAAAATGAAAGTTAGCATTACATAGCCTCCTAGTGAATAAGGTAATGTCTTAAACATAGTGGTAAATCTCTACATAAAAGAATCGAATGAAAACTAATTCTTACTTAAGAATTAGATTGATAGTTTAAAAGAAAACAAAGATTTGTTGTAAGTCATTTGAACCATACTATTTCATTGACAATATGTCAATATATTTGTTCATTCTAATGTTCTAATCAAGTAATAACCCATACATAGACATAAGTTCATAGATGTTTATGCGTTTTTTATAGGGATAGATAATAGAAAACGATTTGTTTGTTGACAAAAAATCAACAGTCCGCTATTTTAGTAGTATATTGCGTGTTAATATTACAAATTCTTAATATAAAAGAATAATAAAAGATAGGAGCTTAATCTAATATGAGGGACATCAATGAGATTGGATTATTATTAAAAAATCTTTTGAAGAAAAATGCTATGTCAATGAGAAAGCTCAGTGTGTTAACGAATATTGACACAGCTACAATCTCACGAATAATTAACGGCAAAAGAAGACCAACCCCAGAACATCTTCAAAAATTTGCAAAGTTTCTTGATTTTCCTGTAGATAAAATGTTTACAGCGGCCGGTTATTTACCTTCAGAAGTGTCAAGTCAATCAGAAGATATCTTCGATTCTATCGAAACCATTCAAAGTGAATTATTCTCTTCTAACCACTATAAGGAGACCTTTTCTATCAAAGAAGTGCAAGAACAGCTTCAAAAATATAATCATTATGCATTGACTGATGAAGGAAAGGGATTAGTAGCTGATAAATTTGAAGAAAAAGTGCAAAAAGTAGAAGGGGTAGGACCATTCATACAACAACTAAAAGAGTATTATCAACGTTTTTCCAACAAAAAAGGAAATATTACGGAATTAGCTGTTATGGGAGCCGCTCTTATCTATTTTATAATTTCCGTTGATGTTATTCCGGATTACATTTTCCCAATCGGATATTTAGATGATGCGGTAGCAATTAAGATTTCGGCTAAGCTTTTGCCTGCAAAGGGTTAGAGAATAAAGGAGATATAGAATGGAAAATAATACGAGAGTAAAAAGAAAAAAGGGAATAAGGTGGAAGAGGGTTTTTGGTTTTGCAATTCTTATTTTTGCTTTAGCCGTTTTTTATTCTGTTTATCAATATAATAAAGGCTTAAAACAAGCAACCCAAATGAAAGGAAATAATAAAATAGAAAGTAGTTTTGAAGACTTTGAAGGACCTGAGCCACAATTTGGAGAAATTAATATTATGTTGTTAGGAAGTGATTCGCGAGGAGAGGAACATGCTAGAACGGATACACTAATGATTGTGCATTATAATCAAAATACACATAAAATGAAAATAGCCTCTATTATGAGAGACATATATGTAAATATTCCGGAAATAGGATATCAAAAAATGAATGCGGCATTTGCTTATGGCGGACCTGAATTAGTAAGAAAAACCTTGAAAGAGAACTTTGGTATTGATATTAACTATTATGCGATTGCAGATTTTGAGGGTTTTTCCAAAATTGTAGATATAGTAGCTCCTAAAGGAATTGAAGTTGATATACCATATGAGATGTCCTATGGGATTGGTATGACATTACATCCAGGGAAACAAGTATTACATGGCGATCAGTTATTAGGTTATGTCCGTTTTCGCCATGATCGATTAAGTGATTTTGGCAGGGTGGAGAGACAGCAGGAAGCAATAGAAAAGCTGAAAGAACAAGCAGTTAGTATACACAGTGTAGTGAATTTACCTAAAATCCTAGGTACTGTTACGCCTTATATTGAGACAAACTTAGATACACCTACAATATTGTCGATAACAAAAGGGTTAGTAGTAAATAAATCAGACGATTTGGACCGTATTAGAATTCCAGTTCAGAACTCCTATGAAAATGATACGGTTAATGTGGGAGCAGTATTAAAAATAGACATGGATGAAAACGCAAGAGTATTAAATGAATTTTTAGCTGATGGACATGGACTTGTAGAAGGAAAGGCAGGTAATTAATCAAATAAATCTTCCTTTGCTGATGGCTATGCTTTTCTATAGACTTAGTTCAGCAACAATCCTCATCCTAATTATGGATGAGGATTGTTTTAAGTGATAATAAGGTTTACTAGAATAATATTTTTTTGGTAGAACAAGAAATTTGAATGGTGAAACACTTTTTTTATGCTTGGGATTTCCCTATATATAGTTTGTATACAATGAGAGTAAGAAAAGAAATGAATAGAATTCTCTAGCATATTTTGTCAGAAAATATGCTATTATTATTTTATTCATAATACAAAGAGAATTTATTTGGAACAATATGGGGGAATAAGATGAAGACCTGGATACTACAGAAATTATATTGGATCATACCAGGGGTGCTGATTTTATTAGGACTGTTTTTATTGTTTTTTGAAAATTTTTCTAAGGTGACAGCGCAGCCAGGGCCGGATTGGAGCAAAGGATTGTTAGTTGGACAATCTGAAGTAAATAAACTGCCGGCAATCAAGGAGACGGGTGATGGAGGTTACTTGTTCTCTTTCTTTCAGGAAAATAAGTTAAAGACGGCTATCATGACCAATGACTTTAGGATCAAGGAAGAGAAAAATTATGATATACCTGTAGACAAATGGACACAAATATATCAGGGAAATGATGAGCTTATTTATTTTGATTATGAAAATATTTTTGACCAAGATAAGACACAATTAGTTGCGGATGTAGAGGAGTTTATTCCACTCGAGAAAACTATTCTCTATATAAAAGAAAATAAGCTTTTTCAATTAAATCCTGAAACAAAAGAAACGTCGGAAATTATGGATATTGATCTAGAAAAGGAAAAGTTAGCAGTAGAGGAAAATGCGGATGGCATTCACCTTCTATTATTTGCAAAGGAAAAGGGCAATGTTGACCTTGCTTTATCTCGTGTCCAAGATGGGAAAGTCAACCACTTATATGAAACAAAGGTAAAGGTTGATCCTGGGAAGATAGTAAATGGCATATCTTTTACGTTTGAAGATCAAAAACTGGCGTTATTGCTTCAAGAGGAATTAGAATTAACGCAAGGAAAACCAGAGTTTTTCAACTATTATGCAGAAATTGATATTACAAAAGGACAAGAGGCTGTGCAATATGAGTTAACGTTCCAAGATCCTGCAAGGGAGAATGGGAAGCTAACAGAAATTTCAGATGTTGCATTTACCTTTAGGGATGGAAAGCCGCGCCTGCTATTTAAGGCGAATGGTTATACAGAAACGAAATATAATGAGAAGACTGGATTCAATATTTATGAATCGGAAATAGGGGAAAACGGAAGTACAAAGACGGAGCGACGAAGCAATACAGCTGCGATATCGACTATTCCACAATGGTTAAATGAAGATATGATTGCATGGATGGATTTACATGGAGATGGCAATAAAGTCTATGTTTCTTCCAATGAAATTACAAAAATAAACAAACAAATAAAACATACATCTGAGGATTGGCTGCAGGCATTTGGCAAAACATTTGGAATGATTTCCACCTCTTTTTTCGCCTTTGCACTTTCCTTTATATGGTTATTGTGGCCAATACTATTTGTTATTTTCATGTATGTATTTTTTAGTAGAAAGGTTGATTACAATCCACCGTGGATTTTCTATACCGGAATTGGAATCTATTTGATTGCAGCAGTTATATGGAAGGATCGTTTCTTTGTTCCGAATATACTTGCAACTGCACCTAAGTACCTAACATTTACGGGCAGTACTTATTTTTATTTGTTATTATTTGCGGTTATTTCCTATTTTTTATCCATACTAACAAAACGTATCAATGAATGGACAGGTGCACCGAGGATTATCTATTTTGTTGGTGTACACATTATTTTGTTAACTGTATATTTTGGTCCGTATATTATCTATTAGAAAGGAGTGGCTTTTATGAACCTATTTGAGGGATTTTTATAACGACATTGGAGCTGGATTCGTGCCCCTCCAATTATAAATAGAATAATAGAAACATATGAATAAATATAATTGGAGGGATAGCATGAGAACAGAGAAGCAAATATTAGATTTAGTGTTAAAAGTGGCTAATCAGGATAAGAGAGTAAGAGCTGTTTGCATGAATGGCTCGAGAACAAATCCAAATGTACCGAAGGATGCTTTTCAGGATTTTGATATTGTTTATCTAGTAGATGATATGGAATCTTTTATGAATGAGCCTAACTGGATTGATGTTTTTGGGAAACGAATCATTATGCAAACCCCAGAGGATTCCTCGCTTTTTCCGGCAGAGCTAGGCGGAAGATTTTCCTATCTTATGCTATTTACGGATGGTAACCGCATCGACTTAACCCTTGTTCCGCTGGAGGAAAAGAACAAGTATTGTCAGGAGGATGGGTTGACGGTGATTCTCTTAGATAAAGACAATAGTCTCCCTTGTATACCCCCTAGTACAGATAAAGATTATTGGGTAAAAAAGCCAACTGCCGAACAATTTTCTGATTGCTGTAACGAATTTTGGTGGGTCTCTACCTATGTTGTTAAGGGATTATGGAGAAGAGAAATTCTTTATGCGATTGACCATATGAATATCATAAGGGCGATGCTGTTAAAAATGTTGGAATGGAAGGTAGGCATCGAAACAGATTTTTCCCTTAGTGTAGGAAAAAACAGTAAATACTTAAAACAGTATATTGATGATGATACATGGAAAAGGCTCATGCATACCTATCCGAGTGGCGATTATAGTCTAGTCTGGAAATCGTTATTTTCTATGACAGCATTATTTGAGGAAATCGGATTAGAAGTTGGCAGAAAGATGGATTTTCTTTATCCCTTAGAAGAGGCGGAAGGGGTGAAAGCTTATTTAAACCATGTTCGTCAATTGAAGCCTAATGCAGCAGAGGTATATTAAAGATAATAGGCGGTTTTTTTGCAGCAGCAGAGACCGCCTTTTGATGATATGGGAACCTTTAAATAAAAAGCTGAATATCAGACTTTAAAGCATCTTTAAGATAAACCTTAGCGTCGACAATTTCGACTTCTGGATAAAACTCTTCTTGCTTAAATCCAAGTATATCAACTGATAATTTGCAGGCAAGAAACTTAACTTGTTTTTTTCTTGCCCCTTTTAAGAAAGCTATAAGTGGTGAAGCTTCTTCCTCCTCAAGCATTTCCTTCATCATTATTTTACCTAGACCAGCATAATTCATTTTAGATAAAGGAAGCTGCTCTACGTCTTTAGGTTGGAAGGTGCTAAACATTTTTTCATAGAAGGACTTACCTTCCAAATCGACTTTTTCGGGATCACGAAGTAATAAAAGCCCCCAAAAGGTGAAAAACATGGTTACCTCCACATTTATTTCCCGGGCACTATTAGCTAGAATGAAACCAGCCATTGCTTTATCGTAGTCCCCGCTAAACATTAATACGTTTAATTTTTTTTCCATGGAAAAATTCCTTTCTTGTTTAAGAATATCTTTAGCTTTCATCAAATAGTTTTGGATATGCGGATTTCACTATATTGTCATATTTACGGAAGAGAATAGAAAAAAGCGGATATAATAGGAAGGTGATGAGCAGTCATGCTATATCGTAAATTTACAGCAAATGATTTTGAGTTATATTACCAATTAGTTTCTAATGAGCGAGTGATGGCCCAGATTACAGAAAGAGCTATTCCGTTAGAAGAGGCAAAGGCTGACTTTGAGAAATTATTGATCCGCAATGACAAGAATCAGATCTTTGGATCATATGCTTTTTTTCAACCAGCCTCAGAAGTATTTATAGGGCTTGGTCATGTGACTTTAACGGAGCAAGAGCTTGCTGAAGCAGAACTTGGCTATATGCTTTTGCCAGAACATTGGGGGAAGGGATATGGCGGTCTGGTTGCGGATAGATTGATGTCATTAGTGAAGCATACAGATATAAAGGTAATAAAGGCAATTATAGATCCTGCTAATAGAGCCTCGAGAAAAATATTAGTGAGTAGAGGATTTACTTCAGCATGGATTGGAGAAATAGAAGGCCTGCCAGGAGAGATTTTGAAGAAAGTTCTTTAATAGTCTAGAAGGTATTATGTGAAAATTCATTTAAAAAGTTGTTGTGTACTTTTAAACGTTCCCGTATTATCTAATTTATATGTATTTATAAAGGAGTATTAGATTTATGCAATCAAGAATTTCTTTTTCAACTTATGCTCTAATTGGGACGATGCTTTTTGGTATGTTTTTTGGAGCGGGAAACTTAATTTTTCCTATTCAGCTTGGACAGCTTGCGGGAACAAACTTTTGGCTTGCGCTAGCTGGCTTTTTAGTAACAGCGATTGGGCTTCCTTTTCTCGGTATATTAGCAATTGGCTTATCAGGAAGCAATGGCCTGCGCGAGCTTTCAAGTCGCGTTCATCCAGTGTTCGGATTTCTCTTTTCGTTATTTCTTTATTTAACGATTGGTCCATTCTTTGCTATTCCACGTACAGCGACAGTTCCATTTGCAATAGGGATTGAACCGTTTGTCGCTAATAGCCATATTGCTTTATTTTTAGCTATTTTTAGTTTTCTTTTCTTTTTACTGGTTTACTATTTTTCCTTAAATCCGGCAAAGATTATGGATGTGATTGGGAAATATCTGACACCTGCTTTTCTGCTGTTTTTATTTTTATTAATAATAGTAAGTGTTGTTCGCCCGATGGGGAGCTTTCAAGAGCCACAGGGAGCATATCTAAATAATGCTTTTATGACAGGTTTTAAAGAAGGATACAACACCATGGATGCCCTAGCATCTCTAGCCTTTGGTATAGTGGTGATTAACGCTATTAAAGGGAAGGGGATTATGGATGTAAAGAGTATTGCGAAGACAACATGGAAATCAGGAATATTTGCCATGCTGCTAATGATGCTTATCTACGGATTTATCACTTATATGGGTTCTTCTAGTGTACAAGCTGTAGGAACTTTTGAAAATGGCGGACTTATCTTTGCTGCAGTAGCTAAGCATTATTTTGGTCCTTTTGGCGGCATTTTGCTTGCGGTTATCATTGTGCTTGCCTGTTTAAAAACAAGTATTGGATTAATAACGTCTTGTAGTGAATTTTTTCATGAAGTATTTCCGAAGATTGGCTATAAGACTTTTGTGCTTAGTCTATGTGTTGTTTCTTTCTTATTTGCCAATTTAGGCTTAAATAAAATTATTCTATTTGCAGTACCTGTGCTCATGTTCTTATACCCTTTAGCAATTGTGCTTATCATACTTGCTCTTTTTTCGCCATTATTCAAAGGCAAGCAAAGTGTGTACCTAACGGCAATGGTGCTAACATTCTTTGTAAGTATATTGGATGGCTATCAAGCACTTGTAAAAAGCATCCCAGAAGCTAAGCTTAGCTTTTTTGAGGAGATTGGTCATTTTTACGAGAATATTCTCCCCTTTTACGAGATAGGGTTAGGCTGGGTTTTACCCGCCCTTATTGGTGCGGTGATTGGATATTTCGTTCGTAAATAGTACGCAGAGGGCGGTTCTCCTGCATTCCATAGAGGAAGCGGGAGAACCGTCTTTTTATTACCATATTTATCAAGTTTATTATTTGATAAACATTCTAAATAATACACCGATAGTAATAGTGCTATTAGTGTTTTATAAAAGAGTCATGTAAGTTAGGGTGGTAGCTTATAACAGGTCAATCTGTAATTAGGTGTAGTAAATACTCTTTATTAAGAGTCTTTTTTTAACGCTTAATGATTCTACTTGGGGGAAGCAGAGCAATATAAAGAAAATGAACAGGGAACAAGGGTGAAAGGTATGAAAATCAAATTAAAGCTAGGAACAAAAATAAATATAATTGTTTTTGCAATTATTATTGTTCTGTCTGGGGTTATCGGTTTTTTAGTAAATCAGGAAATAACAAGAGGAATGAAACAATTTGCTACAGAGAAAGCAAAAGGGGATATTGGACTTGCTTATCGGTATATAAATAATAAATATCCAGGTGATTGGGAAATCAAAGAAGATAAACTATATAAAGGAAATACGGTTCTCAATGATAATTTTGAGGTTGTAGATAAAATAGGCGCGGATACTGGTGATACCGTAACTGTTTTCCAAGGAGATACACGCATTGCGACGAATGTCATGATGAATGGAGAACGAGCAATTGGCACACAGGCCTCCCCAGAAGTTGTGAGTACAGTATTAGATCAAGGAGAAAGATTTTATGGGGAAGCAAATGTAGTTGGCCAATTGTATCAAACTGCGTACATGCCTCTAGAGAACAAAGCAGGAGAAGTTATTGGAATTCTATATGTTGGAGCTTCTCAAGAAATTATTGATAGTATTATATCCTCCTTTTTATGGAAGTTTATCGTGGTCTTGGTGATGATGATAGTGTTAGCTTCTGTTGTCGTATACTTCTATACAAGTCAATTGAAAAAGAGACTTTCTAATTTAACAGCTGCCTTAAAATTGGCTGGAGAAGGCGACTTTACAAACAATATTCAAGACAATGCTGGTGATGAATTAAGTCTCTTGTCAGATAGCTATAATAAAATGGCAGACAACCTTAAGTTGATGGTAAATGAATTGATGTTGTCCTCTGAGCGACTTGCTTCTTCTTCAGAAGAATTAACAGCAAGTGCGGAAGAGACTAGCAAAGCAACAGAGACCATAACAGAATCTATACAGCAAGTTGCGGATGGGGCAGATCAATCGACTACTAGTGTTCAGGAAAGCTCGTTTGCTTTAGAAGAGGTCTCAAAAGGGATTCAATCAATTGCCGCTAATGCTGTTATTATTACTGATATGAGTAAAAGTACAACAGAGAAGGCAAAGGAAGGCAGCTTTTTTGTGGATAAGACTGTAAACCAAATACACGAAATCAATCGTTCTGTGGCAATAAGTGGAAAGGTAATGAAGAATTTAGATAATCGATCCCAAGAGATTGAAGAAATTACAAAGGTCATTACAGATATTGCGAACCAGACGAATTTATTAGCATTAAATGCGGCCATAGAAGCGGCTAGAGCTGGAGAACATGGGAAAGGCTTTGCGGTAGTTGCAGATGAAGTGAGAAAATTAGCAGAGCAATCTCAAAAATCATCTTCTCAAATTGCCTTATTGATTAAAACAATACAGGAAGATATGACACAATCCAATCAATCGATGGAAAAAGTAAATACGGATGTAAAAGCAGGATTGGAAGTTGTTAATCAAACAAAGGATAATTTTCAAGAGATTTATCACTTTATGGAAAAAATGACAGAGTTGACGGAGGATATGGCGGCAACCTCTGAACAAATTTCTGCAAGTACGCACCAAGTTTCATCAACCGTATCTGGAATCATTAACATATCAGAGAATACTTCTATGCATTCTCAAAATGTGGCAGCTTCAGCAGAAGAACAGCTTGCATCCATGGAAGAAATTGCGTCCTCTGCTTCCGACTTATCGAATTTAGCGGAGAATTTACAAGAACTAATTAGTAGATTTAAAGTATAAGAATATGAAGGGACGATACTCCTGCTTTTCTTCGGGAAGGAGGGAGAACTGTCCCTTTGTGTATGCTAAGTCAGCAATAAAACCAAAGAATTAATGGCAAAGTCAATATTGATTCATCATTTGCTGAATTCTCCTTTTTATTTCATTTCTTATGTCTGTGGGTTCGATCACTTCTAAATAATTCCCGTAGGATAATAGGTAGCTGTATAACCATTCCCCTTTTATATGAGAGGTGCAAATGATATGATAGCCATCCTTCTCTTTTGAGATATCCTTTTCCTCAAATTCATCATAAATCCGATAACTGGCTCTGGAACTAATTCTGAGCACTAAGTCTGCCCATTCTAAATAATCCCCATCCAAAGAATCATTTAAAATTAATTCTTCCGTTTTTTTTATGTTGTCATAAATTTCATTAGTTAAAGCTATATTAGACATACGGTTTATTTTAAAAGTTCTATTCGCCGATTTTTCTAGGCAAAAACCTTCTAAATACCAGGCTTTATCCTTAAACAATAATTTTGTCGCAAGAATTCGCCGTAAGCTCTTTTCCCCATTCGAATTGATATAGTGAAACGAGAGGATATGACGCTCTAGAATGGCTTGTCTAAAAAGGGAGAAGTATTCCTTTCTTTTTGTATCACTGCCCCATGCTGAAAAATCTACCTCAATCCACTTAGTTTCGCTTTTTTGAAATAGATGACTTAGTTTCGCTAAAATATCGCTTGTATCTGGGTAATTAGTGGCAGATAGACTTTGCAGGGAAAATAGTATTTCATCCTGCTCTTTGTCTAAAAGGAGTGATTTGTTGAGTACAAACTGATCCATCAAGGTAATTCCGCCACCTTTACCTTGGGTTGTATAAATAGGAATGCCAGACTCCGTAAGAACTTCAATATCGCGGTATATAGTTCGAACAGATACTTCAAGTTTATCGGCTAGTTCGTTAGCCGTGATCATTTTTCTTTCTAGCAATATATAGATAATTTGAAACAGTCTACTTATTTTCATGGGAAGACTCCTTATTGAGGAATATGGAGAGAAACGGAAGAACCGCTCCTCTGTCACCATTTTAATGGTGGTTTATCTAATTGAGCTTCTATTCCTAATTCTTCGGCTGCTGCTAAAATAAATTCTTTGCGGAAGAAGTAGCTTTGGTGGCTGACGATTTTGCCATTCTCGATTTCTTGTATTTGAATATCGTGAATTTTTAATTGCCCATCGATTTCTGCTAATACAATAATAACAGGTTTTCCCCATAAGATTTTTGACATTGCTGTATGTCCGGGTAATCCGTAGATGAGAGAGCCGTTACGCATTTCGTCTTTGGAATACTCTTGGAAGCCAAGGAAAGCTTCATTTTGAGCATAATCACTATAAAGACGTAACATCTTATCTAAATTTCCTTCATTGAATGCCTGCAGGTAAGCTTGAATAGTTTCTTTTTGTGCAAAATTAGCTTCTGTATATGTTCCAGAATTAGAAAAGTCTAAGGATTTAATTTTTTTTCGAGCGCGTTGAACGGAAGAATAGACCCCGCCTGGAGTACTTTTTACAATTCCTGCAACTTCTTCGGCGCTAAAATGAAAAACATCTAGAAGAAGAAAGGCAGCTGTTTGTTTAGGCGTTAAATTTGATTCCAAAGAAAGTAGAATCTCTTCTAAGAGTAGATGATCTGTAAAAGCAACGGAAGGGGTTGGAATATCTTCTAAGATTCCAATCTCTCTTTTCCTTTTTCTACACTGATCAATCCAAGTATTTGTCGCGATTCGAAAAAGATAGTTCTTTTTATCTGTAATCTCATGCCACCTTTGTGGAACCATTCCAAATGATTTAATAATTGTATCTTGAAATAAATCTTCTCCATCCCAAGGGGAACCTGTAACATATTTACAATAGTTCCATAAGGATTCGGAGTAGGATGAAATCATTTCTTCCAATTCATTTAATAATTTTCTTGATTCCTCTGTAAAATGCTTAGTGAACATTTTTTTCATTATTTTACCTCCTAAAGTCTTCTCCTATATATAACGGCCAGGTAGAACAAAATTAAACGGGTAAAATTATTTTTTTTAATTAAGTGTATCATCCAAAGAAAAGAGAAGCGAGAAGTGGTCTCAAATATGACATACTGTTGTCAGGTTAATTGGATTATACTAAGAATAAGAATAATTTTTAAAAGAGGATGGTTTGATGGAAACTAGATGTGCCTGGGCAAATTCCAGTGACTTGATGCGAGAATATCATGATAAAGAGTGGTGTATTCCAAGTCATAATGATCGATATTTGTTTGAAATGCTTGTACTAGAGGGAGCACAAGCTGGATTGTCTTGGTCAATCATTTTAAAAAAGCGAGAAGCATACAAAAAGGCCTTTCACGATTTCGATTTAGAATACTGTGCAAACCTAACAGAAACAGAGTTGGAAAATATCCGAATTAATACAGAGGTTGTGAAACATCCGTTAAAGATTAAATCAGTTAAAAGCAATGCCTTAGCAATGATAGAAATACAGAAAGAATACGGAAGTTTTGCTGAATTTTTATGGTCTTATGTAGATGGAAAACCAATCATATCAAATTGGCAGTATGACAGCGAAATACCAGCGCAAACTGACCTATCAAAGAAAGTCAGCAAAGATTTGAAAAAAAGAAGGGTTTAAGTTTGTAGGACCCATAACTATCTATTCCTATATACAAGCAGTCGGAATAGTCAACGACCACATAACTAGCTGTGCTTTTCATAAAGAATAAAGGAAATCGAGGAGGTTCTCCTGTTTTTGAAAGTATTCCAAGCTTTTAAACAAACTGGATAGGAATCTTACAAAAAAGTATCGAGAGTACAAGGGGAAGCTTGACTAAACCAGCGCTTTTCTTATAAGAAAAATATTCAGCAGAAAACAGAAAAATTGCCCCTCTACTTCCCATTTATGGTATAATAATGTTAATTAGATGAATGGAGGGTTGCTTTAAGATGTGGAATTCTATCTCGATTGTATACTTTATGTAACTAATTTTATAGTACTTAAAGGCTCTGCCTGTGTGTAGAGTAATCGGGATTAGTTTGCCTATTTTTAAAAGCAACCTTTCATTAACGTTATTTATAATGATGTGGTGTAAAAGGGGAGAATTATGCTCTCTTTTTATTAAAATGGAATAATATTTTCTTTAGAAACCCATTTTAGACTTAGGGTTTACTTTATATATATACTATTCCTCTTCCTTATTCCGATTGCTTCACACACAGGTGGCCACCTGTGTGTTTTTTTATGAACAGAATGGAGGAACAGGAATGGAAGGAAAACAAAAAGCGATAGTAGTAGGCGTTCATTATGATCAGAAAGAAGACTTTGCTAATTCAATGGAAGAGCTAATTCAATTGGCAGAAGCTTGTGATATAGAAGTAGTGGGAGAGATAACGCAGAAGTTGGATCGGGTTCATTCTGGACACTATATTGGGAAAGGGAAACTGCAGGAGTTAACTGCATTGCTTGCGGAGAAGGACGTGCAGGCTGTTCTTTTCAATGATGAGCTGTCTCCTTCCCAAGTTCGTAATTTAGAGGAAGCAACAGATTGCCGAATCATTGACAGAACAGTATTGATTTTAGATATATTTGCTCAAAGAGCGAAGACAAAAGAAGCGATGCTCCAGGTTGAAATCGCAAAATTGCAATATATGCTGCCTCGATTAGCTGGTTTAGGAGAATCACTAGGTCGTCAAGGAGGAGGATCTGGCCTTATAAATAGAGGATCAGGGGAAACGAAGCTTGAATTGGATCGAAGACGGATTGAAGACAGAATTAGTCGCTTGCATAAAGAATTAGATACGCTCGTGGTCCAACGTAAAAACCAGCGAAAGATGCGAAAAAAGAAAGAGTTGCCAAGTATTGCACTCGTTGGCTATACGAATGCTGGGAAGTCGACTTTAATGAATGTGCTGCTTGAAAAATATCATGCTGCAACCGAGAAAATGGTGTTTGAAAAGAATATGCTCTTTGCAACCCTTGAAACATCAGTGCGCAATATTACATTGCCAAATAATAAATCCTTTTTATTAACAGATACAGTTGGATTTATTAGTAAATTACCGCACCAATTAGTAAAAGCATTCAGGTCGACCTTGGAGGAAGTGGCGGAAGCTGATTTGCTTATTCATGTCGTTGACTACTCTAATCCAAATTATCAAGAGCAAATCAATGTGACTAATAAGACTTTAAAAGAGCTTAACGCGGAAAATATCCCAGCTATCTATGCTTTTAATAAGATAGATTTAGCAGCAGGAGATACATCGATGGCAGGAACAGATGGAGTTTACCTTTCTGCTAAAAGGCAAATTGGAATAAATGAACTAGTGGAAGCTATTTCTAAAAATGTCTTTAATCAGTATATTTCCTGTGAAATGACTATCCCGTATGATAAAGGGAATGTATTATCCTATTTGACGGAAAAGGCAAATATCCTTTCAACAGAATATAAGGAAGAAGGAATATTCCTATCTATCGAATGCAAAGAAGAAGACTATAATCGTTATCGAGAATACGTAATATAAAATACGCAGAGGGACGTTTTACGGCTTCTATTTTTGAAAAAGGGAAGCGCAAGAACCGTCCCTCTGCTCTCATTCTACATCCTGCAAGTACATAGAAAAATCTGCTGCCTCTTCGTTTACTATTAAGGATCCATCATCGGTGAAACGGGGCATGACTAGGCGTTCTTTTATGTTATTGAATATGGGTAGTTCCTTTAAATTTTCATTTTCTAATTGATATAGTTTAACTGTATCTGTATTTTTTTCCACTACACTTAATGCGATGTAATTTTTATAGACAGCATAAGTAGTGAAAGGTGGTGTGTGGATTTCATGGAATTCTCCATTAGAGAGATCAATATACCCTAAAATAGATGGTCCCTCATCCTCATTTGAAAAGGCTGCATATATTTTATTATTTATTAAAGTAACGTTTTCAGCTGCTTTATAGGGAACGCTATATTTCCCAACTTGTTTTCGGCTGGTTAGATTATAGACAAAAAACTCCGTTTTATTTCTGTTATTTGATTTAAACTGCTCAGGAATAACAAGTAAATTACGATTTAAATCAGCTTTACTGTTTCTGGAAATTCCCGTGAAACCATGAATGCTAGTTTCCTTAAGTGTTGATAAATTTAACTGCTTATATCCAGAAGTATCATCATAAATTAATGTATTTCCTTTCAATTGAACATCTCCTATAATGTCTATTTTATATTCTTTCTGCGACAGTGTTTTTCGATTTTTAATAAAAAGCTTATTATTTCTTTCTCCCCACACAAGCCAATGCGCATTTGCTGTCAGTGCATATGTATCAATGTTTGCACTAGATTCGACTAGTACTTGCTGTGAGTGCGACGTGAGGGAATAAGAATAAATGTTTTTTTTATCAGCATAAATCAATTCGTTCGTTTCCTTTATATAGAAAGAATGGATTAAAGATGAATAATCAACATTTGGTATAGTTACTTTTTCCAGCGGTGTATGAAAAGAAGAGTGTGTTGAAAGCCGGTTTACTAGAGAAGGACTAATTAAAATAAGGAGAAGACTAATAATGGCAACTACACTAAATATTGGACGGACTATTCGTTTTCTTTGATTAATATTTTTCATTTGCTGGTTTGCATTTCGTAAAATCTTTTGTTTGTTATCTTCGGAAAGGGTGATATCCGCTGGGATTGTTTCATCAAATAATTGTTTAATGTTCTTTGGCATGATTTATCTCCTCCTCACTCATGGTTAGTTGTGCTTTCTTCCGTCCTCTCGCTAGTCTAGTTTTAACCGTATTGCTGGAACAGTTTAATATCTCGCTGATTTCCTGTGTAGATAATTCAGCATAGTAATATAACCATAAGACTTCCTTATACTTTATTGGCAGTTTATTAAGTAAGTCGGCAAGATAATTTTTACTTTCTTGTTTTAAATAGGCTTCTTCGGGTGTTTCTTTATGGATCATAAAAGTGTTCTTAATCTTCGAAACTTCGACTTTTCGATAAGCCCAGCTTTTAAAGTAGTTTCGGCATTCATTTACCGTTATACGATATAAATATGTTTTCACACTAGATCGACCTTCAAATTGATCAAGCTGCAAATAATAACGAATAAACACATCCTGCACAATGTCCTTTGCTTTTTCCCTATCTTTCACAAGGGCGTAGGCAAGTCGGGATAAATAATGGCCATATGCATCCATCGCGTTTGTAAGCAATTTATCTTTTTCTTGATTCTCCACAATTCCCTCTCCTTTCTACCTACAAATTAGACAAAACAAACAGACGAACGGTTTCTTTTTTTACAAATTTATTCTAGCACTACGAAGGAAACGTCGTTCATATACTTAAAATAGAAGAAAAAGGGGGAATCTATGGAGATGAATATTCTTGATTGTATAGTTATTGGTGGTGGTCCAGCTGGGATGAGTGCTGCGCTGACACTGGGGAGAGCGAGAAGAAGTGTGGCTATTTTTGATGATGGGACGAATAGAAATAGAGTAAGTCATGAATCACATGGCTTTCTAACAAGAGATGGAATAAATCCGCAGATGTTTAAGGATTTAGGGATGAATGATTTAATGAATTATCCGAGCATTTCTCCCTATAAGGATACGGTAACGGAAATTGAAAAGTTAAGAGAGGCTGAAGTGTTTCTTGTTAAAACGAAAAAACATAAAGAATACTTAGCAGATAAAATCATTTTAGCGACTGGTGTGCAAGAGGTCATTCCCATTCCTAATGCGAGACAATATTATGGGAAAAGCCTTTTTAGCTGCCCATACTGCGATGGCTGGGAGCTAAGAGATCAAGCTCTTCTTATTATTGCTTACACGGAAGCACAAGCATTACATATGGGAAGGTTAGTTTATAATTGGTCGAAGGATTTAGTAATAGCAACAAATGGTGCAGCGATTTCCCAAAATACAAAAGAAATATTTCTTAAGCGGAATGTTCCAATCGTTACCGAACCAATAAAGAGCTTAATAGGAGAAAACGGGTATCTTCAGCAAGTTGTGTTTACATCAGGAAGGCAGATTAATAGAACGGGGGGCTTTGTTTCTCCTTCTTATTATCGTTCCAATCAGTTTGTCGAGCAGCTAAGATTAGATGTCCATGAAAATGGAGTGCTAGTAACAGATGGATCAGGGAGAACATCCCAAAAGAATGTTTATGTTGCTGGAGAAACCGAAAAAGAAGGGGCATCATCCTTACTATTTGCTGCTGCTGATGGAAGCAAAGCAGCTATAGCCGTAAATACTGATCTTATGCTGGAAAGATTCTAAAGGAATCAAAGGGCCAACTTCTTATGCTCCTATTGTTTCAAAAAGGGAAGTTAAGAACCTTCCCATCTGATTCTTTATCCTCTCGTCATTGGTAACGAATTACTGCTTTTCTTAACCAATAAATATTGAATAACATCAATGTTGCTGGCTTTAAAGGAAGCGGCACAAGCTTGCAAATACAAGTCCCACATGCGGATAAAGCGTTCATCCTTTATTTTCCTGATTTCCTCTAGGTTAGCGATAAAGTTAGCATGCCATATTTCTAATGTTTTTTGATAATGGCGACGAAGGCTTTCTAAGTCTACTAATTGCAGATTTTCAGCTGTCATATGGCTGACTAGCTCCGCGACACCAGGAATATAGCCTCCAGGAAAAATATATTTATTGATCCAAGCATTAGTCGCGCCACCTTGCTGGCGTGAAATTCCATGAATTAAGGCTGCCCCATCGTCTTTTAGCAATTGGTGTACCTGGTGGAAATAGGCTTGGAGATTTTCTTTGCCTACATGTTCAAACATCCCAACACTAGTGATGCGGTCAAAGGTCCTATCCTTTAAATCTCGATAATCCATTAAATAGACGGTTATGCTTTCCGATAATCCCTTTTCCTTAGCTAATTGGGTAACATAATTATACTGTTCTTGGCTCAAAGTAATGCCGGTTGCCTTCACCTGATAATCTTTTACCGCAGTAAAAATAAGATTCCCCCATCCGCAGCCAATGTCTAATAGATGCTGGCCCGGAGATAGATTTAATTTTTTTAAAATATGATCCACCTTATTTTGCTGTGCGGTTTCTAATGTGTCTTCTGGATTTTTGAAATAGGCACAGGAATAAGTCATGGAACGGTCTAGCCATAGTTTATAAAAGTCATTGCCGATATCGTAATGATTTTGGATATCTTCTTTACTTCGCGCTTTCGTATGAGATTGTTTGGGAACAAATTTCCTAAACTTATTATTTTGCATAAAGCTAGATGCATTTTCATAGGCAGACGCAATTAAATCCTCGATACTTCCCTTTATTTCAATCTTCCCGTCCATGTAAGCCTCTCCTAAGGCTAATGACGCGTTATTGTGAATGTCTTTAATACGAATAGGTTTCCTAAAAATAAGCTCTATTGCAGGATCGCCGTTACCATAAACAGCTGATTTTCCATCCCAATAAGTAACCTTCACTGGAATGGTGAAGGAATTGCTTAGAATAGTTTTATATATAGATTTCTCGAACACACCATTCACCCTTTACTCTTATGTTATATGTATAATTTTACCTCTATTCCATGAAATATGTGTTCGATATGCTCAAACGAGAAAATGGATACTTTAGGAAAAAAATTATCCATCTACAAGAATGAGAATGATAAAATAGAGACAAACATCATGAGAGGAAAGAGGTGGAATGAAATTGCAATTTATAACAGCAAGCGCCGAGATGCTTGAAGAAGTTAATGATATCTATATCAAATGCAGAGAAAATCTAATTAAGCATGATATTTTCCAATGGGATGATCATTATCCGAATAGAGGCTATTTTCAAGACTGTATCGAAAATAAGATGCTATTCGTTTTATTAGAAGAGGATAAGATAGTGGGACATGTGGTATTAAATGAATGGCAAACAGAGGAATGGCAGTCCATTCCATGGAATGGAAATAATCCTTTGATTATTCACTCTCTTATGCTTAATCCCCGTTACCAAGGAAAAGGGATAGGAGCAATCATGGTCCAGCATATGGAGGAATATGCTCTTGCCAAAGGATATGATAGCATCCGATTAGATGTATTTTCAGGAAACCCTCAAGCTTTAAAGTTATATAAAAAGCATAGTTATATAGAAAAAGGGGAAGTTTTCTTTGCCTCTAAGCCTATTGGGCATCAAAAATATCTTTGTATGGAGAAGGAATTGATATGAATATTACCGCGATTACTGAAACTAACCGTGAAAAAGTAAAATTATTTTTCCAATCTCATTGGGGAAGCCCCGAAATGGTACTTTCTACAGGCATCTATGATTGCAGTGCTTTAGATGGATTTATTGCCTGGAATAAAGAAGGGGAAATGATTGGTTTAATAACCTATATTTTAAGAGATACGGAGTGTGAAGTTATCTCTTTAGACAGTATCGAAGAAGGAAAGGGTGTTGGGACAAAGCTTTTACATACTGTTGAACAAACAGCCAAACAAGTCCTATGTGATCAGGTCAAAATAGTTACAACAAATGATAATTTACTAGCTTTAAAGTTTTACCAAAAAAGGGGCTATTGTTTAGCAGAATTGCTCGTAGACGCAGTAAAAGAAGCTAGAAAAATTAAACCAGAAATCCCCTTCCTCGGAAACGATGGTATTCCTATTAGAGATGAAGTGGTGCTCATAAAAAATCTATTAACAACCAAAGTGAATGAAAGGTGAAGATAGTGTCTATATCATTGGAAGTTTATGAAGAAAAATATAAGCAGCAATTAGAAGAATATCTTTTGTCAGATGAACAGCTATATTATACAAGTACGCCGCTTGATGCTTTAGAGAAATGTTTAACGGAAGAGGATCGTCACCCTATTGTTATCTTAAATGATGGGATGGTTGCGGGCTTTTTTGTCCTTCATGGATGGGAGGGAGTAAAAGCGTATAGTGACAATAAAGAAGCTATTCTTATGCGAGCTTATTCTATCCAGCATTCATTTCAGGGGCAAGGAATAGGCAGGGAATCAATGGAACAATTAATCCCCTTTGTGAAAAAGCATTTTCCTGCGAAAAAGGAAGTAATCTTGGCTGTGAATGTGAAAAATACTAGAGCGCAATATGTTTATCAGAAAGCAGGATTTGCTGATACAGGAAGAAGGGTAATGGGGCCAAAAGGAGAACAAATTATTCTCAGCAGAAAAGTGTAAGTAGGACTGTTTAAAAAAACAGTCTGAATTAAATAGTTGCAAAATGCAAATAATAAGATATAATAAAAATAACTTCATAAAGAAAAGGGGAAATAGGATGGAGAATATCCGTGAGATTTTACAAATTACGATGAGAAGATTTGGTGTACTTGATAAAAATTGTTGTTCTGTTGGAAAGACAGAAATTTCGCTTGTTCAAAGTCATATTTTATATGAAATTGATAAGAGAAGTAATCCGTCAATGCAAGAAATAGCGGAGCTTATTGGAATGGATATTACCACCTTTAGCCGGCAAATTCAATCTTTAGTAAAAATGGAATTAGTGAATAAGCAACAATCAATGAACGACAAGAGGGTATACGTACTCCAATTAACAATGCAAGGAAAAGCGATTGCGACTTCTATTGATACACAAATGAATCAATATTTAGAAGAAGTTCTCTCCTTTATGTCAGACTTTGAAAGAGATACGGTAATCCGGTCGTTAAAGTTATTAAATAGTTCCATGGCAAAAAGCAATATGTGTTGTCATCCGGTTAAGTGATGGAAAAAGGCTATGTTAGATTTCCTTCTTAATATAGCTCTGATATAATACTTGTATTTTGCAAATAATAGGAGGCTTTTAAGATGTGGTATGAAGTGCTGAAAAATTTCGCATGGTTAGTAATCGAATTAACTGTTCTGTTTGTGGTTGTATCTTTCATTGTTAACCTGCTACAAGGACTTATTCGCTATAACAAAGTGGAGATGTGGATGAAGGAGGCTCCACCTATTGTTAGTGCGCTGATTGCAGTAGTCTTTGCTTTTATTACCCCTTTTTGTTCCTGTTCTACCATACCGGTTGTGGTGAATTTATTGAAAAGTAAAATCCGGTTTAGCACCGTTATGATTTTTTTATTTACTTCTCCCGTTCTTGATCCAACTATTTTAACTGTAATGGCTGTTCTAATGGGATGGAAAGTAGCTCTCACATATACGGCAATTACAACGATACTTTCAGTTATACTTGGCTTTGTATTAGAGAAATGGGGGTTTGAAAAAGAAGTAAAAAATGTCATCATCAAAAATGCGTCTCAAGCAGAGAAGGGATTTAGCTTGAAAAATACAGTTTCTGAAATTTTAACATTAATGAAAACTGTTTACCCTTTTTTGTTAATAGGAGCAGGTATTGGAGCAGTGATAGGAGGAATCGTGCCAACAGAGTTTGTAGCAACCTACTTAGGCGGAGAGAAGTGGTGGTTGATTCCAATCGCAGCCATTATTGGTATTCCTTTATATATTCGGTTATCATCTATGATTCCGATTTCCCAGATTCTTATTGCGAAGGGGATGGCGCTCGGACCAGTCATGGCAATGATGATCAGTTCAGCAGGAGCAAGTCTACCAGAGCTAAGCTTATTAAATAGCATCTTTAAGCGGAAATTAGTGTTCGCGTTTATTTTATCAGTTATTTCGATGTCTACGATTTCAGGGTTTTTGTTTTATTTTATCTAAAAGGGAAACAATTAGCAGGAGGAATGATTTATTATGAATATTTTAAAAAAAATAATGAAAAAAGAGCAGAAAAATGATTGTTGTACCATTATGATAGAAGAAGTAGGAAAGAAAAAAGATAGCTGTTGTGTCGTGAAGGAGGAGAAGGAGGATGAGCGTAAAGGTTGAGAAGATTTCGGAGAAATACTGGGAAGCAATCGCAGCTATTTATAGGTTAGGGATACAATCAAGACAAGCAACATTTGAGACAGATGTTCCCACTTGGGAAAAATGGAGCAATAATAAAGATTTAACTGCTAGCCTGGTCCTATTAGATAAAGAGACGAATAGAGTTATTGGTTGGGCTGCTATCAGCAAAGTATCGAACCGCTATGTATATCAAGGGGTTGGGGAGCACAGTGTATATATTCATCCAGCTTATCATCGCAAAGGATATGGGAAACTTTTATTAGAAAAATTAATTGAACATTCTGAACAAAGTGGTTATTGGACACTGCAATCAGGTATATTTCCAGAAAATAAAGCAAGCATCTATCTTCATAAGAGTTGTGGCTTTAGAGAAGTCGGCATTCGAGAGAAAATTGGCAAGCTAGATGGTGAGTGGAGAGATATAGTATTGGTGGAAAGAAGAAGTAGGAAATTCTAATTGTAATCCGAGGAAGTGATAGATGCTTTCTTGGATTTTTTTAGTTGGGTAGTAAATACAATAAATCGCTAAAGAAAGTCTCTTACCCATATTAAAAGAAAATATGGAGAAAAAACAGAACCTAAAGGAGGTTTGTGTCGTCTAAACGTAATAGGAAAAAGGAGGAGGTTTTAGATGCTTGAGAAACAGCACACTATGCATCAGAGAGAGCAAATGAGCTCTAACGATCCTCTTGAAAAGGAAGAGCGCCTTATTTGGTTAATGGATGAGTACGGAAAAAGTGTTGTCCGATTAGCATATACTTATGTTCGCCATAAACAAATGGCAGAGGATATTGCCCAGGATGTATTTATAAAGTGTTATGAAAATATCGATGATTTCCGAAACGAGGCATCCTATAAGACTTGGGTATACCGCATTACGGTAAATCGCTGTAAAGATGTATTAAAAAGTTGGTCTTATAAAAATATCCTTTTTGCAGACTTTCTTTCTTTTAAAAGAGATAGTAAAGAACAATCTGTAGAATCACAAATTCTTTTAAATGAGGAGAATCGTTACATCTCCGAGCAAGTCATTTCTTTATCTGTCCCACTTCGAGAAGTGATTATCCTGTATTATTATGAAGGTTTATCCCAATACGAAATAGCAGAATTACTAGAATTGAATGAGAATACGGTAAAGTCCAGGATGCATCGTGCACGTCAGAAGCTAAAAAAACTGCTTGATGGAGGAGATGGCAATGGATGAAAAACTAAAAAATTTAGATGAGAAAATGAATGGAACGATATTAAAGGAAATAAATTTTTCTGAGGAACAGAAGCAAAGGATATTGAAGCAGATTAATTATTCTGGAAAGAAAAGAAAAAGCCCATGGTTTGTTCATAAATATATTCCGGCAACAATTAGTGTAGTCATGATTATCCTTTTTTTTATTGGTATAAAAAGTCTTATGATAAATCAGAGTGTTTCAGCACAATATCGAGATAAAAAGGAAATTGTTGAAAGATTATCCCAAACATTTAAGCCTGTGCATACTGTTGTTGGCCAATTCGAGAATAGAATGAGAGATGGAGATAAAGCTAATACTATAACTTTTACATTAAATCTAGACAAAGAACTATATAAATCCAGCGAGAAAGTATGGACCGAAGATGGTTATCAAACAATAAATATATTATGGAAAGATGGAAAGCTAATCTATAAAAATTCCACAATAGGCGTTTCTGATGAAAAAAAATTAACAAAACAGGAATTTATAGAATCAGGATATTTAGGTTCCATTTTTGAAGGCAGAAAGTATATTTCACTTCTTGAAAATTATAATAATTGGAAATACAAGGAAGTTGAGCGGTTTGGGAGAGTGCTCTATCAGATTGAAGGTAAGCAGCCGGATAATACTCATTTTCCCAAGAAAGATGCTTTTGCTCTGACAGTAGATAAGGAAACAGGTATTATTTTGTATTTAGCTTTATATGATCAAAATGGCATGAGCAAAGTAATAATAGACACAATTGATATATGGATAAATAAGGAAGTTCCGGATGATATATTCCAACTTTTTTAAATAAGGAGTAATAAAAAGAAAGAGAGATAACCATGAAAAAACATAAGAAAATTACTATAAGTATATTATCTATTATTTTTATTAGCATATGTAGTTTTGTATTTTACTTGTATAAAACGATAGATAATACAGTAGATAAGGTTTACGAACCTATTGATGGAGAAACAAAAACGGAAAGTAAGCTAAGAAGTGAAAATGTCAAAAATAAAAAGCCTATCTCCATTTTATTAATGGGAGTGGATGAGCGGAAGAACGATGTGGGGAGAACTGATGCCTTGATTGTTATGACGTTAAATCCGGTGAAGGAAAAATTACAAATGATAAGTATACCGAGAGATACAAGAGCAGAAATAGTCGGAAACGGGGCGATTACTAGAATTAACTCTGCTTATGCGTTAGGGGGAGTGAAGATGGTATTAGATACAGTAGAGGGATTTACTGGCCAAAAATTGGACTATTATATAAAAATTAATATGGAAGCACTAAGTGGGATGGTCGATGCTTTAGGTGGCATAACCGTAGATAATGAAATTGAATGGCTTGATGAAGGGTACTACAAGAAAGGATATCATTATCAATTAGGAAATATAGATTTAGATGGGGAGCAGGCATTAGGTTATGTGAGGATGAGAAAACTGGACCCTAGAGGAGATTTTGGCAGGAATGAAAGACAAAGAAAGGTGATAGCAGCGATTATTGATAAAGGAACTAGTATCTCCTCAGTTACTAAATTTAAGGATATATTAGAGACTTTAGGTGAAAATGTGAAGACTAACATTCCCTTGAATGAGATGGTATCTATTGAAAGAAGTTATAAGAATACTAGAAATAGTATGGAACAATATGAAGTAAAAGGTGAGGATGCTTATATAGATGGTAAGTATTTCTTCGTGGTAAATGAAGCGGAAAGAAATCATGTTAAGGAAATGCTTGCGAATAATCTTTTAGACTGAGACGAGAAGAATTAAATATGCGTTCGACTGTGAAAATAAAGCAAGTATCCATCTACATTATGATTCTGGTGGAAAAGTAGGAAGGTTGATTCTGCTCTTAACAGACGGTAAGACCCCAACTGCCAGCTAATCCCGAATGAGAGAAAGATAGCAGGCATATCAAGAGCCAGTAAAAGCCAATAGAAAACGACTAGCCATTATTTTTATCAAATCGGTTCTCGTTCTATGCAAACATATTATAATAAGGTATATCTAAATAAAATGGGGAAGAAGGTTATTTTATATGGGTCCAATTAATCTATTAGAGCAATATATTGATGCGACAAATACGCATGACTTCGAAAATGTAGAACGGCTGCTGCACCCACAAGCGATCTATTGGTTCTCAGATCAAACATGCAGAAGTAAAGAGGAGATAAAAAATTATTTTGAGAATGCGTGGGACACTATTAAGGAAGAAAAGTATTCAGCTGCAGACATACAGTGGCTAGGTATGGGAAATGACACAGCAACATGCGTCTATCATTATCATTATGAAGGATATTATAAAGGCGAATTTATAAAAGGCAGTGGACGAGCAACGAATGTGTTCGTAAAAGATACAGATGGAAATTGGAAGATTATTCATGAGCATTTGAGCAGCTTGTAATACTGATTAAAAGGAAGATAAAGGCCAAAGTCCGTTTCCAATTATTCATTGTGAATTAGTGGAAACGGAATAGGCTGCAGTATAATCGAATGAATATTTAAAATTTTATTTTTCTAATGCTAACGTCATAAAAACACTATTCGGATCTTCGGTATAATCCGAAAATGGGCCGCAATACTCAAATCCTAAGCTTTCGTATAGTTTTTTGGCTGGTAGAAAAGCATCCATGGAACCTGTCTCTAAACTTAATCGGCTATAGCCACGATTTTTGGCTTCTGCGATAATATGGAGAAGCAATTTTCTTGCTACTCCTTTTCGTAAATGATGAGGGGAGGTTTTCATAGACTTTATTTCTCCATGCTTGTTATCTAGCTCTTTTAATGCACCGCAGCCAGTTAGCTCTCCATCCTCCCATGCACTCCAAAAGGTTACATCTGGTTTTCTTAATCCTTCCACATCTAATGCATGAATGCTCTCAGGAGGGGAGTGGAGGGTCATGCTATGTAAATGATCCTCTAATAAAGCAATGATTTCTTTTGATGTAACAGGGTCGATTATAATGTGCATCCTCATCATCCTTTTCATTGTTTTACCTACTATTCTACTAATTTCCTGATTCAAGTGGAATAGCTTATTTGCATTTTGATTGGAAATATTTAATTAAATATCTTTAATTAAAAATATTTGCCTTTGAACCATTTTTTTTGTTATGATGTTCACATAGATTTAAATTTGTATAAGGGAAAGGAAAATGAAATAAATGAATGTATTAGTAGTAAAAGCAAACAATCGTCCGGCAGCTGAAGCTGTATCAAGCAAAATGTATGAAACATTTATGGAATCTGTTAAGGGTGCTGAAAACCTTAATGTGAATGTATATGATGTCTATGCAGAAGATACTCCTTATTTTGGTCAAGAATTATTTGATGCTTTCGGTAAAGTACAAAGCGGAGAAGAATTAACAGATATAGAGCAACGCTTATTAGCTGCAAAGCAAAAAGCGATGGATGCTTTAACAGCTGCTGATGTAGTAGTGTTCGCATTCCCACTTTGGAACTTAACTATTCCAGCTAAATTACAAACATTTATTGATTATGTATATGCTGCAGGCTTTGCCTTTAAATTTGATGCAGAAGGTAACATGATTCAATTAATGACAGATAAGAAAGCAATCCTTTTAAATGCTCGTGGCGGCGTTTATTCTACTCCAGAAGCTGCTTCTTCTGAAATGGCTGTTAACTATATGCGTGCTGTATTTGGTGGCGTATTTGGTATGGAAATCATTGATGAAGTTATTATCGAAGGTCATAACGCAATGCCTGATAAAGCTGCTTCTATCATTGAAGAAGGATTACAAAAAGTTGCTGCTGCTGGAAAGAAATTAGTAGCACAAACTGTTTAATAAATATTTAACTAGTTAAATAGATAAACTCCGTTTGAAATTAAGTTTTCAGACGGAGTTTTTTTATGGAAAAAAGATTATACTAGGAGAAGGAATGTTTAGGACATATGTCCTTTTCCTATTTTTAGAAATCGATTATCTTTAAAAAGGAAATCAAACAACAAGGGGTCGAACAAATGAGAGGTATTTTATTTGCACTAATGGGTGGGGCATTCATTACCCTTCAAGGAGTGGCAAATGCAAAAATTAGTCAGGATATTGGTTCTTGGCAGGCAGCTACCATTACACAATTTACTGGTTTTGTACTTGCATTTCTAATCTTATTAATCGTAAAGGAAGAAGCATTTTCAAAATATAAACAAGTAAAGCCATTATATTTGGCGGGAGGTTCGTTTGCTTCGGTTGTTATTTTCAGCACGATTACCGCCATGCATTTAGTGGGGGCAACGTTAACAATCTCAACTGCTTTGATTGCCCAGTTATTTATAACCTTTCTAATAGATAGCAATGGCTGGTTTGGACTGGAAAAGCAGCAAATGAGAGCTCCGCAGTTTATTGGAATTGGTATGATGATAATAGGTGTTCTTTTATTAAAAATGTAAGGAGAACCATCCGTGAAAGAAATGGGAAATCTAGAGCAGATAGAAAAATATATTCGCAAGTTTCAATTAGAAGCAATCTTTCCGAAAAAGTTGAAAGACCATTTACATCTTTATGCTTTTAATCAAGGGGAATTTATTTGTACGCAAGGACAGGCAGCGGAATATCTTTACATTTTGGTAGATGGCAAGGTGAAAATATATACGACAACAGCAGAAGGAAAAACGTTAATTCTATCCTTTAAAACACCAATCGAAATGGTTGGGGACGTTGAATATGTAAGGAATACAGATATTTTGAACACGGTGGAAGCTATCACAGATGGGGTGGTCATTGGTGTACATAAACGATATTTAAAGCAATATGCGAATGATTATGCCCCTTTCTTGCAGTTTCTATTGGATATTATTACGAAAAAATTCTATATAAAATCTAGTTCGATGCGTTTCAATTTATTTTACCCAGTGGAAGTGAGACTGGCTAGTTATTTAGTATCTGTTTCTTTTGATAAGGAGGATCCTTTATACAATACGGATGGTAATGAAATTAATCTTAAGGATACAGCCAATCTAATTGGCACTAGCTATCGTCATTTAAATAGGGTAATACAGCAATTCTGTCAGGATGGATTGATTGAACGGAAAAAGGGGTTTATTATGGTGAAAAACCGCGATGGTTTATTGAATTTAGCTGGTAAAAGTATTTACGAAGAAGGGGCAGGTGAATAAAAAACATGATATATGGATTACTGATTGCATTTATTAGCGGGAGTCTCGTTGGGGTGCAGAATATATTTAATAATCGAGTAAATCAGAAGGCTGGTCTTTGGGCAACGACGACTCTAGTGTTAGCGTTAGGCTTTATTGCCTCCTTTACTTTGGGTATTATTTCAGAAGGTACAGGCCTTTTTCACTTAGAAAATATGCACACATGGTATTGGTTCAGCGGAATTATTGGTGTCGGTGTTGTTGTATGCATGACAAAGGGGATTAAGCATTTGGGAGCAACATATGCTGTGTCGATTTCTTTGTCTTCTCAGCTTGTTTTTGCCTTGCTATTTGATTCCTTCGGTTTATTGGGATTAGATCAGGTTCCGTTTACTTTCAAGCAATTAATAGGAGTATTAGTTATTATCGGTGGAATTCTCGTGTTCAAAATGGGTGGTGCATCAGAGAAGAAACAGCCAGTGAAAGAACTGCTGAAATAATAGGAGTGAGTTTACATGCAAGGATTACTGAATAATAAGGAAGAAACAATCAGCAAAAACGCTGGGAGCATGAAGTATTATCAAACATTGCTTTTTGATGTGGACGATACTTTACTAGACTTTGCAGCTGCAGAGGATCACGCCTTTCGATTATTGCTGCAAGAGCAAGGAGTTTCCTACAGAGATGAATGGAAAAAGCAATATCAAGAGCTCAATAAAGATCTTTGGAAAGCCTTTGAAGAAGGAAAAATAACGCGCGATGAGGTCGTCAATACAAGATTTACCCTCTTCTTTGACACATTGGGCATAAAAGTAGATGGTGTTGTATTACAGCAAAGCTACCGCAAGTATTTAGGAGAAGGAAATCAGCTGCTAGATGGAGCACTTGATTTAATACAAAGGATTTCCAATCGTTTTGATTTATATATTGTGACCAATGGAATATCAAAAATCCAAGAAAAGCGGTTAAAATCCTCAGGTCTTTACCCATTCTTTAAAGCTATATTTGTCTCAGAAGATACTGGCTATCAAAAGCCGATGAAGGAGTTCTTTGATTATTGCTTTGAACGAATCCCGCAAATCAACAAAGAGACAACTTTAATTATTGGCGATTCGCTAAGCGCCGATATACAAGGCGGCTGCAATGCAGGAATTGATACATGCTGGTTTAATCCATTAAAAAAGAAAAAGGAATTAGAAGTCCAGCCAACATATGAAATAGCCAAACTAGAAGAATTGCTTATTCTTCTAGACCAAGAAGAACAATCGAACCCTTAATGGATCGATTGTTTTTTATCTTCTTTGTCTAATTTTCGGATAAGTCCAATACAAGTTCTGGAAATTAAGAAGGTACAAGTTTCGGTTAGCAATGTATCATACCAATTCCAGCCCTTCTTATAGGAGATTAACTTTGTGTATTTTTCGAACAGAATTTCTACAATCGTCATCGGGATACTAAAACAAAGTGCTTTGAGAATAATTCCCGGTAGTTTGGAATGATAGCTTATTTGATTATAAACAACACAGGTGATCGGAAATAGTAAATAATCAAATAACACATTTATTTTAAAATGCTTTGGTAAAAATCGAACAGGGAAACTAAGGCGTTTTTTCGAAGTAACAATACCGTCAATAAAACTAGACAGATACCCTTTTAAAAAGAAAACAAGAAACCAATCCTTTGCTTGTTTTTTTCTAAAGATAATTGGTAAAAGTCCAATTCCTAAAAATAGGAGGAATCTTAATATTTTCCGTTCCACTAATAATCACCCGTCTAGTTACGATTATCCTTTCTCTAAGTTATCACAGGATTTTTTTATATTCCCCCAATACGAAGAAAGTATGAAAAAAAAGCATCTGTTTGGATGCTTTTTTTGTGACAATGAAACCTCGCTGCCTTTTTAATCATGTGCTTTTCCGTTTAATTAATTCTGACTGCAGTAAAACAGTTTTTGGAATTTTTCTTTGATCTAGAATTTGCTCAAGAAGTAAAGAAACACCCGTCTTGCATAGTTCCGGTATATCAATATGAAAGGTTGTTAAGGGAGGTGATACATATTTCGCCACA
This sequence comes from Niallia sp. FSL M8-0099, assembly GCF_038006945.1. Taxonomy (NCBI): domain Bacteria; kingdom Bacillati; phylum Bacillota; class Bacilli; order Caryophanales; family Bacillaceae; genus Niallia; species Niallia sp. FSL M8-0099. Next base: position 1,848,091 of record NZ_JBBOWF010000002.1, read on the forward strand.
CTTATATTATTGACGCTTATAATACTGACTCTATTTGGAATCGAAATATTATATTCATTAAAAGCTTGAAGACTTCCGACTGCAATTGGATCAGAGGCAATAAAGAAGGCAGTCGGCAATTCTTCTTTTAAGCAGTCAATTGCTTTCTTTGTAACGGTATAGCCATCATTTACGGAAAAATGCCTTTCGCCAAATATATATCTTTCATCGAGCAATCCTATATTCTGCATATGTGCACGAAACGTGATTTCGCGAATATCCATTTCATCTTCATTCGTATCTGGATTATGATAGGTTCCACCAATAAACCCAATTTTTTGATGTCCATTTTCAATGAAGTAATCGATTGCCTTTTTGGTGATTCTTATAGTATCCGGTAATACAGCATCATATAGGTCAGGGACAGGATTAGTATCAATGAAAACCCCTTTTTTCGTTTTCTTTCTTAGTTTTTGAATTTCTTCCATCGAAAAGGCACCAACTGCAATAAAGCCAGAAATATCATGGGGGATACTATTTATACCGTCTTCATGTTTGTATAGATGCAATTCAATATTATGGTTAATAGCATTTTTTTCAAGTTCTAATCGCATTTGTTTAAAATAAACATCCTCCAGCTCTTCTTTATCCGTAATCCAGTAAAGAAGTGCAACCTTTTCAATAAGTGGTTGAATACTTTTTCTTTCATATCCTAACTCAAATGCTGTATCTAAAATTCTCTTCTTGGTTTCTGGAGAAATAGAGAGTGTTGAATCATTATTTAATAATCTCGAAACGGTAGATGGTGAAAAACCTGCCTTTTTTGCAATATCTTTTATGGTGACCATGTAAACCTCCTAAAAGCACTGTTCTCAATACATTCATTATAAGCGATTTGTTTATAAATTAGTAATGTTTTTTAGTAAATTATTTTCCTGATGTTATTCTTAATAAGTAAATATTTTTATTAGTATTTATTATATTATTAAATTTATTAAGTATTGTATTTTTCTTTTTTAATAAAATATATTACTAAATATATTTACAAAAAATTCTTTGTATAGTATTCTTTTGTTAGAAAACGTTTTCAGACAATAGAAAAAGCAAAGGGTGGAAAAAAGATGAAAAAGAGGCTTACCGCAATACTTTTGAGTAGTTCTTTAGCTTTAGCATTAGCAGGTTGTGGACCATCAGATGAGGCAAATAGCGATACATCTTCAAAGAAAAATAACAATGGCTATGATCTCCTTGTATGGGAAGATCAAAGCAAGTCGGAAGGAATTGCAGATGCAATTAAAAAATTTGAAGAAGAAAATAACGTGAAAATTAAAGTTGAAGAGAAAGCTTATGCAGATCAATTAGAAGATTTGCGATTAGACGGACCAGCAGGTACAGGAGCTGATGTTATCACAATTCCCGCAGATCAGATTGGAACGGCTGTAACAGAGGGGATTTTAAAGGAAATCACAGTTGATGATACGCAAAAGTCAATGTATACAGAGGCAGCGATGGAATCCCAAATGGTTGATGGCAAAGTATATGGGCTTCCTAAAGCCGTGGAAACGACCATTTTATACTATAACAAGGACTTAGTAAGTGAAGACCAATTGCCGAAAACAACAGAGGAATGGTATGAGTTCTCTAAAGGGGTAACCAAGGATGGAAATTATGGCTTATTGGCTTTATGGGATCAAATATACTATGCAAATGGTGTTCTAAGTGGATATGGAGGTTATGTATTCGGGCAGGACAGTTCTGGAGCATACAATCCAGAGGATATTGGTTTAGCAAATGAAGGAGCCATTGAAGGAGCAGAGTATATTTCTAAATTTTATAAAGATGGATTGTTCCCATCCGGAATTATTGGCGAGCAAGGGATAAATGTTCTGGATTCTCTATTTACAGAAGGGAAAGCCGCTGCGGTTATTTCTGGACCGTGGAATTTAGAGCCGTATGCGAAAGCAGGCGTCAATTATGGAGTAGCAGAGCTCCCGATGTTAGCAAATGGAGAACATATGGGATCCTTCATCGGGGTGAAAAGCTATAACGTAAGCACTTATAGTAAAAATGCAGAACTAGCAGAAAAATTAGTTGGATTTTTAGCAAATGAAGAGAATTCGAAAACACGCTATGAAATTACGAAAGAAGTTCCAGCAGTAAAGGCGTTAGCAGAAGATCCAGCTGTGACAGAAAGTGAAAATGCAAAGGCAGTAGCGAATCAATCTCAATATTCACAATTAACACCAGGCATTACAGCAATGGATGCAGTGTGGCAGCCAATTGACTCAGCACTTCAAACGATTGCAACAGGAAAAGCGAAGCCAAAAGAGGCTCTGTCAACAGCGGTCGAGACAATCAAAGGTTCCATTGCTGCTAATAGTGGAAACTAACTAGGAACAAGGAGGGGCACAGTATCCAAAAAATACTGGTCCCTTTTAAAAGGAGAGAGGTGAAGTTTAAGTATGAGCTTCCAAGCAAAGGCAGTTGATACAGATACAAAGACAGCGAAAAGGGCTGCATTATTATCAATCATTCCAGGTTTAGGGCAGTTCTATAATAAACAATGGGGAAAGGGAGCATTCTTCCTTATCTTTTCTATCGCATTTATTGTTGTTTTTAAGGATTTATTTAATATGGGACTATGGGGGATTGTTACGCTTGGGGAACAAGTGCCCCGAGATAATTCCATCTTCTTACTTGCAGAGGGCATTATCGCTGTAATTGTTATTTTTTTCGGATTAGCTTTTTATTACTTCAATATAAAAGATGCGTATGCGATTGGAAAGAGAAGAGAAGAAGGATTTGCTATTCCCTCCATAAAAGAGCAGTATCAGGTTCTTTTAGCAGAAGGATATCCATATATCATTACAAGTCCAGCTTTCCTTTTACTTATTTTCTCTGTTATTTTTCCGATCCTATTTTGTTTTGCACTTGCCTTTACTAACTATGACCTGTACCATTCCGCTCCCGCTAATTTAGTGGATTGGGTAGGACTTGAGACATTTAAGAAGATATTTACCGTCGATATATGGCGAGCTACTTTTTTTGATGTATTAGGATGGACTTTAATTTGGACACTGATTGCCTCAACGCTTCAAGTGGCAATAGGGATTTTTTTAGCGGTGGTGGTTCATCAGAAGGAATTACGCTTTAAAAAATTCTTTCGTACTATTTTAGTGTTACCGTGGGCTGTACCTGGATTTGTAACAATTTTAGTATTTGCAGGCATGTTCAATGATAGCTTTGGGGCGATTAATACTTCCATCTTAGCTTTTTTTGGGATAGATAGTATTCCTTGGCTGACAAGCCCAAACTGGACACGATTGGCATTATTGCTTATACAAGGATGGCTTGGGTTTCCGTATATATTCATTGTCACCACCGGGGTACTTCAATCGATTTCCGATGATCTATACGAAGCAGCAACGATTGATGGAGCTTCCCCCATTCAAAAGTTCAAAAATATTACGCTGCCACTTATTTTATACTCAATGGCACCTATTATTATTACGCAATATACGTTTAATTTTAATAACTTTAACATTATCTATCTGTTTAATGCGGGAGGACCAGCTGTGCCAGGATCAACAGCCGGTGGTACAGATATTTTAGTTTCCTGGATTTATAAATTAACGATGCAGAACAGTCAATATGCACTTGCTGCTGCATTGACGATTTTACTTAGTATTTTTGTTATTAGTATTGCTTTATGGCAATTCAGAAGAACGAATTCTTTTAAGGAGGTAAAATAAGATGGCCAAAAAAACGGTCAGTATCAAAAAACAGCGGACTATTCGAATGACACTTACTTACCTCCTTTTGCTTATTGTATGTACCCTTATTATTTATCCGTTAGTATGGACGATTGGTGCTAGCTTCAATCCGGGTAACAGCTTGGTAAGTACGAGTATTATCCCAGATAATCCAACAGTGGGTCATTATAAAGACCTTTTTCAACAGGAAGGTACTCTTTACTATGGAAAATGGTATATGAATTCGATGAAGATTAGTATTCTCACAATGGTGTTTTCGATACTATGTGTCTCTTATACAGCATATGCTTTCTCTCGTTTTCGGTTTAAAGGGAGAAAAAATGGTTTAATGTTATTCTTGCTATTACAAATGATTCCACAGTTTTCTGCTTTAATCGCAATCTTTGTTTTGGCGCAAATGCTTGGGTTAATCAATAGCCATTGGCTCTTAATATTTATTTATGTTGGTGGCCAAATCCCAATGAATACATATTTAATGAAAGGATATATTGATTCTATACCGCTTGACCTGGATGAAAGTGCGAAAATTGATGGAGCTAGCAACACCAGAATATTTTGGAGAATACTCATGCCCTTATCTAGACCGATGCTTGCGGTAGTTGCAATGAATGGATTCACTGCTCCGCTGGGAGACTTCGCGATATCATCGGTTATATTGAGAAATCCAGAATACTATACACTTCCGATAGGCTTGTATAAATTAGTCAGCGACAAAATGGGAGCAAGCTACACCACCTTTGCAGCTGGAGCTATTCTGATAAGTATTCCGGTTGCGATTGTATTTGTAGCTTTACAGAAGCATTTCGTATCTGGATTAACAGCAGGAGGAACAAAAGGATAAGAATCGGAGGGCATTAAGATGACAGATAAAACAGTAGCAGATAATCGCTTATTGCATGGTGGAGATTATAATCCAGATCAATGGCTCGATTATCCAGAAATATTGAAAGATGATTTACGATTGATGAAATTAGCAAAAGCAAATACGTTCACTTTAGGGGTATTTGCATGGAGTGCACTTGAACCAACAGAAGGGGAATTCCAGTTTGACTGGCTCGATGAAAGAATAGAGGCCATTTATCAAATGGGCGGGAGAGTTATCTTAGCTACTCCAAGCGGCGCTAGACCAGCATGGATGTCTAAGAAGTATCCAGAAGTCTTAAGAACCACCGAAAATCGCATGAAAATGTTACATGGGGGACGCCATAATCATTGTTTTTCTTCCCCTATCTATCGTGAAAAAGTAGCAATTATTAATAGAAAGCTAGCGGAGCGCTATGGAAATCATCCTGCGTTACTAATGTGGCATATTTCCAATGAGTATAGCGGCGATTGTCACTGTGGACTTTGCCAAGATAATTTCCGTAATTGGCTGAAAAAGAAGTATGGGACCTTAGATAAACTAAATCATGCTTGGTGGGGACCATTTTGGAGTCATACGATCACAGATTGGTCAGAAGTTGAATCTCCTTCTTCCATTGGAGAAAGTATGGTTCATGGTTTGAATTTAGATTGGAAACGTTTTGTCACTGACCAAACAATTGATTTTTACAAGCATGAAATAGTGCCATTAAGGGAAATCTCTCCATCTATCCCTATTACAACAAACTTTATGGCAGACACGCATGATTTAATACCCTTTCAAAGTTTGAATTATAGTGAGTTTGCAAAGCATGTGGATATTGTTAGTTGGGATTGCTATCCTGCTTGGCACAATGATTGGGAGGAAACAAAGGACTTAGCTGCAAAAGTTGGTTTTATCAATGATTTGTATCGCTCTTTAAAACAACAGCCTTTTCTCATTATGGAAAGTACACCAAGTGGCGTCAACTGGCATGATGTGAATAAAACGAAGAGACCTGGTATGCATTTGCTATCCTCCATGCAATTTATCGCACATGGTTCAGACAGTGTTCTGTATTTTCAATGGAGAAAATCAAGAGGATCCTCCGAGAAATTTCATGGGGCAGTAGTGGATCATGATAATAGTGAAACGAATCGAGTCTTTCAAGAGGTTTCAGCAGTTGGTGGAGCTCTAGAGAAGATTGCTGAAGTAAAGGGAACACATAAACAAGCAAGAGTAGCAATTGTATATGATTGGGAAAATAACTGGGCGTTAAACGATGCACAAGGATTCTCCGATTCAACAAAGCAATATCCTCAAACGTTGCAAAAACATTATCAAAGTTTTTGGAAAAAGGATATTAGTGTCGATATAGTTACATTAAATCAAGAGCTTGCTTCCTATGATTTAGTTATTGCTCCAATGCTCTACATGATGTCTCTTGATACAATTTCTAAATTAGAAAACTATGTTGCAAATGGAGGAACACTTGTAAGTTCATATATTAGTGGCCTTGTTAATGAAACGGATCTTGCCCATTTATCAGGTTGGCCGGCAACGCTAAAACGAATATTTGGCATTGATGTAAAAGAAACAGATACTCTTTATCCAAAAGATAGAAATACCCTTATCTATAAAGGGAAGCAATATGAAATAAAAGATTATTGCACCATTTTTGAAAGGAAAGAAGCGAATATTTTAGCGACGTATATGGAGGACTTTTATCAAGGGAATCCTGCTGTTGTAGAAAACTGCTACGGGAAAGGAAAAGCCTATTTTATAGGGGCAAGAACGGAACAGGCCTTTTTAGATGATTTTTATGAGGAATTGCAAAAAGAAGGTAATCTTGACAGCGAAAGGGAAATTCTGCATAAAGAAGGTGTTTCCGTCCAAAGAAGGGATTCGGCTGAGTGCTACTATTTATTTGTCATGAATTTTACAGAACAAAAGCAAACAGTAACGTTAAAAGAATCCTTTTTCGATTTACTTACACAAGAAATAAAGCAAGAACAGATAGAACTTTTGCCATATGAAGTAAGGGTGTTAAAAAGAGAAAAATAATGAGGAATAACAAAAGAGGACGACGGATATCGTCCTTTTTTTGCTGTTCTAAGTCGTAACCATAGCACCGCCATTTACATGAATCGTTTGTCCTGTCATATAAGAACCATCATCAGAAGCAAGCAACACATAAACTGGAGCAATTTCATACGGCTGCCCCGCCCGCTTCATTGGTACATCTGAGCCTAATGTAGCAATATTTTCAGCTGATTGTGAAGCAGGCTGGATGGGTGTCCAGAAAGGTCCAGGAGCAACAGCGTTCACACGGATACCTTTTTGCACAAGGTTGTTGGCTAGCGCTCTTGTATAACTAACAATCGCACCTTTAGTCGTCGTATAATCAATCAAGTCACTTACCCCAATATAGGCAACCAAAGAGGTCGTATTAACAATACTGGCTCCTTCTTTTAAATGAGGCAAGACAGCCTTTGTTAAGTGAAAATAGGCATGGATATTTACATCAAACGTTAATTCCCATTGTTCATCTGGTATGGAAGTTAAGTCTTCTCGCAAAAATTGTACAGCTGCATTATTAACCAAAATATCAATTTTCCCAAACGTTTCTAATGTTTTTTGCACAATGAATTCACAATGTTCTCTTCTTCGCAAGTCTCCTGGAATCAGTAAGCAGGAACGACCATATTGCTCGACAACTCGCTTTGTTGTTTCTGCATCTGTATGCTCGTCAAAATAAGAGATAACAATGTTCGCCCCTTCCTTCGCAAAAGCGACGGCAACGGCTCTGCCAATGCCGCTGTCTCCGCCGGTAATAATAGCTGTACGATCCTTTAACTTACCTGTTCCGATATATTTAGGGTTATCAAAAATTGGAAGTGGATCCATCAAATATTCAAACCCCGGCTGCCGTGTTTGCTGCTGAGGAGGAAACGTCCATTCAATTTCTTCACATTTTACTTCAGAACCATAATGTTGTTTCTTTGTCACAGTAATAACCTCCATCCTTTCTTACTTTTCCTGGTTAATAAGCGTGGGGAGGAGAGGAAAGATTGAGATAAGGATGTATAGTGGGTGAAGGCTGAGTGGCATGGTATGGATAGTTTAGGACTCCTCCGATTTGGTCACATCCTGGTGGTGGCCCGAGAATAGTAGACTGGGTAATGGGGGCAATGGCATGTGCGTAGGCGGCTTCGTTTACACAATAAGCTCTGTTAGCAATTTCCTTTGGCAAAAAACGTAGAAAATCAGAACCAAACACGATATCAGGTTGCGGCTGGTCGAAAATAGTAAGAAAATGAGTATTGTTTCGCAATGCTACTATCCAGTGGAACCACCCCTTTGGAAATTGGGAAGCTTGCCCGGGTTTTACATGATAAGTCATGATGCTTTGTGTAAAGGGGTTGAAGACAGAGGTCATAACTTCCCCACTAATGACAAAAACAAGTTCATTCACATTTGTGTGCCAGTGCGGCTGAACAATGAATCCTTGATTAAGATGGACATTGAATAACCCAGTATGTATCGCAGGTAATTGTTCAGAAAATAACTGTGTAATGTAATTATAAGAATCCCTTTTATAATTAACAGACTGGGTAGAATCCCCGAATAGTTGAAAGGAAGGGGAAGCTGGATTAACAGACATGATGTAGCCTCCTATTTTTCATATGGAAATATTTATATGGCTTACAACTTTAAATATATACAAAACTAGGTTGGCCTATGAGTGGGAAAATCAGTTTGTTTGTAGGAAAAGTAGGCAATGGCTTGATATGGATAGGGAAGGGCGGAAATCGAAGTGGGAGAATCGGCAAAATTTTGGGTATAACAGTTAAAATAGTGGGGAAATCAGTAAAAGTATAAGTATTATATTAGTCAAAATAGTAGGGGAATAGGTGAAATTATGAGTGTACCAGCCAAGGTGAAGGGGTAAATTAGCTAAATTATGGATATATTAGCCAAAGTGTAGGAGAAATCAGCCAAACTCTGAAAATATCAGCCAAAAGGGAGGTAGAATCAGCCAAACTCCGAATATATCAGCCAAAAGGGAGGTAGAATCAGCCAAACTCCGGATATATCAGCCAAAGTGGAGGTAGAATCAGCCAAACTCCAGATAAATCAGCCAAAGTGGAGAGGGAATCAGCCAAACTCCGAATATATCAGCCAAAGTGGAGGTAGAATCAGCCAAACTCTGAATATATCAGCCAAAGTAGAGAGGGAATCAGCCAAACTCCGAATATATCAGCCAAAGTGGAGATAGAATCAGCCAAACTCTGAAAATATCAGCCAAAGTGGAGAGGGAATCAGCCAAACTCCAGATAAATCAGCCAAAGTGGAGATAGAATCAGCCAAACTCTGAAAATATCAGCCAAAAGGGAGGTAGAATCAGCCAAACTCCAGATATATCAGCCAAAGTAGAGAGGGAATCAGCCAAACTCTGAATATATCAGCCAAAGTGGAGAGGGAATCAGCCAAACTCCGAATATATCAGCCAAAGTAGAGAGGGAATCAGCCAAACTCCGAATATATCAGCCAAACCTCAACCACCCAATCAAACACCCCCCCACCCTCCAATTCCAACCACAAAAAAGCACCACCCAATCAAAAACGATTAAAGTGGTGCAATGACTCATCTGTCAATCATGAAAGTTTGTACCGTCGGTTACTTCTTTAACAATGCCAGCGCGAATAACAAAGTCTCCAAAATGTTCATTTGCCGTTCTTTCTTTCGCATAGCGCGGGAGCAGTACGCGAAGTTCTGAAAGGATTTCTTCCTCGCCAACATTTTCGCGATAGAGTTTGCTTAAGCGGCTACCATTAAAGGCGGCGCCTAGGTACATATTGTACTTTCCAGGTCCTTTTCCAATGAAGGCGATTTCCCCTAATGCATGGCGGGCACAGCCATTTGGACAGCCTGTCATACGGATTGTAATTTCTTCATCACGAAGCCCATTTTCATCCACAATTTCTTCTATCTTATCAATTAAGACTGGTAAGTATCGTTCTGCTTCTGCCATCGCTAGCCCGCAGGTTGGCAGGGATACACAAGCAATAGAATTACGACGCAGTGCAGAGAAACGTTTTCCATCCATAATGCCATATTGCTCGATTAAATGAGCGATTTGCTTTTTATTACGGCTGGAGACATTCGCAATGACTAGATTTTGATTGGCTGTTAACCGGAAGTCGCCAGTATGTACTTTAGCAATTTCGCGCAAGCCTGTCATTAATGGATAATTTTCATAATCTTTAATGCGGCCGCCTTCCACGAATAAAGTGAAGTGCCATTTTCCTTTAATGCCTTTTTCCCAGCCATAGCGGTCGCCGTTATGATTAAATTGAAATTCTCTCGCTTCTTGAAGTTTCCAGCCTAAGCGATTTTCTAGCTCTTCTACTACAGTATCTAGACCAAGACGATCTACGGTATATTTAAAACGGGCGTTCTTTCGAACAGAGCGATTTCCATAATCACGTTGAATCGTAATTACTTTTTCTGCCACATCAAGAATTTGCTCAGGTGTACAGAATCCAATAACTTTTGCAAGCTGAGGATAGGTTGCTTTATCTCCATGGGTCATTCCCATTCCGCCGCCGATGGCAACATTAAATCCAACTAATTTTTCTTCTTCCGTAATGGCAATTAGCCCCAGGTCTTGGGAAAAAACATCAATATCATTAGAAGGAGGAACGGCAATACCAATTTTAAATTTTCTAGGTAAATATAATTTCCCGTACATTGGCTCCACTTCTGTTTCCTCGACAGTTGGAGTGAAAGCTACCTTTTCCTTATCTAACCAGAGCTCATGATAAGCTTGTGTACGAGGCAGTAAATAATCACTTAATTTTTTTGACCATTCATACACTTCACTATGCAAAGCTGATTGATACGGATTAGGGTTGCACATCACATTTCTATTGACGTCGCCACAAGCAGCAATTGTATCAAGTAGGGATTGGTGTATATCTTGAATAGTCTGTTTCATATTCCATTTTAAAATGCCATGCATTTGGAAAGCTTGGCGTGTCGTTAATTTTAATGTTTTATTTCCATACTTTTGTGCAAGATCATCCATTGTTAGCCATTGAGCCGGTGTAGCTACTCCACCCGGTGTTCGAACTCGCAGCATAAATTGGTAGGCAGGCTCCAATTTTTGCTTAGCGCGTTCGTTGCGTATATCACGATCATCTTGCAAATAACTTCCGTGGAATTTCATTAAGCGGTTATCATCGTCTGAAATACCAGCGCTTAATTCTTCCTCCATGGATTCCTTCAATGTGCCACGTAAATAATTACTCTCTTCTTTTATTCGTTCTACATCACTTGGTGGTCCATCTGGTGCTTTTAATACTTGTTTTGCCATTTTCGAAAAACTCCTTTCCTGCCAACTATTTAATAGACGTCACGTTGATAACGCTTGGTTTGAGTCATAGAAGCTATATATTCCTCAGCCTTTTCTAAAGCCATTTTGCCTTCTTTTTGGATAATAGTAAGGAGTGTTTGGTGAACATCATGCGCCATATGCTTTTCGTCTCCACAAACATAAAGAACAGCTCCTTCTTCCAGCCATTCAAATAACTCTTTGCTATGCTCCAGCATGCGGTGCTGCACATATACCTTTTCCGCTTTATCGCGGGAAAAAGCAATACTCATTTTTGTTAAAACCCCATCTTTAAGCCAATTTTGCCATTCGGTTTGATAGAGAAAGTCTGTAACAAAATGTTGGTCGCCAAAGAATAGCCATGCTTTTCCTTCTGCACCGATTTCTTCTCTTTCCTGCAGAAAAGAACGGAAGGGTGCCACTCCTGTCCCAGGACCAACCATAATAATAGGAGTATCTGGGTTTTCCGGAAGTTTGAAATTTTCATTGTTTTGTATATAGATAGGCAGTTTATCGCCTGGCTGAATACGTTCCGCTATTTGAACAGAGCAAACACCATTGCGATCTCGTCCATTTGCATGGTAACGAACGGCGCCAATCGTCAAATGTGCTTCATCAGGGTTTGCTTTGTAGCTGCTGGCAATCGAATAAAGGCGGGTAGGCAGTTTACGAAGCAAGGCTACAAATGTCTGCACATCTGCCTCAATTGGCCCATAATCTCGAATAAGGTCTAATAAGTCACGCCCATTTATATATGCCTTTAATTTATCTTCATTTCCTTTAGCAAGTAAGTCTTCTAAAGCTGGATTGGTTGTTATTTTTGCAAATTTCTCTACCAATGGTTTGGTTAAAACTGTAATTTCAAAATAGGTTAATAAAGCTTCTCGAAAAGCCAGAACTTCTCCTTGTTTATTGATTGTGACACTTTCTGTTGGAGAAAAGCTTAATTCTTGTATTAAAAGATCAACTAATTCTGGGTCATTATTTGGGAATATTCCTAGGCTGTCACCTGGTTCGTAAGAGATTCCAGAATCCTCAAGCGAAAGCTCTACATGCAATGTTTCTTTATTAGAGCCACGTCCATTTAAATTAATGACCTCCAGTACCTCTGCATAATACGGATTGCTGCGAGAATAACCAGAATCTAGAAGAGATGGTGGTGTTATACTTATGGACTGAGCGGTTGATTCTGATTGAAGGCTCAAGCTGCTGACGATGCCTTCGAACCATTCACTAGCTGGTTCATCATAATCAAGGTCACAATCCACACGTGGATAAAGTCTTGTTCCACCCAATTCTTCTAAACGCTTATCAAATTGCTTCCCTGTTTCGCAGAAGAATTCATACGAGCTGTCACCAAGCGCTAACACGGAATATTGGAAGTTCTCCAGCTTAGGTGCTCGCTTTCCATGTAAGAATTCATAGAAGGCTATAGCGGTATCTGGTGGATCGCCTTCTCCATGAGTACTAACAATAACAAGGAGATTTTGTATTTTTTTAAGATTATTAGGTTTAAAGTCACCCATTGACTGTACAGTGACATTAAACCCTAATTCTTTTAAACGATTGCCATGATTTTTGGCAAGGCTTTGTGCATTTCCAGTTTGGGATCCAAAAAGAATCGTAATGTCTTTTGTAATTGGTTCAGCTGCCTTTTGCTCTGTTAATGCAGTATTGGAGATAGGTTCTGCTGATGCTGCGATTGCAGTGGAAGCAGATAAATACCCGCTTAGCCAAATTTTCTGTGATTCAGTTAAAGTTGGTAAAAGACGGTTTAATAATTCTGTTTGTTCTTGATTAAAAGGACTATTTATTACTTGAAGCTGCAACACTTTCACCTCGCATAGATAATGGTATTCCCTATTGTTATTTGATTAGTGGGATAATTCTTGCAATTCATTTTATAATGAAGAGGGAGGATTGTCACTCTGTATTTTATTAATCCTATCAGACAAATCGGATTAGAAATACAAAAGAAGCTTGTTACTAATTAGAACAAGCAAGGGATATTGTTTTTCTAAATAAATAGATTAGTATCTAATTGGAGATTAATTTAAGCATGTGACGAAAGCTTGATAGGCGTTAAGGTATCCATACATGAAAGCAGCCGCCTTAAGCATCCTCGTATGAGATGTATTCTAATTGTACTTTACTGGAAATTAAAGAATTAGTAAAATACATATAACTAATAGCAACTATTAGTATTCTTAATAATTAATTTTCCTATTAGCGAAAAGGAGGAGGAAAAATGCAGTATGAAGCTCTAAAAACATTTGTGACGCTTGTTGAAGTAAAGAATTTTACAAAGACAGCAGAAATGCTGTTAATGAGTCAGCCGAGTGTAAGTCTACATATTAAAAACCTGGAAAAGGAGTTTCAAACAAAACTATTGGAGCGTTCACCAAAATATTTAAAAGTAACACCCACCGGTCAAATGCTTTATGATTGTGCCATTCAGATGATACGCTTATATGACCAGACGAGACAGCATATTTTAGAGCATCATCATGCGATTAAGGGTGAATTAAAAATAGGTGCTAGTTTTACGATCGGCGAATATATTCTTCCTGCATTACTGCTTGATCTGCAAAGAAAGCATTCTGAATTGCAAATTCAAGTGACGATTGGTAATACAGAAGAAATTGTCCAAGCGGTAAGATTATATGAAGTAGATATCGGTTTAATTGAAGGACAAACAAATGATAAGGAATTGCAGGTGGTGCCATTTATGGAGGATGAGTTATTTATTGTGGCATCTGTTCATCATCCACTTGCGACTCGGGAAGGCATTTCCATTTCTGAACTCCATGATCAGACATGGATTACAAGAGAGCTTGGATCGGGTACAAGAGAGTACTTAGATCATGTTATTCGATCCAATGGGTTAAGAGCTGAATCCTTTTTAACCATTAGCAGTAATCAAGGCATCAAGGAAACGCTTATTAATGGCAATGGCTTATCACTCTTATCCAAAAGTGTGATAGAAAGGGATGTGAAGAATGGAAACCTAAGTATTATTCCAGTCACAAAAACGCGATTTACAAGGAGATTATCTTATCTCTTTGCTTCAATTATGAAGGAGAAACAAAATGTTATCACCTTTATTGAAACCCTTAAAGAGACTTTTCCTTATAACGAGTAATCCGATAATGTATAACAGCAAGTAATTAACCCCATCCTAAGGAAAATGCAGAAAATCCTTCTTATTATCATAGAAAAAATACTTGTATTTGTAGTATGATAACAAAGGAATTTTATTAAATTGAGGGAAAAGTGGATAATGCTTTTTCCACATAAGGAGAACTACTTGCAGATGAAGAAAAAAAATAAAACTACTCGTTTGGTTCTACTAGGACTTCTTACGGCTATTATTATTATTCAAACCTTTGTTCCAATATTAGGGTATATTCCGACTCCTGTACTTAGTATAACAATCATTCAGATCACAGTTATTATCGCAGCGATTGTTTTAGGACCATTAGAAGGCGCAATTATTGGAGGAGTATGGGGCATCATCACATTTATTCGTGCTTTCACTTATCCGACAAGTGTTCTTGCTCCGATTATTTTTACCAATCCGTTAATATCTGTTTTTCCTAGAGTAATGATTGGAGTAGTGGCAGGACTGTTATTTTATAAGGTGCTGAAAGACAAAATGAATGAGACAGTAGCAATGAGCATTTCGGGTGTGATAGGATCTCTAATCAATACAATTCTTGTGCTAGGTTTTGTCTATTTATTTGTAAGAGAGCCGTATGCAAACGCAATTGGCGTGAATGTGGAAGATCTCTTGCCGGCGATACTAGCTGTAGTTGGTACAAATGGTGTCCCAGAGGCAATTTTATCAGGTATTTTAACACCTATCATTGCAAAGCCGTTATTAAAGATACGAAAAAAATAAGAATGGAAAGATAGCTGATATAGTCTAGTGCTAATCAGCTATTTTTGCCAACAATAGTAATAGGACATTCACTAATACTATATTTTTTTCTATAATAAGAAAAGTATTCCCCCTAAAATACTAGGAAATAAATCATTAATCCCGACTAAACAACTAGAAAAACTTATTGACAATAATGGCAATTATGATAAAATTTAGAAAATAACAATGCCTTTCAAGAGAGATGGAGAGAATCAGCCCAAGGAAGTCTGGCAACTTGCTGGATGCAAGGTGCAAAATCCAACAAAATGGATACCCATTTTGAAAGAGAGGGTAAGGAATAATACTCAACTCTTTCCAAATGGAAGGATTTTTTTAATCGTAAATGCATTTCACTTACGATGGTCGAGCATTCCTTTGATAGGCGTTTTCGATTCAAAAATATGTCTGGCGTAAACGCTATTCAAATGGTTTAGTAAGATTTCACCTTTTTTAAGGAGGGATTTGTTGGTGGGGGAAACAAATCAGCTGGACAAAGTGAAAATTCAATTAGAGCAAATTCTAAACACAATGAAATTTGGATCGGTCACATTAGTCGTACAGGATGGAAAAATTATTCAAATCGAAAAAAATGAAAAGATACGCTTAGGGAAATAATAAGAATTTCCTGTTTAAGGCGTTTGATAAAGAAGCTGACTAGACAAACTAGAGGCAACTTTAACTGAGAAAGTGGGTTAAAGCTGCCTCTTTTTATATTTTGGGCACATAATCCACGAACAAAATACCATTATTAAATTGGAGGATTTTTAATGAGTCAGTTATTAACCTATGAAACTATTGATACGTATCCTCCTGTGAACTTTTCAAGTGAAACGGAAACAAAGGGAGCTTTAGAGGTTTTAAAGTGGGCTTATGATACGTACCGAGAGGATATTGTCTATGCTTGTAGTTTTGGAATTGAAGGGATTGTTCTTATCGATTTAATTTCGCAGATAAAAAAGGACGCGCGTATTGTCTTTTTAGATACAGATGTACATTTTGATGAAACTTATGAATTAATTGAAAAAGTGAAACAGCGGTATCCAGATTTGCAAATTGAAATGAAAAAACCAGCCATTACGTTAGAAGAACAGGCTGCACAATATGGAGAAGAACTTTGGTTAACTAATCCAAATAAATGCTGTGAGATTCGCAAGGTTGTTCCTTTACATGAAGTGCTGTCTGAACCGATTGCCTGGATTTCAGGACTTCGCAGAGAACAGTCAGAAACAAGAAAAAACACGCAATATCTAAATAAGGATAATAAATTTAAATCCATAAAGGTTTGTCCACTGATTCATTGGACATGGAAAGATGTTTGGAGATATGCCCATAAGTACTCTTTGGACTACAATATTCTTCACGATAAGGGTTATCCGAGCATTGGCTGCAGAACATGTACCCAGCCTGCTATTAATATGGATGATTTACGTTCTGGAAGATGGACGGGAAAAGGAAAAACAGAATGCGGGCTACACTTACAATAATGAGTAGAGGTACAAAGAAATGATCATTATTTTAGCAGGTATTATGTCATTGTTTTTTGCAATGAACATTGGTGCAAGTGGTGCAGCAGCAAGCCTTGGTGTTGCCTATGGATCAGGCGCCATACCAAAAAAGAGAGTTGCTCTGCTTATATGTGCGGTAGCGATTTTTCTAGGAGCGGTAATTGGCGGGAGTGAAGTAGTAAAAACAGTTGGGGAAGGATTAATTCCGAGTAGTATCCTTGATGCCAAAATTGTCTTAATCATTTTATCATCAGCTGCACTCTCCCTATTTATAGCTAATATAATGGGGATTCCATTATCAACAAGTGAAATTACAGTTGGCAGTGTAGTAGGAGTAGGTGTGGCTTTTAAAAGCTTATATATTGCGAATATATTATGGATTGTCTTCTTTTGGCTTCTTGTTCCAATCGTTTCTTTTTTTATAGCTCTATGGGCTGGGAAATATGTAAGAAAGCTTGAGAATCAAAATGAATGGATTCGCAATCCGAGTAATGAAAAATACTTGTCTATTTTTGTTATTATCGTTGGGTGCTTTGAAGCTTTCTCTGCGGGAATGAATAATGTTGCAAACTCTATTGGACCATTAGTTGGCGCTGACATGATATCCATGCAAACAGGAGTAGTAGTGGGTGGATTTTTTATTGCAATCGGCGCTTTTCTGTTAGGGGGAAGAGTCTTGCAGACAAATGGAAAGAAAATTGTCCAATTCACGAAGCTGGAAGGAGGACTAATTTCTGGCACGGGCGCGACATTAGTGACAATAGCTTCTATATTTGGAATACCAGTTCCGTTAACGCAAGTAACTAGCTCTGCCATTATCGGAATAGGTGTCTCGAAGAATGGATATGAGATTCTGAAGAAGAAACTAGTGTTAAGAATTTTTAAGGTATGGATTGTTTCACCAGTCCTATCATTAGTTATTTCTTACGGTTTAGTTCAATTATTTATTGAAGCAGATATCTATAATGTACTTATTATTCTTAGTGTATGTATTGCTACACTTGGAATTATAAGCCTAATGAAAACGATTCGTGAAGATAACAGTACTATTTATGAAGATGGTGGCGGAATTTAACGGAAATCATTTATAAGAAAAGGTCCGAAAAAAGAAAGGTGTGCTAAAAAATGTCATTAAGTCAACCACATGGTGGAAAATTAATTAATTTATACGATCCTAATTATGATGTCTCTGAATTAAAGGTGGAGCTAGAAATTGATACTATTGCACTTAGTGATTTAGAGCTGATTGGAAATGGAGCCTACAGCCCGCTTACAGGATTTTTATCCCAAAAAGATTATGAAGCAGTGGTAGAGAGTATGCGCTTAGCAACAGGTGAGGTTTGGAGCATCCCTATTACATTGCCCATTTCAAAAGAACAATCAGATACCATTGAACTTCAGGATACGGTAAAACTAGTCCATGAAGGTGAAGTATATGGTGTGCTGACAGTAGAGGATATTTATATTCCAGATAAAAATAAAGAGGCTGTTTCTGTTTACCGTACAGATGATTTAGCACATCCAGGTGTGAAGAAAATGTTTGATCGTGGAAATATATATATTGGCGGTCCGATTAAACTCTTAAAGAAAGTAGAGAAAACGGATTTTAGCAGTTTTTACTTAGATCCGGCAGAAACGAGAGAAATATTTGCAGAAAAGGGATGGAAGACAGTAGTCGGGTTCCAAACAAGAAATCCTGTTCATCGTGCACATGAATATATTCAAAAATCAGCACTTGAAATTGTGGATGGTCTATTCTTAAATCCATTAGTAGGTGAAACGAAGGCGGATGATATTCCAGCAGATGTTCGCATGGAAAGCTACCAAGTGCTATTGAAAAGTTACTATCCAAAAGAACGTGTATTTCTAGCTGTATTTCCTGCTGCTATGCGTTATGCAGGACCAAGAGAAGCGATATTCCATGCGATGGTGAGAAAGAATTATGGCTGTACTCACTTTATCGTCGGCCGTGATCATGCTGGAGTAGGGAGCTACTACGGTACCTATGATGCCCAAAGAATTTTTGACCAATTTACACAAGAAGAGCTAGGTATTAATCTATTATTCTTTGAACATAGTTTCTATTGTAAGAAATGTGAGAACATGGCTTCTACAAAAACTTGTCCACATGGCAAAGAACATCATGAAATTTTATCTGGGACGAAGGTTCGTGAGCTTTTAAGAAATGGAGAGATTCCACCAAGTACATTTAGTCGGAAAGAAGTAGTGGAAGTGTTAATAAAAGGATTGCAAAAACAAGAAATCCATTCTTAAAGGAGAGAGAACTTTTGAGCCAAAGTACAAATATTACATGGCATGACCATGCAGTAACAAAGAAGGATAGAAGAGAAAAAAATAAGCATCATAGCTATGTTCTATGGTTTACAGGGTTATCTGGTTCCGGAAAATCAACGGTTGCAAATGCTGTTGCAAAAAGATTATTTGAAGACCAGACAAATAGCTATGTCCTAGATGGAGATAATATTCGTTTTGGAATTAATAAAGATTTAGGATTTTCGGATGAGGACCGCAAAGAAAACATTAGAAGAATTGGTGAGGTCAGTAAGCTATTTGTTGATAGTGGGCAAGTCGTTCTAACTGCCTTCATTTCTCCGTTTCGCGAAGACCGTGATCGAGTAAGAGCTTTATTAGAAGAAAACGAGTTTGTGGAAATATATATAAAGTGTTCTATAGAGGCATGTGAAGCAAGGGATCCGAAAGGCTTATATGAGAAGGCAAGAAAAGGAGTTATAAAAGACTTTACAGGGATTAGTTCCCCTTATGAGGAGCCGCTTCAGCCAGAATTAATCGTGGATACAGAAAAACATTCTATTGAAGAATGTGTAGAACAAATCGTACAATATTTAAAAGAAAAAGAATATTATATCTCTTAATATTGGGAAAGGGAAAAACGGAGCATGGTCCTTGCAAATACCATTCGTTCATCGTCAATTCCTTTCCCCGCTTTTTAATGGATCCGAACAACAAGAAGGGTGGATAAAATGGGGAGAGTATATCTAGTTGGTGCAGGGCCAGGAGATCCGGACTTAATAACGGTAAAAGGATTAAAATGCATCAAAAATGCCGATGTAATTTTATATGATCGTTTAGTGAATCGTGAGTTATTAGAATATGCGAAACCGAAGGCTGAACTGATTTATTGCGGCAAACTTCCGCATCATCATGCCATGAAACAGGAATTGATCAATCAAACCCTAGTAAAACATGCGAAAAAAGGGAAAATTGTCACAAGGCTAAAAGGTGGTGATCCCTTTGTATTTGGAAGGGGCGGGGAAGAAGCAGAGGAATTAGCTAAGAATCAAATCCCCTTTGAAATAGTACCAGGAATTACTGCAGGCATTGCTGCTCCCAGTTATGCCGGTATCCCAGTGACCCACCGCGATTATGGCTCTTCTTTTGCCTTTGTAACAGGCCATATAAAAAATGGAGAGGAAGACCATATTAAATGGGAAGCACTTTCTCAAATTGATACACTTGCCATCTATATGGGAGTGAAAAATCTACCCTATATTCAGTCGAAGCTTTTGTCCTTTGGAAAAAAAAGTACAATACCAGTTGCACTCATCAATTGGGGAACAACCTTTAAACAAAAGACAATTATTACTGATCTTAACCATGTAATAGAGGATGCTGAAAAAGGAGGAATTGAAAATCCTTGTATGATTGTGATTGGTGAAGTAGTAAAAATGAGAGAGAAAATTAAATGGTTTGAGGAAAACTTCGGTGAAACCATTCCGAAAGAGGTTGTTTGATAATGGAAGCAATATTATATATATGTCATGGAAGCAGGGTAAAGGAAGCAAGCGAGCAGGCTGTCTCCTTTATTGAAAAGTGTATGAAGATAAATGGTTTCAAAGGCATACAAGAATATTCTTTCTTAGAATTATCTGATCCCTCCATTGAAGAAGGTTTTCAAAAATGTGTAGAAAAGGGTGCTTCCACTATTTATATCATACCCGTTTTGCTTCTTACAGCAGCCCATGCCAAAAAAGATATTCCAGAAGTATTAGAAAAGCTCTCACTGAAATATCCGCATGTCCAGATGAAATATGGAAAACCGATTGGAGTTCATCCTCAAATGGTTAAAATTGCTGCAGACAAAATTCGTAGTGCTTCTCTTTATAAAGAAAGTGATGAAACAATGCTTGTTATACTTGTTGGAAGAGGAAGCAGTGATCCCGATGTAAAACGAGATTTAGGAAAAATGGCAGCTTTAATTGAACAACAAGTGGAGCAAATCGTTGTACAGGATTGTTATTTAACTGCTGCAGAACCAAGCTTTGAAGAAGCGCTGCAAATGGCAGAACATTCTTCCTATCGCCATGTGTTGGTAATTCCCTATCTTCTTTTTACGGGGATTTTGATGAAGTCAATGGAAAAAACTATTAATAAAATAAAAAGTGACCATAAAGAATACGAACTCGCCCCTTATTTGGGTTATAATCCATTGATAGCTGGAATATTAAAAGAAAGAATAGATGAAATGATGGTAGGGAATGAATATGCTTTCATTACTAGTTGATATAAAAGATAAACATTGTGTAGTAGTTGGTGGAGGCAAGATTGCCTATCGAAAGGTGTTGATGCTTCTAGAAGAAGAAGCAAGTGTAACAGTAATCAGTCCCGAAGTTTGTACTGAAATAGAAGATCTTTCAGAGGACAGGAAAATAAAGCTGCTGCGACGAAAAGGGAAAGAGGAAGATTTCACCCATGCCTTTCTAACTATTACAGCAACCAATGATTCACAAGAAAATCATCGTATCGCCAAACAAATTAAATCGTTTTGCTTAGTGAATGATGCTTCTTCTTTTGAAGAAGGAAACTGTCAGATTCCAGCTAGCTTTAAAAAAGGGCGACTTCACTTAAGTGTTTCCACTAATGGCGCAAGCCCGAAACTGGCAAAAAAGCTGAAAGAGGAATGGCAGCAAATGTATGATGATAATTATATTGCGTATATTGATTTTTTATATGAAGTTCGGACTCTTATCAAACAAAGATCGCTTTCTTCTGATGTGTCTAATGCTATATTAACGGAAATATTGGATGATGCATATAAAGACTCAGCTAGTTTACGCCATATTTATTATGAAAAGCTCCTAAACCTTTAAGCTTGTACCAGGTTTAGGAGTTTTCATTATGTCCTAATTAAGGGGAATCCACTTTATACCAATAATCTTTAAATAAAAGAGTTTTTTACGCTCCGGACATGTTAGTTCCCCTTCCCGGCTGCTCCTAGTTTCATCCAATTATCATATTGTATCATTTCCATATTTAACATATAATTTTTGTAGAATGGAATTATTTTCATAACGTAAAAAAGTCATCTTTGTTTATAAATATTCATGCTTGTTTATCAAAAATAATCTTCCGAGTTTCCTTATTTTATGCTTTTAAACTGGTAGATTGATAGGAGGATACATGAGATTTAGTACAAAGCTTTATGTTGGTTTAGGCATTATTTTTGTATTCATTACGATTTTAATTATTGTACTTATGAGTATGCTTCGACAGCAAAATGACAAAATGCATGTTCTTGCACATGATAAAACAGAAAGAATTAATGCAGCCTATACGTTAAAGAATGAAGTTACTAACTTAAGCAGACAAATATATGAATTATCCTCACAATCCTCTAAAACACTCAATGAAATAACAATGAGACAAATGGAAGAAACAAGAAAAGAAATAAACAAAGCGTATAATTTCTTAACAGAGAATGATAAAAGGGATGAAACGCAGGACTTATTAATAAAATTTTCGACATTATATAAACCCTTTGAAGAAAAGGGCCAACAAATAGTGGAAGCCGAAAATAAAAAAATGAACACCAATTTTTGGGCGAGAGAAAGTGATGAAAAAAATAGATTGTTACAAATCGCGAGCTCGCTTTATAGTGCCCAGATTAAAGAGATGCAAGAAGAACTAGAAGGTTCAAAAAAAACATATGATATTGTCGTATTAATGACCTATGTCTATATTATAGTCGGAGTAATATGCAGTATTGCATTGGCCATTTATTTAATAAGGGGATTAACAAAAAATCTACATAAAGTTACGAAAGTGATGTCCGGTGCTTCTTTTAGTAGAGGAATAAAGTTTCCAAGGCTGGAGATTAATTCGAAGGATGAAATAGGAGAAATTTCTCGTGCCTTTAATGAAATGGTAACAACTTTAGAAAAGTACTCTCGAGATGAAATTGAAAGCCGTGCAAAGGCAGAGGAGCAAAGTTGGCTTGACTCACGGTTGGCAGAAATAACAACTAGTTTTTCAATGGTAGAAACGATGGAATCTCTTGCAGATTACTTCATTAGTCAAATAACTCCTGCTGTAGGTGCGCAATATGGTGTTTTTTATCTGTTAAGCGAGAAGGGTAATGCCCGTTTCCTCAAGGAAATAGCAAATTATGCTTTTGATAACGAAGACAGACAATCTATCATTCAGCTTGGAGAAGGTTTAGTGGGACAAGCTGCAAAGGAGAATAAAAGCATCAGTCTTATTGATATTCCCAATGGATACATAAAGATTAAATCTGGATCAGGAGAGGCAGAACCAAAGCAGGTGCTTATTCAGCCCATTTCTTATGAAGGGGAAGTGTTAGCGATTGTAGAATTAGCCTCTTTGCAATATTTCCGACCGGTGCAGCAAAGCTTACTTAAAGAAGTGGGGGAATACTTAGGTATATCCATTCACGGTATTTATAATCGACTCGAAGTTAAGAGATTGCTAGAGGATGAGCAGCGTTTGACGGAGGAGCTGCAAAGCCAGTCGGAGGAACTACAAGCTCAGCAGCAGGAATTAATGGCTATTAATGAAGAATTACAGGCACAATACAGAGTGTCAGAAGAAAAGAATGCAGAGCTAGAAAAGATAGGAAAGAAGTTAGAGGAACAAGCCCAGCAGTTAATCTATAGCTCCCAGTATAAATCGGAGTTTTTGGCGAATATGTCCCATGAGCTTAGAACACCTTTAAATAGTATGCTAATCCTATCACAAATGCTCGTTGAAAAGGAAAATGAGAATTTAACTACAAAACAAATCCAGTATTTGCAGACCATTTATTATTCTGGTAATGAATTACTAAGGTTAATAAATGAGATATTAGATTTGGAGAAGATTGAGACTGGGATGATGGAAATAATAGAGGAACCAGTAAAAATAGAAGGGATACAAAACTGCTTGAAAAGCCAGTTTTCTCCTATCGCTAATCAGAAGAAACTTGATTTTTCTGTGAAAATTAATAAAGAGGTGCCTGCTTTTATAGAGACAGACACACATCGTTTAAATCAAGTATTAAAAAATTTATTGTCCAATGCTTTTAAATTTACAGAAAAGGGAAGTGTGGAGCTGATTATTCGGATGGAGGAGACAGCCAAGTTCAAGTTTGCCATGGCGGAAGAATCTATCGTATCCTTCACTGTGAAGGATACAGGGATTGGGATTCCTAAAGATAAAATGAATATTATTTTTGAACCATTTAAGCAAGCAGATGGAACCATCAGCAGGAAATATGGGGGAACGGGTCTTGGGTTATCTATCTGTAAAGAGATTTCCCGCTTACTTGGGGGAGAATTGGAAGCAACAAGTATCGAAGGAATGGGCAGTTCATTTTCTCTCTATTTACCTGTGAAACGCCAAAAGCAACAAGGAGCTGTCGAACAGTCACCTATTGAAGAAAGTTATCGACAAATTGCAGTAACAAATAATGAGTTAATCGACACTACGGAACTATATAAGAGTGCTAATTTAATAGGGAAGAAAGTGCTGATTATAGATGATGATATACGGAATATTTTTTCCATCCATGCAGCATTGGAAGAGTACAATATTGAAATTCTTTATGCAGAGAATGCGAAGGATGGGATCAGCCTTCTAGAGGAAAACGCGGATATTGATCTTGTGTTGATGGATATTATGATGCCAGAAATGAGTGGTTTAGAGGCTATTTCCATCATACGGAAAAAGGATAAATTTAAAACGCTGCCAATTATCGCCCTAACAGCAAAGGCGATGAAACATAATCGAGAACAGTGCATGGAAGCGGGAGCATCTGATTATATTAGTAAACCAGTAAATTTAGAGCAATTATATTCGCTTATCAGAGTTTGGCTTTATAAAGAATAATAGAGCGCAACTAGCATCTAGGTAACATTGGTAAATGGCTTGTTAATAGATAGGAGGCTTTATAAATTTATGCAGTATTCGGCTCAATCTATAGAACAAAAGAAAAAGCTATCTCCTTCCGTATCAGAACCAATCTATATTTTAATGGTAGATGATTTACAAGAAAATCTGATGGCCTTAGAAGCAGTATTAAATTCTCCTCGTTATCATTTGATTTTTGCTAAATCCGGTGAAGAAGCTTTAAAATGCATTTTGAAATATGACTTTGCCGTAATTCTACTCGATGTTCAAATGCCAGGCTTAAATGGGTTTGAAACAGCAAAATTAATAAAAGAACGAAAAAAATCACGACATATTCCCATTATTTTTATTACTGCCATCAGTCAAGATATTCATCATATTACACAAGGCTATCAAGCAGGGGCGATTGATTATATTGTTAAACCATTTAATCCAGATGCATTAAGAAGTAAGGTGGCTCAGTTTGTGCAAATTTTCGAAAGTCATACGACAAGCCTCCATGAAATGAATTGGCAAACAACGTCAGAATTGGAAAAAATGAATAAAGAATTAAGAATAACGAAAATGGATTTAACCAAAAATGCGGTATTCTCTTCGGTATTACAGAAGGCGTTACAAGACACCATTGTGACCTTTGATGAAGAAGGAATAATAATTAGTGTCAATCCAAGTGTGAAAAGAATGTTTGGCTATGTAGAAGAAGAACTTATAGGAGCTTCGATTGAAGTACTCTTACATTCTGTTGAATCAGAAACATCTGGAGAAACACCTATTACATTTGAGATGATGGTTCCTAAGTTAATCGGCAGAATGATAGAAGCGAAGGCGAAGCGGAAGAATCATATTATTTTTCCAGTAGATATATATATTGGAGATGCAATGGTAGAGGATTATCAATTATTCGTTTGTACGATTCGTGATATCTCTGAACGAAAAGAAGTGGAATTATTAAGAAAGCAGCAACTTGATCGCTTAGAGCATGCTGTAGAAGAAAGAACGCTGGAGTTATTATCCATGAATCATCAGCTGCATAGGGAAAGAGAAGAAAAATCTAAAGTAACAGATGATTTAATGCTATCGGAAGGACGTTTTCGACAAATATTTGAGGCGAGTCCATGTATGATGGCAATCCGCACCTTACAAAATCCTAGTTTTATTGCTGTAAATAATAACTGGGTAACAAGCACGGGTTATACAATCGAGGAATTGAAGGATGAGTGTTATCAGTGGGAAATATCGAAGGAAATTAATGGTATAGAAGAGAGCTTTCAGGAAGAAGAATGGCTGACTCCTTTTAAAAATCAAAGAGTCAACTTCATGCTGAAAAATGGAGAGCAGAAGCAAGGATTATTATCCACTGAAATTATAACGATTGAAAAGAAGAATTGTGTGTTAATTGTGTTAAATGACATAACAGAACGATTAGCATTTGAAAAAGAAATGGCAAGACTTGATCAATTAAATTTAGTTGGTGAAATGGCAGCTGGAATAGCCCATGAAATTCGTAATCCGATGACAACCGTTCATGGATTCCTGCAAATTGGAAAATCAAATCCTTCTAACCTTTCGCTAGAACATATGGAGCTCATGATTGATGAGTTAGATCGAGCAAATAAAATCATCAAGGAATTTCTAACATTAGCTAAAAATAAGACGAGCGATAAACGATTATATTCGTTAAATAGAATTATTGAAATTATTTTTCCTTTAATTAATGCAGAAGCTTTATTGACAGGAAAGAAGGTGAACCTTCAATTAGAGGAATGTCCAGAACTGTTTTTGGATGAGAAAGAGATAAGGCAGCTTTTATTAAACCTTGCTCTAAACGGTTTAGAGGCTATGGAGCCAGAAGGAATTCTTACGATAAAAACATTCTGTAAAGGAAAGTATCTTGTGTTGGAAATCATTGATAGCGGCAATGGAATCGATGAAGAAATATTAAAAAAGCTAGGAACCCCCTTCTTTACAACAAAGGATAATGGGACAGGACTAGGACTGGCGGTTTGTTATCGAATTGCTGAGCGTCATATGGCAAGAATAAAAGTGCATACAAGTGAGAGTGGTACAAAATTCTCCGTGTATTTTGAGATAGAGGAAGGAAAATAGAGATTTGCTCAGCTAGCAGTTCTTTATTTTTCTTTTTTATGACAAAAAATTGACTATAAGAGGGTTTTTCTAAAGGGAAACCGAATGTAGAGGAGAAAAATAATAAGAGAGGGTTTTTGCAAATGGTTCCACAAAGAGTTTCATTGCTTACCATAGGAGCATTACGGTTACCGGAATTGCGAAGGTTCTATCAGCGGCTTGGGTGGCTGGAAAAGGAATCAAGCTCTGATCAATATGCTATTTTTAAGACAGCAGGTGTTTTGCTAACATTGTTTCCATTAGAGGAATTAGCGAAGGATGCAGGAGTAGAACTGCAAAATCCTATGGAGGGTTATCGAGGGGCTACCTTTGCTATTAATGTAAATACCCTTGAGGATGTAGACGCAGTGATGGAAAAGTCAAAGAAGCAGGCGGGAAGATTATTAGAGAGGCAAGCGATGCCTTTTGGGGCGGAAGAACAGCTTATTTTGCCGATCCAGAAAATAATCTCTGGGAAGTTGCTTGGAATCCTGATTCTGTATTTGATGAAAGAGGAGCAATGATTGATTTTTAAAAGGAAATGGTGTTTTAAAATAAAGACTGATTATTTAAAGCAAAGTTTGATTAAAAGACATTTAATATTTAAATTAAATTAGGATAGAGTTTTTTTCAGTAAATGTAGGTAATTAAGAGAATCTATAATTATTTGATTATGTTAACTTGTTTATTCTATAGTTATGGAAGAAACGGGGCAGGTGTGCGGCCGAGCCTAGGTCGTATCATATAGCGGGTGGGATTCCCGCCGAGTAAGAATTAGCCATTCGCTCGTAGCGAGTCTTGGAGGATTAAAGGTAACTTTAATCTTTAAGCGTAGACAGTGAGGTAGCGGGCCGAAAGCCATATGGTTGAAGGGATTGAGCTCCATAAACGTTAGTAAACCGAGAGGGCTGATGCCTTACCTGCGTGCAGAAAGCAACATTTTATCCTTTGTTAAAGGCAAGAAGGATAAAACCTCTTTGGAGTCAGAGACCTTGGCACGTTATACATCGATATGATACGGCAACTCGGGAGACCCTATCGGTCTCTTCTTTATAGAAGAGTATGGTGTACAAGCGATAATAAGCAAGGAAACCAAATGCTGTTTAGGGAGTCGGATAGCAGCGTAGTACCAATGAAGTTGGGTAATACCGATGGAGGAAAGGCTAGCTACCAGTTATCACTCTTATTAGGGAAACATTTACTACACACAGAGGTAGGGATAAGAAATGGAAACAAAACTACTAAGGATAGCAGAATTAGCAAAATCTAATACCAAAATGAAATTTACATCTCTTGCGCATCTATTAAACGAACAATCACTCACTCATTGTCATTTTGAGCTGCCGAACAAGAAGGCAACCGGTGTGCATGGTACAACTAAAGAACAGTACACCGAGAATCTGGAAGAAAACATAATGGACTTGGCAAGTAGACTGAAAAGCAAAAGTTATCGCCCTGTCCCAGTTAGACGAATGTATATCCCAAAGCTTAATTCTGACAAGAAAAGACCATTGGGGATACCCGAACACGAGGACAAAATCGTACAAAAAGGTATTGCCAAAGTACTTAATGCGATTTATGAGAATGACTTTCTAAATTGTTCATTTGGGTTTCGGCCAAATAGAAACTGCCACGATGCGTTGAAAATACTAAACTTTTATATTGAAAAGAGAGCAGTAAGCTATGTAGTAGATGTAGATATTAAAGGTTTCTTTGATAATGTTGATCACAAATGGATGATGGAGTTCTTGAAACATAGAATAGCCGACCCAAACCTTCTGAGAATAATCAGTAGGTTTCTAAAAGGTGGATATATGGAAGAAGGTAGGAGATACAAAACGGAAACTGGTACACCTCAAGGTGGAGTAGTATCGCCTATCTTAGCAAATATTTATCTCCATTATGTTCTCGACTTATGGTTTGAGAAAGTGGTTAGGAAGCAATGTGAAGGACAGGCTTATATAGTAAGGTATGCAGATGACTTTGTATGTTGTTTTCAACACAAAAGAGAAGCTCAACAATTTTATGAGTCTTTAAAGTCGAGATTAAAGAAATTTAATTTGGAGATAGCAGAGGATAAAACGAAGGTCATTCCCTTCGGGAGGTTTGCGGAACATAACGCAAAAAGAATAGGAAATAGCAAACCAGCAACCTTTGATTTTCTTGGATTTACCCATTATTGCAGCAAAAGTAAACAAGGGAAATTTCGTGTAAAACGGAAGTCGAGCAGGAAGAAAGTCCAAGGTAAACTCAGAGAGACTAAAGAATGGTTGAAGACTAATAGGAATAAATCTATTCATTTAATCATGGATAGATTTAAAAGGTCACTTATAGGTTATTACAACTATTACTGCATTACAGACAATACGCAAACTGTAAATGGTTTTAAAGAGAAGATTGAAGAACTACTATATAAATGGCTAAATAGAAGAAGTCAGAGGAAATCCTTTACCTGGGATAAATTTAGACTCTTTCTACAGAAGTTTCCACTTCCAACTCCAAGAATTAAAGTAAACATATATGAATTAAGAAAAGAGATTAGCTATATTCTGTAAAAGATAATTAGGAGGAGCCGTGTGCGTTAATTGCGCAAGCACGGTTCTGTGAGGGGGGAGAGTACAATTTACCATAAGGTAGAAAGGCTCTCTTCTACTCGACTAGCGGAAGAAGGATTTACATATTTTTTGGTGAATATTTAAATGAACTTACTAAATTTATCAGAAGATGATGTAATCCATATGGCTAGTAAATCAGATTTATAATGAAAATTTCGCTTTTTAGAAATTATGTAGATATATGCGAAGGGGGATATACATGACTGAAATAAAAACACTTTCAATTCCAGACCCAATAACTGCCCTGCTAAATAACTATGAGATGACTATTGAAAGGTTATATATATTTAATAGGTTACTACCAGAAAGGGATACCAAAGAGAATGATTTATATCAACTAGCTGAAGAGTACTATAAAGTTTTAAAGCATGTTTCTAAAGAGCTATATAAGGATTTTTCAGTGGAGTTATTACCGGTTGGAGAGTTCTTAGAAGAAATGTCCGAGAGATTGGATGACGATGAAATTCAGAAATTAATTAAACCATTCTTAGAATAAATCTTGAGTAGCAAGCCCTAAATAGTGTTTCCCTAAGTTTATTATTTTTGCTCTAGTGGTGTTTTTAACATTTATCAATAAAACCTAATGAAAAATTCTTTAGAAAGATCGTGCTACATTCCTATAATAAATAAGATGCTTCTTTTGTCGCTATAGGGGCAGGTTAGCGGAAGAAGGATATTTACATATTAATAACGAATTAACGATGAACATAAACATAGTAAAGAAGATTCAGACCGTTTATATGAATTCAATAGTGACAATTTAAATTTGTAGGGTGATAAGTCAATGATAGGAATAAGCATTGCAACAAAGTGGGAATATGAAGCGACATTAGAATACTTTAGCATAGAAGATAACGAATGTTTCGGTTATCCTTATGGCGAGTATTTTACAACAACAATAAATGATACTGAACTTGTTTTTTATAGCACAGGTGTAAGAAAAGTAAATGGTGTCGGTGGAAATCAGTATATGATTTCTAAATTTAACTTAACTAAAGTAATCGTTGCTGGAACGTGTGCAGGAATAGATGATAAATTCAGTAATTTGGATATTTTTATACCTGATAAAGCCGTTCAATATGATTGTACAGTAAAAGAAATTGAACCTCTTATTAAACAATCCTTCATAGTCGATATTGATCTATCGAAATACGGAAATGATTTTTATACTGGAACAATTGCCACCGCTGATAAAGCAGTAGTTATGTGGAAGGACTATTTAGAACTAAAAGAAAACAAAATAACAATAGCAGATACAGAAGCGGGTGCTATTGCTTATATTTGTAAGAAGAATGATGTTGAATGCATTATCATTAAAGGAATATCTGATTTCCCAACAGATGAAAGAAACTGTAATAAATTCGAATCAAACATTGAACAAATTAATGTATATTTAGAAAACACACCAAAAGTTATGAACAAAATATTTGGGGAATATCTAAAGAGATTTATTTAAATTGATTTAAAGTCAATAGAAAGATGATGTTGATGGATTAATGCCCGCTTCTGTTGAAATCCTTATTGTAGAAACGGGGCAGGTTAGCGCAACAAGGAACATCGTAGATTTACAACGCTAAGTAAAAAACCTACCAAACGACGCTTTGGGAACCTAAAATACATAATTACATTTATGGTAATATTATTCTGTAAATCCATTACATAAAAAGGTGGGCATGGAACATGATTGTTAAAGTCGGACTTGATTATGATGATGATATAGAGTATATGATTTGTCCTGCAAAAGTCGGGAGAAATATTAAGCGATTACAAAGAGATTTTTGGATTTGGCTATTTGACCGAGAGAACCAGCATCCTTATTGGGAAATACATTATCAAGATGAAGAAGGAAATCCTGTTTATGGAGTTAGTTACCGTACAGATGCTTTTGTCTATTGGTTGAATAATGTCAGATTTACTAAAGGGAAAAAAGTCGCACGGTTAATAGAAGTTCCAAAGACATTACCTAAAAAAGCAATCCGATTTTAAGGATGTTGAAGTGTAGTAAAATTTATATAATATGCAGTTTCAATTATAATAACATTCCCAAATGACACTTTGGTAACTAACCTAGACATCCAATTAAGTGGTGGCATTATTAGCCACCTCTGAATGGAATGTTACTCAATAAGAATTTATAAAACCCGTTCAAAACATTCTGAACGGGTTTTACTATTCGTTAATTTAAATCAATTATAACAGGCTTCAATTGCTCTGTTTCAGCACTACTAATTTTTAATACAGGAACGACTTTTATAGAAGTTGTGTCTCTAGGTAGCTCTAATAAAAGAGTGCTATCACTAATATGATTAAAGCTTATTTTTTTTCCATCCATACTATATGCTTCAAAAGTATAAGTTTGCCCTTCAAAAGCTTGTGCAAAGTTAACTGAATAAGAAATTGTTGCATTCGTTTGGCCAATTCGAATATCCTCAAATGTAATGTTAAGTTCCTTATTTTGAGAAATAACCTGTTGATTAATGAGTTGTTGCTTGGACGGCAGCTTTTCGGCAGCTAAATCAAATGACCATTCTCCTCGAATGCCCGCCATATGCGTAAATGTAATAGGTAACGAGATGACATTTTCAGTAAAATCAGAAGGAACATCTAAAATAAGTGCACCTGTATAACCACCTTCAGTTTTTGTCAATGCCCCCAGTGAACCACCCCATGTAGACACGTCTTTGCCATCAAACATTTCGTAGGTAAAACCAGCTTCTGGTCCCTGATTGCCACCTATTGTATTCTTCACTGCACCAGTTGCTTTAAATGTGATGCCAACATATGCTGCATCATAAAAAACAGATGTGATTTCTACCTGAACATCTTGATCGTTTGCAATGAGTGACGTTTCAGTAAGTAGTTGCTCTTCGGCAAGTTGTTCACCAATCGACATTTGATATTTTTCATAAATGCCACCTATTAACGGGACTTGTGCCAATACATACGAAACAGGTATAAAAATAAAGCCTGAAGCAAGGAGCATAGCTGCTGCTGCAGACGTAAAATACGTCATGCGCTTTGTCATCTTTTTACGTTTCGTTTTCTTCTCCACCAGTTGCGCTTGCTCAATGCCTAAACGAATTGCTTGGAAAACTTCTTCTTTTGGCACTTCAATGTTATGTAAATCTTTGTGCATAGTAGTCATCTCCTAACTTTTGTTTTAATACTAGTTTTGCTCTTCGCAAATACGTTTTTATTGTCGATGGAGGCTTGCCCATCGAATTGGCAATGGTGTGAATCGGTAAATCATAATAATAAAACAATAAAATGGCATTCTTATATTCTGACTTTAATGTAGAAAGAGGTTCTGATAAATCAAGGGTAGGCTCTTCCTTTTGGTTCGATTCTAGAATGTAGGTGATTGTTTCTTCTGGTAAGGCAATCGATTTCTTTTTACGTTCTAATTCTCTGTAAGCTGTACGAATTAAAATTTTTACAAGCCACGTGCTAAAGTAGGCTGGTTCCTTCAGTTGAGTGATTGATAAATAAGCTTTGCAGGTAGCTTCTTGAATTACGTCTAATGCATCTTCTTTATTTTGCATATGGAGAAAGGAGATTTTATATAATTTCTCACTTTCAATTTTTAATAACTCCTCAAACGCGAGCTGATCTCCATGAATAGCTTTAAAAGCTAGATGAGCTTTATTAGTCATGAGCTGACCTCCTTTCACTTATTAGAGCAAATAACTGTATGATAAAGTTTCAAAATCTAAAAAGATTTTAGAAACCTGTAATTTGGAATTGTTTTAATACTTTAGTTTACACTACTTTAAAATGCAATTAGAGGCGTTATTTAGTACAACAAGGATTTCAACACTAGTATAAAGTATACAAGTTAAGCTTAATAAACGTTCCCAAATAAAAGTTTGGGAGTATATTAAAAAGCCACAAGTAATCGTTAAATCAACTAGACTAACCTAAATAAATGAGACACTATAAAACACCTTCGAATGGTACACTTAAACAAAGTACTAACTCGGAGGTGTTTTGCGTGGGCAAAAACATATATTCAAGTGAGGTTAAATGGGCAGTTGTTAAAGATAAGATGAGTGGTCAGTTTACGAATCAAGAAATCATGCAGAAATATGGAATTAAAAATGTTTCTCAAATCAAAACGTGGATGAAATGGTATCGGGAAAATCAAGTTCATCGATTCGATCAACCTATAGGAAAACAGTATTCATACGGGCATGGTCCAGATAATTCAAGTGATGAAGATAAAAAAGAACGTCAAATGAATCACTTAAAGCAGGAAAATGAAATCTTAAAAAAGTATTTGGAAATCGAAAAGGAGTTGAAAAGGAAATTGTCCTCCAATTAGTACAGACATTACGAAAAAAATATACTGTATCAGCTATTTTATCTGCTTTACATGTTCCAAGATCTACGTATTATCGCTGGGCATCTTCGCAACCAATGGAGTTATCTAAGGAGGAGGAAACAATTATTTCCCTCTGCAAAGAAACAAAGTACCGATATGGACACCGGAAGATCAAAGAGCTGTTAAAGCGTAATTATCAAATTAAATTAAACCGTAATACTGTTCAACGGATTATGCAAAAATATCATCTTCAGTGTAGAATAAAGCAAAAGAGAAGGTGGAAATCACAGGGGGAATCGGTCATTGTTGCGCCCAATTTATTACAGCGAGAATTTTATGCAAGCAATCCTAACGAAAAATGGGTAACGGATATTACCTATATTCAATATGGTCCAGATACTTTATATTTATCTACCATCATGGATTTGTATAACAATCAAATCGTTGCCTATAAGCTTTATCCCCATCAACAAACTTCTTTAGTAATGGATACCTTGGATGAAGCACTAGAAAAACGAGGGAATCCTGAAGGAATAATCATCCACTCCGATCAAGGCAGTGTCTATGCTTCTTATGCGTATCAAAGTCGGGTCAGAGAGCAAAATTTAGTCAGTAGTATGTCACGCAGAGGAAACTGTTGGGACAATGCCGTCATTGAGTCCTTTCATTCTAATCTAAAATCAGAGGAATTTCAGTATGTTAAATTCCATTCTTTATCTTTAAAAGAAGTAAAAGAGCGTGTAGATCAATTTATGAGATATTATAACGAAGAACGTATTCAAGAAAAATTAGGCTACTACACACCAATAGAGTTTGGTAATATGGCAGCCTAAGAAGGTGTTTTATTACTGTCCCATATTGCTAGGTCAGTCTACAACATTTTGTGGCTTTTTCTATGAACATTATTTATACACGGTTTTATGCAAGTTCTTTGAACGTCAGTTACAACAACGTTTTGGAAGTATATTGAACAATGCTGTACAATCTCAGTTATTGCATAAGACTTTGCATATTACTAGTTGTAAATCCACAAAAATTTGGCGAAAACCCCAAAAAAGGTGGCGTAATTTTTGCATTGATAACGCATTTAAGGAATTAAGTTCATAAAGTCATAGAAAAGATTGTGAAGTATTGTACTTAAACGAACGGGGGCGTTAGTTGAATAAAAAAGTATAGAAATAATCAAACTTTATTATAAAAAATCTAACAAAGTTATTAATAGAAAAACCATTTTGAACAATCTTTATTCAAAATGGTTTTTTGGCAATATTATTTATGTTTAACAAAGTCCATTACGTAGCGAATGTATTTATCATCTCTTGCAAGCCATACGCCATAATTTCGGCGCAGGAAGATTTCTCCTTGTAGGAAGGTAGAGAAGGTTTGTGGAAGCTTTGTTTTTTTATGGTTTATTGCCCACTGGTTTTTGCTCACTTGATAAAGGAAGAATACCTCATCTTGTTTATTTTCAAATAAAGTCCCAAGAGGAGAGTCTTTTTTATTGTATTCATTCTTTTTCGGGTCTTCCCTTAAAGGCTCTAAGGCAAAGGTTTCTAAGCAGTAATTTTGGTATGCTTTATCGGTTAAGTTGCAGCCAGATGCCTTTACATGACCTCCCCCGCCGTATACGCCCGCCACTTTTGATACATCTACATGATCATGAATCGTGCGGAATCCAAGTTTTTTTCCACCGATATTAACAATTGCTATGTAATCTAAATGAGGATATTCCTTGCCAAGTTCATTCCCCAATTCAGAATGGTATTGCTCTGCATATACAATGCCTGCATACAAACCGTCTATTTCCTTTTGGACAAGTTCACGACGTTTCCGACGGATGTAACGGTCAATTTTCTTTTCTTCCATATCTAGAATCTGTGTTTCTAGCTCATCGAAGTAGAAATGATCACTTTCCTTTAATCGTGTAACCATTTTTTCCACAAATTCATCAAATGAAATAAGATAGAAAAGTGCATTTAAACGTTGTGCTTCTAAATTATTGTTTCTTTCCCAATCCCATGTATCATATTGTCTTACCAACTCCACGAATTCTGATATTGCTGGAGAGGGAGTCATGTATTCATGTTTTACAAGGTATTCATATAATAAAGACGTGGCACTAGTCAAAGTTCCATCCTCATCTTGAACAGACACAAATCCCCATTCAAAATCATTTAAATGAAGAGCTGTTTTATGATGGTCGATTAGTTGTACCTTGCCACCCTTTTTATAATAGTCATCTAATCGAATCGTATTTTCTTCATTGACAGAAAGATCGGTAATAAAGAGAAAAGTGTCTTCCGTTTTTTGATCTAAGAACTTTTCTACTTCTTGGTTGAGAAAAGATACGGAATTATAACGCACCTCTACGTCTTCTCCGAATGCGAGTTTTGCAATAATGCCGCAGCCAACTCCATCTAGGTCATTATGCGATAATAGTTTGTACATTTTTTTCACCCCTGCCCAATAGTATAATCTAATATGAAAAAAATAGAACCGATTACGGCTAATTTCTTTTTGAAAAACACATTCTTACAAAGAAAAAAGGTGTCTCAGATAGGTTGTGCACCATATGTGAGACAGCCTTTTTGAATGGTTATTTCAATCCAATGGATACTTTTTCGCCGTCTATTTGAAGCTCTTTCATTTCTGTTATTCTTTCGAATAGAAGCTCATGGAGAATAACTCCTTTATGAATAAGAGAATGATATTCCATAATCGTTTGTTGGAAAGTGACTGGACAGTCGATATATAAATCAATTTTCTTATCGACTGGCAAGTTCTTTTCTTTCCGCAAATCTTGGACAGAACGAATCAGTACTCTGATGTTCCCTTCCTTTTTTAATGCCTCTGATATGGTAGTATCAAGCATTACGGTGAAATTTTTATTGGAAGCCTCATGATATCCAGGTAGATTTGTCTTTCTTTGGAGAAGTATTTCTTCCCCTGTTAAGGTAATACATTCTTTACTTTCTAGTTGGAAAGTTAAATATCCTTTATTTCTAAATAAATTTATCTCTTCTTCTGTTGCAGCTTGTAATTTATCCTTTATAAATTTAACACTTTTTCCTAGTTTTGGACCTGCCTTTTTAAAATTAAGTTTTAAAGAATATTGAACATAATCTTCTTGTGAATCTAGCCAGTTAATCCTTTTTACATTTAGTTCTTCTTTTATGATAGATTCAAACTGTAAAAAATCAGTATTCTGGTTACTGTTGTTCGAGAACATCAATAATGTAGCCAACGGTTGTTTTGTTTTTATTTGAAACCGATGACGAAGACTTCTTCCGAGCTCAACCACTTCTTTTACTTTTTCCATTTGTTCTTCTAATTGTTTATTTACCCTTTCAGAGTTTCTGGAAGGGAAATTAGTTAAATGAACGCTTTTCCCTGTTAAGGCAAGATGAATACTTTCAGATGTAAAGGGAATAAACGAAGCTAATAATTGTGATAAATGGATTAAAACACTATATAAGGTTTGAAAAGCAGAAAGTTTGTCTTCTGACATTCCCCTACTCCAAAATCGCTCGCGATTTCTGCGAATATACCAATTACTTATATCATCCATTAATGCAGCGATTTTTCTGGCGGCATTGGTCAATTGATATTGTTCCATCTCCGTTTGGACAACTATCGATGTCGTTTCTAAGCGAGAAAGAATCCAGCGATCCATAATTGGGAGGTTATTAGCTCTTGGTAAATTCGGATCAAAATGATCTATTTCAGCGTATAGGGAATAGAAATGAAATAAACTTAAGAATGTATCAATAATCTTTGATTTTGCCTCTTGGACATTTTTTTCTGAGAATCTCTTTTGATTCCATGGAGCACTGTCTGCCACAAGCGCCCACCGTAGTGCATCTGCGCCATATGTTTGGATAAGCTTTACAGGGTCTAATGCATTGCCTTTGCTTTTAGACATTTTTTGTCCTTGTTCATCTAGTACATGCCCTGTTGCTACCACATTTTTATATGGTGCTTTGCCAGAATAAAGGACGGAAACAGCTAACAGTGAATAAAACCATCCTCTTGTTTGATCGATTCCTTCCACAACTACATCTGCAGGGAACTGCTGTTGAAGTATGCCGCTATTCTCAAAAGGTGTATGATATTGGGCAAATGGCATGGAGCCACTATCAAACCATACGTCGATCACTTCTGGTGTTCGATGCATTTCCCCACTGCATGAGGGACAAGTTAAGATTAGTTCATCCACATACGGTTTGTGCAATTCTAAATGGTCAAAAGGATTCTTCGTATATTTTTTTAGCTGTGCTATGCTTTTAGGAGCTATTTCTGTTTGGCAGCAAGTACATTGCCATACGTTTAGTGGAGTTCCCCAATAACGGTTTCGGCTTATATTCCAATCGACTAATCCATTAAGGAAATTTCCAAAACGGCCATCTTTTATATGTTCAGGGTACCAGTTTACCTCTTGATTTTTCGCGATCAGCATTTCCTTTGCTGCGGTTGTTTTGATAAACCAGCTTTCGGTTGCATAATACAAAAGAGCTGTGTCACAGCGCCAGCAATGTGGGTAGGAATGTTCATATTTTTCTTTATGGAATAACAGTCCCTTTTGATGAAGCATTTTGATTATCTCGACATCCGCTTTTCCATCTTTTACAAAGGTGCCTGCTAAAGGGGTAATGGCTTCTTTATATCTTCCCCTTTCATCAACTACATGGACAAAAGAAAGGTCGTTCGCTTGCACAAGATGATAATCATCTTCGCCATAAGCTGGGGCAATATGGACAATTCCAGTTCCACTGTCACTTGTGACGAAATCACCATGATGAATAGTATGACCTTTCTCCACTTGCACGTAAGAAAATGGTGCTATATAGGAAAGTCCGAGTAAGTCTTCCCCTTTTAATTGTTCGATCACCTCTCCCTCTGTACCAAATACTGCCTGTAATCTATTTTTAGCGATGATAAATACATCGTCCTCCATTTTAATCTTTACATAGTCCAAGTCTTTATGAACTGCTAATGCAACATTTGCTGGTAATGTCCACGGGGTCGTTGTCCAGCCTAGTACATATTCATTCTCCTTTGAAGCAAGCTTGAATTTGACAGTAGCACTTAAATCTTTTACATCTTTATAACCTTGAGCCACCTCATGTGAGCTTAAGGAGGTCTGACAGCTAGGGCAATATGGAGAAACACGATGCCCTTTATACAGCCAGCCCTTCTCATGAATGCTACCAAGGATATTCCAAACAGATTCAATATAATCATTACTCATGGTCATATAAGGATCATCCATATTAACCCAATAGCCTAGTTCTTTTGTAAATGTGCGCCATTGTTGTTCATAGGAGAATACGCTAGCTTTACATTGTTCAATAAAAGGAATCACGCCATATTTTTCGATTTCTTGTTTTCCGGAAATACCGAGTGCCCTTTCTACGCCTAATTCCACCGGAAGCCCGTGCGTATCCCAGCCCGCTTTGCGAATGACTTGTTTGCCGTTCATTGTTTGAAACCTGGCAATGATATCCTTGATCGTTCTACCTAACGCATGCCCGACGTGCGGAAGCCCATTGGCTGTTGGCGGTCCTTCATAAAATACAAAGGGTTCTTTATTTTTGCGCTGTTCAATTGATTTTTGAAAAATTTGCTCTTCTTCCCAAAAAGCGAGAATTCTTTCTTCGCGGCCTCTGTCTGTTTCTTTTGGTGTTTCCATCCATATCCCTCCATAATAATCAATAAACATTCCAGTATAGAAAGATATTTTTCGGAAATAAAAAAACACCCGTCCCTATGTAGGGACGAGTGTATTATTTATAACCCGCGTTACCACCCAAATTCTGCTTGGCAAAAAGCAAACAGCGCTTAGTCAACGTACTATCATACGTGTTCCTTTTAACGGTGGAAATCCGTCAAGACTTACTAACTGCTCGGGTTCTGCCTTGCATCTCAGAGATGATTTTTCCGGTTTGCTTTCCTTACTGGCTTCCACCATACCCAGCTCGCTAAAAGGGACACAAAACGTACTTTTTCTCTTCATCGATTTCTATGAATTGGAATGTTTTGTATAGGATAGCACTTTTAAATGGTAAACTCAAGAGACATTAACCTAATTTAAGATAAAAAAATAAAACATGAGAAGTGGGAGGAAATACAGCCACAAAACTGTCATAGTATCGAGACTGGGATTTTGTTAGAATGATAGGTAGTGATTGAATAGGCTTGAAAGGGAGTAGAGACATGAAGAAAGTATTAAATATAGCCTTTTTTTATGCGATTTTAGGATTGGTTAGTGGTGTTTACTATAGAGAATTTACGAAAATGAGAGATTTTACAGGTGAGACCCAGCTCTCCGTGGTGCATACTCATTCGTTTGCTTTAGGAATGATGATTATGTTAATCGTCTATCTATTCTGTTATACAATGAAAATCCATACACTCAAAAACTTTGATGTATTCTTTTATTTTTACAATATTGGAGTGCTTTCTACTATTACGCTAATGATTATTAGAGGAACGCTGCAAGTGCTTGAGTTTGATTTATCAAGCGGGTTAGATTCTGCTATTTCGGGAATCGCGGGCCTAGGCCATATTGCCGTTACCATCGGATTAGTCCTGTTTTTTCTTTTATTGAAAAAAAATCACCATGAAAATATTCGGACGAAGTAGACAAGAGCTGTTTTTCCGAAGCTTATTGAGAGCAGCTGCTTCGGAAAAACGCTAGATTAATTTAAGAATTTGCCAGCTTGTTGAGGAGGTCAATTCTATAATGGGATAGCGCAAGTAATGGAAAAATATGATTATAGCTATGATAATAAATATAGAATTGAGTTGGTAAGCCGATGCCTGTTGGATAAGTAATGGTATGATTCTCCCTTTTTTCTTCTAATAAATATTGTATTCCCCTTTTTACTTCTCTGCTCGCTCCTTCTCCTGCTGCGATTAAAGCATCGACAGCCCAAGCTGTTTGTGATTCCGTGCTAAACGGCAGCGGCACATACGTTAGTTTTTCACAGCTTTGACAGGATTCTCCCCATCCGCCATTTGAATGTTGAATTCTCTTCAGCCAAGTTACTGCCTTTTTGATTGTTGGATGATTTAAAGACATACCAACAGCTGTTAAACCTGTAAGGGCAGCCCATGTACCGTAAATATAACAGACTCCCCATCTGCCATACCAAGAGCCATTTTTCTCTTGATTATCGCTTAGCCAATCTACAGCCAGTTTTATATGAGGATGTGTATAACGCAGATGTGCAAAATTACCTAAATATTCTAGAACTCTTCCTGTTAAGTCAGCGGTAGATGGATCTACTGCTGCATCTTTTGCATTTTCAATAGGAACGAGTTTAAGTATTTCCCAATCTGTATTTTTTTCAAAGGCGCCCCATCCGCCATCTCTGTTTTGCATGGAAAGCAAATAGTTTGTGCCCTTTTGCCAAGCTTGATGAACAGTTGGATTTTTTGCAGCTGCAGCGGTTAAGGCGCGTAGAACAGCTGAGGTATCATCATTGTCTGGATTATTAGTGTTAATGTCAGAAAATCCCCACCCGCCAGGTTCTGTACGGGGATTATGAACCTGCCAATCGCCTCTTTTTGTATGTTGCTTTGTTAGAAGATATTTTGTTGCTTTTTTTATCGTAATAGATTCTGAAGTCATGCCCGCTTGTTGTAATGTATAGCTAATTAATCCTGTATCCCACACGGTGCTGGTAGAATTTTCTAGGTGGCTGAGTTCCCCTCTTTTATCAATAAGAGAGGAGAGACCTGAAACTGCTTTTTTAATAACAGGTGAGTCTTTTTTATAGCCAAGAGCAAGCAAGGCATAAATCATAAAGAAAGTGGCACTGGCATAACTGTAGAGCGTTCCATCTTCTTCGAGTCGATCTAGCATATATTTTTCGCCATATTGAAATCCTAAATGATGAAGATAGGCTGGGAATTTTCCGATTCTTTTCATTTCGTTCCACAGGAAGGTAAGGGGTGACCGCTCATTTTCTAGGTATTCGTAAGATGGATAAAGAGCTATACCTCTTACAAATAAATCATCTAGCTTTGCTTTTGGCTGAAGGGTAAACTTTTTATTGGATGCTATTAACATAGGAATGAAGTGAATCCGGGCATAGGCGCTAAATTGGTAGAAGTTAATAGGCTGAAACGTTGGCAGCAATAAAAATGTCATCGGAATGTATATCATATGGGACCATGGGTATAAACCATTGACGGAAAGCATCCATTTTATCATAAAATGAGCTTTCGCTAAACCACCATTTTTTATAATAAATGATCTTGCCTTCTTCATCTGTTGATCGTCCTTCGTATAATGGCCAGAGTATAGAAGGGCAGTATACGCAATAATGGTTGCTGATAAATGACCATTTGGCTCATCACGATATGCCTTCCAATACCCTTCTTTCTCCTGGGTTGTACGCAGTGTTTTAGTCAAAAGACGGATGTTTTCTTCTTCGGTTTCGATATTTAAAGCTCTAATCGTAATGATATAAAAAGCATCTGTCATTAAGCTACCTTGAAAACGGAATTGAAAAGATCCATCTGTCTGCTGATGTTCAACAAGTTTCT
Source organism: Niallia sp. FSL M8-0099 (assembly GCF_038006945.1). NCBI lineage: Bacteria > Bacillati > Bacillota > Bacilli > Caryophanales > Bacillaceae > Niallia > Niallia sp. FSL M8-0099. Next base: position 1,890,285 of record NZ_JBBOWF010000002.1, read on the forward strand.
TTATCCGTCTATGTTGCTCTTTTTCAACTGTTTCGAGAATTGTATTCAATAAAGTCACCTCAACTTTAAGATCGTATTAGTAAACTTTATGCATCAAAAGGAAAATCATATTCAGAAATATTTATATTTTCTTTTTTTAGTGGTTGAAATTGGAAAGGAAGAGGACTATAATAAAACATAATTTAATGGAGCGAACATGTTGATCAGAAGGAGTAGCCTAAGAAACTTTTTCAAAAGAGAGCAGTCGGCAGCTGAAAAGATTGTGTAAAAGTCTTTGGTGAAGACATCTGTGAGTGTTACTTTGAAGATTGTACAAACAATTAGTAGGAGTAACCGGCCATCACCGTTATGATACAAGTGGTTTTTTGAAAAGAACAATTTGGGTGGTACCGCGGATAATCCGTCCCTTTTATAGGGGCGGTTTTTTGTTGTTTTTTTCTAAATTACAAGATAGGTTCACGACAGTTTTCTACCATCGTATTTTTGTTTCAAATGTGTACAGAGCAAAAAGATAGGGCTTTTCTTATAAGGAGGTGAGTACCGTGGATGATGATGATGATAACGATATGAATCAAAAAAAATTACTGATTATTTTAGGAGGAACAACGATATGGAATCTTCAAAAAGGGTACTCATCTCTGAGTGCGAACAGTATGTTGGAAAGGAAGTAGTATTAAAGGGCTGGGTGAAGAAAATCCGACAGCTCGGAAAGGTTGGTTTCTTGTTATTAAGAGATCGCACGGGAACGATTCAATGTGTCCTTGAGCAAGAGCAGAATCAACTGAAGATAGAGACAGAAAGTGTCGTTCAGGTGACTGGAGTTCTTGTTGATACGGAAAAAACAGCAAATGGAGTAGAGCTTCAAGTAAGGGAATTAACGATTCTAGCAGAAGCTGGCCCTTTGCCATTCGAAATTAATAAGAACCATGTTAAGGTAGGATTAGATCATTTATTAAACCACCGAGTTCTATCATTAAGACATGAGCAAATTAATGCTATTTTTACGATTCAATCTATGTTTGTAAAAGGTTTTACAGAGTTCCTAACTACTGAAGGCTTTACGCGCATTTTTACACCGAAAATTGTTTCACAGGGAGCAGAAGGCGGTGCTAATGTTTTTACCTTTAACTATTTTGATAAGCATGCTTATTTAGCGCAGTCCCCTCAATTTTATAAACAAATGATGGTTGGCGCTGGGTTTGAACGAGTGTTTGAAATTGCACCTGTATATAGAGCAGAAGAGCATAATTCATCTAGACACTTAAATGAATATATTTCCCTAGATGTTGAAATCGGCTTTATTGACAATGTGGAAGAAGTAATGGAGATGGAAAGGCGGGTTCTTCAATATACTTTTCAGTATGTAAAGGAGCATTGTCCAAACCAGTTAGATTTATTAAAAGTCGAAATACCGGTATTGAATAATATACCAAAAATGACATTAGAAGAGGCACAGCAGCTATTAAAGGATAAGTATCAGAAGAGCTCTCCTGAAGGAGATTTAAATACGGAAGGGGAAAAATACATTGGAAGGTATATAAAAGATAAGTATGGAAGCGATTTTGTTTTTATAACAAATTATCCAAGAACTTCGAGACCAATGTATACAATGCCAAATAAAGAAAACCCAGCTTTAACTGATTCTTTTGACCTTTTATATAAAGGCAGCGAAATTACTTCAGGTGGACAGAGGATTCATTGTCAAACGGAACTGATAGAGTCTTTTAAGGAGAAAGGGTTAAATCCAAGTGAGTTTACAACCTATATCAATTCCTTTGCTTATGGAATGCCACCACATGGAGGATTTGGAATTGGATTAGAACGTATCATCATGAAGTTTCTAAATTTAGGAAACATCCGCGAAGCAAGTGCTTTTCCAAGAGACTGTGACAGACTTATTCCTTAGAAGGAGATTGTAGAACCAGTGCTGGACGTAAATAAAATTTGCTCTTTACTCGTACACTCGTAGATCCATTTGGAAGTATTTGATGTCCAAAAATAGAACCACATTACGAATAGAGGCAAATTTTATTTACAAGGGTAAACGATAAAAGAAGCAGCTTATTCATAAAAAATTTAGACAATTTGGTAGGGAGGGGTTTCTTTTCCTTTTAGAAAAGGTATATAAAAAGGAGCTAGATTATATATACATAATGGAGGGGGAAGCGCATGCATGAAGAAGTAGAATTAGTGCTTGATGCTAAAGCAGAGCTAGGGGAAGGGCCATGCTGGGATTTCAGGAATAATCTCTTATATTGGGTAGATATTGAAGGGAAAAAAGTACATATGTATAACCATATCTCTGGTAAGCACAAACAAATTCAACTAGAACGTGAAGTGTCAGCCATTATCCCTTGTAGTAAAAAAGATACGGAATTTATTGTTACATTAGATAGCGGTTTTCATCTTTTAAATATAGAAACAGGACAGCTAGAATTCATGACGGATCCAGAGAAGGAATTAACACGAAATCGATTTAATGATGGCAAGTGCGATGCTAAAGGGCGATTGTGGGCAGGAACGATGAGCAGGGATGATAAGAAAGAGGCAGCCCTTTATTGTCTTGGAAAAGATGGCAGATGCACAGCGAAGATGAGCGATTTAACTATTTCAAATGGAATGGCATGGACAAGCGATAATAAATACTTTTACCATATTGATACACCTACCCAAATTATCACTCAATATGAATATGAGTTAGAAACAGGAGAGCTAGGGAGGGCAAAACAGATTATTAATTTCTCTGAGGAAGAGGGATTTCCAGATGGCATGACGATTGATAGCGAAGGAATGCTATGGGTGGCTCATTATGGTGGAGGAAAAGTATCGAGATGGAATCCCGATAATGGTGAAAAACTAGAGGAAATTCTTTTGCCGGTCCCAAATGTGACTTCTTGTACATTCGGGGGAAAAAGGCTGGATGAATTATATATAACTACAGCACGATCTGGTTTAGATGATGAGAAGTTAAAAGAGCATCCACAATCAGGAGGACTATTCAAAGTGAAGTTAGGTATAAAAGGCGTCAAGACTTATTTATATCAGAACTGAAGCTTACTAGTTTATAAGCGCGATTACGTTTTAATAGAGAAAAGAGAGTGGGCAAAAGATAGCCACTCTCTTATTTGATTATTTAACAACTAATAGGGCATTTGGCTCTTTTTATGCTAGTTTGGCTGCTTCTTCCGTTGCTCTTAAGGAGTTTTTCGAACCATCAATTGCTAAAAGAATAGTAGAATACATCATTTACGCCCCTTTTCTGATTTAGTGATCAGATACTTTTGCATTTGGGTTTTGAAAAACAGTAAGCTTATCCACTATCTTTTGACTAGCGGAATTTAACCCTGTCATTATTACTGTATTCTGGTTTTCCTTTAACTTTAAGGCGATTTTATCAATCGCACCAACTGCAGAATCATCCCAAACATGAGAATGGGTAAAATCGATGAAAATCTTGTTGTTGGTAATGGAAGTATCAAATGCTTTAATAAAACTGTCAACAGATGCGAAGAATAATTGACCTTCCACAGTATAGTGCTCTTCATTCGTTCTTTCTTGCTTATGCACCTTAACATGGGAAATCTTCGCTGCGAAAAAGACCGCACTTAACAGGACTCCAGCAATAACGCCAAGGGATAAATTATCGGTTGCAACCACAATAATGACTGTCACAAGCATGACTACGGCATCTGCCTTTGGCGCATTCACGATATATTTGAAGGAAGACCAGTTAAAGGTGCCGATACAAACCATAATCATAATGCCGACTAATACTGGCATTGGAATCTGTACAACGAGACTGCCTAATACCATAATCAAAAACATAAGAAAGACTCCGGCAACAAAGGTAGATAATCGGCCTCTTCCTCCCGATTTTACATTGATGACAGATTGACCAATCATTGCACAGCCAGCCATGCCACCGAAGAATCCTGTCACAATATTAGCGATTCCCTGCCCTCTTGCTTCTCTATTTTTATTGCTTTCTGTATCGGTTGCATCATCAACGATAGAAGATGTTAATAAGGATTCCAGTAGGCCGACAATAGATAAAGCCAATGCATAAGGAAAAATAATCGCTAATGTTTCAAAGGAATATGGCACATTTGGAAGGAAGAAAGTTGGTAAGGACTGTGTAATTTTCCCCAAATCTCCAACAGTAGCAACATTAACATTTCCAAAAATAGCAACAGCCGTTAAAATAATAATAGCAATCAGCGGCGCAGGAATAATCTTTATAAATCTTGGCAAGATATACACAATTAATAATGTAATAATAACGAATAAATAAGTTATATTTGTTACGTTAATAAGATGTGGAACTTGAGCCATAAAAATAAGGATGGCTAAGGCATTAACAAAGCCAATCATCACGGCTCTTGGAATAAACTTCATCAGCTTGGCTATTTTTAATACGCCAAAAATAATTTGAATAATACCAGTTAGAATCGTAGCAGCAAATAAATATTCCAACCCGTAATCTCTGACTAATGGTCCCATTAATAGTGCCATTGCCCCTGTAGCTGCCGAAATCATCCCAGGTCTTCCACCTGTAAACGAAATAACTACAGCCATTGTAAAGGAAGCATATAATCCGATCATCGGATCTACTCCAGCGATAATAGAAAAGGCAATTGCCTCTGGTATTAGCGCTAAGGCAACAACCATTCCTGATAAAATATCCCCGCGGATATTCGAAAACCATTCCCTTTTTATCTTTTCAATCAAATGATTCACCTCAATATTTGTCTTCTGTTTACTAAAAGTAGTCTATCACGATTCTTCCCAAAAAGGAATATATTTTGGGAAAGTTTTTACAAGGTCTTTATTTCTGTCTATAATAGGAAAAAGAGATAACGTTGGAGGCAATGAAGATGATATATGGCTATATTCGCCCAACCATCGCAGATATTCACTGCGAGCAGCAGTTAAAAATACTAAAATCTATATGTGAGCAAGTGTATAAAGAAGAACACGATTCGGCCAAAAATAGAACAGAGCTATTGGAATTGTTGTCGTCCCTTTCCAAGGGAGACAAGATTGTGGTGGTGCAATTATTCGCGATTGCAGACTCGAGTAGACATCTGATGGAGATATTAGATATCCTTGAGAAGAAAGGTGCCTATTTACAGACAATTAAGGAAGATATTGATACAGAAAGAACAAAAAAATATTCATTGTCCGAAATGCTGTCCCATTTAATAGAATTCCAGAATGAAATTATTCGAGAAAGAACCAAAAAAGGGATGGAGTATGCGAAACAGCATGGGAAAACAAGCGGCAGACCTCGAAAAGCCGATGAGAATGTAAAAAAAGCAATCGAGATGTATCAATCAAAAAAATATACCTTGAAAGATATAAAAGAAGAAACAGGGATAAGTAAGTCTACTTTATATCGGTATTTGGAGAATTAGTCATGAAATTATTTTAGAAGGAAAGATGGAGAGCCACAGAGGATTTTATAATTATAATCTAAGAGAAAAAGCAGCAGATTCCAGATAAACAATAACCAGAACAACCATATGTTTGTTCTGGTTTATCATTTAAAACTTAATTTGTTTTTAGCAACTGTTTAACAATGGTACCTAAAGAGCTTTCTCCCATAAACGGAGCCAGTTTCGCCAGGAGTTCTGGAGACAGCCTGTCAGGATCAATGCGAGCTAGTAATCGTTCGATCGCTTCTTCCTCTAAAAAAGGTGACAGCTCAGTAAGCTCCTCTAATTCTATTTCATCATCTACTGCTTTATCCACCAGCATATTTAATGTTTCTTCTCCTATAAATGGGGCCATCTTTCGGATGAATGGCCAGCTGCCTCTTCCACCTGCAATCAAAGTCAATTGATCAATTGTTTCTTCTTCTAAAAAGGGGGCTAATGGCAGAATCTTTTCTTCATTTAAAGGATCCTTTATTTCTTGCAGAACAAGCTCATTTAGAGCTGTGTCACTTACGAATGGAGCTATTTCTGTAATGAACCTCCATGTTAACTTGCCTGTGCTTACTTTTAGGAGCATATCATTCATGTATTCTTCCTCTAAGAATGGCGCTAGATGCAATAACTCCATTGGTTCAGCGGATTCATTAATTAACTGATCAGCTATTTTGTTTAATGCATGTGCAGATACAAAAGGAGCAATACGCTGTATCATTTTCCAATTGATTGCTTTTTTCGCTGCTTCTATAACTATTTCATCTAATGCTTCTGTTTGTAAAAAAGGAGCTAGGTGGACGATGGAGTCTATATCCCAAACATTGGTATTCATCTTTTCTGATACTTTACTCAGCTGGCTAGATTTAATAATAGGAGCGATATCGACAAGCTCATTTACTTGTGCGGATCCTGAATTGATTAAATGAGCAACTTCTTCTGGTTTATCCTCCGATAAATGCTGCACGATTTTTCCTAATTGTTTAGAATGGTCCATCTTATCAACCCCCGCATTCATTAAGAGGTCAATAGATATATCAAATACATGTGCAATAACAGGAATGGTTGTAATATCTGGAAGGGACTCGCCTCTTTCCCATTTTGATATCGCTTGGTGACTAATATTTAATTTATCTGCTAACTCTACTTGGGTAAGATCTTTTTCCTTTCTTAATTTAGATATATAAGCACCAATTTTTCGTGAATCAATCATCCTATCATCTCCTCTATTTTTCCAGTGCGCACTGTCTACTTCGATACTAGCATACATACTGAAGTGTGCCTATCAACGGTTGGTTGAATCTGCGAAAAATAATGATTCTACTGGTAGTAGAATTAGCTGTTTGCAATTATAGATGATGGATCTTGTCTTTCCGAGGTACATAATAAAAACCAATGCCAATTTAGAAACTAAAAAAGTCCACAAAGAGTATCAAAACTCCTTGTGGGCTATTAAAAACTTATACTAGTACGCCTTCTTTATATTCCTTTGTTAAGGTTGGCCAGTATTCTTTATTTGCTTCAATTAAATCATCAAGGACTGCTTTTGCTACTTTAGCTGATGGTAAAGTTTTATTTAAAGTGAAAGCCTGTAATGCTTTTTCGTAGGAACCTTCCACAATTGCTTCAACTAAGATCTTTTCAGATGCTAATTGTTGGTCAATCATTGCTTTATAGAAGTAAGGAATATCTCCCACAAATTCAGGCTTAGGACCGTCACTAGTAATAAGTGCAGGTACTTCAATCATTGCATCAGCTGGCAGGTTTGGAATCGTGCCATTGTTTTCTACCATAACTAAATATCTTTTTCCTAGATTTTGCGCAAGAGATACCGTTACATCTACAATAAATGTTCCATGTACACCAACCGCGAAGGAATCTTCTAAAATCCCTGTCTCTTCATATTTCTTCACTGTTTCAAATAGAGTTTTTTCACGCCCGTCCATTACTTCATTCGCACGGGTATATTCTTTATTAGAAGTTTCGACAATATGATCTGGGAACAAATAGTATTGTAAATAAGGGTTTGGCAGATATTCTGGAAAATGATCCATGATTAGTTTAATGTTCTTAAATGTTTTAATCCAAGAAGAATCGGCATGACGATAGTCAATTTTGGAAATATCTTCTGTCAGTAAACCGTATTTATAAACATGTTCGCGAATCTCTGGCAATCTTTCCGCACCATCCACTTTAATGCTTGTAAACCAGCCAAAGTGGTTTAAACCGAAATAGTCTACTTCTAATTCTTCCCTTTCGACTCCAAGGATTGCTGCAATATTACGCATGGTTGCTACCGGCATATCACAAATATTTAGGACTCTTGAATTTGGTCGTAATTTGCGTACTCCTTCTGCCACAATGGATGCTGGGTTAGAGTAGTTGACAATCCATGCAGTTTCTTTTGCATATTTTTCTACATAATCGATTAATTCGATCATTGGTGCAATCGTTCTAAGTCCATAAGCTAATCCACCAGGACCACAGGTTTCTTGTCCGACTACATTATGGGAAAGAGGGATTTTCTCATCTAGCTCACGCATCGCATATTTTCCAACTCTCATTTGGGCAAATACAAAGTCTACATCCTCAAATGCGGTTTGTGGATCTGTTGTATCAATGACTTTAATTTTATCTGTATATTCCTCAATAACAGCTTTAGCGGCCACAACTACTTTGGCTTGTCTTTCTCCGTCAATATCATAGAAACGAATTTCAGATAGAGGCAGATCCTCTAGACGATCCATCAGACTACGAATAATTCCTGGTGTATAAGTGCTTCCTCCACCTGCAACTGCTAATTTAAATGTCTTCATCTTAAATACCTCCTAATTGTTGGTCTACTTGGTCTCGAACTGATTTCACATTTAAGCCATAAACAACTTGAACATTATTACCAGACTTGATAATGCCTTTTGAGCCTGTTTGTTTTAATGTTTGTTCATCTACTATATTTGGATCTTTCAAAATTAAGCGCAATCTTGTATAGCAATTATCGACATTTTCAATATTCGCTTTTCCACCTAATGCATTAACAATAGTTGCACCTAAAGCAGAGGGGGAGTCATTTCTTGCAGTAGCAGATGCTGCTGCTTCTGCATTTGCTGTCTCACTTGTTTCTGTATCCTTTTCGCGACCCGGTGTTTTTAAATTTAATTTAAGAATTAAGAAGCGGAAAAGTAGGAAATAGATAGCTGCCATTAATAGTCCTACTAAGATAAACATTGGCCAGTTTGATTTCGTCGTACCAAGCGGCAAGTTATATAGCAGGAAGTCAATAAATCCATTAGCGCCAATCGCATGAACATGAAAGATACTTAAGAGCATCATTCCTACACCTGAAAGTACAGCATGTAACACAAACAAGATTGGTGCTGTGAACAGGAAGGCAAATTCTAATGGCTCTGTTACTCCTAGTAAAAAAGAAGTAAAGGCTGCCGGAAGAAGAATGGCTTTTGCGATTGTTTTCTTCTTTTTATCTGCTGTCACATACATGGCTAAAGCTGCACCCATCAGGCCAAACATTTTACTTAGGCCACGAGCATCCCAGTTAACGGTACTGCTTAGTACTTTAATGCTTGAGTCTGCCATTTCAGCAAAGTAGATATTTCTCGCTCCGTAGATAATTTCGTTTCCGATATGGGCTACTCCACCTAGTTCTGTATACAGAAATGGAGTATAAACTAAGTGATGAAGACCGGTTGGGATTAAGATTCTTTCTAAGAATCCATAAATAAGTAAGCCAAATACTCCTAAATTCTTAATGCCGCTTGCAACAGCTGTAATGCCATCTTGTACAAATGGCCAAAATTCTGCAGCAATCGCTCCTAAAATCATGGCACTAGGGATGGCTAAAATAGCAACAAAGCGATGTCCTGAGTAAATGGCCATAACCCCTTTAAATTCTGTGTCACAGTACTTATTGTGTAAGATACCAACTAGAGCACCGAGAAGAATTCCGGAGAAAACACCCATTTCTAACACTTGAACATTTAATACCATTGCTTGACCAGCTAGCTGCATTTCCTCTGGTGCCACTAAGCTGCCAGACAGACTTAACACTTGATGCATGGCATTTATGAAAATAACGAAGGTAACTAGTCCAGTTAAGGCAGCATATCCTTTATCCTTTTTAGCTAAGCCAATTGGAATGCCGACAGCAAAGATTAAAGCAAGGTTTTGTAAAATTGATACAGCAGAAGAAGAAATAAATTTCCCTGTATTTTGGATAGATGGATGTTCTAGAAACGGGATATATTGTGCTAAGTTTCCGTTTCCGAAAACATTTCCAAATGCGATAAATAATCCGATAATCGGAAGAATGAGAATTGGTGCGAATAAGGATTTCCCGAATAGCTGAAGACCATTTACGACCTTTTTCATCTATAAAACCTCCCTTTTTGGTAAGCGTTATCATATCTTTTAATATCCAAAGTATATAATTGAACATATAATTTTGAAAGGGGTTGCAATCATTGTGTACTATGTCTTTCAATCCTGTAACATGTTACACGTTATGGAAGGAAAGGCAAATGGACGAAATAGAGAGGATGTTCTCCCGAGCATCCTCTATTTTGGCGTTATTAAGGAAAGTTGTTAATATTCTTTAATAATCCCCCTTTTAATCGCGATAATTAAGAGTAAATCAATAAGCATAAACATATTGGATTCATAGGAGGTTACCTCAAATTCTTGTTGAGATTCAATAGTAGGGTCAAGGACCGTAAAGACAATATCAGAAATTTTGGCTGTTGAGCTTTTATTATTTCCGGTGAAAAGTATCGTTTTTACGCCTTTATCCTTGGCGATTTTTACTTTCTCTAGTACTTTAGCTGTTTCGCCAGAACGGGAAAAAGCAATGAGTAATTTGTATTTTTGAATATTATTGAGAAAAATGGCACGACTGTCGCTGGTAGTTGTATTGGAAACGTAATAACCAAATAACTCTAATTTCTTAGCGAAATAGCTAGAAAAAAGAGTGGAAAAGCCAGCGCCATAAAAATATATCATTTTATTTTCATTGATTTGAGATAAGAACTGTTCAATGGTTGTCTCATCTAGTGAGTCGATTGTTTGTTTATAATTACGCTTAAAGGAGGATACCGCCTCTATTAATGGTTGATGAATACTATCTACATATTCCACTTCTTGATCAAGCATCTTTGTTACTTTTAAATTTAGGTTGTAAATGAATTCACTATACCCACTAAAACCAAGTTTTTTACAAAGGCGGATAATGGTTGCAGTAGATACGAAGAGATCATTAGCCGCTGCTCGGATACTTAACGTTTCTCCGGCTAACTTTTTCTCTATCAGAAACTGGATAATATCGTTCTCTGCTTCGGTTAAATTTTTGTCATTAGTATAATCAAAAAAAAGCATATCTGAATTTTTCAAATCTATCATCATTCCTTGTTCATATTTTCGTCTAGTATGGATTCTTTTATTATAAATGATGTTTTTTCTATATGGATTGATTGGATAGCATAGCATAATATCTATAGGGATGGCAATACTATTAAAACTATGTAAGTGTTGGAGGTTTTACTTTATGTCCCAATCAAATATAAAACTAACATCTTCAGAAATTGCTTCTCTGTGGACATCTTATTTAAATAACTGTATGTCTAAACAGGTTCTCACTCATATGGTACAACATGTGAAGGATCGGGAAATTGTCGATGCTATTCGCTTTGCTTACCGATTTGCTCAAAAACAGGAAAAGCGCTTTGCGAAAATTTTCCTGGAAGATAAATTTGCCATACCACATGGCTTCACAGAAGACGATGTAAATAAAAAGGCCCCAGCCTTGTTTACCGATCCCTTCTGTTTAGCCTATATTAATCAAATGGCAAAAGCAGGATTAGTGGCATACGGGGGATTCTTATCAATGTGCACACGGAAAGATATAATCCGTTTTTTTCAAGAGGGACTACTGGATACTTCAAAGCTATATCAGTTAAGTACCTCTATTCTTGATAAAAAAGGATTGTTAGTCCGAGCCCCCTTTACTTCCGTACCAAAGGAAGTCGATTATATTGAAAATAGAAAATACTTGAGTGGTTTCTCTTTATTTCACAAAAAGAGACCATTAAATGCAGTGGAAGTTTCCCATCTTTTTATGAATACACAGACGAATAATATGGGACTTAAGATTACCTTGGCTTTCGCCCAGACAACGACGAATAAAGAAGTACAGGCTTATATGTTAAGAGGAAAAGATATTTCACAAAAACACTTAAAAATATTTACAGATACTCTATTAAAAGAAGGGATACAAAGTCCGAACACTTCCGATATTGGTATTACAGATTCTACTGTACGCACTTTTTCTGATAAATTAATGATGTTTCATATAAGTTTATTGAGTGCCTCAGGAATTGGAAATTATGCATTAGCGGGAGGAGCTAGTCAAAGAAGTGACCTGCTACTTAATTATGATAGGCTTTCGATCGAAATTGGCCAGTATGCCAAAGATGGGGCAGATTTAATGATTGACTATAATTGGGTGGAGCAGCCGCCGTCAATTATAAAGATTAAAAATGATGTAACAGGGAAATAGAGAGAAATTATATTCACAGTGTATACAAACTCCTGTATTTTGGAAAGAAATTGGAGTTAAGTATATTTATTAACCTCTTTCAATCAGGGGGTTGCTTTCCGTGGCGCTCGCGCTGAGCCGCGGTCTGCTTACAGCCTGCAGGGTCTTAGGCTGTCTCGCTAACCACAGGAGTCTCACCCCCTCCACTCCAAGCAACGCATGAAAATGCAATTCTACTTCTCCAATATCTTTTTGTCGACAAACTCAAATTATTTTTCCCTGTTACTCTTTTCTAAGCTTCCCGCTCCTCATTAAGCTTGCTGTTCTTTTTAACCTTATGAGCGCTTTCCTCTAAGATGTACATGACCGGTAATTGAGAAGTGATATTTGATCGTCCTGTATATACTTCTGTAACATAATACGCAATATTTATATCAGATATTTTTGCAAGGTGACAGTCTTTACTATTAGTAATGCTAATAATATTGCAGCCTTCCATTTTTAATCGATTTGCAAGATGAATGGTATAATCTGTTTCACCAGAAACCGATAAGATGATAGCGATACATTTTTTCAGCTCCTTGCTGTTAATTGGGTAAAAGGGGTCTTTTATAAAAGTGGAAAACTTCCCTAAACTTGAAAAATATCTAGCACCATACTCCGCTAAAATGCCTGAACTTCCTGTTCCTACAAAAATTACTTTATCAGATTGACTAACCATATCCGCAGTTTCTTGTATATATGTTTCGAAATTACCTTTCATTGTGCGTTCTAAGAACTCAGAAAGATAGTATTTCGTTGACTTTAAGTTTTCTTGCTTACTTCTATCTAAATATAATTTTAATTTAACCTTAAACTCGGAAAAACCATCACAGTTTAACTTTCGGCAGAATCTAAGAATACTAGATGTGGATACATGCGTTTCATCGGATAATTCTCTAATACGCATATATATAACTTTATCGATATTTTTTGTAACATAGTTATAGAGTAGCATTTCTAAATCATTAAAGGATTGGATCATTTCATTTGTGAACAAATTATTCCCTCCTACTCTAAATAGAATTTTCCTTACATTCACCATTTTTCCAACTATTAATGGACTGAAAGTATATGTGAATCGCAAATAGATGAAAAATTCGCTGTCCATAAAAATATAAATGGTTCAACTAATCATCAGTGGGGATGACTTCCTTAATCATGGTAATCTTTCCTCTATTATAAAACAGGTTGTGACTAAAATGTAACAAATTCCTTCCGAAGAAAAAAGATAGTAAGTGGTTATTTTTACTTCTAATTAGTTTGCAAACGCATACATTTTAAGTGGAAGGGGGTATGTAATTGCCTGAGAAAATTAGAAATTCCTTGTGGGGTCAGCTTTTGCGCCGATTGAGTAAGGGGAGCATATGATGAAAAAGGATCATTCGAATGAGAATATTATACAAAAATCAATTATTGGAGGGAAGAAAATGAAGAAATTACTTTTAGTTTGTGCAGCGGGAATGTCTACTAGTTTATTAGTAAATAAAATGAAAGATGCAGCAAAAGAAAAAGGAATAGAGCTCGAAATCTTTGCATTGCCAGTATCAGAATGTCAAAAAGTCGCACATGAAGTGGATGTCGTTTTATTAGGTCCTCAGGTGCGTTACCAAAAACCACAGGTGGAGGAGATTATTGCGGGGAGAGTTCCGGTAGAAGTAATTGATATGAGAGCATATGGAATGATGAATGGCAAAGCAGTATTAGAAAGAGCATTAGAATTAATGGCATAAATCAATCAGCAACTTGCACCTAAAGAAGCCTGCAAAAATAGTTTTCCAATGTAAAAATAACATATTTATTTAGGGGGAATTATAATGGGTTTTATGGCGGCCTTTGAAAAGTTTGCGGAGAAAACGTTAGTGCCAGTTGCAGCAAAATTAAACTCGCAAAGGCATATCGTTGCTATCCGCGATGCATTTATTCTATCTTTTCCTATTACGCTTGCAGGTTCATTAATTGTATTACTAAATTTTGCTGTCTTAGCACCAGACGGATTCATTGCCAAAATCCTATTCTTGCATAAATTATTTCCAAATTTAGCTGATTTACAAGCGGTTTTTTCTCCTGTATTAAATGGCTCTGTTAATATATTATCTATGTTCATCGTCTTTCTCGTTGCCAGAAATATGGCAATTTCACTCAAAGCCGATGAATTATTAAGTGGGCTGACAGGTCTTTCTGTATTTTTTATTATTTATCCACCATATACCAATGTAGAAGGAACCAACTTTTTAACAACTCAATGGGTAGGAGCACAGGGACTATTTGTTGCTTTAATTGTGGGATTACTAGTTGGTGAGCTTTTCAGCAGATTATCTAGATCCAAAAAATTACAAATAAACATGCCTGATTCTGTACCTCCGGCTGTTTCTCGTTCTTTTAAAGTATTATTTCCTATTATAATTATTACTGTGGTGTTCGCTATTGCAAACGCTTTAATAAATGCAGTTTATCCAGAAGGCTTACATGGATTTATTTACGCAGTGATTCAAACTCCATTGAAGAGTTTAGGCACCAATATTGTTTCCTTAGTTATCTTAGCGATAGTTTCCAACCTATTATGGGTTTTTGGAATCCATGGTCCGAATACCATTGCTGCTATACGGGAAGCTATGTTTGCAGAAGCGGGCTTAGAAAACCTTAACTTCGTCGCAGAGCACGGTACAGCTTGGGGAGCACCATATCCCGTAACTTGGGCAATTAATGATGCTTTTGCAAACTATGGTGGTTCCGGAATGACGCTGGGATTGCTTATTGCTATCTTTATTGTGGCAAAAAGGCAGGATTACAGGGATATTGGAAAACTTTCACTTGCACCAGGGATATTTAATATAAATGAGCCAATTATTTTTGGTTTGCCAGTTGTATTAAATCCAATTTTAATTGTGCCATTTATTCTTGTTCCAGCCATAAATATTATTATTGGATATGTTGCGATTGTATCAGGATTGATTCCACCAATTGCGTATTCCGTTCCATGGACTACACCAGGACCGTTGATTGCTTTCCTTGGAACAGGTGGAAATTATATTGCGCTATTGCTTGGTTTTGTTTGCTTGGCTGTTTCTACACTGGTGTATATACCATTCGTTATGGCAGCAAATAAAGCAAACGCCGTAAGTTATGGAGGGGAGAAAAAGTGATTCGGCTGCTTCTGCTTAAAGTGATAGAAAAATGAATCAATATACTATTCAATTTTTCTGTGGACAAATAAATTATGTCCGAGATGTTTTTGAAAATTACCAGGATGATTACATCACAACTAGCATAAAGGTTATTAACAAGATTAAAGCGGAGCTAGTAGTTGTTACATCTTTATCAGCGGAGCTTGCCATACGCCATGTAGAGAAAATATTTCAGCAGTCTAAATATGGTTGTGCGCTCCACTTTCATACGACCATAACAGAAGGATAATCAATAGAAAATGTCAAACAAGGGGTACTTCTTTAAGGAGTATCCCTTGCTATAATTTCGAGTTAGTTAATAGTATTTTTTATGATAGTATGTAAAGGCTACGAAAGAATGGAATTTTAATACTAGGTAAAATCTGCATCTTTCTTTTTAGCTCGTATTACCTTATAATTATTTTAACTTTATTTTTAAGCAGGGGGAGATTTCGATGAGTGAAGTCTCTTTCTGTTTGTTTGCGATTTTACAAATAAGCAATGGATTTTTACTATTGACACAATTGGTGTATAGTTATTAATAGATAATTTTTAGAAGGAATAGGGTGTTGAACAATGAGTGAATATCGAGTATTACTTTATTATAAATATGTACCGATTGAAAATCCGGAGGAATTAACCAAAGAGCATTTAGCTTTTTGTAAAGAACTAGGATTATTAGGTCGAATTCTAATTTCCCACGAGGGGATTAATGGAACAGTTTCTGGTACGGTAGAGCAAACAGACAAGTATATCGAAGCAATGAGACAGGATCCGCGTTTCAGCGATACTATTTTCAAAATTGATGAAGCAGATGGACATGCTTTTAAGAAAATGCATGTTCGTCATAAAAAAGAATTAGTTAACTTAAGCTTAGAGGACGATGTAGATCCACTTAAATTAACTGGTAAGCACTTAAAGCCAGCAGAATTTTATGAGAAAATGCAAGATCCTGATACAATTGTGATCGATGCTCGTAATGATTATGAATATGATCTTGGTCATTTCCGAGGTGCGATTAAGCCAGAAATTGAAACATTTAGAGAACTGCCACAATGGATAAAAGAAAATAAAGATATACTAGAAGGTAAAAAGATTCTTACTTACTGTACGGGTGGAGTAAGATGTGAGAAATTCTCTGGCTGGCTAATGAAAGAGGGTTTTGAAGATGTAAGCCAATTAGATGGGGGAATTGTGACTTACGGAAAAGACCCAGAAGTACAAGGCGAGCTTTGGGATGGTCAATGCTACGTATTCGACCAAAGAATCAGTGTGCCAGTCAATCAAAAAGAACATGTGATTGTAGGACGTGACTTCTTTACTGGGGAGCCATGTGAAAGATATGTAAACTGTGCAAACCCAGAGTGTAACCGCAAAATGCTTTGCAGTGAAGAAAATGAAGAGAAGTATATGAGAAGCTGCAGCCATGAGTGCCGCACACATCCAAGAAACTTCTATGTAAAACAACATGGACTCACACAAGAGCAAGTGGAAGCAAGAGTAAAAGAAATTGCTCAATGGGAAGAAGAAAGCAAAGTAATGTAATAGGAAAGGCTGTCCGTTGCGGGCGGCCTTTTTTAGTTTGAGAGAGGTTTGGCTGATAGATGCATCACTTTGGCTGATAAGCGCTCCAGTTTGGCTGAAAAAATCAAAGTTTGGCTGATAAGTGCACCAGTTTGGCTGAAAAAATCAAAGTTTGGCTGATAAGTGCTCCAGTTTGGCTGAAAAAACCAAAGTTTGGCTGATATCTACTCCAATTTGGCTGATAAAATCAAAGTTTGGCTGATAAGCGCTCCAGTTTGGCTGAAAAAATCAAAGTTTGGCTGATAAGTGCACCAGTTTGGCTGAAAAAATCAAAGTTTGGCTGATATCTACTCCAATTTGGCTGATAAAAGCAAAACTTGATTGAAAAGGCAATAGCTTTCTGCAAATAAAAAACGAAAAAGAGGCTAATATCCCACGTATTTATGCGATATCAACCTCATTTCCCCACTTCATATTCATTGCAGACAAACCAAGTTTGTCTGCAACGTTTCAAAACTACTAGTTTGATGTGTACTCTAGCCCAGTGCTTTTCTTACAATTCGAATGTTTCCCCTAGTTCTAATACTTTCCCTTTCAAACCAAGTTCTTCAAGCTTATTTACAAACGCCTTAGCGTCTTGCTCAATTACAGGGAATGTATTGTAGTGGATGGGAATAATTAATTTTGCTTGATACCATTCGGCTGCTTGCAGCGCATCCTCGGGTCCCATTGTAAAATGGTCTCCAATGGGTAGAAAGACAACGTCTAAATGGTGTCGGTCTCCAATCATCTTCATATCACTGAAAAGTCCAGTGTCTCCGGCATGATGGATGGTTTTCCCTTCTGCTTCAATAATATATCCACCTGGCATTCCGCCATATAAGATATTTTTATTTTCTTCATCAATAATCCCGGAACTGTGGAATGCATGCGTCATTTTTGCTTTAGCAAAGCCTAAATCGACTGTTCCGCCGATATTCATACCAATTGTTTCTACACCTTGCCAAGACATATAAGCAGCTAATTCAGGGTTAGCAACAACTGGAGCATTATTTGCTTTGGCGATTGGTGCCGCATCGAGAATATGATCCATATGTGCATGTGTCAGTAAAACAGCATCCACTTTCACTTCTTCCACTTTTGTAACAGCAGAAGGGTTGCCACTAATAAACGGGTCAATAATTAAAGACTTTCCTTCTGTACTAATTTCAATAGTGGATTGACCATGATAAGTAATTTTCATGCAAAATCATCTCCTTAAAATTCCACATAGGTGGATTATTGTCCATTTTAGATTAAAGCAGAGAAAGGAAAAATACCAAATGATATGCTTGTCTATTTCTCAAATCAGTATTGACACTAACTTGTAAGGAAATACGCAGAGACAAGAAAGGCTATTGTTGTTTCGGCTGACATAAAGCTAGCATAATAAAAGAAATAATGGTGATGGTTATTACCCAAATCCAAGCCATTTTCATATTGCCAGTTTCAATGGCGACATAAATAGCAGTAGGCAGTGTCTGTGTTTTCCCTGGGATATTACCGGCAAACATTAAAGTTGCACCAAATTCTCCTAAACCTCTGGCAAAGCTAAGGATGCTTCCAGACATAAGCGAGTGGGAGGCTAGTGGAATAGAAATAGATGTTAAAACTTTCCACTCGTTTGCCCCATCAACACGTGCCGCCTCTTCAATCGAGCGGTCAATCTGGATAAACCCAGCCTTTGCCGATTGATACATTAAAGGAAAAGACACCATAAACGCAGCAATTACTGCAGCCCACCATGTAAAAATAATTGGTTGATGAAAAAGCCATTCGATTCCTTTTCCAATGATACTATTGCGCCCAAAGACAACGAGCAATAAAAAGCCAGTAACTGTTGGGGGAAGAACGATTGGCAGTAACAAACAGGTTTCCAGCAATACCTTGCCTTTAAATTTTCGTCTCGCTAATAAAGCGGCTAGAATTATTCCCGAAACAATGACGCAGACAGTGGCAATGAGTGACACTTGCAAGGAAAGAGAAATGGGAGACCAAAAGTTACTCCAATCCTCTTTAGTTAACAATAAATCCATTTTCTTTAAAAACCTCTAGGCTAATGGGTGTCTGCAAATAGTCATAAAATAGTTTGGCTGCCTGATAATGCTTACTGTCTTTGATGATACCTAGAGGATAAACAATGGGAGAATGACTCGCTTCATCCGCAATTGCTGCTACCTGAACAGTATCAGAAGTCTTTGCATCGGTTCCATAAACAATGCCTGCTGCTACATTATTTGTTTCTACATAAGAAAGAACTTGGCGCACATCCTTTGCAGGAACGATATTTTCTTGGATCTTTTCCCATATATGCAGGGATTGCAGTGTTTCTTTTGCATAATTTCCTGCTGGAACGGATTCGGGTATACCGATAGCGATTTTTTCTGTATCCAATGTTTCTAAATCTGCAAAGTTATCGATAGTAGTGTCAGCCTGTTTATTGGTGATTAATACTAAATTATTCTTAACTAAGTTCATATGATCGGAATCCCTAATGAAGCCATCCTTTATTAAAAGCGCCATCTTATCCTCTGCTGCAGAGAGAAATAAATCGACGGGAGCTCCCTGGGAAATTTGCTGCTGCAATGCTCCAGATGAACCAAAATTAAAAGTTAGGGTAATATCTGGATGCTCCTTTTCGAATTTCTCTTTGATTGACTCTAATGCATCTTGCATACTGGCAGCAGCAGAGATGGTTAAGGAAATAGGTTCTTGTTTAGATGCTGCTGATTGCCCTTGCTTATTGCTGCAAGAAGCTAAAATCAATATCGTAATTAAGAGTATAATAGGTTGGAATTGTTTTTTCATCATGCCTCTCCTTTTTGCCAAACCTCCATTAGGGTTTTCTGTTCTTGTTTATTCAAAGTGGATAATGGCTCTCTACAAATACCTGCTTCTATGTTGCTTTCAGATAATAGATATTTAATAGCCCGCAGTGCACCTATTTCTAGAATAGTATGTATCGTTGGCAGCAATTTGGAGAACTGTTTTTCCGCCAATTCCCATTTTTGTGATTTTATCAATTGAACAATTTGTTGTATTTCTTGGGGGAAAATATTTCCTATTATACTAGTAATTCCATTATATCCGTTACGCAAATGGTCTAAAAGGTATAAATCTGTACCGGTTAAGACAGAGAAGGATGAACCAAGCTCTTTTTGAAGGATAAGAGCATTGTCGGGATTTCCAGCTTCCTTTAACCCTTTTATTTGGGGACGTTTCTCTACTATACGATAGAGAGTATTTAATTCCAGGTTAAATCCAGTACGGGATGGATTATTGTAAAGCAAGATGGGTAAATCGGTAACTGTGCAAACTTGTTCGACATATGCTACAGCTTCTTTCTGACTTATTCGTAAATAAGGAGGAAACCCTAGCATTATTCCATCTAACCCTTCTTTTTGAGCAGCTTCTGCTAGTCGAATCGCCTCTGTCGTTCTTACAGCAGCAACTCCACCAATGAGAAGGAAATCATCTTTCCCTGCGGACTTTACCTCCCGATAGAGAATCTGTCTTTCTTCGATTGTCATGGAATGCTGTTCCTCTGTTGATCCACTAATAAGCAGTGCTGGGACATGATTCTGTTTATAGTAATCTATTAATGAATAGATGCCGGTTTGCGAAAGCTTTTCCCTTTGGTCAAAGGGGGTTACCATTGCAACACTATATGAAACAAATGGATTTTGTGTAATCATTTTCCTAACTCCTTTCAAAATAGATTATACTTAAACTATTCAGATAATGGTACAGAAAGCTGTCTAATGAAGTCTTTCTATCAATTTATCTTTTTCTTGGGATGAAATCAATATGAAGTGGAGAAGGGAGTAGAAGTTTTATGATGAGAGTGGCACTTAATTATGCAATTATGCTGGAGCAAGTGAAAGCAAAGGGATTTAAGGAAGAGGCGGTTAGCAAAGCTCTCGAAACAGAAGATTTTGCGTTCTTTCAGAACTGTGGAAATGGCTTGCCAGATTGGCAGACGCTTTTCTCCTATTATAAAGACAATAAAGCTAGCGTCAAAGCGATTATGCAAGATGATTATGAAATAACCTTTTTGACTAAGGGAACGTTAAAAAGGCTTATACTATTGAAATATCAATTAGTAGAGGGAAGAGACTATGAGGACCGCGGTGAATCAATTGGAACTATTACATTGCCGAAGGAATCCCTTCAGCAATTTACAAAGATATTAGCCAAAAACTGGACTATTGTCGTATTGGAAGAAAATCCAGACAATGTTATCTTTGATGTAAAGTTATTTGTAATCGATTAAATGAAAATGGGACAAGTGGTTGTTATTTTTACATGAAATCTTTCTTTATATATATAGAAGGAGGTAAAGATAACATATAGGCAAAAGAGGCTAATGAAGATTAGTCCCTTTTTTTACAACAAAAATAGAACATATGTTCCTTTTGGGAGGTCGAAAGGATGAAAGAATGCCGTTCTTCTCAATCAGAAGCTTTTACCGCATTTTTAGAGGAAAATAAATCATTATTAAGCAATCCAATTGTAAAGAGTTTTTTGCAGAAAAAGGTCAATGTTCATCTGTTAAAAAAAGCGCTAGAATGTCCGACAAAGGAAAATAAAGAAAAGGTGGATGAATCTTTTAAAAAGCATTTCTTTACCATTCGGTTTACTTCGTATATCACTTCTTCGATGGAGTACAGTACCATAAATTTTAATAAAAACTTATCCATGTATCAAAAACGATTTCCGTTAATACTGACTGAGAAGGAAGAGGGAGGAGAAAAGGATATTAATCTAAATGATAAAGAGGCTGAAATAGAAGCAATAGTCGAGAAGGAGGCACGATGGTCTGAGATGGAGGAATATATTTCAAATAAAACAATCTATTCAGCCGTTCTGAGCTTGACTCCTTCCCAACGAAAAATCCTTACCTATGCCTATCTTTATAAATTTACGGATACAGAAATTGCCCGGAGAATTCGAACGTCTCAACAATATGTTTCAAAAACAAGAAAAACGGCTTTAAAACGTATTCTTTCAATTATCAATAACAAGGAGGAAGGCAGATGGAATTAGTAGATATGACGCAATGGATGACAATGATTAGCAATTTTGGTTTTCCACTAACCTTATCTTTATTTGTTCTCCTAAGATTAGATAAAAAAATGGATCAACTACTGAAGGAATGGAAGGAAACCCAGGAAGACGAGCGAAAGGAAAAGGACAAATGACCGATATGTATACGATGGTAAAAAGGGCAAAGGTAGATCCGGAAATGCTCCATGAGCTAATAAAGTTGTTCGAACCAAAGGTAAATAAATTAACAAAAAGAACAAGTCCAAATGATATGGCAGATCTTTCACAAGAGCTGAAGTTAATGCTTATACAATCTACCTATCAATATGACCTAGACAGTATTCCGGGCTTTTGGGAATTTAAAGATCAGCTTAATAGAGAATGACAGCTATTAAAAAGTCCGAGTCCAACTAGTGACAAGCAGCATGCAGAGTTGGATCGGATTTTTACCATACTCATTACACATTCCTATTTAATAAGCTAAGCGTAATTTCAAAAAGATGGTTTTTGTAATCCCCATCAGGTAATTTACTTAGTTGTTTAATTGCTTTCTCTGTATATTTTTTAGCAAGGAGCTCTGCTTTTTCGACTCCTTTATATTTAGCAATAAGTTTAGAAAGCTGCGTCATATCTTCGTCAGTCAAGGATTCTTTTTTATCTAATATAGGAATCAGCTCATGCGGATTTGCTTGGATTGCATAGATAAGTGGTAAATTATAGTGACCTTGTTTAATATCTGCCATCACAGGCTTTCCTAATGTTTGGGAATCTCCTTTATAATCGAGAATATCGTCCATTATTTGAAAAGCCATGCCAATATAATGCCCCATATTCCAAGCATTCATGGCGAGTGGTCTGCTTGCTTCACTTTCAACCGCACCAGAATAGCAGCTTACGGCAAAAAGCTGGGCTGTTTTTCCAGAGACTCTTGCTAAATATTTTTTCACCGTAACAGTAGATTGGTATCGAGCGTTTAATTGATCTAATTCTCCGCTTAAGATTTTTTCCATGCTGCGGGCATTAAATTCTAAATGGGAAAGAGATGTTGCGTACTTAGATAAAATGGTAAAACAAACACAGAATAAATAATCACCCGCATAGATGGCAAACTTATTTCCATTATGAGTATGAATGGTTGGAATGTTATGTCGTGTTGGCGATTCATCAATAACATCGTCATGAATCAGCGTCGCCATATGCAAGGTTTCCAACGCTGCTGCCACTGCTATTGCACGATTTTTATCTTTAGACGGACCTATTTGTGAACAAAGGAGGGAATAGGCAGGTCTGAGTAGCTTGCCACCGGAATAAATTAAATCCTTAATCGTTTTTTCAACTACTTTGTCACGAACACGAATATTGCTTTCAATTAATTGAAGTACTTTTGACAAGTCATTTTTTAATTCTGGATACGTATCCCACATTTGATGTACACGCATAGTTTAACCTCTTTCCTATCTAGATTCGTTTATTTCCGATAAATCTCTATAATACTGTAGTTTTTCTACATGTGTGATTAAATAGTTGGCTAGTATTCCTATTGCTATTCCTGATAGGATACCGATAAAAGATAGAATAGGTAAATATAAGAATACTGTCCAGGTTTGTGCAACAAAACTTGCAACTGCTAATTGACCAATATTATGAAGAATGGCTCCAGTTGTACTAACGCCAATTAAGCTAATTCGTTTTGTTCCAAGCTGCTTTACACCCCACATGCCGATAAAGCTTAAGAGGGCTCCGCTGGCACTATACATAAAAGTAGAAAGTGTTCCTCCTAATAAGGTGGCTAGACAGAGCCGGATTGCGACCACTTGAAAGGCATCTTTAGTAGGAAGTGTATATAAGGCTAAGCAGGTAATAATATTTGCTAATCCAAGCTTTGCTCCGGGAGCAAATGCAAAGGGAAATGGGATAGCCCGTTCTAATAAGCTTATAATTACCGCTTGAGAAGCAAGCAGTGCTATATATACAAGGCGTTGATTTTTTGTCATCTTCTCAACTTCCATTCTTGCGATATAATTATTACTATAAATAAGTTGATTGTAGGTTAAATAAATACTGACTCCTATTAATCAGTACAGGGCAAAAAAGAATACGGTATGATAGATTCTTTATTCTATAACTAATCTTATTGTTAAACAGATTGATGCAAGCATCCTAAAGTGGAAGACAATCTACTGTCTTAAAAGCTTAAGGGTTAAGAAAAGATCAAAGAATATAAAACCACTAGCTTCTTTTTTCTCCTTTACTGATTCAAAGGGTGCTAGAAACATGGGAACTTTAATTCCCTATGTTTCTAGCAAATTTTTTATTATTTATAGTCTTTATAGATTGCTCGTTCTTTACCATACCACCAGTCGCCCAATTTTCTTTGAAGGAAAGGAACAACCCAATAATCTAATCCAAATGTACGACCAGACCCATTCATTAAAGCAATAGAAGCTGGCAAGGCCCAAACTTTATCCCAGCCAAGCATTGCAGTAAGTGTAAACATTACTAGGAATGCAGCACTTGCAGCATTTGCTAACCATGTGAATAAACCAGCAAGAATGGCTAATCCGATTGCTAACTCAATGAAAATCATCATTTTTTGCATAAATAGTGCAACTTCCGGAGTTGGAAGCATAATTTTCATAATCCACTCAAACCAGAATGGCATTTTATTTAATATGGGGGTTGCAAAGTCAGTAGAAGCAGCAGCTTCACTTGCACCACTTGTAGCAGTTTGCAGCCATTCAAAAGGCATTTTGACACTTGTTGCAGTTAACCATGAATCGTCTCCAAGACCATTAAATAAGTTTGGAACCTTTGACCAGCTGGAAATAGAATCTTTCCATGTGGATTCTCCCCAAAGCTTCGCACATGCTTCTACAATCCAGAAACCTGCGACAAATACACGTAAAGGTAAGCTCCAAAGAACATTGCCATAGCGGGTTAAGAAATCACGGAAAATATTACGTTTATCTTTTGTGTGGAAAAATTCATGCATCACATATTGGTACATATAATAGCCGCTTCTAATACCAAAGAAATAATATAGATTAACCATATGCTTCATGAAATTTGCAAACCAGCCGCTTAAATGCATGCCGCTTAAATTTGCAACACCGTATCTTGCTCCGATAGAAACCATAACCCCATGGTATTTACCTTCATATTTTTCTTTTTCACCGCCGCTGATTTCTGCAATAATATTCTTTGCTGCAGTCATAGCAGTCTGTTCGGCCGCTTCCACAATTTGTGGAGTTGGTTTTCCAGGCTCTTCTTCAAAATAGGCTAAGTCGCCGACTACATAGACATCTTTATAGTCTTCAGATTCCATATGAGCATTTACTTTTAAGCGGCCTGCTCTTCCAGCTGACATGCCGTAATCTTTTGTATCTGAATTTGCGCGGACCCCAGCTGTCCATATAAGAGTGTAAGTTGGAAGCTCTTCGCCTGATTTTAATACGATAGCGTCTTCTTTTACTTCGACGATTGGAGAGCTTTTTAAGATTTTTACTCCTTTTTTTACCATATAGCTTTCTGCTTTATCGGCATCTCTGCGTTCTAGCATATTTAATATAGTAGGAGCAGCTTCTACCACATATAAAGTAATATCCTCTGCATCTAGCTTATTGTCTTTGGCTAATCTTTCTTTCCATTCAATCAGTTCTCCAACCATTTCGATTCCTGTGAAGCCTGAACCACATACAGTAAAGGTAAGCATTGCCTTTCTTGTAGCTTCATCATGAACACGAGCAGCTTTACGAACAATCTTTTCAATATGTTCTCTTAATTTAACAGCATCTTCCCAAGACCAAAGGGTAAAGCCATTTTCTTGTACTCCGGGTGTACCAAAGTCATTTGGTTCGCCGCCCATCCCTAGGATGAGATAATCGAAGGAGAATTGGCCGTTTTCAGTTGTAACTAATTTACTTTGATAATCAACATGTTTCACGTTGTCTGTAACCAATTTAACCTTTGTACGATTAAATAAACGACGTAAATCAAATTGAATAGCATCTGGTTCTACTCTATGCGCAGCAACCTCATGTAATTCAGTCATCATTGTATGATAGGAATGTCTATCTATAAGTGTAATGGAAACCGAATCATCTTTTTTATACTTTTTAGCAAGCTTTTTTGCGGCATGAACTCCCGCATAGCCTGCTCCGATTATGACAATATTTTTCTTGTCCATTTCTTCCTATTCACTCCCTTAATTGTTAATTATATATTTGTGAAGTTTTGAACAATTTTAATATAACAATGTGGTTTTTATCTGTCTATGGACTTCATAGAATGTCTACAATTTAAAATTTTGATTGTTCACATTTTCGAAACATTTGTAAATAGTGGATTTTTGTCATAAATTCTCCATATTTTAAAGAGATGCTGATAAACACTATTAAGACAATGATTATTCCGTAAATCAGCTATTTTATAGGGTTTTGTCCACCAAAAAGTCGATAGACAGTGGCAGAAAGCAATGATAAAATGACGGTGTTATAAATGTGAATAAATTCACATGACCAATAATTTAAAGACTTGTTTATATTTAGAGACAAGATAAAACAATCGAAATGTGATATTCATAGAAGGGATGATTTTAATGAATAAATTCAAATTCGCTGCGATTCTTTTTCTTGCCCTCCTTTTATTAATTGGATGTGGAAAACAAAAGGAATCGAACGCAATGGTAAATAGTAATCCGTATAAAAGAACGGAATTTTTAATGGGGACAGTTGTCACGATTAAAATCTATGATAAAGACAAGGAAGCTGTACTGGATAAAGTATTTGATCGAATAGAGTTATTGGCAAGCCAAATCACAGTAAATGAAGATGGGTCGATTGTTGATGAAATAAATGAAAATGCTGGTCGGAATCCAGTTCAGGTCCCAGAAGATATTTACCGTTTAGTGAAAGCTGGTAAAGAATATAGTGGGTACTCAGGAGGGGACTTTGATATAACGATTGGACCATTAACTAATTTATGGCATATTGGATTCCCGGACGAGAAAAAGCCAACACAATCAGAAATTAATGCCGTTCTACCATTGATCAACTATACAAAGATAGAATTAAATGAAGACAAGCAAACGGTATTTTTGCCGGAACAAGGAATGATGCTGGATTTAGGGGGAATTGCCAAAGGGTTTATTACAGACGAAGTTATAAAAGTATTAAATGATAATAAGGTAGAATCTGCGATTGTTGATTTAGGAGGAAACATTTATGTAAAAGGAACAAATCCTACTGGAAAGCCGTGGGAAGTAGGAGTTCAAGATCCATTTTCCGATAGAGGTGAAATGGTGGGGAAAATGGAGGAAACGAATACTTCGATCGTTACTTCTGGGATATATGAGCGGTATTTAGAGGTGGATGGAGTAAAATACCATCATATTCTCAGCCCTAAAAATGGCTATTCTGTCAATAATGAAGTTGCGGGTATTACGATTGTTTCTGATAAATCATTTGATGGAGACGGATATTCAACAACCATATTTATAAAAGGGATAGAAGAAGGGTTAAAGGCGGTAGAAAAAATGGAGGGAATAGAGGCCATCTTTGTAACCAAGGATAAAGAGGTTTATTTAACTTCAGGTCTAAAAGGTAAATTTACTTTAACAAATGAGAAATTTAAATTAGCAAATGAATAAAAAGAAGAGGGAGGTCATTTGGAATGTCGATTCGTTCATTTTTAAAGTTAGTTGAAATACAAACAAAAATAGCTAGTATCTTTCCATTTTTTATTGGCATATTATTTGTATTATATCGTTATGAGGCACTTCATTGGAAAAATACACTAATATTCTTTGCCTCTATGTTAATCTTTGATTTAACAACAACGGCGATTAATAATTATATGGATTATCGAAAGGCAAATAGTGATGAATATAGGAAGGAAAAAAACGTAATAGGACAAGAGGGGATAAAGGAAAGCACCGTTATCGCAACCATATTCACCCTTTTTTTTACAGCAACGGGGCTAGGTATTTGGCTTACTGCTGAAACAGGATTATTGGTGCTTTTGATTGGATTTATCTGCTTTTGCATTGGCATCCTCTATACCTTTGGACCAATTCCCTTATCAAGAATGCCTTTAGGAGAAGTTTTTTCCGGTGTAACAATGGGATTTGGGATCGTTTTTCTTACGGTCTATGTCAATGCGTTTGATTATGGGATTGCGTCCTTAGTATGGGAACAAGACATGATTTTGCTGCAAGTAAACATAATAAAAATAATAGAAATTATCATTGTATCTTTACCTTGTATGTTTACGATCGCGAATCTTATGCTGGCAAACAATATTTGTGATGTAGAAGACGATATAAAAAATCATCGTTTCACTTTACCATTTTATTTAGGAAAGAAATACTCCTTATGGCTGTATAATGGCCTTTATGCGGGATCCTTTATGGCTATATTAATCTCTGTGTTTTTTCACTTACTACCAGTTATTGCGTTAATTAGCTTAATTGCTATTTTACCAGTTTATAAGCATATTCGGATTTTTAACCAAATCCAAGTTAAATCTAAAACATTTAGTTTAGCAGTGAAAAACTTAATTATTGTGAATGGATGTCTAGTATTATCTTTAGCTATGTTTTTTATTATTAGTTAAATAAATAATTGCTAGCATTTTAAGCTTTTCTATGGAGGGGGTATTGATTTTGCGCACCGTTTTGGAAGTGGAGGAATTAAGCTTTCGGTATGATAAAAAGCATGATAAGAGTCATGTGGAAAATGTCTCCTTTCTATTAAGAGAGGGAGAATGGACAGCGCTAATTGGTCATAATGGAAGTGGGAAATCCACCTTAGCTCATTTACTTGTTGGCTTGCTTCAACCCGATGAAGGGAAAATTAAGATAAATGGAGTTAGTCAAAAGAAAGGGCAAGGTGCTCAGGGGATTGGCATTGTTTTTCAAAATCCAGAAAATCAATTCATTGGAACAACTGTAGAAGATGATGTGGCTTTCGGGCTGGAAAATATAAATATGTCTTATGAAGAAATGCATGAAAGAGTGGATCAAGCACTAACAGATGTAGATATGCTCGGCTTTCGCATGGTGGATCCTTCTCAATTATCAGGTGGACAAAAACAAAGGGTCGCAATTGCAGGAATGCTGGCATTAGAGCCCAAGGTACTTATATTGGATGAGGCCTTTGTTATGTTAGATCCAAGAAGTCGCAAGGAATTAATAGCAATTATACGCAAATTAACAAATAAGGGAATGACAATCCTATCCATTACGCATGACATGGAAGAAGCTGCACAGGCTGATAGAGTAATGGTCATGGAACAAGGGAGAATAACAAAAATTGAAAGTCCCTCTCAGTTGTTTTATACAGATTCTACTTTAGAAAAACCATTTTCAGAGAAACTCAGAGAATCTTTGAAAGATAGAGGGTGTGTGGTTCCGGATAAATATATGACAGAAGAAGAAATGGTGCGATGGATATGCGAATCGAATTAAAAGATGTATCCGCCAATTATCAAATTGGGCCGATCCGTAAACCCAATATATTAAACTCCTTAAATCTTACTATTGAATCAGGTACTTTTACAGCGCTTATCGGTAGGACTGGTGCAGGAAAATCAAGTCTATTAAAGATATTGAACGGCTTGCTTCTTCCAACAAAAGGAAGCATTCGTATAGGAGAGACAATGATAGAATCACCTATCCAAAAAGAGAATATTCGTAAGATCCGAAAGCAAGTGGGAATGGTGTTCCAATTTCCAGAGTCCCAATTATTTGCGGAAACAGTGGAAAAGGACATTTGCTTCGGTCCGCTTAACTTTGGCGTATCGTTAGAAGAAGCGAAAGAAAAAGCTGCACAGGTGATTGAGTTAGTGGGCTTAGAGCAGTCTGTTTTATCAAAATCCCCCTTTTCTTTATCGGGAGGACAAAAAAGGCGAGTGGCGATTGCAGGAATATTAGCAATGGAGCCATCTGTCCTTGTTTTAGATGAACCTGGTGCTGGGTTGGATCCGCAGGGGAAAAAGGAAATAATGTCTCTTCTAGCTACTTGGCATAAACAAGCGTCTTTAACGACTATTCTCGTTACACACGATATGGAGGATGTGGCTTTATTCGCAGACCAGGTTATTTTAATGGATCAAGGAAAAATTATCAAATCGGACAAAACAAAAATGATTTTTTCAGATCCAGCTTTATTGGAAAGTTGGGGGCTGGAAATGCCACAGGCTCGGTATTATCAAATGAAAATTGAACAAGAAACAGGAATAAAATTACCAAGGGTTTGCTTAACGCTGGATGAATTAGCAGATGCTTTAGTTTCGGTGGGATTAGTATGAATAAATTAATATTAGGAAGATATTTTCCGGGAGAATCATGGCTTCATCAGTTGGATGCTCGGGCAAAAATGATTTCTGTCCTTTTACTTATAGCTATGCTATTTATAGCAGATAATTGGATAGCCTACTTATTTTTATGGATGATTACCCTTTTCATTATGCACTTATCACAAGTTCCTTTCCGTACCTATGTACGAGGAGTCAAACCAATGATATGGCTCATTCTATTTACCGTAATACTGCAGGTACTATTTACTTCTGGCAGTAATGTATATATAGCATGGGGGCCAATTACTATTTCAGAGTATGGATTAATAAATGGAATTTTTATCTTTAGTCGTTTTGTTCTTATTGTATTTTTATCTACTGTCTTAACATTAACTACAAAACCAATCGATTTAACAGATGGAATAAATAAACTGCTATCTCCATTGCGTTTTATTAAGATGCCTGTAGATGATATTAGCATCATGTTATCTATTTCCTTGCGATTCATTCCAAACTTATTAGATGAAACACAAAAAGTAATGGATGCTCAAAAGGCAAGAGGGACGGAGTTTGGCCAAGGCTCATTATTTCAGCAGATGAAAACATTGGTCCCTATTTTTCTTCCTTTATTTGTAAGTTCGTTGAATAGGGCTGAGGACATGGCTAATATGATGGATGTTAAAGGATACCGTTCGGGAATAAAACGTTCGGCATTTCGAAGAATATATTGGCAGAAACAAGATACATGGTGTTTATGTAGTGTATGTTTTATTGGAGTGATTACGGTTTTATTAAGCGGATAATAAATCACCTAATGTATAAAAAATTATTTTATTCACGGAACGTAATAACTTTACATGGAGCCTCTGCGGGCGTTATCAATGAGCCAAGAAGCCAGCATTATCAATAGCTGCTCATCTTCCTAAGGATATCATGCCCGCCTCTCTATATAAAGGTGGTTCTAAGCGTTTGGAAAAATTTATACAAATTCACCGCTTTTGTACATAGTTAAACTAGCACTTCCAGATTCCTATAGGAGCTTCAATAAATTTATATTTTAGATACAGCATGTGGGGAATTCTGTTACTTTTTTCCTCTGCTCCACTTCCTTCCGAGCACAGAGAACTCTTGTTTGTTAATTTCCCCCTTTTTTAATGTATAATCCGTACATGTTCCAACTTTTTATATGAATCTACTTTTTCCTTATTCATAACGCAGTGACGAGGAAGCTCAGGCGTAGCCCCATGAAAAGCGAAGTGTATTCAGGCTGCGAGTGATTACCACAAACTTTCTTTCTTAAAATAAATAAAAAACCCAAACAATTATACGAATATTTTTTTAGTGTGTACGTATAATTGCTCGGGGTTAAATTTGATTGAAATACTTATTTCTCCCCCTCTTTTTATGTATACTTCCCCTCTTCGCTTAGTAAAGGAGTAATTCAAATCAGTTTAGCATGCACCATTTTATGACAAAATCAATCGGAAATTTACAATCCTTTACTATTCCTTAAAATAGATTCAATGATTTATTAACATTGGAACCCTATACTAAATCTGATAGCTCAGATAGATAAAACTTTGAGGTGAAAAAACATGCAGGCTAACAGGAGTATCCATATTTTAAAAGAGATATCAATTGTACAAGCAAATAACCTTAAATCTTCTAAAAAAGTTTCCTTTTATCAAGTTTTTAAAAGAATGATGGATCTCTTTATAGCAAGTATAGGTATTGTTATAACTCTCCCGTTGATTCTTCTATTTGCTATTCTCATTCGCATAGATTCACCGGGTTCTCCCTTTTATGTGCAGCAAAGGGTTGGGAAGAATGGCAAATGCTTTCGTTTAATTAAATTGCGATCGATGAGAATGGATGCAGAAAAGGACGGAGAAAAATGGGCAGAGATAAATGATCCAAGAATTACAAAAATTGGTGCGTTTATAAGAAAAACAAGGATTGATGAGCTACCACAATTATTTTCTGTTTTAAAAGGTGATATGTCTATTATTGGACCAAGACCGGAGAGACCTTCTTTTACGGAACAATTTAGCAAGGAGATTGATGGTTTTTCGAATAGGCTGCTAGTAAAGCCAGGATTAACTGGCCTTGCCCAGGTAAACGGTGGGTATGACATCACACCAAGAGAAAAGCTAACTTACGATCTTCAATATATTAATAATGTAACATTTTCTTTAGAAATGAAAATTTTAGTAAAGACGATAAAAGTGGTGCTCACAGGAGAGGGTGCAAGATAATTGGACTCCATAAAAAGCAAGATTAACAGTGGAGCAAAATGGACCAGTATAGCAACGTTCGTTATTACTCTCTTACAGATTGGACAGTTTATCGTACTAGGCAATATCATGAGTGCAAAGGAGTTTGGCATGATTGGCATGCTGACGACAATCAGCATCTTTGCACAAATTTTTGTTGAATTAGGTTTAGGGGCTGCAGTCATCCAAAAACATCATGCAACAGAAAGGCAGTTATCTACCCTTTTTTGGATAAATGTTCTTTTAGGAATATTTATTTGTTTCCTTATGCAGGCAGCAAGCCCCTTTATTGCAGATTATTTTCAAACAAAAGAGTTAGAGGGAAAAGTCAGATTACTATCAATCGTATTTTTGATTGCGCCTATAGGACAGCAGTCACAGTACTTAATGCAGCGAGACTTATCGTTTAAGACATTAGGAAAGATCGAAACGATATCTAATGTTTTAAGCTTTAGTCTCTTAATTGGACTGCTCCTTTTTTTAAAGCAAAATCCAGTTAATGCTTATGTATGGTCACAGGTTTGCCTTTATTCCTTGAAAGGGATTCTTTTTTATATTTGTTACTTTCCAAAGTGGAGACCAAGCCTTGTGCTAGATATCAAAGCATGTAAAGAATTTTTCTCTTTTGGCGTGTATCAGCTTTTATCTAGGCTCGTAAATCGTTTAGGAAGCAATATGGATATGTTGTTGATTGGAAGATTTATGGGCATGGAAGCATTGGGGATTTATAACCTAGTCTATCAAATTATAACTATTCCCGTTCTTAAGTTAAATCCTATTATAACGAGAGTTGCCTTTCCGGTGTTTGCGAAAGATAAAAATAATAATCGGGCATTAGAGAGTGGTTATTTATATATGACCAAATTATTAGCAATTGTGTCGTTTCCATTGTTATTAGGGCTCTATGCTGTTGCAGATTTAGTTATCCCACTCTTCTTTGGAGAGCAATGGATGGCGGCTGTTCCTGTTTTGGAAGTTATGATTATAGTAGGAATTCTAAGGGTTCTTATGAATCCCAATGGGAGCATTATATTAGCAAAGGGAAAAGCAGACATTGCTTTTTATTGGGACTTAGGAGTATTAGTTTGTTATGGTTTAGCATTATTAGCAGCAGTTCGGAGTAATCAGCTGGAAATAGTAGCATGGACATATGTGGGTGTAAGTATTCTTAATTTTATCGGTGGGAGAATCCTATTAACTAGAATGATCGGGCTTCAGCTAAAAAGTTATGTAAAAGTGTTGCTGCTGCCATTTATTCTTGCAGTGGTCAGCAGTGGGATTGCATTCCTGTCAAAAACGCAAATGATTTCTATTCATAATAATTTGGTTTGGGCACTTGTATGGTCTGTGTTGATAAGCGGGATTAGTTATTTGCTGCTACTGCATGCATTAAAGCATGTAGCATTTCGAGAAGAATATCAATAAAGGAATAAGCTGAACGATAGGATGTGTATCATGAAAGTATTGTGGATAACGAGTGTTTACCCTAGTGCAGATAACCCTGGAAGCGGGGTGTTTCATGAAACACAGGTAAGAGCATTATCCTCTTTAGGAGTGGATATAACAGTTATTAATCCAGTTCCATTAAATCCTTTTTTCTTTCGACTATGGAAGAAAAAATATCATAAAAAGAACTATCCATATTTAGAGAAAAGGCATGGCATAAACATATATAGGCCTGTGTATAGGGCGACACCTGGTCAACTTCGCTGGTTCCAGCCAGATAAGCGCATTGCAGAATGTATTCTTAAAACTTGGAAGAAAGAGAACATAGAGGTCGATTTGATCCATGCACACTTCGCTATGCCTTCGGGAGGGGCAGCAAGAATTGTTGCCGCTAAATGTAAAAAGCCTTGGCTGCTCACATTACATGGAAGTGATGTCCATATTTATCCATCATTTAGTCGAAGTGCGGAACGGATTTTTCAAAAAACGGTAAAGTCCGCAGATGAAGTTATTGCCGTAGGAGAACATCTTGCTGCTGCAGCTGAGACAAAAACTGGGAGAAAATGTATGCCGTTACCGATAGGAATTGATTTATCGAAATTTAAATTACCGCAGGCAGCCAATTTAAAAGCGAGCTATAGAGAGGAATTAGCATTACCTGTTAATAAAAAAATCATTTTGTTTGTAGGGCGTCTTGTGAAAGAAAAAGGGATTTTTGAATTAGCAGAGGCGTTATCTTATCTTCCGGAAGATTATGTAGTGGTTTATGTGGGGGCTGGCCCAGAAAAAGAAAAGCTGCAAAAAAATAATTTGTATAATAAACGATTATTCTTAGCAGGACAAATTCCTAATGAGATAGTAAGCGATTATTTGTTAGCATGCGATACTTTTATCTTACCGTCCTATTCGGAAGGATTACCGACCGTTGTTATAGAGGCGATGGCTTTGAAGATACCGACAATTTGCACAAGTGTCGGCGGGATACCTGATTTATTTGGAGAGTACACCAATTTGCTGATTCAGCCTCGATCGGTACAAGAGATTGTAACAAGAGTGAAAGAGCAAGCAGCTGATGCAGCCTTGTTTGACAAGGCTGCAGAACAATTATATCAGCGTGTTCTTGATAACTATTCTGCAGTTGATAATGCTAAAAAACTACTGGGAACTTACCAAGAATTGGCGAGCAAGTCGATAGAATCTACTAATCAATTAAATCACTTTTGGGAGGAAGCGAAATGACCAAGGTTCTTGTTACTGGTGGAGCGGGCTTTATTGGTTCACATATTGTAGAGAGTTTGTTAGAAGAAGGATATGAAGTAATAGTTATCGATAATTTTTCTACGGGTAAATTTGAGAATATAAAGGATTTAGCTGTTAAAATATGCCCGTTTGATATAACGGATTCTCGTGTGATTGATTATATTGTCGACTTAAATCCTGATTTTATTATTCATCAAGCTGCCCAAGTAAGTGTGGCAGAATCAGTGCATGACATATTACATGATGAGAATGTAAATGTAAAAGGATCATTACATGTCATTAAAGCAGCTATTCGCGGTTCCGTCCGGAAAATACTATTTGCCTCTTCGGCAGCTGTATACGGGAATCCAGTGAAGCTCCCTGTTACGACAGAACATCCAACTTTGCCGGAATCACCCTATGGATTAACAAAATTAACGGTCGAAAAATATTTGAAGTTAGCTTCTAAATTATATGGACTCTCGTATGGAATTTTAAGATATAGCAATGTCTATGGACCGCGGCAGGATGGTAAAGGAGAAGGCGGGGTTATCTCTATTTTTGTTGATCGTGTTTTTGAAGAAAAACCACCAATTATTTATGGTTCTGGAGAACAAACAAGAGATTTCATTTATGTAAAAGACGTTGCGAATGCAAATTTACATGCGTTAAAGCAGGACGAAAATCTTTGCCTGAATATTTCATCCAATAACCGAATCTCGATAAATCAACTTTGGGAGAAGATAGCTGATATAAGCGAGGTACCATTAAAACCGATTTATAAAGCAGACAGAGAAGGCGATATTCTCCATAGTATTTTATGCAATGAACAGACCATGCAACAACTGAATTGGCAGCCACAAACCAATTTAGAATATGGATTAAGAGAAACGCTATTCTCATCTAAACAAGTTTTACAAAAGTAGGGAGGAAGGATTGTAGAAGTTGGGAAATAACCGTACAGTAAGCAAAACAATAGGATTCACCGTATTAGGGATCGGTTGTCTTACCGTTTTATATTGGACAACGATGTATCAATTAACTTGGATGCTTCCCATCGTATGTATATGGATTGCGATTCAATTAGGAATATATTTGAAGTCAGTCATAACACTTGATCAGTTATTTCAAAATGTCATGTATGTCTTATTGCTTTCCACTTTTCTTAACCAATCCATTCTTAGTGTGAAAGTTGGTGCTTTTTCTGTTTTCTTATACAGAATATTGCTATTATTAGCAATTGTTTTATATATGGGTACTGCTTTGTACAAAAAAAGGATGGTACAGGATTTTAACCGCAGTGGACTACCGTTTATTTGGTTGTTCTTTGGTGGATGGATTCTTTATGGAACCATTTCGATTCTTTGGTCTATTTCTATTATTGCTTCCCTTAAATACATGTCCTTATTGGTAATGGGAATAGCATTTGTCTATTTAGCGAATGTGACATTTAAAACACGGCAACAGCTAAAGTACTTTTTGGCAGGATGGCTTGGAATGACCATTTTATTAGTGGGAATAGGATTCGTGAATTATTTCTTTTCTATTCAATTACCAAGTTCCGGTCTGTATGGTGCTTCCAGTTATAAACTATCGTATCCAACAGCCGTCTTTTACAATCAAAATGATTTTGCTGTCTATTTAGGCATTTCTTTTTTCTTCTTTTTAGCTGTTGTAAAAAATACCAAGAGAACAATGCTGAAGGGATCTATGTTTGTTTTAAGCGTCCTAGTCTTCCTGCTTATTTATTTAACGGAATCACGTGCTGGAATACTTGCCCTTGCAGGAGGCGGATTAGTGTATATATTCCTGATCATTCCGAAGTGGTGGAAGAAACTAATATTGCGAATTAGTCTTGGAGTAGGAATACTAGGAGGGATTTTGTTTGCTAACAGAGGATTTAGTAAAATTCAGAGTCTTATAGAGTTAGCCGGACAATATGAGCTTAATGAAGTGTTACCATCAAACTTAGCGAGAATCAATCTTTTAAGAAATACGTTTTCTTATTTGCTCGATTCTTATGGATTTGGAATCGGAGCAGGAAATATTCCTTATTATCTGGAGTATAAGAGTTATTTTCCAACAGGAAATGTCTACCAAGTGCATAATTGGTATGCTGAAATCGC
Source organism: Niallia sp. FSL M8-0099 (assembly GCF_038006945.1). NCBI lineage: Bacteria > Bacillati > Bacillota > Bacilli > Caryophanales > Bacillaceae > Niallia > Niallia sp. FSL M8-0099. The sequence continues at coordinate 1,927,446 of NZ_JBBOWF010000002.1, forward strand.
CGGCAACTTTGGGTTAATGATTTTGTTTGGCTACTTAATGATATTGATTTATGCATTTATATCATTCTATCGAGCATACGAGAAGGCGGACAGCGGTACCGATAAAATGTTGTTAGAGGCGTGTATGATCGGAATGGTAGCATTCGTTATTTCGAGTATCAGCCCAAGCTCTGTGATGAACTTATATTTTCATTGGGTATTTCTTGGGTTTATTTTATGTACTCTGTCTGTTTATAAAAATAGAAAGCTAGAATCTTAACTTTCATAGCAGAAAGGGAGAGTTCGTTTGTGAGGTCTGTTTTATCAATTATAGCAGCTAGATGGAAAAAATATTTTATTCCTTTATTATTGCTTAGTGTCCTTTTAGGAGCAATAGGATGGTTTGTCCCAGCTGGGAAAGAAAGGGGAGCAGTTAAAGCAGAGGCCGCTATTTTACTAGGGAATTATGAAAATGAATACTTGAACAACAGTGAAGTAATTGCATCCTTATTAAGAAATGAAACGACTTTTGTACAATATTTACCCAATGTCGATATAGAGAAGGAACAGCTTCTTATTTCTGCGGATACCCCTAAAAAGATCAGCTTTACACTTACTGGTCCAAGTGAACAAGAAGCCGTATATTCCTTATCAAAATTAGTGACCGCCTTTTTAGAAATGGATCAACAGTATTATCAAGAAAAAGATGAAATTATCTCAGAAAGCATTGATCAGCTCCAAGAAAAACCTGTTCAAGCAGAATCAGCTGTTGATCAACAACGGTTTCTATATGAACTAAAAACGAAACAAGTAAATATGCAGCCAGCAATGTTAGTTAAGGATGTCGCAGCAATAAGTGGGGATAATCGTGTAATCTCTCCCCAAGATCGAGCGCTAATGGGTGTAATGATCGGCATCATGCTCAGTTGTTTATGGATAATTTATCCGGTGTTCTTAAAATCCGAGATCGAATAAAGAGGTGAGTGGGAGATGGTTCCATCTGTATCCATTATTATGCCTTCCTATAATTGTAAAGAGTATATATCTTTTAGCATCCAGTCTGTTAGGGAACAAACATACACAGATTGGGAACTGCTCATTGTTGATGACCATTCCACAGACGGCACAGTCGAGGTATTAAAAGAATGGGAAAAAGTAGAGGAGAGAATTCGAGTTTTTTACCAAACGGTTAATGGAGGAGCTGCTGTTGCTCGGAATATGGCGCTTGAGCATGCGCGTGGAAAATATATTGCCTTTTTAGACAGTGATGACCGATGGAAACAAGAAAAGCTTGAAGTTCAACTAGCATATATGAAGGAAAATCAGTATGCTTTCACTTTTACTGCTTATGAGTGTATTGATCAAAAAGGAGAGCGGATCAATAAATATGTTCGGGTTCCTGAGCAAGTGGATTATCAAACCATGCTAAAAAATACAATTGTTGGCTGTCTGACTGTTCTAATTGATCGTGATCAAGTAGGGGATTTTCAAATGCCCAACATCCGTACTCGGCAGGATCTAGCAACTTGGTTAATGATTTTGAAGCGAGGTTTCCGTGCATTTGGCTTAAACGAAATATTAGCAGAATATAGAGTAGGAAATGATTCTATCTCTAAAAATAAATGGAAAGCAGCAAAAAATAATTGGCATGTTTATCGTCAAATAGAGCAGTTAAATTTCTTGCAGTCATCCTGGTATTTTTCTCATTATGCTTATAATGCTATTCGGAAGAGACTGTAGAAGGTAGAGGAGCATAGAAAATGAGAACAATCCATGTTATCGTTGCAACTGGCGTTTGGAATTTAGACAATTTGACTTATCGAAGACATCGATTTGCAGAGTTTCTGCAAAAGCAGCAGGAAACTGAGGAAGTAATCTGGTTATGTCCAGGGGAAAAACAGACATCAGAAGTAACGAGGTTAGAAAATGGTATTTACCAGTGGATAATCAGTGATTTGGGAAATTATAAAGTACAACGTTTCGCTCGATTTATCCCTTTTTTCTACCAAAAGAAGCTCCGAAGTTTAAGTAATTATTTAGCAGAAAAGAAAGGGAATTATTTGGTGAATTTATGGTATACCTATCCTGCTTTTCCGACTTTGTATAAGATATATTCATGGGATCAAATCGTTTATGACTGCAGTGATTTATGGGCAGAACAATTGAGCGGGAAATTTTCTTTCCTTTCTTATTTAAAGCAAAAGATCATCTATCAAAGTGAACAAACAATTGTTGAAAAAGCAAGTTATATTACTTGTACTTCATGCTTTTTAGCGGCGGAAATAATAAGTAGAACACCAGCCTATCGAGACAAGATTTTTACGTATGAAAACGGAGTAGAATACGAGCTTTTTCAGGAACAGAAGAATAGGGAGCCGGTTATTGAGAAAGAAGGGCTGATGATTGGGTACATTGGTGGGATTAAACCAAAACTTGATTTTGAATTAATCCAGCAAATTGCACAAAGAAGAAGAGATTGGACCATTTTATTAGTTGGACCTGATGGAACGAATAACAGCCCGGAATTTATGAAATTATTGAAGGAACCAAATATTCGATGGATGGGAAGTGTCCCGAGAAATCAGGTTCCTGCTTATATGCATATGCTTGATATAGGGATTATGCCATATAAGGATACTCCATATAATAAGGCTATTTTTCCATTAAAACTTTTTGAATTTCTTGCTGCTGGAAAACCAGTGATAGGGATGAACTTGCCTTCAACAAAAGGATATGTGGAAGGAGGCGTTTATGAACTTTTGCTAGGGGAGACAGAAGTGAATCAATTTATTCATGCCTGTGAAAAGATGGCAGAGAATGCTGGTAGCCAAGCGTGGCAGAGCAGAAGAAAGCAACTTGCCATGTTAAAAGATTGGGAGAATATCTTCCAAGAGATGATCCAAGTCGACAAAAAAACTAGCAGATGAGGATACCTGATGGCTAGTTTTTTTGTCGTTCTTATTCAGGCTAAATTTTACTGTATATTTCCATTTCATCCATTATATCTTGTAATGTAATATGTTCTAATTCCTTTTCCATTGTTAGTTGGATGGTAGAAAAAGTCTGGTTTAAGATTGGATGAATTTTGCTTCCTATCGGGCAACGGTGATTTGGATGATCATGTATTGCGAACCATTCACTTTTTGATTGAACGGCTAAATAAATGTCTAAAAGGGTAATATCAGCAGGAGGTTTTAATAAGGATGCCCCAGAAATGCCTGCTCTGCTCGTTAGCATTCCTCCTCTTTTCAAAAGTCCGCACATTCTTCTTATCACTACAGGATTTGTATTCACACTTTCTGCAATAGAATCAGAGGTTATTTGTTCGTATGGTTTCGAGGCAATTAAAGATAGGATATGAATAGCAACAGATAGCCGGCTGTTAGCCATAATAGATAAACACCACCAATCAAATTTTTTGTCATTCATTAGGAATACGTTATAATTGTTGCGTTGATAAAATTGATAGCGAATCCGAAGAGAAGCGCTTACATTACGTGGCTACTATTATTATACAATGGAATATAAGGGCATAATCAGCTAATTTGCGATTAAATTGTGAACAAATAGACACAAAAAAGGCGATGATGGTGAGAAAGAAAATGGTCATGATGCTTTATAATAAAAAAAGCTATTAATAAGAAGGTATTTAGAAGAGGGAATTTTGCTAAAAGAGGTGGAAGAAAGTGAAAACGGTTTTAGTTGTAGGTGGTGGGATAACAGGATTATCTGCCATGTATTATTTGCAGAAGGAAAATAGAGAAAGACAATTAGGACTTCGACTAGTTTTAGTGGAGGCTAATGACTACCTAGGCGGGAAAATCCATACGGTTACAAAAGATGATCTGCTTATGGAAACAGGAGCAGATTCCATTGTTGCCCGCAATAAAAATGTTCTTCCCTTTGTTAAGGAACTTAATTTAGAAGAAGAAATTGTTTATAACGCAACAGGGACATCTTATATTCATACACAAAACAAATTATTAGAAATTCCCAAGGATTCTATTTTCGGTATTCCGATGACATTAGAAGCTCTTTTTACAAGTGAACTACTTTCCACTCGAGGAAAGCTAGAGGCTTTAAAGGATCTTTTTCGTACTAAGTCAAGCTTTACGAGAGAATCCTCCATTGGTGAATTTTTAGAGTATTATCTGGGAAAGGAAATCGTAGAAAAGCAGATTGCACCAGTTCTTGCGGGCGTTTACTCTGGAAATATTTATTCGTTAACAATGGGCTCCACTCTACCTTATCTGCTCGAATATAAGGAAAAGTATGGAAGCATTATCCGTGGGCTAGGGAAGAATAAAGAATCGTTTCAATCGGCTGCGAATAAGAAATTTATTTCTTTTAAAGATGGGTTATCTACAATTATTGATCGACTGGAGAAGGTATTAGAAGATGTATCCATTAGAAAGGGAATAGCTGTTACACGAATAAATAAGGAAGCAGACCAATATAAAGTTCAATTATCCAATGGGGAAGAAGAAGTGGCAGACATGGTTGTCTTATCTACTCCCCACAATGTAACACAGCATATTTTAAGGAAGGATGAATTAAATCCTGTCTTTAGCAAGCTGAAAAATTCGTCCAATATCACCTTATATTTGTCCTATGATATTTCCGATGATGAACTGCCTAAAGATGGTACAGGCTTTATAGTCGCAGGAGATAGTGACATTGTTTGTAATGCTTGTACGTGGACAAGTAGAAAGTGGAAGCATACATCGAAGAATAATCAGCTATTATTGCGTCTATTCTATAAAAAAACAAATCCAGCCTATGAACGGCTAAATAGCCTTACAGAAGAGGAACTAATCCAAGAGGCTAGAAAGGATATAGAGAGAAGTCTTGGAATTACTTCCAAACCTAAAAGTTATGAAGTGACAAAATGGACTAATGCGATGCCTGTTTACTCATTAGAACATAAGCAAGCAGTAGAACAACTTAGCCAAGACTTAGCTCTTTTATATCCTAATGTGCATCTAGCTGGTTGTTCCTACTATGGAGTAGGAATTGCAGCATGTATAGCGAATGGGGAAGAAACAGCTAAGAAAATTTTGCATTCCATAGAATAAGAAAAGTGCAGAGCCATAGTAGGAAGGCTCTGTTTTTTTTGTGAAATGATTTGATAGATGGAGCAATCGCTTGCTATTTATTTTGTAAAATAGCCGATTTTTAATTTCTTAATCTAGTAACGGGTTTTCACAAGATTTATAATAGGTGGAAGAACATAAAGAAAAGAGGAACTAACTAAATGAACAAAAGCCAGATGATGAGGATACAGGAGCAAAAGTAATGGATCATACTGTCATGGTATTTATTGTTTTAATCACGATGTCGGGTGCATTGCATGTGATATTAGCCATTATTGCGTATATGAATAGACAGGCATTTGAAGGAATGCGAACATTCCTATGGTTTTCCTGTTTTAATGCTATTTATGCATTTGGGTATGCATTAGGTCTTGCCAGCTCAACGATAGAAGAAATGAAATTTTGGACAGCTGTTCAGTATTTAGGTATGCCGTTTTCGGCACCAGCTACATTAATTCTTGTTTTACAATATATCGGCTACGATAGGCATTTAAATAAAAAAATGTATTTTTTCTATTATTTAATCCCAGCGCTTTCCTTTTTACTCGTTGCGACAAATGATTATCATCATTTATTCTATCAATCTGTATATTTAGAATATCGAAACGCAACTCCTCTCATGCAAATTACAATGGGACAATGGTATTTACTACATGGTGCTTATTCGTTTGGAACGTCTGCCATTGCCTTTATATTACTATTGATTTATTGGTTTAAAGAGAAATCTAGGCAAACAAAACAAGTAGCCATACTATTGACAGGAATTCTTGTCCCTGTTGGCGCGTCTTTTTCTTATTTGATAGGACTTACTCCAAACGGCTTAGATCCTGTTCCAATTGCCATGCTATTTTCTAGTTCTCTCTATTTATATGCCATTATATCTACGAAATTTTTGCTGGTTCCGCCAATAGAAAAAGATTATATATTTGAAAGTATGGGAGATGCAGTATTAGTTTTAGATCAGACATATCATCTAAAAGATTTTAATAAGGCTGCTTCTAGGTTGTTTTCGGATGTAAAAACAGGAAAACACATAGCAGCTGTATTAGGGTTGGATGATCAGGTTCTTGGGCTGCTAAAAAACATCGATACGGATTCTGTCATATCGGAAGTAGAGAGGACTAATAAATCAGCAACGGAATATTATCAAGTTAAGATCTCTCCGATTAAAAAAGGAGAGTCAGCTATTGTTGGTATTTCGATTATATTTACGAATATTACGGAACAAAAGAAGGAACAGCTCAGTTTAACAAAATTGGCATACACAGATAGTCTGACACAAATATCTAATCGTGCCTATGTGACAGCAATTGCTGAAGAGATGCTTACCAAGCATAGAAAGATAGCCGTTATCCTGTTTGATGTTGATCATTTCAAGAAAATAAATGATACATATGGACATTTTGGGGGAGACGAAGCATTAAAGCATATTGCCTCTCTAAGTAAAGCTCTTGTGCCTAAGAATGGAGTTTTTGGCAGATATGGTGGAGAGGAATTTATTCTTTTTCTATTTGGAAAAGAAGCAGATTCAGCCATTTCTATTTCTGGGAAATTAAGGAGGGTAATCGCAGAAACCCCTTTATATTATAAGGAAATAGTAATTAATATTACTGCGAGCTTTGGTGTAGCTATAAAGGAAAACTGTCTAGCTCTTACCCCGTTGATAAGCGAGGCGGATGAAGCGCTATATGCATCTAAAAGAGAGGGAAGAAATACCGTTTGTGTAGTAGAAAATGGAGAATACATTAAATTAGACTCTTCTCCGTTAGTAAAAGGAAAATAATATAGGAAGGGAGTCCCCTCATACGGTATGTGGATGTTAGCGGTGGTGTTCTAATAATGTTATTTTTTCTTACACCATTTGTTAAAATATTTAGAAAATACTCAAAAATGTATTGCGTAAAAAAGAGTGGTGTATTACAATTTTTTATATAATCTAAATCTATCTTTTTTCGTCTAGGTCAAAATGATAGAGAGAAAAGTTTGTTAGTTTTGCTGTTATTCAAGACAGAGCCCTTTTCTTACGACATATGCATTGCTTCGAATGTTTATGATGATCTCATAAATATCTCGTGCAATATCCAGATGTTTATAGGAGGAGTATCACATGTATCATGCAAATACCATATATATTATTGGAGAAAGTAAAACATCCTCTAATAATGCCATTATGCAGCAATACAATGGTTTTTTTATTGCATTAGTGGTGGATAGAGTCTCTCATACAATTATTGATGCAGAATGTTCTTCCACTATCAATATAACCTCTTCCTTCATTAAGTCTATTGTTGTCGGGAAATCGATGGTAGATTTAGACACCGTTTTAAAGGAAGTTGAAAATCGTTATTTTGGATCTTCTCAAAAAGCAGTTATGGTTGCTTTTAAGAATGCCCATATTAAATATAAACAACTATTAAAAGAATTAGTATAAACTGCTTTTTCTGTTATACGCAGAGAAAATCCAGTTGATAGAGATTTTACTTCTCTGTTAGCTGGATTTTTTTATTTTGTACAAATAAGATGGATCAAAAAAATGTGGGAGGTTTTTCTAAATGGGCAAAATTTATATGTCAGTTGATATGGAAGGAATAACAGGGTTAATTGATCACACACAGGTTGATTCTAATAAGCTAAATTATGAAAGAAGCCGTATCTTGATGACAGATGAAGCAAATTATGTTGTCACAAGTCTATTTGATCAAGGCATAGAAGAAGTGGTTGTAAATGACAGCCATAGTAAAATGAATAATTTATTAATAGAAAGATTTCATCCAAAAACAAAGTTAATAACAGGGGATGTGAAGCCATATTCAATGGTGCAAGGGCTTGATGCTAGTTATGACGGGGCAATCTTTGTCGGATATCATGCGCGAGCTTCTGTTCCTGGTGTTATGACCCATAGCATGATTTTTGGAGTCCGTAATATGTACATAGATGACGTTGTTGTTGGAGAATTAGGATTTAATGCTTATGTTGCAGGATATTTTGGTGTTCCAATTATTCTTGTAGCAGGGGACGATCAAGCAGCACAAGAAGCAGAGCAGCTAATTCCTAATGTAACAACAGCGATTGTGAAAAATAGTATTTCAAGATCAGCAGCGATGAGTTTAACTCCTGCCCAGGCTGGAGAATTGCTAAAAGAAAAGACAAGGGAAGCGTTAGAAAAAAAGCACTTAGTAAAGCCTTTAGTACCACCTGCTACTCCATTGCTCCGCATCGAATTTGCGAACTATGGACAAGCTGAATGGGCTCATTTAATGCCGGGAACCGAGATAGAGCCTGGTACTACAATTGTTCGTTTTCAAGCAAAAAACATCTTAGAAGCATATCAAGCTATGCTGGTTATGACTGAACTTGCGATGAGAACAACATTTTGTTAGGTGGTGAGACCGATGAAATCTTATTATGTTAAGCGCTTTTTCTCGATGCTCGTGACGTTATGGGTCATTATTACGATTACTTTCTTTTTAATGCATTTTACACCTGGTTCTCCATTTAATGATGAAAGAACGACAAATGACGCGATTCAGAAGAATTTAGAAGAGCAATATCATTTAGATAAACCGCTCATTGTTCAATATGGTATGTATTTAAAACAAATAGCAACCTTTGACTTTGGCATTTCGATAAAAAAATCATCGCAGACAGTAAATGAAATGATTGGAAGAGGATTTCCTGTCTCTTTTGAACTTGGCATGGTTTCCTTAATAGTCGCGGTTATTTCGGGGATAACACTTGGCGTAATTGCCTCCCTTAAACACAATGGGGTCATCGATTATGCAGCGATGACAATAGCAGTAATAGGAATTTCCATTCCTAACTTTGTTTTAGCAACCATGTTGATTCAACAGTTCGCTGTTAATTGGAGGATACTCCCAACAGCTACTTGGTCAAGCTGGAAGCATATGATTCTACCAACGATAGCACTTGCGACAGGTCCAACTGCCATTATTGCTCGGTTAACGAGAACGAGCATGCTAGAGGTATTAACACAAGATTATATAAAAACAGCTAAGGCAAAGGGACTTTCTCCATTCAAAATAATTGTCAAACACGCCCTGCGCAATGCTCTTTTGCCAGTTGTAACTTTATTAGGTGCTTTGGCGGCCAGTATTTTGACTGGTACCTTCGTGATTGAAAAAATATTTGCGATTCCTGGTATGGGGAAATACTTTGTAGATAGTATTAATAATCGTGATTATCCTGTTATTATGGGGACGACTATTTTTTACAGTACCATTTTAATTATTATGCTGTTCCTCGTTGATTTAGCATATGGCATATTGGATCCGCGAATAAAACTTCAGAAGAAGGAGGGCTAGCAATGGGCTTACGTCAAGAAACAATGTATGAAAAAAAGGACGATATTGCTCTTGATGAATGGTTTGTACCAATAGAGAAACAGCATGGGGAGGCTGAAGCCGTTGTTCGTCCAAGCCTATCCTATTGGCAAGAAGCATGGAGAAATCTTTGGAAGAATAAATTAGCGATGGGAGCATTTTTTTTCTTAATTTTATTAATTATTATGTCTATCATTGGTCCGATAATTTCTCCCCATTCGATTTCGGAGCAAAAGCTTATTAATCAAAATCAGCCGCCTTCTTCTGAGTATTGGTTTGGGACAGATAGTCTGGGCAGAGACGTCTTTTCAAGAACCTGGTATGGGGCCAGAATATCGTTGTTTGTTGGGATTGCAGCTGCCGTCATTGATTTTTTGATAGGAGTTGCTTACGGTGGGCTATCGGGATACAAGGGTGGCAAGATGGATCACATCATGATGAGAATAGTAGAAGTACTATATGGACTCCCATATTTATTAATCGTTATTTTAATGTCTGTTGTGATGGGTCCGGGACTAGGATCTATTATTATTGCCTTGTCTATTACAGGATGGGTTGGAATGGCCCGCATAGTTAGAGGACAAGTTCTTCAAATAAAAAACTATGAATTTATTTTAGCATCGAAAACTTTTGGAGCTAAAACTTACAGAATAATTAGAAAAAACCTCCTTCCAAATACAATGGGCCCGATAATTGTTCAAATGACTTTAACAGTTCCCTCTGCAATATTTGCAGAAGCGTTTTTAAGCTTTTTAGGACTTGGCATTCAAGCACCTTTAACAAGCTGGGGGGTTATGGCAGATGAAGGATTATCTGCTATTTTAACAGGTCATTGGTGGAGGCTGTTTTTTCCAACCTTATTTATATCGCTTACGATGTTTGCTTTCAATGTATTAGGGGATGGACTCCAGGATGCTCTTGATCCAAAGCTGAGGGGTGGAAAATAATGACGACAATACTAGAAATCCGTAATCTTCATGTTTCTTTTGCGTCTTATGGAGGAGAGGTAAAAGCGGTACGAGGAGTCAATTTTTCTTTGGAAAAGGGGGAAACTTTAGCCATTGTTGGAGAATCTGGCTGTGGAAAAAGCGTTACATCGCAAACGATTATGCGATTAATTCCGAGTCCGCCAGGAAGAATTACAGACGGCTCTATTTTATATAAAGGGATGGATCTCACCAAGCTGAAAGATGAAGAGATGAGAAAAATTCGCGGTGCCGATATCTCTATGATTTTCCAAGATCCAATGACAGCTTTAAATCCTACGCTGACGATTGGAGATCAGATTATGGAAGGCATTAAACAGCACAAGCAGATTTCAAAAGCAGAAGCAAAAGATAAGGCGATTGAAATGCTTACATTAGTTGGCATCCCTAATCCCGAAATGCGATTGAAACAATATCCTCACCAATTTAGCGGAGGGATGAGACAGCGAATAGTGATCGCGATGGCATTGATTTGTGAACCAGAGATTTTAATTGCAGATGAGCCTACAACAGCTTTAGATGTAACAATCCAAGCACAGATTTTGGACTTATTCCGAGAGATTCAACAAAAAAGAGAAGTGTCCATTATTCTAATCACACATGATTTAGGGGTAGTTGCTCAAGTAGCTGATCGTGTAGCGGTTATGTACGCAGGAAAAATAGTGGAGATGGGGAATAGAAGAGATATTTTCTATTCTCCCCAGCATCCATATACAAAGGGCTTGCTAAATTCTGTCCCAAGATTGGATCAGGAAGGAGAGCTGGTGCCAATAGACGGAACTCCTCCAGATTTATTTTCTCCGCCAGAAGGCTGCTCCTTTACGGCAAGATGCCCGTATGCGATGGAAGTGTGCAAAAGAGTGTATCCGTCAAAAAGTAATTTGAGTGCTCAACATCAAGTCAATTGCTGGCTGCAGGATGAGCGGGCAAGGCGGGTATTGCACACGATTTAACGATTGGAAATCTTCGAAATATAGTTTTTAGCTATTTTTTGACTTTAAAGAAAAAGTCATTTTATAGATTATGAGATGAAAACGATGTGGGGGGAATACGATGAAAAAGATAACGATCGGTTTTTTGGCTATGATGATAATTTTGTCACTTGCTGCTTGTACAGCAAATAGTGATGCAGGAAAGGAAAAGGCGACTGGGGAAACGAAAGAAAAGGTATTAAATTTAAACAATGGACAAGAGCCTAGTTCCTTCGATCCGCCGATTGGTTTTGATAGTGTTTCGTGGACAGCTTTAAACAATTTAATGGAGGGGTTAACACGATTGGATAACAATCATGAGCCTCAAGCGGCTATAGCTGAAAAATGGGATGTGTCAGAAGACGGAAAAGTATACACTTTCCATTTAAGAGAGAATGCAAATTGGTCTAATGGAGATCCAGTTACTGCGGGTGATTTTGTCTTTGCTTGGAAACGATTGTTAAATCCAGATACGAAATCGCCAGCTGCTTTCCTTGGTTATTTTATTGAGGGGGGAGAAGCATATGCAAACGGAGAAGGTTCAGCAGAGGATGTAAAACTTAAAGCAGTTAATGAAAAAACGCTTGAAGTTACCTTAACAAACCCGCAAGCTTATTTTCTAAATGTTATCACTAATCCTGCATTTTTTCCGATTAATGAAAAGGTAGCGACAGAAAATCCAGAATGGTTTTCAGAGGCAGATTCATTTGTAGGAAATGGTCCATTTAAATTAACTAAATGGGAGCATGACAGCTATTTTGAAATGGAGAAAAACGAAAAATATTGGGATGCTGATACCGTTAAGTTAGATAAAATACACTGGGCAATGGTGGATGATTCCAATACAGAGTATCAAATGTTCCAAAATGGGGAATTGGATGTTTCTGATGTTCCAGCAGAATTAAGTGAGCAGTTATTTAGTGAAGGAAAAGTTAAAGTAGAAGACCAGGCAGGAACGTATTTTTATCGATTTAATGTGACAAAAGAGCCGTTCACAAATAAAAATATTCGTAAAGCTTTTGCTTTAGCTGTTGATCAACAGCAAATCGTCGATTATGTAACAAAAAATCAAGAGAAACCTGCCTATGGCTTTGTTTCATATGGATACTTGGACAATGACGAGAAGGATTTCCGTGAAACGAGTGGAGATTTAATAAAGACAGATGTGGAAGCAGCAAAGAAACTGCTTGAACAAGGAATGAAGGAAGAAGGATATACAACCTTGCCGGAAGTAACGCTTACCTATAGTACTAGTGATACTCATAAAGCAATAGCGGAAGCTTTACAAGCAATGTTTAAGGATAATCTTGGCGTAGACGTCAAGCTTGCCAATATGGAAGCAAGTGTCTTTACGCAAGAACAAACTGCACTAAAGCTGCAATTATCCAGAAGCTCTTTCCTTGCAGACTATGGAGATCCGATTAACTTTCTTGAAAACTTCCAATCTGGTTTGGCAATGAATAGAACAGGTTGGTCAAATGCGGAATATGATCAATTAATTAAAGATGCTAAAAATGAATCGGATGAAGCAAAACGTTTTGAATTAATGTATAAAGCAGAAAAATTACTGTTGGATGAGGCACCAATTTTCCCTATTCATTTCTATAACTATGTGTATTTACAAAACGACAGTGTGACGGGAATTGTTCGTCATCCGGTTGGATACCTTGAATTAAAATGGGCGGATAAAAAATAAGAAGAGAGCAGAAGGGATGAACAAAAGGCATCCCTTCTTTCCTTAAAGCATTAAAAAAACGAAAAAAGAAAGGGATAATAAAAGTGATAAAGCCGGAACGTTTAAAAAAAGGAGATACCATTGCCGTTATTGCTCCAGCTAGTCCGCCATCGCCCGATTCTTTACAAAAAGGCATCCAGTATTTGGAAGAGGAATTAGGGTTAAAAGTAAAGGTTGGACAACATGTTTACGATCAATACGGTTACTTAGCAGGAGAAGATGAAGCCAGATTAATAGATTTAGAAAATGCTTTTTTAGATCAAGAAGTAAAGGGAATTATTTGTGCTTGTGGGGGTTATGGAACCGCTAGATTGGCAAGTCAAATTAACTATTCCATCATTGCTCAAAATCCGAAGATATTTTGGGGCTACAGTGATATAACGTTTCTGCATACTGCAATTGCTAAAAGAACTGGATTAGTAACTTTTCATGGTCCGATGCTTTCCTCGGATATTGGAATGGAAGACTGTCATCCTTTATCGAAAGCTTTATTAAAACAATTATTTCAACCGCAAGAAATAATGTATACAGAAGAGTACTCGAACGTGGATGTTTTAGTAGAAGGGAGAGCCTCAGGAAGGATGACAGGAGGAAACCTTTCTCTTATCACAAGCTCGATCGGTACTCCTTTTGAAATAGATACCAAAGCAAAAATTCTACTGATAGAAGATATAAATGAAGAGCCGCGATCCGTAGACCGAATGCTTAATCAATTACAGCAAGCTGGAAAGCTGACAGATGCTGCCGGAATTATTATTGGTGATTTTCATCAATGTCAACCCAAAAGAGACAAGTCGCTTGCGTTAGACGAAGTGATCAACCACTATATTCAAAGAGCAGGGAAACCAACTATGAAGGGATTTAAAATAGGACATTGTTCGCCACATATATCTATTCCGCTAGGGGTTAATGCAGAAATAAACACGAATGAAAAAGTACTAATGATTGATAGCGGAGTGGAATAAATTAGAAGAAGTAAAAGCTGGAGAGTAAGTTAATTGGCATAGCAACACCAGAAAACAAGATTTTAAAAATAAGGATGATACATAGTGAAAATAACTAAAATCGAAACATTCCGTGTCGCAGTTCCATTAATTAAACCTTTTAAGACAGCGTTACGAACTGTAACGATTGCTGATTCTGTATATGTAAAAATTACATGCGAAAACGGAATTGTTGGTTGGGGAGAAGCACCGCCGACTTTAGTAATAACAGGAGATAGTCTAAAAAGCATCGAAGCATCCATTCATGAAGTGTTCAAACCTTATTTATTGAGCAAAAGCATTTTGCAGCTTGAATTATTGCTTCAAGGAATCCAGCAAATACTTGTTGGAAATGTGAGTGCAAAGGCAGCAATTGATATGGCCCTATATGACTGTTTTTCTCAATATTGTAAGCTGCCACTTTATCAATTATTGGGTGGATATAATAATACATTGGAAACAGATTATACAGTTAGTGTCAATGACCCGGTAGAAATGGGAGAAGACGCAATGAGCTATGTTAAACAAGGGTTTAATGTATTAAAGATTAAAGTGGGAAAAGATGAAATACAAACAGATATTAATAGAATAATAGAGATTAGAAGAAGAGTAGGAAGTGAAATTAAATTAAGACTGGACGCTAACCAAGGCTGGAGCCCGAAAGAGGCAGTTGTAGCTATACGAAAAATGGAGGACTTAGGGCTTAATATCGAATTAGTGGAACAGCCAGTTAAAGCGGATGATATCCAAGGTTTAAAGAAGGTAACTGATTCAGTAGACACATTAATTATGGCTGATGAGGCTGTATTTACTCCACAGCAGGCCTTTGAGGTGCTGAAAACACGCAGTGCAGATTTAATTAATATTAAATTAATGAAATCAGGGGGCATCTACCGTGCCCAGATTATCAATCATTTAGCTGAAGTTTCAGGAATGGAATGTATGGTCGGAAGTATGATTGAAACTAAATTAGGAATTACTGCTGCGGCTCATTTTGCAGCAAGTAAAAAGAATATAACTCGTTATGACTTTGATGCACCACTGATGCTGGCCCGAGATATAGTAGATGGCGGTGTTCAATATGACGGAAGAAACATCATTTTATCTAAGCAATTTGGTTTAGGGATAAATCATATTCTTGTACACGAAAAGGAGAATGTGGGATGACGAAATATGATGTGAGAATAGTGGATGTTCCTGTTGCTACCCTCTGGACAACTGAATATTCAGCAAGAGAAATAGACGCAGGGGCAATTGATAATCCTTGTGATATAAAGAGCTGGATTGCGAGTCTTGATTATGAAAAAGGACTAGAGCTTTGTACAGAGAACTTAGTACAATCACAAGTATTGTATGGGCAAGAGGTATATGTATTGGAAGAAAAAGGCGACTGGACATATGTAGCATTGCCCAATCAAGCAACTCGGAAAAATCAGCTTGGCTACCCGGGGTGGATACCTAAAAAACAACTTGTAAAAAGGGAAGGTTATTCTTTACAAAGTGGACCGATTGCAATAGTTGAAGCATCTGCAGCAGAGTTATGTGATGGTAATAAAAATGCAATATTGTCATTATCCTTTCAAACGAGACTCCCGCTAAAAAAACAAGAAGGAGAATGGGTTCAAGTGTCGACACCTTCTGGGGAAGGGTGGATTAGAGCAGCGGATGTAGTCGTTTATCCCTCTTTTCAAGATGTCCGTAAAGGAACAGGGAAAGATATAGTAAAACAAGGAGAACGATTTTTGAAACTGGACTATTTATGGGGCGGCATGAGTTCGTTCGGTTATGATTGCTCTGGTTTCAGTTACAGTATGTGCTTAGCGAATGGGTATGTGATACCGAGAGATGCCAGTGAGCAAGCAGAGGCAGGGAAAAATGTTCCTTTAGAGGAAATGGAACCAGGAGATTTATTGTTTTTTGCTTACGAGGAAGGGAAAGGACATATCCACCATGTAGGTATTTATTATGGAGAAAATAAATTGCTTCATTCCCCAAAGACAGGAAAGACAATCGAAATTATTCCTTTAGAAAATACAATCTATGAAAAAGAATTATGTGTAGCAAGAAGATATTGGGAATAAGGAGAGAGTGGGATGACACAGCAGGTTCTATTGAAAGTAGAAAATGTATCGAAGCATTTTGAATTAGAGAAGAATACGACATTACAAGCAGTATCTAATGTATCCTTTTCTATCAAGAAAGGAGAAACATTTGGTATTGTCGGTGAATCAGGCTGTGGAAAATCGACATTAGGCAGAACGATTATGGGATTATATAAAGCATCGAATGGGCAAGTTTTATACAATGATATCAATATGGGAAGTATGTCTGAAAAGGATAATTTTTCATTTCGACGAAAAATGCAAATGATTTTTCAGGATCCCTATGCTTCGTTAAATCCTCGTTCCACGGTCCGGGAAATTTTGGCAGAGCCTTTAGAAATTCATGGAGTCTATCGAACAAAGGAAGAAAAAAATACTCGTATAGATGAGTTATTGGAAAGTGTAGGGCTGAATAGAGAACATGCCAATCGTTTTCCCCATGAATTTAGCGGGGGACAAAGACAAAGAATTGGCATTGCGAGAGCATTAGCCCTAGAGCCGGAATTTATTATTGCAGATGAGCCGATCTCCGCACTAGATGTTTCTGTGCAAGCACAAGTAGTAAATCTATTAAAAAGGCTGCAAAGAGAAAAACAATTAACCTATCTATTTATAGCCCATGATTT
The DNA here is from genome assembly GCF_038006945.1 of Niallia sp. FSL M8-0099. Lineage (NCBI taxonomy): Bacteria > Bacillati > Bacillota > Bacilli > Caryophanales > Bacillaceae > Niallia > Niallia sp. FSL M8-0099. The sequence goes on from NZ_JBBOWF010000002.1 coordinate 1,944,261, forward strand.
ATCGATGGTAAAGCAGATTAGTGATCGAATTGGTGTCATGTACTTAGGGAATTTAGTAGAGTTAACAGACAGTAAGGCATTGTATTCCAATCCCCTACATCCATATACACAGGCACTTCTTTCTGCTATTCCTATTCCAGATCCAGATATAGAAGACAAAAGAGAACGAATTATCTTAAAAGGGGAATTACCAAGTCCAGTTGACCCGCCAAGTGGTTGTGTTTTTCGAACCCGCTGTCCCCATGCGATGGATATTTGTGCCAATAAAAAGCCAGATTGGCAAGAGCGAGAAAATGGCCATTTTGTAGCCTGTCACCTTTATTAGGATATAACAGGATGAATATGGAGAAATTAAGCAAGCTTATAAATAAAATTGTACAGGAATATGAGGGAGAAGGTCATTTTGGGATAGCTATGGAATGGAGAGGGCAAGGTTTTTTTCTAAATGAAAACGACGTCTTCCCCAGTGCTAGTCTCATTAAATTACCAGTTATGGTCGAAAGCTTTATGCAAAGCTCAGGTGGAACACTGGCGTTAGAAGATTTAGTGGAGGTTAGAAGCCTCCTAAGAACAGGGGGAGCGGGTATTGTTCAATACATGTCTCCGCAAAGTCGTTTATCGATTCGTGATTTACTTACTTTAATGATGATTGTTTCGGATAATATGGCAACCAATTATTTGATTGAGCGACTTGGCATGGACAATGTGAATAGAAGATGTCAACAGCTTGGGATGTCATCAACCGTTCTGCAGCGAAAAATGATGGACCGAGAAGCGCGAAAAAGAAAAATTGAAAACTATACTTCTCCTCATGATATTCTCCGATGTCTAAAGGCGATTTATAACGATAGAAATCAGAGTGGGAAGACAATCTTATATCATCAGCAACTTCTTGATAAACTGCCGTATTATCGCGGAGAGAATAGTGGTATTAGAATTGCTAATAAAACTGGAGAATTGGATAAGGTGGAACACGATTGTGCCATCATAGAGCACGAGGATGAAATTATCTTTATTGCGATTTTAACAGATCAGCTTACAGCCAATCAGAAAGGGAAAGAACTAATCCAATTAATTGGAGCCAGTATTTTTGAGTGTTTATATGATAAAAAAAGTCTGAACGGATAAGGCAGACTTTTTTTGCGTGAGTCAAATCAGAAAGGTGCAAGAAAAATTCGTGTAAATATGTGAAACAGTCTTGAATGAAATCCTCGTTCAAACTATAATAAATAATGAAAATCATTATCATTTATAGTTTGTAAAGAAATAGATATCTCTTTTATCTTCGAATAAAGAAGGAAATAACGGCGGAAAATAGCAACAGAAAATGACTCCGAATTTATTATAAAACATATAGAAAGAACAGGAAGGAGGGGAAGAAGAATGGACATACTGGCTACAGATCAACTCAAAATTGGATATGAAGATAAAATTATTGTCGATGACTTGAATCTACGCGTGAAGGAAGGGGAAATTACAACCATTATTGGGCCTAATGGTTGTGGTAAGTCCACGATATTAAAGACTCTTGCGCGGATTCATAAAGCAAAGGCAGGGTTTGTATATCTAGACGGAGAAATGATACACAAAATCCCTACTAAAAAAATTGCCCAAAGAATGGCAGTGCTTCCTCAATCACCAGACGCACCTAATGGATTAACGATTTATGATTTAGTTTCCTATGGTCGTTCCCCTCATCAAAGAGGATTTGGGCGATTAGGAGAGAAAGATAAAGAAGTGATAAATTGGGCATTAGAAGTAACTGGTTTAACAGAGCTGAAGGATCAAGAAGTTGATACATTATCAGGTGGTCAGCGTCAAAGAGCGTGGATTGCGATGGCGATTGCGCAGGAAACAAATCTTCTGTTATTAGATGAACCGACAACGTATTTAGATATGGCTCATCAACTGGAAGTACTGAAATTGTTAAAGAAACTGAATGAAGAAGAAAATCGAACTATTGTGATGGTTATTCATGATCTGAACCATGCAGCAAGATTTTCCGATCATATGGTCGCGATGAGAAATGGTAAATTGATGAAAGAGGGAACAGCGGAAGAGGTAATGACAGAAGAGGTTCTAAAAGAAGTTTTCCAAATAGATGCTGTTGTTGTACAGGACCCTAGAACGAATAAGCCTGCTTGTCTTTCTTACGACTTATTACACCAAAAGGAAAGAGAATTAGTAGCATTCGCTAAGTAATGGATAAAAAGATTACTTAGCTTTTTTTTATATATGAAAACTTGTCTTATTCTTTTTTTAGCATGAAGAGAAGGGGGTTCTCATATAATGGGATTGAGTAACATTTCACATAAATTTGCTTATTATCGTCGTACCTATTTATAATTTTGGTATACTATTAGAATAGTGTAGTCAGAAATATGTATAGAAGGTTGAGATTAATGGATAAAAATATACTGCTAAAAAAATTTCTTGAAATATTGCCTGAAGAAAGTGTAAAAATGGATGAGGCGTTAAATAAATATACGTATACTAAAATTGGTGGGAAGGCTGATTTTTTACTTTTTCCGCAAACATATGAACAATTACAGTCAGCGTATAAATTAGCCCTTACACAAAATGTGCCGATTACGATATTAGGAAATGGTTCTAATGTGTTGATTAGAGATGGTGGAATTCGTGGGGTTGTATTTAATTTAACTAAGCTTGAGGAAATTTCTCTTGCAGGCAATAAAGTGGTTGCCCAAAGTGGTGCGGCGATTATTGAGACCTCTAGATTTGCATTAGAGCATTCTTTAACTGGATTGGAATTTGCTTGTGGAATTCCAGGTTCTGTCGGCGGAGCGTTATATATGAATGCGGGGGCCTATGGTGGAGAGGTTGCTGATGTTTTGGAATCAGCAAAAGTATTAACGAAAACAGGTGAAATTCAAACAGTAACAAAAGAGGAATTAGAACTTGGCTACCGTACTAGTAGTATAGAGAAAAATGGCTGGGTGGCATTAGAAGGAACTTTCTCTCTGCAAACAGGTGAGTATGCAGAAATTAAGGCGAAAATGGATGAACTTACTTTCTTGCGTGAATCTAAACAACCGTTAGAATATCCTTCATGTGGGAGTGTCTTTAAAAGACCGCCTAACCATTTTGCAGGGAAACTGATTCAAGACAGTGGTCTTCAAGGAACGAAAATAGGTGGTGCACAAGTTTCTACGAAACACGCAGGGTTCATTGTGAACGTAGAAGATGCTACAGCCAATGACTATCTATCCTTAATAAAACATGTCCAAAAAACAGTAAAAGAAAACTTTAACGTCGACCTTGAGACAGAAGTTAGAATTATTGGTGAGGAATAATAGGTTTGTTCTGTTTTCTTTAACAGGACAAAAGGGGTATTTGAAGGAGAATTCATCTTTTTCAGATACCCCTTTTTGGTGATTATTTTCTATCTATTTTCCGCAAAAATAACCGCATTAATAGATAGAGAAGATATCCTATTATCGCACCAAAGACATTTAGAATGAAATCATCTATATCGGCAGCTCGATCTGTAGTAAAGAAAAATTGGATTAGTTCAATGGAAAGGGAGCAGAGGATAGCAAGTCCTATTGTGATCAATGCTTGAAAGTGTTTTTTATATAACATAGGCAGTATAAAACCAAAGGGAATAAACAAGACGATGTTGCCTAAAGTATATAACATCCAAAAGAAAGGCGGCTTATATTTATATTGATACAAAATTTGAACATAGGGTGTAATATTCATTTTTCCTTCCGTTATGGTTGGTGGAGTGAAGTGAAAAGGAGCTAAAGTCACATAAGCAACAGTCAGTAAATAAAAGAAAAATAGATTGAGCAGAATTTCTTTAGAAAAAATGACTGAATTTCTTTCGTTCTTTCGTTGAAGTCGGAAATAGACCCATAACGGCACGGCCAGAATAAGAATAAAAGGAAAATTTAATCGTAATTGAACTCCACTCATCGACCATAATGTAATAAATAGAAAGAGAAAAATGATGACAAAGATTCCACTTTTTAATACATGCACAGATAATCGAAGTCCTTTCATTAATGTTTGTTCTCCTAAAAGTATATGAAGCTTGTTTGAAAATAGAATACAAAGCGAATTGCTTTACTCTTATTTAAGAAAAAAGCATACTAGGGGAGAAAGAGAATAGTTGTCTATATACTAATGAAGGAGATGAATCTTTTGAGTAGTAAAGTTCAAATCGGTCAAACGGCTATGCATGTTACGAAGCTAGGATATGGTGCAAACTCTGTCGGTGGTCATAATTTATTTCCGAATTTAAGTGATGAAACAGGAAAAAATGTAGTAAGAAGTGCATTGGATGCTGGGATTGATTTTCTTGATACCGCTTATGTATACGGATTAGGGAGATCAGAGGAATTAATCGGAGAGGTGCTGAAGGAAAGAGGCAACCGCCAAGATATTGTTCTTGCAAGCAAGGCTGCTCATAAATTAGTAGATGGCAAAATTGAACTTGATAATAGTAAAGAATTTTTACGTAAAGCGGTAGAAGATAGTTTAAAGCGTCTGCAAACAGATTATATTGATTTATTTTATGTTCACTTTCCAGATGGAGTTACTCCTATGGCTGAGGTAGCAGGAACATTAAAAGAATTAAAGGATGAAGGAAAGATTCTTGCAGTTGGAGCTTCGAATTTAGATGCCGAACAAATAGAGGAATTTAACCAAGATGGTTATCTAGAGGTATTCCAAGCAGAGTATTCTTTATTTAAAAGACAAGCAGAGGAAATATATTTACCATATTGTGTAGAAAACAATATTAGCTTTATTCCGTATTTTCCATTAGCTTCTGGATTATTAACCGGGAAGTACTCGAAGGATTCGATCATCAGCGGCGGAAAAGAAAATAATCCACTTTTCCAGGGAGAAGCATTTATTCGTAATGTAGAAAAGGTGGATCAATTAAAGCAAATGGCTGAAGCTAAAGGCTTTGATGCAACACATTTTGCACTAGCATGGCTGTTAGAGCAGCCTGCGGTTGATGTAATCATTCCAGGGGCGAAATCAACTGAACAGCTTAAGAATAATCTTCGAACATTAGACGTGTCATTAACGGAAGAAGAAGTAAAGAAAATTAGTGAGATATTTGCATAAGAGGTAATGCATCTAATGTGCGAATAAACTTGAGAGAGAATAATGATATCAATAAAAAAGCGATGAAGGGATATAAATCTTCATCGTTTTTTTTAGGTTTTTTACAACAGCCAATAATTGAGAAAAGAAAGAAAGTTATTTTAATATATCTTTATTTTGGAACGGCATCAAGAAAATGGAAGGAAATATAAAAAATAGACGGGACTGTTTGTTAGGTTTTCTAACATTTATCGTTAGGTGGTTATTGATATAACGATGTTTTTACCTTTTTCTAGAAAAAGTAAACAAAATAAACTTATCTGAATAATCACAAGAATAAATTATACCAATTTTGTTATCATAGTGTTACAATAGGTAAAAGTTTAAATATACAGATTTTTCGATTTAGTCGGATAATTGGAGGGGTAAAAGTGACACAATTGAGAAGTAATATGATTAAGAAAGGATTCGACCGAGCTCCGCATAGAAGCTTACTGCGTGCAGCTGGTGTTAAAGAGGAGGATTTTGATAAACCGTTTATTGCAGTGGTCAATTCATATATTGATATTGTTCCAGGTCATGTCCACTTACAGGAATTTGGGAAAATTGTAAAAGATGCAATAAGAGAAGCGGGCGGCGTTCCCTTTGAAATGAACACAATTGGGGTAGATGATGGGATCGCAATGGGACATATTGGAATGCGCTATTCATTACCAAGCCGTGAAATTATTGCAGATTCTATTGAAACAGTAGTTGCAGCACACTGGTTTGACGGGATGGTTTGTATTCCTAACTGTGATAAAATCACACCTGGAATGATGATGGCTTCTTTACGCTTAAATATTCCTACTATTTTTGTAAGTGGGGGGCCGATGAAAGCTGGAGTTACTAGTGATGGCAGAAAGATCTCCTTATCATCTGTATTTGAAGGTGTAGGGGCTTACCAGTCAGGTAAAATCGATGAAAGTGGACTAAGAGAATTAGAACAATTTGGCTGTCCGACATGCGGTTCTTGTTCCGGCATGTTCACAGCAAATTCCATGAATTGTTTGGCAGAAGCTTTAGGTCTTGCTTTACCTGGAAATGGGACAATTCTTGCTGTGGCACCAGAGAGAAAGGAATTTGTAAAGAAATCTGCGAAACAGTTGATGAATCTAATAAAAGAAGATATCAAACCGAGAGATATTGTTACAGAAAAGGCAATCGATAATGCGTTTGCTTTAGACATGGCATTAGGTGGATCCACTAATACAGTGCTTCATACATTAGCATTGGCTCATGAAGCAGGTGTAGAGTATCCTCTTGAAAGAATCAATGAAGTAGCATCTAGAGTACCTCATTTATCGAAGCTTGCGCCTTCGTCTGATGTACATATTGAAGATCTGCACGAAGCAGGCGGTGTGTCAGCAGCGCTATACGAATTATCGAAAAAGGAAGGAGCTCTCCATTTAGATACGTTAACTGTTACAGGAAAAACACTTGGAGAAAATATCGCTGGATGTAAAGTGAAAGATTATCAAGTCATTCGACCAATTGATGATCCTCATACTCAAACAGGTGGATTGGCAGTCCTATTTGGGAATTTAGCTCCTCAAGGTGCTATTATTAAAACAGGTGGAGTCCAAAATGGCATTCAACGACATGAGGGACCAGCTATTGTGTTTAATTCACAAGATGAAGTGCTGGAAGGATTAGTAAAAGGAAAAGTGAAGGAAGGACATGTTGTCATCATTCGCTATGAGGGACCAAAAGGAGGACCTGGTATGCCGGAAATGCTGGCACCTACTTCCCAAATTGTTGGAATGGGTCTTGGTCCAAAAGTAGCACTGGTAACAGATGGGCGTTTTTCCGGGGCTTCTCGAGGTATTTCGATTGGTCATGCTTCTCCTGAGGCAGCCGAAGGAGGACCATTGGCATTTGTAAAAGATGGCGATCATATTGTAATTGATATTGAAAATCGTACAATGGATGTTGTTGTTCCAGAGGAAGAATGGGAACAGAGAAAAGCAGAATGGAAAGGTTTTGAGTCGAAAGTAAAAAGCGGCTACTTGGCACGTTATTCGAAGCTTGTGACATCTGCGAATACAGGAGCAGTATTAAAGTATTAATTTGAACTGCTCATTATAGAATAAAAGCAGGCTGGATTCACTTTCTTGTGTGAATCCAGCCTGCTTTTATTGAATAGAAATGAAGCGAGAACTATTCTTTTACTAAGTTTGTTTTCCTTTTTGGATCCATACTTTGTACTTGGAGGATATCTAAAAGAAACACAAACACAGGTATACCAATGATTAATCCCCATACTCCAAAGAAATGCTCTGAGAAGATAAGGACAATAAAGGTGAAAAATACAGGTAAATTTGTTTTCGAAGACATGAGCTTCGGGTTAAGAATATAAGCTTCGATTGCATGAATGATACAAATAAAAATAATCAAAATAATGATATAGGGGTATCCGCCAATGGTATATCCAATTGTTAATAAGGGAATGAGGGAAATAATAACCCCGGCAACTGGAATAAGACCAAGAACAAATACCATAAGAGATAATCCTAGTAATTGAGGAAAACTGAGTATCCATAATCCGATTGTCGTTAAAATGCAATTTACCAAAGCGATAATAACCTGTGCTTCTAATACTTTTCCGAAAGTTAACACAAACTTTTTGCCGAAAAACTCCATTTCGTTATAAAAAGGAGCTATTTTACTTGTGCGGAAGTTTTCTTTATATTTAATCAAACGCGGCTTCTCTAACAGGAAGAAGAAGCTTAAGATAATAGCTAGTATGAATTGTAAACTTAGGGAACTAATACTGGAAAAATATTTAACGATAATGCCCAGCCCTTGTTCCAAATAGCTGTTTATTTGTCTTTCTTGAATAATGGAAACAATATAATTTAAGACAGCATTATCATGGGGACGAGAGTAAAAATCCATTAGTTGTCTAACTAATGCTGTTATTTCTTCCACTAACATTGGCAAATATTTAATAAAGCTATAAGAAAGTAATCCGATGGTTATGAGATAGAGGATGCTAACTATAACGTTTCGTTTTACGTGAATTCGCTTAGAGATAATTTTTTCCATACGATCCATTAAAAATGAAAGAATAAAGGTAAAAAGCATTAAATTAATCATACTCCTAAGTGTGTAGATACCCAGAATCATGAGAGCAAAGATGAAAAACCTTTTTACACTTTTACTTGTAAGAAAATTGATAATTGTTTCCACTCCATTTCCCCTTTTTGATATATTTTTTCTTGTCTATCTATCTACCTATATTCTAACCTAAATTGATTTTTAATCATATAAAAAAGCCGACATTTTTGAAAATTTAGCAAGATAAAAAGCGTGTGCAAAATATATTGGAAGTATTTTGCTTGAAACTTTTCTCCTTAGACTTATATAATTAATTAAGTATAACTAAAACGTTATGGTTAGGAGGAGAAGCGATGGGGCTGTGAAATTAAGAATTGGTGATTTAGCAAAAGCTACTGGTGTGGCAAAAAGAACCATTGATTATTATACAAACCTTGGCCTTCTTCAAGCAGAGCGTTCCCAAACTAATTATCGTTACTATGGTGAAGAACAAAATTGAATAAATAAAGCTATTGAAGAATACAAAAAGAGTAAGCTTACGCTGGAGGAAAAGAAGGAACGATTAAATAATCAACAAGTGCATTCCATAGGTATAGAGGAACTGAGAGCAAATAGGAAGAGTCTAAGTGATAAAATGCATCAGATGCTTACCTCTAGAGATGCACAGGTCCAACATAAAAATAGAGAAGTAAGAAATACTATTATCCATGAAAGCATTTCTTTATACAAGCACTGCTTCTTTTGCTAAATTAACTGTTTTGCATTTATTTATATATTCGGAAGTAGGAATGAATTTTAACTAGTAGCAGCGTCTTTCCTTTTGTAATGTGAGAAAGGCATGCGGCTTTTATTAATCAGGAGGTGTAAGCCCCTTTACGGGCTACTTATTGGAAATTTTTAATTTGATTTTATTCGTGATATTAATTGCATTTACTGCTTTTTTCGTGGCAACAGAGTTTGCGATCGTAAAAGTCAGGAGTTCAAGAATTGATCAGTTAGTTGCTGAAGGTAAAAAAGGAGCATTAGCAGCAAAAAAAGTTACGACACATTTAGATGAATATTTATCAGCTTGTCAATTAGGGATAACTGTGACAGCCTTAGGTCTTGGTTGGATTGGAGAATCTACTTTCGCAGAAATTCTAGAGCCTCTATTTGTTCATTTATCGATCGGAACGGCGCTATCGCACTTGATTGCCTTCATTATTTCTTTTTTACTTGTAACTTTTTTGCATGTCGTTGTTGGAGAATTAGCTCCGAAAACAGTAGCTATTCAAAAAGCAGAATTAATAACATTAACCTTTGCAACACCAATTATTTGGTTTTATCGTCTATTATACCCTTTTATTTGGTTGTTGAATGGCTCTGCAAGACTTTTGACAAGTATCTTTGGATTAAAGCCAGCGTCAGAACATGAACTTGCTCACTCGGAAGAAGAGTTAAGAATTTTAATGTCAGAAAGCTATAAAAGCGGTGAAATCAATAAAAACGAATTAGCATATGTAAATAATATTTTTGAGTTTGATGAACGAATTGCCAAAGAAATAATGGTCCCAAGAACAGAAATGGTGACTATCAGTGTGGACAATACATTTGATGAAATAATGGCTATCTTAGAGGAAGAAAATTATACTCGCTACCCGTTAGTAAATGGGGATAAGGATAATGTGATCGGCTTAATTAATATTCGCGAATTTCTTACTGCAACTATTCAAAGCAGAGAAGCAATTCAATTAGAGGATTATATGAAACCAATTATCCGGGTAATTGAAACAGTTCCTATCCGCGAATTGCTGATTAAAATGCAAAAGGAACGTACACATATGGCGATTTTGCTTGATGAGTATGGTGGTACTTCAGGAATTGTTACAGCTGAAGATATTCTGGAAGAAATTGTTGGAGACATTAGAGATGAATTTGATGAGGACGAAATCTCTGACATTCGCAAAATAAAGGATAATCATTATATTCTTAATGGCAAAGTATTGATTAGTGAAGTAAATGATCTTTTAGGAACTCACTTATCAGAAGATGAAGTAGATACAATAGGCGGCTGGTTTTTGACTAATAATTTTGAAGCGGTTGAGGGAGATATATTAAAAGAGGAAGGATATATCTTCAAAATTAAAAATATTGAAGAACACCATATACATTTCATTGAAGTAATCAAAGATACAAGTGTATTGGAAGCTTGATGAAAGACTTTTAAGAGAAGGGGAAACCCTTCTCTTTTTATGTGTAGTTACGTATAAATAGGAAGGTTGGTGGCATTTTATAAAGAGGAAATTAAAGCGAATGCTGATTTTATTGAATTTTACCAATTAAATTAATTTAATTGTGTCAACATTGTGTCTGTCAAAAGTGTATTTACTTTGAATTGAGAATAATCTGTAACCGCTTTATAATCAAACTGAAATATTAAGGGGGTTAAACAAAATGTCAGACGAAAATAAAAATGGTTTTCGTGTCAAAATACAGCGTTTTGGTAGTCATTTAAGTGGCATGATTATGCCTAATATAGGAGCATTTATCGCATGGGGGTTAATTACCGCCTTATTCATTGAAACAGGATGGGCTCCTAACAAAGAGTTAGCAAAACTAGTAAGTCCAATGATTACGTATTTATTGCCATTATTAATTGGTTATACAGGCGGTAAGATGGTTTACGCAGAGCGCGGTGGTGTAGTTGGTGCAATTGCAACCATGGGTGTAATCGTCGGTGCAGATATTCCGATGTTCCTTGGTGCGATGGTTATGGGTCCACTTGGTGGCTACTTAATCAAAAAAGTGGACGATTTATTTAGAGGAAAAATTAAAGCCGGATTTGAAATGTTAGTAAATAACTTCTCAGCTGGTATTTTGGGAGCGCTTATTGCCATTATTGGTTTTAAATATGTTGGTCCAATTGTGGCAGCATTAAGTAACTTCTTATCGAACGGTGTAGAATTAATTGTTAATGCAAACCTCTTACCATTAGCAAGTATCTTTATTGAGCCTGCTAAAGTATTGTTCTTAAATAATGCCATCAACCAAGGTATTTTAGGTCCGATTGGGGTAGAACAAGCGAAAGAGGTAGGAAAATCTATTCTATTCTTACTAGAATCAAACCCTGGTCCTGGGTTTGGGGTATTATTAGCTTATTGTATATTTGGAAGAGGTACATCAAGACAGACAGCACCTGGGGCAGCAATTATTCACTTCTTGGGTGGTATTCATGAAATTTACTTCCCATATATTTTAATGAAACCTGTAATGTTATTAGCTGTAATCGCTGGTGGTATGGGTGGAGTATTCACCTTTACACTATTTGATGCAGGTCTAGTAGCGACTCCATCCCCTGGTAGCATCATTGCGTTAATGATGATGGCGCCAAAAGGACAACATTTAGGTGTTATCGCTGGTGTTGTGGTTGCAACGATTATTTCTTTCGTGATTGCAGCTATTATTTTGAAAACAAGTAAAGATAAAGAAGAAGATATTAATGCAGCAACAGAAAAAATGGAAGCATTAAAAGGGAAGAAAAGCTCGGTTGCAAGTGCAATTACTGAGACTACAGCAACTCCTGATGCAGCTGAAACTTCAGAATTTGATTACAAATCAGTGAAGAAAGTAATCTTTGCTTGTGATGCTGGTATGGGATCTAGTGCGATGGGTGCATCAATTATGCGTAATAAAGTGAAAAAAGCAGGAATTGAAGGAGTAGATGTAACAAATACTTCTATTGCAAACCTTCCAAGTGATGCGGATCTTGTTATTACCCATAAAGATCTAACAGATAGAGCAGTAGAAAAATTACCGACTGCACACCATGTTTCTGTTGAGAATTTCATGAACAGCCCTAAATATGATGAGATCATTGAAAAATTAAAATAAGAATTAGCAGAAATACCGGCCAACTTAGTAGATTGGCTGGTATTTTTTGTGTTTAACGCGGTTTATGTCTATTTAATCTTTTTCCATGAAAAAGTACTTAAATTTCAGTATTTATAGATAAAAATAGGGAAGTATAAATTAGAAATGGCAACAATGAAATTGAAAAAAATATGTTTAATACTGTTTGAATAAGTGTGTATAACAGTTTTATAATTAAATTATGTCAGGTGATTAAGGGGATAAGCTATGATTATTTCCGCTCGAGAAAGAATTATTTTACAGATACTATTAGAAAATATAGAGGAAGAAATGACGATTAAGGGAATTGCTGAACATGTAAATGTTAGTGAACGAACGATACATCGTGATTTAAAGAATGTCGAATCTATACTAAAAGATTTTCATCTTCAAATGAATAAAAAAGCTGGAGTCGGCGTGAAAATTGTAGGAAATCCTAATGATATTTATCAACTAAGGGTGTCTATCTTAAAACAGGATTATATAGAATACACACCCGATGAACGGATAATCGTGGCCTTATGTACCTTACTAGATCATCAAGAACCGATTAAACTATTTTCTTTAGCAAAAGAACTAGGAGTAACAACTGCCACGGTAAGCAATGATTTGGATAAGCTGGAACCGATTATAGCAAAGTATGATTTGCAATTAATGAGAAAAAGAGGTTATGGTATTGAATTAGTTGGAACAGAGGAAGATAAGAGAAAAGCGATTCGCAGTCTTATATCCGACCGATTTGATGTCCCAGAGTTTCTTAAAATGGTGAAGGAAAACATTCAAAAAAAGTCTAGCAATAAAATCGACTCAATTTCCGAACGGCTTTTAGGATTGGTACAAAAAGAAAAATTGCTGCGTATTGAAAATATTATTGAAGATATCAACGAGCAATTACCTTATCCGCTGGCGGATAGTTCTTATGTTGGATTGGTCGTTCACATTGCTCTTGCTATGGAGAGAATCCAGCGAGGAGAAAATATTTCTTTTAAAGAAGATTATTTAGGGGAGCTGTCGCAAACAAAAGAATTTGATTTTGCGCGCCAAATCGTATCAAGACTAGAACGTACTTTTGATATTTCGATTCCTACAGAGGAAGTCGGTTATATTACGATGCATTTAAGGGGAGCAAAGGTACGTTATGACAATAAAGTCGGCATTGAAGATGAAAATGTTGAAGTAGCAATGCTAGTTAGGACATTAATTGCAAATGTCGAAAAATTACTGCATACAACATTGGCAGATGATTCTTTATTTCAAGGGTTATTAGCTCACCTTCAGCCTACATTATATCGTTTAGATCAGAAAATGAGTATTTCCAATCCCTTATTAGAAGATATTAAAGAGGATTATGCTGAGTTGTTTGAAGTGGTTCAGCAAGCTGTGGAAAAAACACTTGTTGACAGAGATGTACCAGAAGAAGAAATCGGCTATTTAGTTCTTCATTTTGGTTCTGCGTTAAATGATAGAAAAATAACAAAAAATATCAAGTTATTGATCATTTGTTCATCCGGAATTGGGACATCTAAAATGCTTGCAGCAAAAATTGTTAATCAAATTCCAAGCCTATCAGAAGTGAAAACAGCATCTGTATTCGAGTTAAAGAATATTTCCATCGATGATTATGATGCCATTCTTTCGACTATTCCATTAGAGGATATCTCTAGAGATTATTTATTAGTAAATCCGATTTTAAATGATAAGGATTTGGAAGAAGTAAAAACCTATCTTCAAAAGAATATCGGTCATGTAATAAGGGAAGAAAAGGGAATAGAAGTTCCTAAACAAAAATGTATTGATTTCCAGACCTTTCTCCTTTTTTCAGAGCAAGCCCAGCTATTATCCTCTATTTTAAAGGAGCTGGATATTTGGGATGAGAGAGCAAGTTTAAGTGCAAGCTTAAACAAGGGATTAAGGATATTGAAACAACAAGGTTCTATTTCAAGCGTGGAAGAAGTATTTGCTGCTTTAGAAGCACGGGCTGAAATAGGGGGACTTGCTATTCCGGAAACCAATTTAGCTCTTTATCACACAAGTAATAATCAAATTGAAAAACCATCTTTCAATATCATAGACTTGCCCGAGATGGTGAGTTTGAGGGCAATGAATGGTGCTAATGAAATGGTGAAGCGGGTATTACTTTTGCTTGCGCCGTTAGATGCAAATCAAAATGTAATGGAAGTATTAAGTTTTTTAAGTGCCTCTATTATTGAATCGGAAAGAAGTATTCATGTATTCAGTAACGGCAAGAAAGAAGAACTATTAAATTTTATTAGCAGCAGGTTTTTAAAACATCATTTGAGAAATTAATAGGAGGAATAAACAATGAGTATTTTAAAAAAAGAGAACATTATTTTAAACAGCAGTCTAGCAAGTAAAGAGGAAGCTATCAAAAAAGCAGGTCAAATTCTAGTGGAACAAGGCTATGTTTCAGAGGATTATGTCCCAGCTATGCTGCAAAGAGAAGAAATTTCATCAACTTATATGGGTAACTTCTTAGCTATTCCCCATGGTACAGATGAAGCAAAAACAGCAGTATTAAACTCTGGATTATCTGTTATTCAAGCACCAAACGGCGTAGACTTTGGAGATGGCAATATTGTTAAATTAATCATTGGAATTGCTGGGAAGGATGGCGAACATTTAGAGCTGTTATCACAAATTGCCATTGTATGTTCTGAAATGGAAAATGTCGAAAAATTAGTTGCTGCGAAATCAGAAGAGGAAATAATCCAAATTTTAAGCGAGGTAGAATAATACGATGAATGCTATTCATTTTGGAGCTGGAAATATAGGTAGAGGATTTATTGGTCTATTACTACATCAGTCAAATTATGCTATTACCTTTGTGGATGTAAACGAACAGATTATCGATGAAATTAATCGTGTTGGTCAATATCATGTTTTATTGGCAAATGAAGCGAAAGATCAATTCACAGTTAAGAATATTAAAGGAATTAATAGTAAAGTAAATCCAGAACAAGTGGTTGAACAATTTATCCATGCAGACATTGTGACTACAGCTATCGGACCTAATATTCTAAAGTTCATCGCGCCGCTAATTGCTGACGGAATTAAAGCACGAATGAAAAGTAATCAAACACCTGTTAATGTAATTGCTTGTGAAAATATGATTGGTGGTAGTAGTGCCCTTAAACAGTTTGTGTTAGAGCATTTAAATGAAGAGGAAGCAGCTTGGACAGAGGAATACGTTGGTTTCCCTGACTCAGCTGTAGATAGAATTGTGCCAAACCAGAAGAATGAAAACTTATTAGATGTTCTGGTAGAACCTTTCCATGAGTGGGTTGTAGATGAAACGGCAATTAAAGGAGCGAAACCTGAAATTGCCGAGGCGCATTTCGTAAATAATTTACAGGCATATATTGAAAGAAAGTTATTTACTGTAAATACTGGTCATGCAGCAACAGCCTATTTAGGCAATAGAAAGAATTATGAAACCATTTCTGAAACAATTCAACATGAAGATGTGAAAGAAAAGGTGCTTCATGTTTTACAAGAAACGGGAAAAGTATTAGTAGCAAAATATGGTTTTAATGCAGCAGATCATCAAAAATATATCGACAAAATTTTAGGCCGCTTTGCGAATGTTTATATTGTAGACGATGTAAAACGAGTTGGTAGATCACCGCTTCGAAAATTGGGCGGGAATGATCGATTAGTTGCTCCAGCGCTAGCATACTATAATGAGTTTAAAGAAATTCCTTCTTATTTAGTAGAAGTAATGGCATCGGCTCTTCACTTTTATACAGCAGAAGATCAAGAGTCTGTTGAATTAAAGAACTTAATAGATGAAAAAGGAGTTCAAGCTGCTTTTAGTGAAGTTTCTGGTTTAAGCGAAGATCATGCTTTAGTGAAAGAAGTAGTGCTTACTTATAACAAAATAAATGCATAAATAAAAAATCCAATGAGGTTTCAAAGCCCATTGGATTTTTTATTTCTAGAGTAATTAGAAGCTCTTAGAGCGTGTTGCTAATGCTGAGGCTGCCTTTGACTGTTTGCGCTTGTCCCACATTTTTTTGGCGAAGGGATAAATGATAGGTCCCCACGTAATTAGTCGTCTGAACATTTTTTTCATTATCTCTCACATCCTTTTAGCCTTTACTTATTCTTTTCCCAAGAAATCAAATGGATAAACAATAACCCCTATTCTAGTTAAATTTGGTAATATTAGATAGAGATCCCTTCTTGTAATTTAGAAAAAAAGAGAATATAGTTTTCATAGATAGTTGCAACATATAAGAGAAAATAACCGTCTAATGATTAGAGAGAAAAACGGAAGAAGATTTATTCTATGAGTAAAAGTAAAGGATAGGTAATAGATGGATCGATTAAAACCATATTGGGAAGGGTTTCGACGTTTCTGGAAAAAGAGACATCTTACCCAAATTATACTGTTGGCTTTGTTATTATTTGTTTTATTAGCGATATTATATTTTACGTACCTAGCAACACAAGCAAATGTTAGTACATTAAAGGCTGGCTTAAGTCAGGCGACCATTATTTATGACAAAGATGGAGATGAAGCAACTCGAATAAGAACGGAAAGAACAGAAGGCATTGAATTAAAGGATGTCCCAAAATATGTTCCAGACGCAGTTGTTTCTATCGAAGATGAACGTTTCTATCAACATAATGGGTTTGATATTAAAGGGATCAGCCGTGCGTTTTTTAAGAATATTTTTGCAGGGAGAATTACTGGTGGAGGAAGTACGATTACCCAGCAATTAACAAAAAATGCTTTGTTAACTTCCGAACAGACCTATAAGCGGAAAGCAGAGGAACTATTCCTTGCTGTAGAAATAGAGAAGCATTATGAAAAAGATGAAATTCTACAAATGTATTTGAATCACGTTTATTTTGGCAGTGGTGCCTGGGGTATCAGCCAAGCATCATTGAAATATTTTAATAAAGATATTAAGGATGTATCTATTAGTGAGGCTGCATTGCTAGCAGGAATAGTGCAAGCTCCATCTGCATTAGACCCTTATAAAAATTATGAGGGTGCGATTAATCGCCGCAACCTTGTTCTGAAGAAAATGGCAGAGTTAAAAAAAATTACAGAAGAGCAGTACCAGCAAGCAGTGAACGAAAAAATTGTATTAGAAAATGGGGGAGGATCTTTTATTGAAAGAGATTATCCCTACTTTGTAGATGCAGTGATCGATGAAGCAATCAGCAAGTATGGACTTACACAAGAAGAAATCTTAAAAAGAGGATATAAGATTTATACAGAAATGGATCAAAACCTTCAATCTACTTTAGAAAAAACTTTTGCAAGAGATTCCCTGTTTCCAAGAAGTTATGATGGAACACTAGTGCAAGGCGGAGCGGTTTTACTTGATCCGGAAACAGGGGGAGTAAGAGGATTAGTGGGAGGAAGAGGAGAGCAAGTTTTCAGAGGCTTTAATCGAGCTACTCAAATTAAAGTCCAGCCAGGATCTACGATGAAGCCACTTGCTGTTTATACACCTGCTTTAGAAAAAGGGTATAAAATTGACTCTATGCTTGAAGATAAGCCTTTCAAAAAGGGTGATTATGAACCGAAAAACTTCACGAAGACTTATAGAGGCGAAGTTCCGATGTATGAAGCATTAGAAGACTCTTTAAATGTGCCAGCAGTCTGGCTGCTAGATAAAATTGGTTTGGAAAATGGTCTTAAATCCCTTGATCGCTTCGGCATTCCTTATGAAAAAGAGGATGAATATCTAGGAATAGCTTTAGGCGGGATGTACAGTGGTGTTTCACCATTACAAATGGCGAGCGCTTATTCTACATTTCCTAATGAGGGAGTCCGAATGGAAAGTCATTTGATTACAAAAATTGTTGGACCGACAGGCAATGTTGTGGCTGAATATGAGCCAAAATCGACAAGAGTTACTTCCAAATCCGTGGCAAATGACATGACCTCCATGTTATTGGATGTTATTAAATCAGGAACTGGCCAAGGAGCAAAAATAACAGGATTTCAACTTGCCGGAAAAACAGGTTCCACTCAATTAAAGGATTCGAATATTCCTGGTACAAAGGATCAATGGTTTGTAGGGTATACCCCTAATTTAGTTGGGTCGATGTGGCTTGGATATGATAAAACAGATAACAATCATTATCTGCCAAGCAAAAGTTCTGGCGATGTAGTACCAATTTTCAAAACAATTATGGATCAAGCCGTACAATATGTAGAGCCAGAGAATTTTCAGGTTCAATCTGTAAGTGATAGACTTGCAAATAAGGATAGTAAAAATGTAAATAAAAAAGTAGAAGAAACGAAAAAGGCAATTAAAG
Organism: Niallia sp. FSL M8-0099; assembly: GCF_038006945.1. Classification (NCBI taxonomy): domain Bacteria; kingdom Bacillati; phylum Bacillota; class Bacilli; order Caryophanales; family Bacillaceae; genus Niallia; species Niallia sp. FSL M8-0099. The sequence continues at coordinate 1,962,627 of NZ_JBBOWF010000002.1, forward strand.
AGAAAGCAGAAGAAATAGAAACAACTATAAAAGAGAATTCTTCCAAGTGGAGCCAAGTTGTAGACGAGATTAAAGAAGATGCGAAAAAGGTAAATGATAAGGTAAAAGGGAAATTACAAGAAATACTAGGAAATTAATCGTTTCAAAAGATAGAAGTAGATACTGATACTAGTGGCAGCTGCTATTAGTATCAGTATAAATTTCTATCTTTTTTTCATAAGCAGCAAGAAGGGAAGATTTGTTTCTTATAATTTTGTATAACTAGAGATAAATAATGGATAGAATTAGGAAAGAGTATGAGGTTTATTTATATCGAGCCTGTGATAAATATAACAGAATAAATAAAAGGGGGAATGTTCATTTACAGAAGGAAAAACACGAATAAAATGATGGAAAAAGCAACCAGTATAAATTATAATTGATGTAAGCGTTTTTAAAAGGAGATTTGAAGAAATGATCTAATTTGTAAAAATGTTTGTGACATAATTGTGGACGTGGATTTTAATAATGGTATCTGCTATAATAAAAAGGTTGATAAAATCTTGAATATAGGAAAACATAAGGATAGAAAATGTGAAAATTGGTAAAATTATACTTACGTTTTTTGTCACATATAATAGGTTCAAGATATGATATCATCATACAGGTAGTAATAATTCCTATTTTACCTCTGTAATATGAATGTTCTGTGTCTAAATATCGAACATTCTGTGAATAATTTAACATTTTAATTTATATGGAAGGAGCTGTACAAATGAAAAAGGGAGTTTTAGTTTCGCTTTTAGCAATTGTACCATTATTCATTTTAAGTGGCTGTGAATCCATGGTAGTATTTGACCCGCAAGGTCCTGTTGCTAGAAGTATTACGGACTTGATTAACTGGTCAATTGTATTAATGGCTTTTGTTTGTCTAGTAGTTTTTGCACTATTTGGCTACATAGTTTGGAAGTATCGTGCAACAAAAGAAAATGCTGACTATGAACCAGATGAACATGGAAGCACAAAGCTTGAAATTGTTTGGACTGTAATACCGTTCTTAATAATCATTGCATTAACGGTTCCAACTGTAAAAACAATCTTTGCTTTAGAAGATGTTCCAAAAGATTATAAAGATCGTGATCCAGTAGTGATTAACGTTACTTCTGCAGATTGGAAATGGATTTTTAGTTATCCAGAAGAGGGGATTGAAACAGTTAATTATGTAAATATCCCTGCTGGTGTACCTGTTGAGTTTAAATTAACTTCTGCTGGTACAATGCAATCATTTTGGATTCCTGCTTTAGCTGGTCAAAAGTATACAATGTATGGTGCTGAAACAGAACTTTATGTGGTAGCAGATAACCCAGGTAACTATGAAGGACAAAATACAAGCTTTAACGGTAAAGGTTATGCGGAGATGAAGTTTGATGTCGAAGCAAAATCTGTTGAGGATTATGATAAATGGGTAGATGAAGTAAAAGACACTGCTCCTAAGTTAACAGAGGAGAAATACAGAGAAATTATCAAGCCTACACATTTAGGGCGTATGACTTTCTCTAATACACATTTAGAGTGGATTGACCACGGTAAAGGTGGAGACTCAAACTATTATTTAAACCCTGAGTTATATCGAGTTCATGGATATCCAGGTAGAACTTTTGAAAAGAATCAAGAGTCTGACGGAGGTGAAAAGGATGCACATTAAGTGGGATGACATTGTTATTACTGGTGATCCCCTAATATTGTCTGCTCAAATAGGTATTATTCTAACCATGCTTGCTGTAGTAGTTGGTGTTACTTATTTTAAGAAGTGGCAATATTTATGGGATGAATGGATAACAACGGTTGATCACAAAAAAATCGGTATCATGTATATTATTGTTGCCGTATTAATGTTCTTCCGTGGTGGAGTAGACGGTTTGATGATGAAATATCAAACATCAGCTCCTGAAATGAAATTTTTAGATCCACAGCATTATAATGAAGTATTTACAACGCATGGTGTTATCATGATTCTTTTTATGGCGATGCCAGCATTGATTGGATTAATGAACGTAGTTATTCCATTGCAAATTGGTGCACGTGATGTTGCGTTCCCACAATTGAATGCATTAAGCTTCTGGTTAACATTCAGTGGAGCAATGCTATTCAATATTTCTTTCGTAATTGGTGGTTCTCCTGATGCAGGATGGACATCCTATTTCCCTCTAGCGGGGAAAGAATTTACACCAGGAGTTGGAAACAACTTCTATGCAATTGGACTGCAAATCGCAGGTATTGGTACGTTAATGACAGGTATTAACTTTATTGTGACAATCCTGAAAATGCGTGCTAAAGGGATGACCTTAATGAAAATGCCAATGTTTACTTGGACTTCATTAATTACAAACGTAATTATTGTGTTTGCATTCCCTATTTTAACTGTTGCATTAGCATTAATGACATTTGACCGTCTATTCGGAACTCATTTCTTCACGATTTCTGGTGGAGGAAATGCGATGTTATGGAATAACCTATTCTGGTTATGGGGACATCCAGAGGTATATATTGTTATCTTGCCTGCATTCGGAATGTTCTCTGAAGTTATTGCTACATTCTCGAAAAAACGCCTATATGGTTATAATTCAATGATTATTTCTATTGTCGGTATTGCATTATTGAGTTTCCTTGTGTGGGTTCACCATTTCTATACAATGGGATCTGGACCAGTTGTAAACTCTGTATTCTCAATCACAACTATGTTAATCGCAGTTCCAACTGGGGTTAAGATTTTCAACTGGTTGTTTACTATGAGAAAAGGACGTATCCAATTTACAACGGCAATGCTATGGGCGCTTGCATTTATTCCGACCTTTACTATTGGTGGGGTAACGGGAGTTATGCTGGCAATGGCTGCAGCAGACTATCAATATCATAATACATTATTCTTAGTAGCTCATTTCCACTATGTATTAATACCAGGTGTTGTATATGCAGTATTTGCTGGTTTCTATTACTGGTGGCCAAAAATGTTTGGTTATGCATTAAACGAACGTTTAGGAAAATGGCATTTCTGGTTGTTTAATATTGGTTTTAATGTAACCTTTATGCCTATGTTCTTCTTAGGCTTAAAAGGAGCAGTAAGACGTTCTTATACTTTCTCAGCGGAATCTGGATTTGCACCATTGTTCATGTTATCAGCAATCGGATCTCTTATTCTTGCTGCTGGATTTGCCGTACTAGTTTATAACATCTACTATAGTACTCGTTATGCAGATAGAAAGATTTCTACAGATCCATGGGATGCAAGAACACTAGAATGGCATACAGCTTCACCAGTTCAGCCATATAACTTTGCAATTACTCCAGAAGTAAAAGCATTAGATGCGTTCTGGTATATGAAGAAAAATAATGAAGGCTTAGTATTAAAAGAGGAAGAACTAGAGGAAATACACATGCCAAGCAATTCTGGGCTTCCATTCTATATGTGTGTTGTATTTGGTATCGTCGGTTTCTTCCTAATATTTGAATGGTTTATTCCAGCTGCAATTTGTAGCTTAGGTATTTTTGTTGGCTTAATCATTCGTTCCTTTGATTATAACGAAGGTTATCATATTAAACTGGATGTTATTAAGAAAACGGAACGTGCATGGAGAGGTGAGAAATAATGGCAAAAGTCGATAAGTCCTTACCACTAGAATATCAAACAGAGCAAAGTCGTTTAAATATTCTAGGCTTCTGGATTTTCCTTGGTGCGGAGGTTGTATTATTCGCTACCTTATTTGCAGCCTATGGATCTTTAAAGGATAACTTTGCAGGCGGACCTACTCCAGCTGAATTATTTAAATTAAAAGATGTAATGATTGAAACACTTTTACTATTAACAAGTAGTTTCACTTGTGGGATCGCTATCTGGTATATGCGTCGCCAAAATTTAAAAGGATTATTAACATGGTTAATTATCACTTTAGCATTGGGTGCAGGCTTCGTCTTTGTGGAAGTAAATGAATTTATTCACTATGTACATGAAGGAGCGACAATGCAGACAAGTGCCTTCCTTTCTTCGTTCTTTGTATTGCTAGGAACACACGGATTGCACGTATCCTTAGGTATAGGCTGGGCGATATTGATTATTATTCAATTGCTTAAACATGGCTTAACACCAACAACTGCTCGTAAGACATTTATTATAAGTTTATACTGGCATTTCTTAGACGTTGTGTGGATTTTCATCTTCACATTCGTTTATCTTGCTAGAATGGGAGGGTAATAAAAGATGGCAAAAAATCATGAAAATGAAAAATTTCCAATTAGTCATATTGCAGGTTTTATTGTTTCTTTATTACTTACCTTCGCAGCTGTAGGGGCTAAGTTATATACAGATCTTCCAATGGTTACTGTAATGTGGATTATCGGGGCATTAGCTGTGATTCAGGCAATTCTTCAACTGTTTATGTTTATGCATCTTACAGAAGGAGAAGGGCAAGTACAGACTATTAATATCATTTATGCTTTCTTCTGCGCAATTGTCGTTGCCGGTGGAACAATTTGGGTAATGACGTCAGGACACGTACATTACTAATAAAGTTAGAAAAAAGCCTCCCTTTGGGGGCTTTTTTTTGCATATAAAAGACTAAATAACTAGGTAATAGGGATTATTATTTTTGAAATGTTGTGATAATTACATTTGGCCTTTTAAAAAGCATTGACGGGCTAGAAAAAGATGATAAAATAAAGAAAGAATCTAAATGATAATGAAAATCATTTGCGATGAAGTTGGGAGTGAGGGAAACGAGTAATATTACTCATTGGCACTATGAAAATTAGACACTTAACTATAATGTTAATAGTTTTATCTATCATCTCCCTATTTGTAGGAGTAATTGATATTCATCCACAAAATATTTTTCATTTAACAGCAGATCAGAGAGAAATTCTCCTGATTAGCAGATTTCCTCGCTTAGTCAGTATTATTATAGCTGGTGTTAGTCTAAGTATTTGTGGACTTATCATGCAGCAGATATCGAGAAATAAATTTGTTTCTCCTACAACTGCTGGAACAATGGACTGGGCGAGACTTGGGATTTTAGTAGCTTTAATGCTTTTTACAGGCGAGAGCCCGATTATTAAAATGTTAATCGCTTTTGTATTCGCACTTGGAGGAACCTTTTTGTTTATGCGAATACTTAATATGATTAAATTTAAAGACGCTATCTTTATTCCATTAATCGGTTTAATGCTAGGGAATATTGTTAGCTCGATTACCACTTTTTTTGCCATGAAATATGATTTGATTCAAAATATGTCTTCATGGTTACAAGGAGATTTTTCTTTAATCATGGAAGGACGTTATGAACTTCTTTACATAAGTATTCCGATGGTTATTGTTGCATACTTATATGCCAATAAATTCACAATTGCTGGACTAGGTGAGGATTTTTCTACTAATCTTGGTCTCAATCACAAAAGAGTAGTGAATATAGGGTTAATTATCGTAGCGTTAGTCTCTTCTGTTGTATTGCTGACAGTAGGAATGATTCCTTTTCTAGGTCTAATTATTCCCAATATTGTTTCGTTATACAGAGGAGATAATCTGAAAAATAGCTTAACCCATACAGCATTATTAGGAGCAGTCTTTGTATTATTCTGTGATATTCTTGGCAGAGTGATTATTTATCCGTATGAGATATCGATCGGTGTGATGGTGGGTGTCATTGGAAGTGGAGTATTCTTGTATTTACTAGTAAGGAGAAAGTCTTATGATGCAACCTAGAGTAAAACTAATAATACTAGCTATAGTGGCAGCATTATTAATTTCCATATTTATGCTAATAAAGGTTAGTGGTAATAACTGGGAATATGTGATTCCACGTAGAGCCATAAAAATCATCGCGATTCTTTTAACAGGCGGCTGTATCGCCTTTACTTCGATGGTATTTCAGACGATTACAAATAATCGTATTTTAACACCGAGTATTTTAGGACTAGACTCCCTTTATCTCTTCATTCAAACTGTAGTGGTTTTCGTTTTTGGTTCAAGTACAATGACTGTGATGAATAGCAATATTAATTTTTTGTTATCCGTCGTTTTAATGGTTTTTTTCTCAAGTATTCTTTATAAGCTATTCTTTAGGAGAGATAATCAAAACATATTATTACTGCTGTTGATTGGAATTGTATTAGGAAGCTTTTTCTCTAGTCTCTCTTCCTTTATGCAGGTGTTAATTGATCCAAATGAGTTCCTTATTATCCAAGATAAAATGTTTGCAAGTTTTAATAATGTAAACACCAATATTTTAATAATCAGTATTATTATTGTTACTATTGTGTCTGTCTATGTTACGAGATATAGTAAATTCTTTGATGTTATGTCATTAGGAAGAGACCAGGCCATTAATTTAGGAATTGATTATGAGAAAGTAGTACGCCGTATGCTAATTGTGGTGTCGATCCTAGTGTCGGTTTCCACTGCCTTAGTGGGACCCATCACCTTTCTTGGATTATTGGTTGTTAATTTAGCTCGTGAGTTTTTAAAAACATATAAACACCGAACTTTAATTACTGGATCTATCTTATTGAGTATTATTTCTTTAGTTGGTGGGTTACTGATTGTAGAACGTGTATTTACTTTTTCAACGACAATCAGTGTGATAATTAACTTTGTAGGTGGAGTGTATTTTATCTATCTATTACTAAAGGAGAGAAAAGCATGGTAGAAGTAAAGAATATTACCAAACAATATGGGGGCAAAAAAGTGCTCGATAATGTTTCTCTTTCAGTAGAGAAAGGGAAAATCACTTCTTTTATTGGACCAAATGGAGCAGGGAAAAGTACATTGCTTTCAGTAATAAGTCGCTTAACGAAAGCAGACAGTGGAGATGTCTATATTGATGGACAGCATATCGATAAATCGAAGAGTAATGATCTTGCCAAGAAAATTTCTATTTTAAAACAGGCAAACCATATAAACCTCCGCTTAACTGTAAGAGAACTAGTCAGCTTTGGCCGATTCCCATATTCGCAAGGAAAATTAAATGCCCTTGATGAGAAAATGGTAGACGAAGCTATTAAATATATGGAATTAGAAGATATGCAGCATAAATACATAGATCAACTAAGTGGAGGACAAAAGCAAAGAGCCTATATTGCGATGGTAATTGCTCAAGATACAGAATATATCCTATTGGATGAGCCATTAAATAATTTAGATATGAAGCATTCTGTCCAAATAATGAAGGTTCTAAGAAGATTAGTAGAAGAGCTGGGGAAAACAGTAGTAATCGTAATCCATGATATCAATTTTGCCTCAGTTTATTCCGATAATATCGTAGCATTAAAGAATGGCAAAATCATAAACGATGGACCAGCAAAAAAAATCATTAATCAAAAAGTATTGAAAGATATTTATGAAATGGATATGCAAATTGAAGAAATAAATAATCAAAGAATATGTGTTTATTTCGCATAAAAAATGAACATTGATTATGGATAAATTATTGATTCATTGTAGAAAGAAGCTAATGGTGGAAGAAAAATAGAAAGGAGGCAGTGTAATTATGGCTGACTTAAAAATAAGTCCCTTCGCCAGAAGAAAACCATAATAACACTACCATTAGATATTAGCAAAATCCTAAATCATTCTAGGAAAATGAGGAAGGAAAAAGGCTAATAATACCTTATCATAGGGTATTCTGTCTTTAAATGCAATGCATTCAATTTAGTTTATAAATTAAATTTAGAGGTGTTTATAAGATGAAGAAAAAGCTTTCCCTATTATTATTAACATTCATTTTTGCAGTATTAGCTGCATGTGGAAATACAGAAAAATCGAATGCTGATACAAAGAAAGGTAGCGAGAAATCGGCAGAAATTAAAGTAACCCATGATTTAGGAGAAGATACAGTTAAAGCAGACCCTAAAACAGTTGTTGCTTTTGATTTTGGTGTTTTAGATACTTTAGATAAATTGGGAATAGAAGTAGCCGGGGTTCCACAGGCGAATATTCCACCATATCTTTCTAAATATGAAGATTCAAAATATACAAATGTAGGTAGTTTAAAAGAGCCAGATTTCGAGGCAATTAGTGAATTAGAACCGGATGTAATCTTTATTTCTGGAAGACAGTCGGCTGCATATGAAGAATTGAAAAAAATTGCCCCAACTGTATATCTTGGTGTTGATACAACAGATTATATGAATTCCTTTAAGCATAATATGAATATTATTGGAGAGATTTTTGATAAGAAACAAGAGGTTACCAAAGAATTAGCAAAAATAGATGAAGATATTGCTGCACTTAACGAAAAGGCAAAAGCAGTAGATGGTAAATCCTTAATCTTATTGGTGAATGATGGTAGCATAAGTGCGTACGGGAAAAACTCTCGTTTCGGCATTATTCATGATGTTTTTGGGCTGGCACCGGCAGATGAAAATATTGAAGCTTCTACACATGGACAAAAGGTTACTTTTGAATATGTAGCAGAAAAAAATCCAGCCTATTTATTTGTTATTGATAGAGGAGCAGTTGTTGGAGGGGAGTCTTCTGCTGAGAAGGTCCTTGATAACAAACTTATAAATGGAATTGATGCAGCTAAAAATGATCATATTGTTTATTTAGACCCAAGCTATTGGTATCTATCAGGGGGCGGTCTTCTGTCAACAAGTGAGATGGTTAAAGAAATTTCAGAAGCCATTTCCAAATAACGCTGGGTAAAGAGTCCAACGAGTAAAAAACTACTTGTTGGATTTTTTTATAGTAAATAAAATAATAGATCATTTTCAAAAGATAAAAATTCTAGTAGATAGTTGCTTTTTTTAGGAGTTCCCTCCAAAATAAAAGGGAAGAAGGGAATATTCATCGAATGAGGAGGTCTTTGGATGACGATTAAATTTGGAGTTATCGGAACCAATTGGATTACAGAATCTTTTATAAAGGCAGCTGGTGAAATAGAAGATTTTCAATTAAATGCGGTATACTCACGAACAGCGGATAAAGCGAAAGCGTTTGCTGCTAAATTTAATGTTGAACATACATATACTAATTTAGAAGAAATGGCAAAGAGCGACAAAATAGATGCTGTATATATTGCAAGCCCTAACGCTTATCATGCGCAACAGGCAATCCTATTTTTGAAAAATAAAAAGCATGTTTTAACAGAAAAAGCGATGGCTTCTAATACAGCAGAAGTGAAAGAAATGATTACTGCGGCCAAGGAAAATGAAGTTCTTTTAATGGAGGCACTCAAAACAACATTTCTTCCTAATTTTAAAGTTGTTCAAGAAAATTTACATAAACTTGGGAAAATTAGACGTGCATTTGTAAGTTATTGTCAGTATTCTTCGCGGTATGATGCTTATAAAGAAGGAACAGTATTAAATGCTTTTAAGCCAGAGCTGTCAAATGGAGCATTAATGGATATTGGGGTTTATTGTCTCTATCCTATGGTACTTCTTTTTGGAAAACCAGAGAAAGTTAAGGCAAATAGTTTCTTATTGGAAACAGGTGTTGACGGCGAAGGAAGCATTATTCTAGAGTATCCAGATATGGATATCATTCTCATGTATTCGAAAATAACCAACTCTCATATTCCGTCTGAAATCCAAGGAGAAGATGGCAATTTAATAATCAATCAAATGAATACTCCTACAAAAGTAGAATTTATACCACGGAATGGAGAAGGGGAGAATCTTACCCTTCCTCAAAAGGAAGCTTCGATGTTTTATGAGGCACAGGAATTTATAGAATTGATTAAGGCAGGAAAAACCGAATCCTCTGTTAACTCTTTTAATATTTCTTTAGCGGTAATGGAAGTGATGGATGAGGTAAGAAGACAAACGGGAATAGTTTTTCCGGCTGATACAAAACAGTAAGCATATAAAACTATTATAAGGAGAGAGAAACCATGTCACTATACGGCGCTATTGAAGCTGGTGGAACAAAATTTGTCTGTGCAGTAGGGGATGCAAAAGGAAATATCCAAGAAAGAATATCCATTCCAACAACAACACCGGAAGAAACGATGCCAGAGGTTATTGCTTTCTTTAAAAAGTTTTCCGTTGACGCAATTGGAATTGGCTCGTTTGGTCCTATTGATGTGGATAAAAACAATGCCACATATGGAAATATAACAACGACACCAAAGCTTGCATGGAAGGACTTTCCATTGCTAAAAACAATAGAAGATGAATTTTCTGTTCCAACTGGTTTTAATACAGATGTAAATGTTGCCGCACTAGGAGAAGCAAAGCTAGGCGCTGCTAAAGGTGTGGATAATTGTTTATATATAACGATTGGTACAGGGATTGGCGCTGGAGCTTATATTAATGGGGAATTGCTGCAAGGATTAACACACCCAGAGATGGGTCATATTTTAGTAAGAAGGCATCCCAAAGATAGCTATAAAGGCAGATGCCCATACCATGCAGATTGCTTAGAAGGATTAGCAGCTGGGCCGGCAATTGAAGAACGCTGGGGCGAGAAAGCATTTCACTTAAGTGATAAAGAGGAAGTATGGGAAATGGAAGGCTATTACATTGCACAAGCCCTTATGCAATATATTCTTATTCTATCTCCCAAAAAGATTATCCTTGGCGGCGGGGTTATGAATCAGGAGCATGTGTTAACATATGTTTATCGCTATTTGGGAGAGCTTTTAAATGGCTATGTTTCCTACCCTGAAGTGCAGGATAAAATGAATGAATATATTGTTAGACCAGGTTTAGGAGATAATGCTGGAATTACAGGTGGACTTCTCCTTGCAGAAAAAGTTTTTCACGAAAGATAAGTCAATAATGGAGGCCATTTAAAGGAGAATATCTTTTAAATGGCCTTTTTATGTTTTTAGCTTTCCTGATGGAGATTTTATTCGCGAAAATATGTGACTTATTCGCTAAAAATCATTAATAATTCGCGGAAAACTTCTCGTAATTCGCGAAAATCCACAATATTGTCCAAAGCCAAGCAAATATTTAAAAAAGTAAATAGAGTGTGTTGGCATATCCACATTTCTGCCTAAATAAATATGATATGATTAATTTAACCATTTATAAATTTGATGAAACGGTGGTAATACATGAGAATTAAATACATCTATCAGCAGCTAATTAGTCACTTAAGCGTTATTCTCGTAGCCCTATTAGTATTAAGTCTTGTTTTTTCACATTATATTGAGAAATTGGTTTTCTCTATGAAGGCAGATGAACTAAAGGGATACGGATATAATATAGTCCAAGACGTTCAAGGAGCGGATTTATGGTCCGCAGCAACTTATTCTACCTTATTACGATATTCGGAAGAGCTAAAGGGCACTGGGATAACGATTGGCATCTTCAATACACAAAGAAATCGTATTTGGTCTTTTGGAAAGGATTTGGATATCAATATTACTCATGCAGAGTGGGATGAAATAAAGGATGGTCGCAGTACAGTCATTAAACCGAGTACAAAAAGAGGAGACCAAGAGGTAGCTTTAGTTGCAATTCCGTATTCTGTTAATGATGTAGTTGTGGGAGGAATCATCTTAACGTCACCTCTTTTAGAAGCAAAAGAAATGATTCAGGAAATTAATCGCTATTTAATTTATATTCTTTTTCTAGTGTTTGCGATTGCCTTATTGATGAGCTTTATTTTTTCAAGAGTACATGTTAATCGAATAAAAAAACTTCAGGAAGCTACAAGCCATGTTGCAGAAGGAGATTATAGCGTGAAAGTTTCCTCTTCTACATTTGATGAGATTGGAGAATTAGGGGAAGATTTTAATCAGATGGTAGATAAATTAAGAGAGTCGAAGGAAGCAATTGATGCACTAGAAAATCGGAGACGGCAATTTATGTCAGATGTTTCTCATGAATTAAAGACCCCGTTAACAACGATTAGCGGTGTCATAGAAGGATTAAACAATAATATGATACCAGAAAATGAGCGGGAGAAAGGTCTGAAATTAATTAGCCATGAGGCAAAAAGACTTATTCGATTAGTAAATGAGAATCTTGATTATGATAAAATACGTTCCAACCAAATTGTACTGATGAAGGAGTTTATTTCCCTCCAAGAAGTATTAGAAATAATTGATGACCAGCTGTCTATTTTAGCAGAGGAGAAAGGGGTTAAAATCCACATTGATGTGGATAGTGATGCTGTGATTTATGCTGATTATGATCGGCTTATCCAGATCATTATGAACATCACGAAAAACAGCATACAGTTTACCGAGAACGGAAATATATGGTTAAGAGGACGAACGGAAGCAAGCAAAACAATCATAGAGGTAAAAGATACTGGAATTGGTATAGATGCACACGAAATAGAAAACATTTGGAAAAGGTTTTATAAAGCGGATCTCTCTAGAACCAATAACCCTTACGGCGAATTTGGACTTGGTTTATCTATTGTTAAGCAATTAGTTCAGTTCCATGAAGGGAATATTCAAGTGTCGAGCGAAAAAGGGAAAGGCACTACCTTTACTCTTTTCTTCCCTCTTCCAGAAGAAAAGTAACAGAGCTTTCATGCCTTGTATAAAATAGGTTGAGGGAATAAAATGTTCTAAAATTCTTCTATGTCTTTTCAAACTTTGTTCATAATTTATTCATATATGATGGTTACTATGTATGTATAAACAAATTATTAGAAATGAAAAGAATAGTAATGAACTGAAATATATGTTGATACTTGTTAATAGGAGGAACAAATAATGAGTGATTTGGAAAAAAGAAATGAATGGGAGAAAGATCGCCCTGAGGCTGCAGATACAAACCTTGGGGGAGAAGAAATATTAGAAGAGAAGGAAGACCGAACAGTTTCAGAAGATTCTGTAGTGAAAGAAGAAATAAACAAGCTTGAAGAAGCGGAATATGCTGCTGGAAAAGAAGAGCAAGTTCATCTTGAAAAAGAAGAAGAACAAGCAGAAGCCAGTTCGGAAAGAACACAATATAATACTCGAAAAGATGCTTCAAAAACAAAAGGTTTCCTTTCTTTGTTGGCAGCAGGTGTTGTCGGTTCTGCGTTAACATTTTTTACGATTCCCCATACAGACCTTTATAATGATTCCTATGATAAGCTCGAAAAGCAGGTCGCAGAGCTATCTAATAAAGTGGAAGGTAAACAGACGGGAGCAATTACTGCCAATACAACATCGAATACAAAAACTAGTGATGGTACATTAGCTATTGCGGATATGGTGGAGTCATCTTCTAAAGCAATTGTAGGGATTGTAAACATGCAAAAGCAATCAAATCCATTTTCTCAGAATTCCAGTGATGTAGAATCTGGTTCTGGATCTGGTATTATCTTTAAGAAAGATAATCAATATGCATATATAGTGACAAATAACCACGTAATCGAAGGAGCAAATGCATTAGAAATCTCCCTTTATAACGGGGATAAAACGGAGGCTAAGCTAATTGGGGCAGATGCCTTAACTGATTTAGCGGTAGTAAGAATTGATGCTAAATATGCTTCTGATATTATCAATTTTGGCGATTCTTCTACATTGAGACCTGGCGATCAAGTATGGGCTATTGGTAATCCACTTGGGCAACAGCTGTCTCGAACAGTCACACAAGGTATAGTAAGTGCTGTAGATCGAAGCATTACAGTAAATACATCTGCCGGTGATTGGGAATTTAATGTTATTCAAACCGATGCAGCTATTAATCCTGGTAACAGTGGTGGAGCATTAATCAACTCAAAAGGAGAGGTAATTGGCATAAACAGTTTGAAAATCGCTGATAGTGGTGTTGAAGGACTAGGCTTTGCGATTCCAAGTAATGACTTAATTCCAATAGTTAATGAGATAATTGAGAAGGGAAAAGTAGAACGTCCATATCTTGGAGTAGGATTAGCAAGCTTAGAAGAAGTTCCTCGTATGTATTTGCAAGACCTGCCAAATAAAGTTTCAGAAGGAGTAATGATTACTAATATTGATGCTAATTCTGCCGCTGCTAAAGCTGGTTTGAAAGTTCAGGATGTTATTGTAGCCATCGATGGCAAAAAAGTAGCTAATTCAACAGATTTACGAAAATATCTATATTCAGAAGTGAAAATTGGCGACAAAGTAAAACTAGAAATTTATAGAGATGGCAAATCTCAAAAAGTGGAATTAACGTTAACAAGTAATAATACGATAAATTAATCGACAAGTTTCATGTGAAACATACGAAATTTGTCGAAAAAATTCCATCTTATTTCGTAATAGGATGGAATTTTTTTAAATCTGTTAATAATTTCGTCATAATTATATGATAATATAGTGTAAGAGTTATAATAGGGGTATGCCCGTTATATCCAAAATTTTGTGCAGAGAGGATTTTAGCTTAATATGAAAAATAAGAAGGTTCTTATTCCTATTCTAGCGGTAGTACTAGTAGCGTTAATAATAGGAGCGGTTTATCTAACACAACGAAGTAAAACAGTCGCAACGGTGGAAAACGAAAAGATTACACAAGAGCAACTAAATAAAGAGCTAAACAAACAATATGGCGCAACTGTATTAAATATGATGATCTCTAATAAAGTAGTAGATCTTGAAGCTGATAAAGCGAAAGTGAAAGTAACGGATAAAGACGTCCAAGCAGAATTGGACAAGATGATTAAACAGTACGGTGGGCAAGAAACCTTTAATATGTTGTTAGCTCAAAATGGGATGACAGAAGATTTATTTAAAGAACAAGTGGAACAAAATCTAAAAGTAACAAAAATTCTTGAGCCGTCTATCGAAATCACAGATGATGAGATTAAAACATACTTTGAAGATAATAAAGCAAGTTTTGGCACTCCAGAGCAAGTGGAGGCAAGTCATATCTTAGTAGAAGATGAAAAAACTGCAAAAGAAGTGAAGAAGAAGTTAGACGACGGGGAAGACTTTGCTAAATTAGCTAAAGAATATTCTACTGACACACAAACAAAAGATAAAGGTGGAGAATTAGGCTACTTTACTACAGGAAAAATGGTTGAAGCCTTTGACAAAGCGGCGTTCTCAATGAAAGTAGATGAAATTAGCGACCCAGTTAAAACAGATTTTGGATACCATATTATTAAAGTAACTGGTAAAAAAGAAGCAAAAGAAGCAACATTAGAAGATTCAAAAGCGAAAATTAAAGAAGCTTTATTAGCACAAAAGGTACAAGAAAAAGCTGGTACTTGGTTAAATGAGGCTACTGCAAAATATAAAATTGATAATAAGTTAGAAAAAGATCAAAAAGATCAAAAAGATAAAAAGTAAATAAAAAAAGCGGATAGCAAATGCTATCTGCTTTTTTATATTCAGAATGAAGAAATAAAAAGTTAATATAAAGGAGTAATATCCACATTGGCAGGCAGCTCAAATGGATTTTTACTATTGATATGATCATAAAATAGTATTCCGTTTAAGTGATCTATTTCATGTTGAAAGACGATTGCTTCATAATCCTTTAATTTAATTTTTACTTCTTCGCCATGTATATTGTATGCTCGAACCGTTATCCTACGATAGCGTGGAACATAGCCAACAATGGATCGATCAATAGAAAGACAGCCTTCACTCTCGGGAATATAGGTCATGGCAGTAGAATGACTAATGATCTTAGGGTTGATTAACATATATTCCAATGCTTCACCGTTTTCTTGCCTCATATAACTCGCAAACATTCGTTTATTTAAGCCAATTTGGTTTGCCGATAATCCTACCCCTGCTCGTAGTTGGTATTTTTTTGACAAGATTGGATCCTGACTATTTTTCAAATATTGCAGCATGCATTGCAGCTCTTCTTTATCTTCTTCAGTAGGAGGAATAGATACTTCCTTTGTTTTTTCACGAAGGATAGGATCGCCTTCTCTCACAATATCCTCCATGGTTATAATATATTCCTTTGTAAATTTACTCATCTAATAAACTCATCTCCAGCAAATATGGTATATATGTAAAATAGCAGAAGGAGCTTTAGATGTCTAATGGTTAAGCATAAATCCTTAATTAGATAAGAAAATGGATTACAAAAAAGCAAATATTTTTAGGAAAATCTTACATATAAAACAAAGAAGAGGAAAGGCTATGAAGGTATAAATTTTACCTATTTAAATGGAAAGGAAGAGTTAGATGAAAAAAATAATGTTGCTGTTGATGCTAACTACTATAGCATTAACCAGCTTTAGTTCTTTAGCAAGTGCAACTCCAGCTCCAGAGAAAAGAGAGATAACCCAAGAAGATAAACAGTTTCTAATAGAAATGGCAAGAAGTCTGGGAATAAAGACAGAAGGTAAAGACACAGCTGCGATTAAAAAAGAAATTCATGACGTATTAATAAAGAAGGAAGCACAAAAATTAGGAATAAAAACAGAGGGGAAAGATTTACAGCAAATAGCGATGGAAGTACATACTGCCCATCTTAAAGAGGAAGCAAAGTCGCTAGGAATCAGTACAGAGGGGAAAGATGCCAAAACATTAATGAAAGAAGTGTTTGAGGCGAAAATTTCGAAACAGGCAAAAGAACTGGGAATAGATACAAAAGGAAAAACAATGCAGCAGCTAGGTAAAGAAGTGCAAGAAAAAATGATTATGACTGAAGCAAAAAAGCTTAATATTCAAACGGAAGGAAAAGATTTTAAGCAAATCGCCGATGAGATAAGAGATACACAAATTATTAAGAAAGCGAAAGAGTTGGGGATTGAGACAGAAAAGAAACAGCCAAAAGAGTTATTAAAAGAAATGATGATTAAACATCCAGAAGAAGTGAAAAAGTTAAAATTGTTTCCCTCGTATGGGGAACATTTCATGTTTAAAAAGCACTATAAATTAAACAGAGAACATTAAATATTACCTAAAAAAACACTTGAATAATTCAAGTGTTTTTTCTTTATCTCCTATTTTGTTCATTATTTTGAACAAAATAGGAGATTGGTGTATTCGAAATAGGGGAAAAGAGTCAAAAACAGCATTTACCAATAGGGGATTGATTACCAAAAAAATAGGAAAGAGGAAGAGGTGTTCAATATATTGAAATAAACCTTTTGTCCTATTAACAATTGGGATTTTGAAACGTATTATCTATTTTTTAAAAAAATAGCATAAAAGCCTGAAATTTTTATAAAGGATTAGTATGCTTAACTTAGCAGACTTAGACAGTATATATGGTTTATGGAAAATTTAGACGAAAAAGAATAGTTACGTAAGGGAAAAGAAATCTGTTAATAGCTGCAGTAAAATGGGAGCAATAGGAGGAATAAAGATTGAAGCAATATTCCAAACTACGAATTACGGAAAAAGATGAAAATATTTATAACGCACTGTGTGATTTGTATAAGGAAAAAGGGGGAAAGGTAGGGATTGGCCCTACAGAGATTGGAATAAGAGTTGGTAGAGATTCCTATGATGCTTCTGCATATTGCAATGCATCTTTAAAAAAGCTGATTCATTTTAAAAAAATTGAAAAAATAGATAACGGAAAGTATATACCACTAGCGACAGGGAAAGAAGAGTAATAAAAGGTCGCAGTTGCCTCATAAAAAATGTTGTAGAGCGGTGTTTTGTTTACAAACACTACAAGCTTTAAAACATTATGTTATGGGGCATTTTTGCTTTATAGAAATAATTTATATGAATGCTATTGGAAAATAGTTCACAGAGCGAAAAAGGGATTGAAAGTTAAAGAAATTAATGTATAATAACTGGGTATAACTAAACTTTGAGTTTAGTTATACAAAACTTTTGTGCCTTCAAGTTTACTATTTCTAAACAAAAAGTAGGTTGAATCATGGAAATTGGAAAAAAAATAAAGAATTTACGGTTGAAAAAAGGGTTAACACAAGAAGAATTAGGAGAAAGAACCGATTTAAGCAAGGGATATATATCTCAGCTAGAGAGAGACTTAAGTTCTCCTTCCATTGAGACATTCTTTGATATTTTAGAAGTGTTGGGATGTTCACCGAAAGAATTCTTCGATGATGAAGAGCGAAAGCAGAAGGTTGTTTATACAGAGGAAGATATAACAGATTTTCTTGATGAAGAGAAAGGGTATCGGATTCAATGGCTAGTTCCTGAATCAAATGAAAAAGAAATGGAACCAATACGGCTATTCTTTTCTAAAAATGGAGAATTTAAAAAATTTGAACCTTCTTTATCAGAAACATTTGCATACGTAGTAGAAGGGGAAATTCTGTTGAAATTAGGCAGACAAGAGTATCGGGCTAAAAAAGGGGAATCTATTTACTATCATGCTACAGAGGAACATCAATTAATAAATCTAGCAGATGATGTTACGGAATTAATTCTTGTAGTCACAGATTCTTATTTATAGGAAGAATTCATAAACAATAAAAAAATAAATGAAGAGGGGGATATTATGTCTGAGCAGCATATTATTCAATTTGAAAATGTAACAAAGAGCTATGATCAAGATACGACCGTTTTAGAAAATGTAAGCTTTGAAATTGAGCGAGGAAAATTTTATACATTGCTTGGTCCATCTGGCTGTGGTAAAACGACTGTTTTACGATTAATTGCTGGATTTATGGAACCGACAGAAGGAAATATTTACTTTAACGGTAAGCTGATTAATAAAATACCAGCAAATAAAAGACAGGTAAATACCGTTTTCCAAGATTATGCGCTATTCCCCCATTTAAATGTATTTGAAAATGTGGCCTTTGGTCTTCGTATAAAAAAATGGAAGAAGCAAGTAATTGAAGAAAAAGTAAAAGAGGCTCTACGTTTTGTTAACTTGGAAGGCTATGAGAATAGAGAAATTAGTGAGATGTCTGGTGGACAGAGACAACGTGTTGCAATTGCAAGAGCTATTGTAAATGAACCAGAAATTATTCTTCTCGATGAACCATTATCTGCACTTGATTTAAAGCTTCGTACAGAAATGCAATATGAGTTAAGAGAATTACAGAGAAGATTAGGGATTACTTTTATCTTTGTGACACACGATCAGGAAGAAGCTTTGGCCATGTCAGATGAAATCTTTGTTTTAAATAAAGGACGCATTGAGCAAAGCGGAACACCAACTGACATTTATGATGAACCAATTAATCGTTTTGTAGCAGACTTTATCGGGGAATCGAATATTGTACCAGGGACGATGAAAAAAGATTTTGTTGTTCATTTTGGCAGTAAAACTTTTGATTGTGTCGATGGTGGCTTTGACGATAATGAAGCTGTTGAAGTAGTTATACGCCCGGAGGATTTAGAAATTACTTCTTTAGAAGCGGGAAAATTAAAGGTAAAGGTAGACTCTCAATTATTTAGAGGCGTACATTATGAGATTTGTGGGTATGACGAGGATGGAAATGAATGGCTTGTTCACTCTACAAAGAAAGCAACGGTAGGAACCGAAATTGGCCTTTATTTTGAACCAGAGGCTATTCATGTTATGCGCCTTGGAGAAACAGAAGAAGAGTTTGATAAACGACTAGAAGCGTATGAGGGGGCAGCCAATGAAAAGTAGTACTAAATGGTATACGGTCCCTTACTATCTTTGGATTGTACTTTTTGTTATTGCTCCAGTTGCACTTGTTGTTTATTATTCTTTCTTTGATATTGAAGGGACATTTACGTTTGAAAATTATCAGAAGTTCTTCACACCAGTTTATTTGAAAATGACGTTAAGCTCCTTTTGGTATGCTTTTTTAATAACGTTCTTTTCCTTAATTATTGCATATCCTACTGCGTATTTATTAACTAAAACGAAGCATAAGCAATTATGGCTGTTATTAATTATTTTACCATCATGGATTAATCTTCTATTAAAGGCATATGCATTCTTGGGGATATTTGGAACACATGGTGCAGCCAATCAAATGCTCAATTTCCTTGGAATTGGGGAACAACAAATACTCTTTACAGACTTTAGCTTTCTATTTGTAAGTGTGTATATCTTTATTCCTTTTATGATTCTGCCTATTTTCAATGCATTAGAGAAGATGAATCCTAGCTTAGTTGATGCGTCCCAGGATTTAGGAGCGTCATCTTGGACGACATTTAAAAAGATTGTCTTTCCTCTAACATTAAATGGAGTAAAGTCTGGGTGCCAAGCTGTATTTATTCCAGCTCTATCCCTATTTATGATCACTCGTTTAATTGCAGGGAACCGTGTTATAACATTAGGTACTGCGATTGAACAGCATTTCCTGATTACACAAGATTGGGGAATGGGTTCGACGATAGCTGTATTTTTGATTATTAGTATGATTATCATCATGGTTCTTACGGGGAACAGAAAGAGAGGGATATAAGATGAAAAAGCTATCAAAATGGTCTGTATTGTACTTATGCATTGTTTTTATCATATTATATGCCCCTATCTTTTATTTGATTTTTTACTCGTTTAATAGCGGGGGAACCATGCATGATTTTGATACCTTTACATTTGACTGGTATAAGGAGTTGTTCCAAGATACACGATTGCTCATAATCGTTTTAAATACGATTATTATTGCTCTTTTGTCTGCAGCCGTATCAACTATTATTGGAGTACTTGGGGCTATTAGTATTTCTATGATGAGAAAAAAGGGCTTAAGGAATTCTATTTTGTCTTTAAACAATGTGCTTATTGTAAGCCCTGATGTTATTATTGGTGCTTCCTTCTTAATCTTTTTTACGATCATTGGAATTAAACTAGGATTTTTTTCGGTTCTGTTGTCACATATAGCTTTCTCAATTCCTATTGTTGTGATTATGGTTTTACCTAAGCTGGAAGAAATGAGTCCGACTTTGGTCGATGCTGCATTAGATCTTGGAGCAAGCTGGAAGGATGTATTGACAAAAGTCATTATTCCTTATATTTCACCAGGAATATTTGCTGGTTTCTTTATGGCATTAACCTATTCTTTAGATGACTTTGCTGTAACATTTTTTGTAACAGGTAATGGATTTACCACCTTATCTGTAGAGATTTATTCTTTAGCACGACGAGGGATCTCTTTAAATATTAATGCATTATCGACCTTATTATTCTTATTTACGTTGCTTCTGGTCATTGGTTACTATTTCATTACGCAACGTGTTAATAAAACTCCACAAGCGGGGGTGAGAAAATGAAGTCTCTCATTCGTGGATTAATTGTTATTTTTGCACTGGCCTTCATCCTGCTATTTATTGTTCATCAATTAAATTCGAGCAGAGGGTATACGAGTGGTAAGACATTAACGGTATATAACTGGGGAGATTACATTGATGCAGACTTAATTTCTAAGTTTGAAGAGGAGACAGGGATTAAGATAATTTATGAAACCTTTGATTCCAATGAGGCAATGATGACAAAGATCCAGCAGGGAGGAACAAGCTATGATATTGCGATTCCCTCTGAATACATGATCGATAAAATGAAGGAAGAAGATTTATTAATTCCGATTGATCATTCGAAGCTTCCTAACTTGAAAAATATAGACAGCCGATTTATGGATCTTTCCTTTGATCCAGACAATAAATACTCCATTCCTTATTTCTGGGGAACAGTAGGAATTGTTTATAATCCAGCAATGCTTGATAATAAGAAAATTACTTCTTGGAATGATTTATGGGATAAGGATTTAAGAAATAAAATTATGCTGATAGATGGTGCACGAGAAATCATGGGGATGAGCTTAAATAGCTTACATTACTCTTTAAATGATAAAGATCATGATCACTTGCGGGAAGCAAAGGAAAAATTGGATACTTTAACACCAAATGTAAAGGCAATTGTAGGCGATGAAATTCGTATGCTCATTGAAAATGAAGAAGCATCAATCGGTGTGTTATGGTCTGGAATGGCTGCTGAGATTATGTGGGAAAATGAAGATGTAGAATATGTTGTTCCAGAAGAAGGATCTAATCTATGGTTCGATAATATGGTTATTCCAAAAACAGCCAAGAATATTGATGGGGCTCATCAATTTATTAATTTTATGCTAGATGCTGAAAATGCTGCCCAAAATACAGAGTATGTCGGTTATTCTACTCCTAACAAGGCGGCAATGAAATTTTTGCCAGAGGATATTACTGGGGATGAACGTTTCTATCCAGATGAAGAATTGACATCTAAATTAGAAGTATACGAAAATCTTGGTCATCGTTCTCTAGCAGAATATAATGATTTATTCTTGGAGTTTAAGATGCATCGGAAATAAAGAAATAAGACAGTTCGCTGAATTTTTAGCGGGCTGTTTTTGTATGTAACCGCCTGTTATAGAAAATACTAACGAAAAACAAGGTGGGTTATAACATGAAAAAAATAATATGCTTTTTCTGTTTTCTTACGTTTCCGCTAGGAATCTCCGCTCAGGAGGCAGCTCCATCTAAAAATCAAGTTAGAAAAGAGCTTGCCATCGTCATTGATGATTTTGGTAATAATATGAAGGGGACAGAGGAGATGCTCAATCTACCTGTTCCTATTACGGTTGCAATTATGCCTTTTCTATCTACAAGTAAAGAAGATGCCATTCGTGCCCATAAAAAAGGGCATGAAGTGATCGTTCATCTGCCGCTAGAACCAAAAAAAGGGAAAAAGAGCTGGCTTGGACCAGGTGCTATTACAACAGATTTATCAGATCAAGAAATTAGAAAACGGGTGAAGGATGCGATTGAAAGTATTCCTTATGCGGTTGGGATGAATCATCATATGGGTTCAAAGGCGACGGAAGATAAAAGAGTAATGAAGATTATTCTAGAAGAATGTCGAAACCATAGTCTTTATTATTTAGACAGTAAGACAACAAGCAATAGTGTCATAAAGGAATTAGCCGAGGAATTAAATGTCCCTTATTTAGAAAATGATCTTTTTTTTGATCATATATATACAAGTCAATATATTAATAAGCAAGCTAGTCGATTAGCGAAAAAGCTAGATACAGAACAGGAATTTATTGCGATTGGCCATGTCGGAGTTTCTGGGCCAGCTGTAGTAAGTGTTTTAAAGGAGTACATTCCACTTTATCAAAAAGATGCTGATATTGTACCGCTTTCGACTCTAGTAGAAGGCTATGAACTGTTGGATACAGACATACCATAATTTATGTAAGAGCAAAACCATCACGCTATACCGAATAATGAAATTGGTATATAACGCTGGTCTATACTCTCCTAATTAGATTAAACTATGAAACGGGTTTCATAACAATAGCCGTTTTGAAGATACTGTAAAAATACATCGTCTTACCTATATAGAAAAAGGACAGACGAGAATTTTTCGCCTGTCCTTTATAGCTTGGTTAGCTATTTAAAGGATTATCATCATTTGGTTTTTGAATAGAAGTTTGTTCCATTTTTCTATCCAGTTTATCTAAACGTTTTTTAGCAAATTCTCTGCCGCCGAGTCCAAAGGCAAGACCAAATGCTAATGCAAGACCGCCAAGGATTAAGATAAAGGCAGCATTGACAATAGAAGAAGCTACTTTTAATTGGTCAAGTGCCATAAAGACAGACAAAGTGATAATCGCATATTTAGCGATAACCGGTAACACTTTAAAGTGACCGCCTTGTAAAACGCTGCTTAGTAGTTTCTGTACGAGATAACCTAGCCATAAGCCGACGCCAATAATGACAATAGCAGCAATCACCATTGGTAAGTAAGCAATAACAGCGGTAGAAAGTGTAACTAAAAATTCAAGTCCGACAATATTTAAAGCTTGTACAGCTAATAAGAAAACAATCAGAATTTGAACAATTGTCCCAATAATGTTGGAAATACTAGTATTAGCGTTTATACCCATTTTTCTTACATACGTATCTAAGCTTAGTTTAACTAATAAAGTAACAACCATTTGTTTTACCCATTTGCCTATCCAAATACCAATTAAGATAAGGATAATGGCTGTCACAATATTAGGAATCATTGTTAGAATATCATTTAACATGTTAATAGCTGGTTGAGAAATTCCTTGAATGTCTAATTTCTCAAGCGCTGAAATAACAGTTGGGATGAGAATGAAAATGAACACAATGTTCCCGATAACAGAAGATATGCTTACATTATCAAGAAGCTTGTTAATACCTAAGCGTTTAGCTAAGGCTTCTGTGCCGATTGCTTGTAGGAAGTTTGTTAGAATTGTACGTACCATTTTTGCAACAAACCAGCCTACTAAAACGATTAATGCTGCTGCTAAAAGTTTTGGTAAGAAAGCAAGCATGTTTTGAAGCATATTCGCAAATGGTTCAGAAACACCATATAAGTTAAGGGCACCTAGGATAGCAGGTAAGAATAACAATAGTACTAAATAGAATACAATGTTAGCTACTTTATCCATTATGTTTTGTGGGTTATTCTTTTCTGCAAGATTCCATTTCTGTAATCTCTCATGAACCTTTAGAGTGCTTCCTGTCTTTTTAATAAGATACTTTAATCCGGAAGCAACTACCCAGGCAATTAATAGAATTAATGCAGCCTTTAAAATATTTGGAATTGCTCCTAGAATGGTGGAAAGCAGATTTACTAACGGAGAAGTAATTACCGTTAAATTTAGTATATTAAAGAATAGGGTAAAGACAAAAACCAATAATAGATAGAATACGATCTTACTAATTATCTTTTCAGATGAATATTTTTGGGGTTTTCCGTCCGGGAAAATTTTCTCATCTACATTTGTTTTTTGCAGTCCTTTATAGAGGGCCTTTTCTATAATTTTTGCAATAATCCACCCGATAATTAAAACGACCACTGCTAGAATAAAATCAGGTAGCTTGTCCCAAAAGGAATTCCAATTCCAGTTATAGTACATACTCTTCACTCCTTGATTTAAATTAGGCATTTTTAAAGAATGTTGTTTCGTATAGGAATAAGTTGATTTTTACATCAGTAAAATTATTCGTTCCAATGAGCTCAGGAAATTTATATGTTTCCTATTAACAACAACTTTAATCAGCCTTAATGTATTCTACTTAATACCCAGTGAGAATAGGATTAAACGTTGGATAAAATGGAGTTTAAGGAATGAGGGGGGGCAATAAAAAAGAGAAGACTATATTGAAAGCCTTCTCATGCAGAGTCTATTTCTATTATATTTTTTCTAAAAGATTATCTTAATGCTTTTTCCTCGAATCTATATAAACAGTCATTACTGCCAACCATAATGAGGATATCGCCCTGATGGATTACTTCATTTGCGGATGGAGAGACAATTGTTTCTCCTGCTCGTTGAATGCCAATAATAGTACATCCATAATTAGCACGGACATCTAAATCTAAAATTGACTTATTATGTATTTTCGGAGAAGCTACCATTTCCACAATTCCGTGTTCTTTTGAAAGCTCGATATAATCAATCATACTATCAGAAACAACATGGTGGGCAATTCTTTTTGCCATATCCTGTTCTGGATGAATGACGCGGTCAGCACCGATTTTTTCTAAAACGCGTTTATGATAGACATCGGCTGCTTTCACCCAGACCTTGCTAAGGCCCATCTCTTTTAACAGCATGGTCGTAAGGGTGCTAGACTCGACGTCATCTCCAAACGAAACAAAAGCGTGATCAAAATTCCGAATACCGATTTGCGTTAGTGATGCCTCCGTAATATTTGTCATTTGCACACAAAGGGTAGCGAAAGGTCGATATTTTTCCACTTTCTCAAGAGATTGATCAATGGCTAATACTTCCGCCCCCATTTTATGAAATTCTTCCACTAAGCTACCACCAAAGCTGCCTAATCCTATCACAACAAATTGTTTTTTCATATTTATCCTCCTAGGGATGAAAAATACATACTTTTGCCATCATTATACTTTTTTATCGAAAAGAAGGAAAATGATTTTTCTTCTTTTCAGAGATAAATAGGGAGAAGAAGCTTTAAGGGAAAATAAAAAACCACTTTTTCGTTAAGAAGACGAAAAAGTGGTTGATTCATTCCAATATTATTCAGAAAGGTATGCAGTTAACATCCATAAGTGTTTTTCAATTTTGCCAATTAAATCAATGGCTAAATCATTGGTAATCACATCTTCTAATTCATCTGCATGTGCTGCTAGTGCTTTTAATTGTGTATTAATATGGCTATAATCCTCTACTAAAGATTTCACCATATCATTTGCAGATCGTTTTTCCGTACTTTCTTGTAATGTGGAAGTTTCGATAAATTCTTTTAATGTAGAAACAGGTTTACCACCAATAGCAAGCAAGCGCTCTGCAAGTTCATCTACTGCTTCACCAGCTTCGTCATATAACTCTTCGAATTTTTCATGAAGTGTGAAGAAAAATGGTCCTTTTACATACCAGTGATGTTGATGTAGTTTTGTGTATAATACGCTCCAGTTAGCAATTTGTACGTTTAGTTCTTTTTGTAATTCTACTTTTGTTTGTAATCCCATGTTTAACAAACTCCCTTCGACTGATTATATATTAATTATAACAAATTCTAAATTAAAATCAATACTTATTTATAATTATTTTAATTTAGTTTTTATTACAATCAGATAAAACATAGTCATCTTTTTGCTGCTAAAATTTCTTTATAGTTTTTGTTGTTCTATTAAAATATATACCCTAATTACAGAGGAAAGAAAACAAAAGGGAGAAAGATTTCATCAAATGGACAAATATAAAAAAAGACTCAGCGATGCGCGGAGTCTAAATGTTCCTTATAATTAGAAAGAAAGAGATTTAGAAGAAAACATATAAGACTTATGGTGATAACGAATACTAAATATGAGTCCCATTGCCATTAAATTGCACATTAGAGAGCTGCCCCCATAACTTATAAACGGAAGGGGAATCCCTGTTATCGGCAATAATTGTATAGTCATTCCGATATTCTCAAAAACGTGGAATGTAATCATACTAATAACCCCGACACTTATATAAATACTGTAGGGATTGGCTGTTTGCAATGCAGTTCGAACTAGGTGGAATATTAAAAGAAAATAAAGAATAATGACAATACTGCCCCCAATAAATCCGTACTCCTCCCCAATAATCGTAAAAATAAAGTCTGTATGTCTTTCGGGAATATACACTTCCTCTTTTCCTAAGCCTTTACCACTAATAAGTCCAGAGCCTATCGCCATCAGCGATTTGACTAACTGCAAGCCATCATCGCCAGCATTATGAGGATCTAGCCAGGAATTAACACGAGCGAATTGATAGGGATCCACTCCTAGATATTTTTCTAATAGTTCTCTTCCGAAGATAGCTAAGTATAAAACACTGGAACCAAATGCAGCAGCAGCACCATATAAAGGAATGAGCAGTTTCCATGAAATTCCTGATACTAGCATCATTCCAATTAATATAGCCATTAACACGAGTGTAGTCCCAAAATCCTGCAAAATGACTAATGCTATTGGAACACCAGCTACGATCGCCAGTTTACACATCAAAATAAAATCTGTTCGCAGAGATTTATGAATGGTTTTGACATTATGATTATTTATAACTTTAGCAATCGCTAAAATATAAAAGACCTTCATATATTCAGACGGTTGAATACTGCCAATATGGGGAATGACATACCAACTTTGCGCTCCGCCTCTGCGTGGAGTAAATGCCGTTTCTGGAGCAACTAGAAGACCGATTAATAAAACGGCCCCTATTCCATACAAAATCCAAGTGATTTGTTGAATCTGCTCATTATCAAAATACATAATAATGGCAATTACAACCGCGCCAATAACATACCACATAATTTGTGATTGTAAGTAAGCAGCGTTCGCGCTGTATATAGCAATACTGCTAACTAGACAAAATAACATAAGCAAAAGACATAATGTCCAATCAAATCTTTCAGAAAAAACATTTCTTGTTCTCATTTCTGCAAACCCCTAGTCCAAATTTCTTACCTATTTATATAGACGGAAATGGAAACAGAATTGTTTCCTTATTTTTCATAATCGATAAAAAAAGATAGGTGGAAAAAATAGACAGGATTTAAAAAGACTGCCTTTTGACAGACAGTCTTTTCTTTCACATTAAATGGGCAAGAAAAATTTGTGCGATTCCGAAGTAAATAAATAACGAAAATATATCATTAAGAGTTGTAATTAATGGTCCAGACGCTACTGCTGGGTCAATATTTAACTTATAAAGAATAATGGGAATAATAGTGCCGGATAGCGTTCCAATGATAAGCGTACAAATTAAAGAAAGACCAACGACTAAGCCAAGCATGAGATCGCTTTGCCAGACATAGGCAATAATCGTAATAATAACGCCGCAGGTAATCCCAATGATCAAACCAACTAATAATTCCCTAAAAATCAGTTTTGTTACAACTGCTTTATTAATCGTATTAGAAATAAGTCCGCGAACAACAACAGCTAATGATTGTGTTCCCGTGTTCCCAGTCATTCCAGAAATCATCGGCATAAAAAAAGATAATGCTACAACTTTTGTAAGAACATCCTCATAATTGCTTATAATACTGCCAGATACAACCCCAATAAAAAGCAGCAAGATTAACCAAGGAAGTCTTCTGTAGGCTGCAACAGATGCTTTTGTATCAAAGTCTATCGATTTACCTGAAGCTGAAAGCTTTTCGATATCTTCATTTGCTTCTTGAAAAACGACATCAATCATATCATCAACTGTAACAATCCCCATTAAGATATTTTCTTCATTAACAACGGGAATGGCTAAGAAATCATATTTTTGGATGGTTTGCGCTACTTCTTCTTGGTCCTGATGCACTGTTACACTAATAACCCGTTCATACATAATGTCACGAATTTTGTCCTGCGGTTCAGCAATCAAAAGATCACGATAGGAAACAACACCAACTAATTTTCTATTCTGATCAATGACGTATAAATAGCTTAATGTTTCCGCGAAATCTGCAAACGATTTTAGTTTATCGACAGCTTCACGCGTAGTGTAATAGTCACGAATCCAGACAAAACGATTCGTCATAAGACGTCCAGCAGTTTCATCTGGGTAGTTCATTAAGTTTTGTACAATAATG
The DNA here is from genome assembly GCF_038006945.1 of Niallia sp. FSL M8-0099. Classification (NCBI taxonomy): domain Bacteria; kingdom Bacillati; phylum Bacillota; class Bacilli; order Caryophanales; family Bacillaceae; genus Niallia; species Niallia sp. FSL M8-0099. Next base: position 1,991,426 of record NZ_JBBOWF010000002.1, read on the forward strand.
GATTCTTCTTTTTTCATTCCAGAAAGGAGTTCTTTAATTCTTTCTGGTGCTAGTTCATTTAAAAGGGAAGCTAGGTCATCATTGTCCATTAAATCTAGAACTTTCCCTGTTTTGTCCATTCCTAATGTATTTAGAACTTCCAGCTGTTCCTCTTTATCCAATTCCTCCAAGAGATGGGCTAATAAGTCGACTTTTAAGAAAAGCAAAAAACGAGCTCTATGCTTATCGGGGAGACTCTCATAAATTTGAGCTATATCATATGGTTGTAGCTCATCAACGATGGATTCAAATTCAGATTTTTTATTATCTTTTAGTGTCTGAATGATGTGAAGTGTGATCTGATTTTCTGTCATTTTGTGTATCATACTTCTCACTCTCCCTTCCGATGTTTATAGGCTATTATTCGACATATACCCTGTTTTATTATATGTAATTAAGTGAAAGAATGAAATGGATAAATCTTTGTAAAAAAGGAGATTTTGAGAAAAAACAGATCCCTTGAAAAAATATTGTTAAGTTTTCTGACAATTAACTTGAAAAGAATTGCCTCTCGATTAAAATAAGGGTATAACATGCATGACCGCAGGCAACTGCTGCTATTGCGCCTTTTTTTCGTATATCCTTAATAATTGGGTTAAGGGTCTCTACTGGAAACCGTAAATTTCTTGCTACGAAAAATATGCTTTGAACTAGCATATTTTTCGTAGTTTTTTTGTGTTTATGCGGAAATTTAAACAAGCATGGGGGAGTTTAAATGGGAAATATGTTAATCAAAAATGCACAGATAGTCACAATGAATCAAGCAGAAGAAATTATAACCGGAGATATTTATATAGAAGGGAATATCATTAAGGAAATAGGAGAGAATCTTGAAAAAAATCACGTAGATAAAATGATTGATGCGACAAATAGAACGGTAATTCCTGGGTTTGTTCAGACTCATATTCACTTATGCCAGACACTTTTTCGCGGAAAAGGGGATGATCTTGAGCTAATGGATTGGCTTAAACAAAGGATCTGGCCACTTGAGGCTGCTCATGACGAGGAATCTATTTATTATTCCGCCATGCTTGGTATTGGAGAGCTATTGGAAAGCGGGACAACAACGATTGTTGATATGGAAACGGTTCATCATACGGAACATGCTTTTCGCGCACTTGCGGAAAGTGGAATCCGGGCTGTTTCTGGAAAGGTAATGATGGATAAAGGAGATGAAGTCCCCTTAGCATTGCAGGAATTAACAGCGGAGTCTATTCAACAGAGTGTAGATTTATTAGAAAAATGGGATGGCTTTGATAATGGAAGAATTCAATATGCCTTTTCGCCAAGATTTGTGGTTTCTTGTACGGAAGAGCTATTGAAAGAGGTGAAGATTCTTTCAGATAAATATGGTGTAAAAGTGCACACCCATGCCTCAGAAAATAAGGGAGAAATTCAAATCGTGCAAAAAGAAACAGGTATGAGGAATGTGGTGTACTTAGATCATCTCGGTTTAGCAAATGACCGCTTGATATTGGCGCATTGTATATGGCTGGATGAAGAAGAAAAGCGGATTATTCAAGAGAAGGGTGTCCATGTTAGTCATTGTCCCGGCTCTAATTTAAAGCTAGCATCAGGGATAGCTGATACACACCATCTTACTTGCAATCATGTTTCCGTCAGTTTAGGGGCAGATGGGGCTCCGTGTAATAATAACTTGGATATGTTTAATGAAATGAGATTAGCTGCACTTATTCAAAAGCCAATACATGGACCAACAGCAATGGATGCGAGAACAGTGTTCCGCATGGCAACCTTAGGCGGAGCAAAAGCAGTCGGACTTGAAAAGGAAATTGGCAGTCTGGAAATTGGCAAGCGAGCAGATTTAGCTATTTTAAACCTGCAAAATTTTCATACCTTTCCGTCCTATGATGTTGATCCTATCTCAAGAATTGTCTATTCCGCAACACGAGCAGATGTAGAAACAACCATTATAGACGGTAGAATAGTAATGGAAAATAAAATCATGAAAACAATAGATAAAAGTATCGTGCTAAAAGAAGCGGATAAAAGTATGAAAAGATTGTTAAGCAAAACAACCATAAGTTGAGCTGGATTTGACTGACACCGTTACTAGGATTTTGGAAAATTGCGTTATTCCATTTCCTAGTACGGTGTATTTTTGTTGGGGGGGAGGTAAGTGGTCGAGATTGGCTGATAAAATCAGAAGTTTGCCTGATAAAATCAATTATTTAGCTAAAAACATTAAAATTCATCTAAAAAAGACTATTACTGCCCCTTTGAACAGCACAAAATTAACTAAAATCGCTCTGATGGATGTCTCTTGGCTGAATAATCCGCAATATTAATGAATATTCCAGTTAGCTTTCTCCCTAAATGATTCACATGCCAAGTATTTACTTCCTTTTTTTTCTAAATTTTAGATTATGTAAGCTATTTTTCCTCTTTTTTGTTAAACTAAAATGGTTACAATAAGTACAACTAGATGTATGATGGATAGTATGTATAAGCAGATCATGGAATTTAAATATAATATATAAAAACAAGAGAATATTTCTTGTCATGATTTCGATAAAATGGAGTAAAGGCGATTTCGGTAACAAGAAAGTAAGCTAAAGCTCTTTAAGTTTACAAGCTAATAATGTTTGGAGGTTTACTTGATGAAAAAAGGTAATAATGATATTCGAGATGTGGTTTATATCCATCTAAATGAGAAAGAACGTTTTGTGCTTTCTTATGGTATAGAGTTTAGAGAGTTTTACAGGATTCTTGCTGATACTCTTGCCTCTATTTTGTTGTTAAAGCATCAGTTTGAAGATGGAGAATTTCATATACATACTCAGTTCGAATATGTTCCAAACAATAAATTAGCATCGTTATCGATGGAAGATGTTTATGGATATGGGGACTTTGTATGGGTCGATTTTGATGAGACGGAAACATTAGATATTTTAGAAGGGCAAACGATTGCGGAACTCTTGTATTTGGGACATAAACAGGAGCCTTTAAAAAAGCCATTTTTTCAACAATTAAACAACCAATATGCCTATTTAGCTCATGATGACGGCTGGTTTAATAAAATTTATTATAAAAACATGGAGTCCTTTTATCAATTATTTTGTGAGGTTATTGCAAATAAAGTGACAGAACTTAAATTAGAGAAAGCGTTGTTGGGAATTAAAAAGAAAAGGCTTTATCCGCCTCTTCCGAAAGAAATTGTAACAGAGTTAAAACGTTATATGAGTGAGGGCATGGTACTATCTATTGAAAAAGCCTATCAAACACGATTGAAGCTGGAGATACCAATTTGGGTTTTAGGGGATTTTGATAATATGGATGATATGTATGAAGAATATGAGAAGAACGCTAAGAAAAAAAGTGATGCTTTACTTGTTTTTGATAAAAAATTAAGAGAATGGCAATTAGCTATCGTTTAATTGGTGACGAATATGAGGGGAAAAGTAATGGTAAGCTTTCCGGCAGCATTAAAGAAAATGACGTTTGTGGAGCGCCCTAATCGGTTTATTTTACACTGTTATAATCAGGAAACAGAAGAAATAGAAAAGGTCCATTTGGCAGATCCAGGGCGGCTGATCGAACTTTTAGTTGAAGGGGCTGTGATTTATGTTCTTCCGAGCATGAATCCTAATCGGAAAACAAAGTGGACGGCTGTATATGTGGAATCAAATGGACTGCTTGTGTCAATAAATACTACGTATCCTAATAAGTTAGTCGAATTAATGTTAAAGGAAGCCATGATAGAGGAGCTTTCTACTTATCATTGGGTTAAGTCTGAATATACCTATGGTAGTTCACGATGGGATTTCTTATTAAAAGATATAAAAGGCAATCAGCTGCTTCTCGAAGTAAAGAGTGTCACCTTAGCGAGCAATGGAATTGGGATGTTTCCAGACGCTGTAACCAAAAGGGGTTCTAAGCATGTGCAAGAATTAACTGCTATTGCGAGAGAAGGAATAATAAAAACAGCTATTTTATTTGTTGTGCAGAGAGAAGATGTGGAAATAGTGACAGGAGCAGCTGCAATTGATCCAGTATTCGCAAAAAGCTTGGAAGAAGCTGCACATGCTGGGGTGCAATTATTAAGCTACACCTGCATATTGTCAGAGCAGGGAATAGCATTAGGCCATGCGGTTCCTGTCGACCCATTTTTAAAACTTTAGTAAAGGAATATATTTATTTACACATCCTTTAATTGTATAATCAGAAAAGACGAAAAATAAAATAGATAGATGATGGTGAGACTTTTGGGAAATGGTTGATGAGGAATTCTTTAGCCTTTTTACCAGAAGTCTCTTAAAAGGGAAGTTAGTGAGAATCTAACACGGTCCCGCCACTGTAAATGATTGCAGCATGGAAAAGTGCCACTGTACGGATGTATGGGAAGGCTTCATGTGGCGAAAATCATGAGTCAGGAGACCTGCCATTCTCTATACACCAAATAAACCTACGAGGATAGGGAGGTGTGGAGCACTTTGAAAATATTTTTGAAGACATCCCAACATCTCTATGGACAATGATAGAGATGTTTTTTATTTTTCCCATATTTATTTAGGAAGGTGAACTAGATGAAAAAGTTTTATTCCATACTGTTAGCGATGCTGCTCGTTGTAGGTGTGCTTGCAGGTTGCGGAGAAACGAAGACAGAAAATAAGCATAATAAAGAACAAACTACTACTACAGAAGAGGCTAGCTTCCCTGTCACCATTAAGGATGGATTGGATCAAGAAGTTGTAATTGAGAAAAAACCAGAAAAGATAGTTTCCTTAATGCCTAGCAATACGGAAATTATATTTGCGCTTGGGCTAGGGGAGGAGTTAGTTGGAGTTAGTGACTTTGATAACTATCCAAAAGAAGCGGCAGAAAAAGAGAAGGTAGGCGGGATGGATTTTAATGTGGAGAAAATAATCTCTCTAAATCCAGATGTAGTGTTAGCACATGCATCGAGCGCCCATAATTCTACGGAAGGCTTGCAGCAAATCCGGGATGCGGGCATTGATGTTGTTGTTGTGAATGATGCCACTTCTTTTGAAGATGTTTATAAAAGCATGGACATGATTGGACAAGCCACTGGAACAGAGAAAGAGGCAAACAAGCTTGTTGCTGACATGAAAGAAAAGTTAAGTGCTATCAAGAAGAAAGCAGCAGCCATTTCCGATAGTGATAAAAAGGCAGTTTACATAGAAGTAAACGCGGAACCAAATTTATTTACGACTGGTAAAAAGACATTTATGCAAGAGATGCTAGACACTATTCGCGCAAATAATATCATTTCTGAGGAAGGCTGGATTCAAGTGGATCAAGAGGCAGTAATTGCAGCTAATCCGGATGTTATTATTACTACTTATGGTGCCTACTCAGAAAAAAGTCCAATCGAGCAAATTAGCTCGAGAAAAGGCTGGGAAAAGATAAATGCAGTAAAGGAAAAGCAAATAGTAGATGTAGATTCTGACACAGTAACTCGTTCTGGTCCTCGTTTAGTCGATGGAGTAGAGGCAGTTGCCAAAGCGGTGTACCCGGATGTTTTTAAATAAAAGAAAAGCGGCTTATGTTTATGCCGCTTTTTTTCTCCTTTTTGCGATTGTGATGGGAATATCCATTGGAACCATCTCTGTCCCTGTTTTATCAGTATTAAAAATATTTGCAAGCTACATTGGACCAGAAAGCATATTAACGAATGTCGATCCCATGCATGTTAATATAGTTCAAAATATTCGCCTCCCTAGAGTGCTTTTGGCAGGACTTGTCGGTGCCAGTCTTTCCATAGCGGGAGCTGCATTTCAGGGATTATTAAGAAATCCATTGGCAGACCCATATACACTTGGGGTTTCATCTGGAGCATCGGTTGGAGCCGTTATTACGTTATTTTTCCACTTTACCATTCCGTTTCTTGGCGGATTGACTTTGCCATTTATGAGTGTATTATTCTCCTTTCTGACGATATTATTTGTCGTTTTTTTTGCAAAAAAAATGGACCCTGCCATGCGGGTTGAAACAATTATTTTAACGGGCATCATTATTGGTTCTTTTCTAAGTGCATTTATTTCTCTTATGATTGCATTAACAGGGAACGAACTACGCCAAATTATAGGCTGGTTACTTGGAAGTGTCTCTATGAGAGGATGGGAATACATTAAAATTATCCTGCCTTTTTTTGTAGTTGGTTCCGGTCTCCTTCTTTCGCAAGGAAAGGAATTAAATGCTTTAGCATTTGGCGAAGAAAGAGCCCAGCATTTAGGGATCCATGTACAGAGAAGAAAAATGGTTATTTTGCTGGCTGGTTCCATGTTAACAGGTGCGGCTGTTGCTGTATCTGGTACGATCGGATTTATAGGTCTTGTGATTCCACACTTTGTCCGGATTATCGTAGGTCCTGATCACAGATATTTAATGGGAGTCTCTCTTTTTGCTGGCAGTGGTTTTATGATTTTGGCTGATTTATTGGCTAGGACGATTATCTCTCCGACAGAACTCCCGATAGGGGTCATAACAGCTATAGTAGGTGCTCCAGTGTTTGCAGGATTATTAATGAGAAGAAGGAAGAGGAGTTTAAAATAATGCTGAATGTACGAAATCTCTTTTTTCAATATGAAACAAAACAAATTTTACAGAATATTTCTTTTTCTGTGAATAAAGGGGAAATGATTGGTATCCTTGGGCCAAATGGCAGTGGGAAAACGACTCTAATGAAAATTATCAGCGGTATTTTAGCCCCGCGAGAGGGACAGGTGGAGATAAAGGGCACATCCATTGACCAGTATAAAACAAAAGAATTAGCAAAGGTAGTCGCCGTGCTTTCTCAGCATGTGAATGAATCATTTTCCTATACTGTTCGAGAAATTGTATCGCTCGGGAGGTATGCACATCAATCGGGGCTGTTTCAGTCCTGGACTTCTAAAGATGAAGAAGTAATCACACGAGTAATGAAACAAACGGGGGTCTTTGTTTTTCAAGACAAGTCTATTCATGCATTGTCTGGCGGGGAAAAGCAGCGTGTTTATTTGGCTCAGGCCCTGGCACAAGAGCCAGAAATCCTTCTGTTAGATGAACCTACTAACCATTTGGATCTATCCTACCAGAAGGAGTTATTGGATAGCTTAAGAGAATGGAGCAGAGAAAAAGACCTAACAATTGTTTGTATCTTTCATGATTTAAACTTGGCAGGATTATATTGTGATCGACTCCTTTTATTACATGATGGAAAAGTAGAAGTAGATGCCTCTCCTTCTGATGTATTGCAAGAAAAAAGAGTGAAAAGAATCTATAAGACAAATGTGAAAAATACTTTTCATCCAAGCATACCAGCTTCTCAAATAGCGCTTGTGCCAAGAGAGCTAGAGAGAAAGAAAGTTCAAATAGATACAACGGCAATTACTGTTACTTCAGAAAGAGTAGAAATGAAGGCTCCTTTCCCATTATACACGCTTTCATCTGGCGTAACGGGTGCTGGGATGGGCTGGTATAAAAACTTTGTAAACCGCCATGTAGATAAGACATACCGCTGCGAGGATTACCGGAAAGACATGTACGAGTATTTGCTTCAAAATGGCTTTAGCCCACAAGAGACAGTCGGAATGATGACAGCTGTTCATACAGAAGATGCAGCCTATCAGTTATTAGAGCAAGGGGATTTCTCTGTCATGATTGTGGTAACAGGTGGAGTAGGAAATGCTGTCGATGCAGCTAAGACAAACGCGCATTCATCCTCGTTCCATCCAGGGACCATTAATACTTGGATTTTTGTCAATGGGACATTATCAGAGCAAGCCTTTTTGCAAAGTGTCATTACTGCTACCGAAGCAAAAGCAGCCGTCTTGCGTGATCGGAAAATAAAGGATATGGAAACAGGAACTATTGCAACAGGTACATCAACAGATAGTATATCGGTCGCTGCCACTCAAGTAGGAACATACCTTGAATTTGCCGGTACGATTACTTCACTTGGGAAGTGTATAGCAGAAGGGGTCTATCACTGTTTAACAAAGTCATTAGATAAAAGGGATAGGAGGCTGGCAGCTAAATGATCGGTCATTTAATCAGCATTACCATTGCGATTATTTTAGATAAGTTGATTGGGGATCCTCCAAGCTGGCCACATCCTGTGAAATGGATGGGAAAGTTAATTTCCTATTTAGATCAAAGATTAAATAAGGGGAGAAATCGGCAGTTAAAAGGATTATGGATGCTCATGAGTGTTTTAGTGCTTACCTTTTTGCTTAGCTGTTTCCTTGTTTATATTAGCTATCAGCTTCATTGGTGGATCGGCGTAATAATAGAAGCTCTACTTATCGCCACAACCATTGCCCAGAAGAGTCTGAAGGATGCTGCGATAGAGGTCTATGAACCATTGCAGGCTAATGATCTAGTGCTGGCAAGAAGAAAGCTGTCTTATATTGTGGGAAGAGATACAGAGCAGTTAGAGGAAAAAGAAATTGTCCGGGCAACGGTAGAGACTGTGGCAGAAAACACTAGTGATGGCATTACAGCTCCACTGTTTTGGGCATTTATTGGTGGTGCTCCTTTCAGTCTTGTGTATAGGGCCATTAATACATGTGACAGCATGGTTGGTTATAAGAATGATAAATATAGAGAATTCGGGTATTATGCTGCGAAATGTGATGATATTGTTAACTACTTGCCGAGTCGAATAACAGCAATGCTTTTGCTTTTGGTTAGTCGTACTCCTTTCCATTCGAAAAAGGAAGCCTGGAAGCTGCTATTCCAAGATGCGAAGAAGCATCCATCTCCAAACAGCGGCTGGGGGGAAGCAGTAACTGCTATTCTCCTTGGCATACAGCTCGGTGGGATTAATTATTATCGAGGACAGAAATCAGATCGGGCTAGAATGGGAACAGCACTGCAGCCTTTAGGAAAGAAACATATTATCGAGTCGACTAAAATTGCTAATAAAGCAGTTGTTTACTTCTATCTTTTTTTATTTATAGGAGGAATTGGATTTGAACTGGCCAATGCATGGAGCTAATCCCCAGTATATATATGAAAAGACAAATTTAGAAATGCCAGTGGATGCAATTGATTTTAGTGCAAATATTAATCCATTAGGACCTCCGCCGATTTTATTAAAGAAGTGGAATGACCTTTTTCAGACCGTTCATCTTTATCCAGATCCTTTTGCAAGTCGCCTAAAAGAAAAAATTTCAAACCACTATGGAATTCCTTCCAAGCAGCTTTTGATTGGAAATGGAGCTGCGGAAATCATTTCCTTATTAGGGAGAATTCTGACGGGAAAAAAGGTATTGCTTCTTCAGCCAGCCTTTTCTGAATATGAAGAAGTGTGCCGGATTAATAATTGCGACATCTATCATTATTATTTATTCGCAGAAACAGGATGGGAGCTGTCTCCCGCTAAATTGGAAAAGGATATTCGTCAAGTCGATGCTGTATTTTTATGTAATCCTAATAATCCAACAGGGATATTTTATCCGAAGAAATTAGTAGAAGAGTTATTGGATATTTGTATGCAAAACGATTGTTCCGTTGTTCTAGATGAAGCTTTCTATGATTTTGTAGTTGGATATGAGGATATGCTTCCGCTCTTAAAAAATTACCCAAATCTCATTATTTTACGTTCTTTAACTAAAATGTACAGTATACCAGGAATACGCCTAGGCTACGTATTAGCATCAGAAGAACTAATTGCACAACTGCAGCATTTGCAAACACAATGGAGTATAAACGGAATTGCTTTAAAGGCTGGCGAGTTATTAATAGAGCAGGAAGAGTTTCTAAAAAAAACGCAAAGCTATATAGAAGAGGAGAAGAAAAAGCTATTTTCCTTCTTTAAGAATGAATATTTTGCGTACTCCAACTCTGCTGCTAATTATTACTTGTTAAAGGATCAAAGGTTAACGGATCAAAAGGAATTCCTTACTTTTCTGCTAAACAATGGCATCATTGCAAGACATACATATAATTATCCAAGTTTAGAAGGAAGCTGGCTGCGGTTTGCGATTAAAAGCATAGAACAGAATCAGCGATTGCGGGGAGTGTTAACTAAATGGAAACAAAATCATCCATCATCTTTGTAACTGGTGGCGTGAGAAGTGGAAAATCTTCGCTTGCTGAGAGATTGGCAATCAAATATGCGCAAGATGAAAGAGCAGAATTGCATTATATCGCTACTGCTGTCATTACGGATGCTGAAATGGAAGAAAGAATTATCAGACACCAACAAAACAGAGAGGCACAAAAGGTGAAATGGAATAGCTATGAAAAGCCAGTTGATATTGGGGAGTTAGCGGCTGTCTTTACAAAAAAGGATGTTGTTTTGCTCGATTGTTTAACCGTTTTGGTCAATAATGAACTTTTTTTCCAAGATAAACAACAGGAAGGGATAGAGGGAAAGCTGAAAAAGGATCTAGTAGAACTAAGCCGAAGTTGCCGTTATCTTATCCTTGTAAGTAATGAGGTTACATATGAACCGTCTCTCGATCCAGATGTACAGAAATATTGCAGGATTTTAAATCGGCTGCATCATTTTCTCGTACAGCATGCACATGAGGCATATCTAGTAGAAAACGGAATCGCACAACGGAAGAAGGGAGGATAAGAATGAAGGGTGTGATGATACAAGGGACTTCATCTGATGTGGGGAAAAGTCTGATTGCGACTGCTTTATGCAGAATGCTAGCAAATGAGGGAATAAAGGTAGCGCCATTTAAATCACAAAATATGTCGAACAACTCTTATGTCACAGTAGATGGAAAAGAAATTGGAAGAGCACAAGGAGTGCAGGCGGAAGCAGCAAAGATAGAGGCAACAGTTTGGATGAATCCAATTCTCCTAAAACCAAGATCTGACTTCCAATCAGAAGTTGTCCTGCTTGGAGAAGCAAGTAATACTCTTTCAGGAAGAGGGTATCGTGAACAGTTTTATGAAGAAGGCATTCGTGTTATTCAAAAAAGTCTTCATTACCTGCAAAGGAATTATGAGATGGTAATCATGGAAGGGGCGGGAAGTCCAGTAGAAATAAATTTAAAAGATAGAGAGCTTGTAAATATGAAGGTGGCAGCAATGGCTGACATCCCGGTTATTCTCGTTGCTGATATTGATCGCGGCGGTGTGTTTGCGAGTATTGTTGGTACCCTCTCCTTATTTTCAGAAGAGGAACGAAGCAGGGTAAAGGGGATTATTATTAATAAATTTCGCGGTGATGTCACGCTTTTTGAAGATGGTGTGCAATGGCTGAAGGAGAAGACCGGCATCCCTGTTCTCGGAGTTCTTCCTTTTATTCATAACCATATGATTGAAGGAGAGGACTCCTTGTCTATACGGGAGAAAAGAATAGCAACTTCACAAGAAGTGCTTGATTTAGCAGTAGTAAACAATCGTTATATGTCTAATTTTACGGATATAGAACCATTTTTCCTAGAGGAAGATGTTACTATCCGTCTGATTGATAAAGGCGAAGATTTAGGAAAGCCAGATGCAGTCATTATTCCAGGTACAAAAAGTACGATAGAGGGTTTAAGAGAAATGAAAAGCAATGGATTAGATGTCCAGCTTAAGCGCTATTATAAAGAAGGCGGCAGAGTAATAGGTTTATGTGGAGGCTATCAAATGCTGTGTTCTGTCTTATTGGATCCGTATGGAGCTGATACTGGAATCGCAGGCGAAGAAATAGAAGGGCTGGGGCTTATACCTGCAAAGACGGTATTTGAACAGAAAAAAGAAACAATTCGCGTGGAAGGTAGTTATCATCCCTTCACAAAGCTATCCTCAGAAAAAATAGAGGGGTATGAGATTCATTTAGGTAAAACAGAGTATGAGAATTCTGCCGAAAGATGTCCGTTTCTATTACTTAATAATAGGGATGAGGGTTATTATCGAGAAGACGGAAAATTGATAGGAACCTATATGCATCATCTTTTCTACAACGATGTGTTTCGTAATACATGGTTAAATCAGATACGACTGCAAAAGGGCATGGCAGAAAGAAAAACACTGTTTATGCGAGAGCAAAAGGATAAACGCTTTGATGCGCTTGCTGATGAGATGAAGAGACATCTTGATTGGGAGAAAATATGGGAAATCCTTCAAGCTGGTGATGACCAATGAAAAAATGGTGTATTGGTTTTTTAGTAAATATACAGTTCTTTACGGCAATACCAGTGAGAAAGGTGCTGCCGATGGAAGGGGAGTTTCTGCAGAAAAGTATAAAAACATTCCCTTTGCTAGGCCTTTTCCAAGGCTTTATTTATATGGGGATTTTCTTTTTGCTAAATGAATATACTCCATTTACAGCTCTCGCCGTTGCTTTTATTGTTTGGATCAGTACGATTTTATTAACAGGCGGACTTCATTTAGATGGCTGGATGGATGCAAGTGATGCTTATTTTTCTTATCAAGATGCAAAAAAAAGATTAGAAATTATGAAAGATCCTCATGTCGGTGCCTTTGGTGTTTTGTCTGTCATTCTTTTATTGAGTATGAAGTTTTTTTTTATCTATGAAATCGTGACACATATGCAAGAATTCACCTATTTTTTTGTGATGCTCTTGCCATTCTTTTCTAAAGCGGTAATGGGCTGGAGCTTACTATTTGTTCAAGAGGCAAAAAGGGACGGACTCGGCGCATACTTTAAAAAGTCTGTCCAAGGGCAGCGCATGTTTTTTTATAGTGGATATATTGCAGCTGTTTTGCTAGTTTTCTTGTTATTGTTTCCCAAATGGCTGCCATTATTCTTTTTGTTTCTTTTCGTGAGCATCGGCTACTACTTATTATTCAGCCGATTTATGAAACAGGCTTTTGGTGGATTAACAGGTGACTTATTAGGTGCAAGTGTAGAAGGGACGGAAATGGCACTATGGGCGACACTATGGTTATTGCATTACTTCGTCATGGGCTAACGGCTGCAAATGAACGAAAGGCATATATTGGCTGGACGGATGCGCCTTTAAGTGGAAAGGGAAGAAATATGCTTTATGAAAAAGGAAGGCCAGTGTCTAAATATGACTGGATAAGTACAAGTGATTTATTGCGGACGAAAGAGACAGCAGCATATTGGTTTCCTGAACAGATTCTGCACAGTGTTTCTGCTTTTCGTGAAATAAATTTTGGGGATTGGGAAGGAAAAACATACGAACAATTAAAAGAGTTACCTGAATATTGCAAATGGTTAAATGCTCCATTTACTAATGCTCCAACAAATGGAGAATCTTTTGCAGAGCTGATAGAGCGAGTGGATAGGGGCTGGAATCACTTAATTAAACAGAGTACTCGAAATAATAGAATGGCGGTAGTTACACATGGCGGTGTCATTCGATACTTGCTTAGTAAATATGGTGTAACAGAAAGGGATTTTTGGGATTATACGATTTCTCCTGGTGAAGGTATCGAGTTAATTTGGTCCCACAAAGAAAGTTTTAGGAGGAAGGAAAGATGCACTTTATTACAGGAGGTAGCTTTCACGGGAAAAAAAGCTGGACAGTAACATTTGCAAGAGAGCAGGGATTTACAGAAGGAAAGGTTCTCCGTCTATTTGATGAAAAGGAAATAAACATGGCAAATAATGAGAAGGGTTCTTTCTATAGGATAGAAGGACTAGAGTGGATGATCAAAAATCGTCTGCAGGAAGAAACATTGGAGCAAACAGTCGATTATATAGAAAAACTAGTGGAAGCTTTGCTTCAATGGGAAAGAGAAGAGAATAATCGCTGCGTGTTTATAATTGGCAGTGATATTACAAAAGGCGTTGTTCCGATTGATAGAAGAGATCGCTTGTGGCGTGATGCCACAGGGCTGATCTTTCAGCGAATTGCTGCCGCTGCAGACAGAGTAGATGTTATTTGGTATGGGTTAAATGAGCGATTAAAGTAGTGATCGATCGAATGATAGGAAGCAGCAAAATGCCTATAGGCATAAAAATAAGGACAAAACAGAAAGAGGGGGAGAAAATGCGTATCTATACAAAAACAGGTGATAGCGGGGAAACGAGTATTATAGGAGGGAGAGTATCAAAGGATGATATTCGAGTAGAAGCCTATGGAACGGTCGATGAGTTGAATTCTTTTGTCGGGCTGATTGTTGCGCAATTAACAGGGGAACAATTTGCTGATATTAAGGAAGATTTAGAGAAAATCCAGCATGAATTATTTGATTGTGGCGGGGATTTAGCTAGTATTTCGACGAGAAGACAACTAAAGTTAACAGCATCTGCTATCACTTATTTAGAGGACAGAATTGATAATTTTATGGAGGAGACACCAGATTTGGAGCGCTTTATCCTGCCTGGAGGGACAGAAGCGGCAGCTACTGTTCATATTGCACGAACGGTGACAAGAAGAGCGGAACGCTTAGTCGTGACATTAATGAAGACAATGGAAGACATTCCAGAAATGCCCTTAAAATATTTAAATAGACTTTCTGATTACTTTTTTGCACTGGCGAGGGTAATAAATTTCCGAAGCAATGTGGCAGATATCGAGTATATTCGAAGCGCAAAAGTATTTCGAACAAGTAAAAAGGGAGAGCGAAATGAACGCGAAGAAAATTAATGTCCTTGCTATTTTTATTGCTATTTCAGTTATTGGGGCTTTTATAAAAATACCAAGTTTTATTGGAAGTGTTGCCCTTGATAGTTCTCCAAGTCTTATTGCTGGAGCACTTTTAGGCGGGCTAGCTGGAGGAATAGTTGCAGCCCTCGGTCACCTTGTTTCTGCATATTTAGGCGGGCTGCCACTAGGCATGCTTCATCTCTTTATCGCAGTAGAAATGTTTCTGCTTGTTTTTACTTTTTCAAAAATCTATCAAACTGGAAATAGCATAATCTCCATATTGTTCTTTGTGTTAGGAAATGGTGTAATACTTCCACTTCCTTTTTTATATCTAATGGGAAAGGGCTTTTACATTTCGATGGTTCCAGTACTGCTGATAGGAGCTGTATTGAACGGCATTATTGCCCAGTTGTTAATGCCAAGGCTTACAGTTTTTCTTAAAGAGTGGAGAGTGGTCAAGCAGTGAGAGATGTACAAGTCGTACCGTGGAATCAGAAAGAAGAGCTGATTATTAGTGCGGATAATAGTGGAGGAATTGGGCAGAAAGAAGCCGATCAACTTTCCGTCCCTTATGATATTGTTTCCTATTTTTCCTTTCGTGTAGCGGTTATGGAATGTATGGCAGCGGGGGGAGTACCGTTCTCGGTAATCCTGCAGAATTTTTGTGGAGACGATGCTTGGGCTTCTCTTTTGGCAGGTATATATAAAGGAATAGAGGAGCTTGGACTAGAGAGGGAAATTGGAATAACAGGAAGCACAGAAAGCAATTTTTCTCTCCGTGAATCAGCAATAGGACTCACAGTCCTTGGAAAAAGAACTGCAGATTCACAGAATGCCACTATTATCAATGGAAAAATGGCTGTAATAGGCAGTCCTCTTGTTGGAGAAGAAATGATTCGACAAGAAGAAAATGTAGTGCCTTTAGCAGTATTTTTCCGAGTGGCAAAAGTAGATAGATGTCGAATTCAGCCTGTTGGATCAAAGGGAATTCTTTATGAATTGGGGCAGCTAAAGGGCGATTTGATTCAAGAGGAAGAAGTGCAGTGTTCTGTAGATCTTTTAAAATCCGCTGGTCCAGCTACATGCTTTATTGTTGAATATGAAAAGGAAGTCGAGGCAGAAATAAAAAGACTAACGAAGGGCTTTTTTCAAGAAGTGCAAGTTACTTCGAGATAAGAGAAAAGCACAAAGTGGTTTTTTCTTTCTTTAGGAGATATTTAAATAAATAAGCTTCCATTTTTCCCTTTTTTCATATTGTATTAAGAGTTAAAATGGAAAAGGATTAATAGGCACTATTACAGGAATATGTGTTTTCGATTAAATTATTATTTGACTCACATGTTTTATTTTTAAAGGTATGATTCTAGTGGTAGAATAAACAAGTGCATTGATTAAATGGAGGTATACTCATAATGAAAAAGAAACTGGGATTATTATATGGCGGTAAATCAGCTGAACATAAAGTTAGCATGCAAACAGCAATGGCTGTAATTAAAGCACTAGATACAGATAAATATGATATTCACCCAATTTACATATCAGAGAGCGGTGAATGGGTTCGTGGTCCTCAATTAATGGGACCAGTTGAAAATGTAAAAGAGCTTGCGTTTAACACACAGGAGCAAATCGGCTCGAATGCCCTTTCTACTACACTCTTTCAAGCGAATGACGAAGCTTCCTTAGATGTTATTTTTCCACTGCTTCATGGACCAAATGGAGAAGATGGAACAGTACAAGGATTGTTAGAACTTCTTAACCTTCCTTATGTTGGGAATGGTGTGCTAGCCTCTTCAGCTGGAATGGATAAAGTAATTATGAAAAACATCTTTGAAGTAGCTGGATTAAATCAAGTGAAATACAATTCTTTTATCCGCAGTGACTGGCAAAGTGATAAGGATGCAGCCTATGAACGTGTAGAAAAAGAATTAGGTTTCCCTTGTTTTGTTAAGCCTGCTAATCTTGGTTCAAGTGTAGGGATAAGTAAATGTACAACAAGAGAAGAGCTAGAAACAGCCTTTATTGAAGCATTCCAATTTGACCGCAAGATTATTGTAGAAGAAGGCTTAACAGCAAGAGAAATTGAAGTAGGGGTACTAGGAAACGACCATCCTGAAGTTTCTGTAGCTGGTGAGATTGTTCCGAAAAAAGATTTCTATGATTATAAAGCAAAATATGAAGATGGAGATACAGCTTTAATTATTCCTGCAGACGTGACAGATATGGAGTATGCAGCGATTAAAGAAGATGCTATTAAAGCATTTAAAGCACTTGATTGTTCTGGCCTAGTCCGTGCAGATTTCTTTCTGACAAAAGAAGGAAAAGTTTATATTAACGAAGTGAATACAATGCCTGGATTTACACCATTCAGTATGTTCCCGTTATTATGGAAACACACAGGTTTAGAATATGATGCACTGATCAATAAATTAGTGGATCTAGCTGTGGAAAGACACACTGAAAAGCAAAGTATTAAATATACGATTTAAAAAGAAGAACATAAAAGGAGAGGTGAGAAAAATGCCTCTTCTTTTGTTCCATCCAATGAAAGTTTTTTAGTAGAGAAGGGCAGTAGTCTCCGCTCATTTTTAAAGGAGGTTTTATTTTGATTAAGCGTACATATGCAGAAATTGCTTCAATGTCAAGCAGTACTCGTTTTTTTGAGCAATATAATGAGGTGCTTATTAGCGGGGTAACGATTGATTCGAGAAAAATAGAAGCAGGACAATTATTCATCCCTTTTAAAGGAGAAAGGACGGATGGGCATGAATATGTCGCAGATGCAATAAAACAAGGCGCTGCTGCGGCATTTTGGCAAAAGGATGTCCCGAATCCGCCTGAGAATCTCCCTCTTATCTTTGTGGACGATTCGTTAACAGCGATTCAAACGCTTGCTAAAAGCTATTTACAGCAATTGAAGGTTAAAATTGTGGGAATAACAGGAAGTAACGGAAAAACATCTACGAAGGATATGACAACAAGTCTTCTTTCTTTAAAATATAAAGTGCAAAAAACAGAAGGCAATTATAATAATCATCTTGGTCTTCCTTTAACTGTACTTGGTTTAGAGGAAGATACAGATATTGCTGTGCTCGAAATGGGCATGAGCAGTCGTGGAGAAATCGACTTTTTGAGCCGGTTAGCAGAACCAGATATTGCTGTAATTACGAATATCGGGGAGTCTCATATGCAAGATCTCGGATCAAGAGAAGGGATTGCAGAGGCGAAGTTAGAAATCTTAAATGGATTGAAGGAGAAAGGACGATTTGTTTACTTTGGAGATGAACCTCTTCTTTCAACGCGTGTTAAAGACAGGAACCTGGATATGAAAACCTTTGGAATGGATCCTGCCAATGATTTATACCCATATGAAATAAAGGCACTTGAAAATGGCAGTGTTTTTCAAATTAATAAAGCGGCAGAACCATTTGAATTGCCTGTTTTAGGAAATCATAATATTTTAAATGCGTTGGCAGCAATGCTAGTGGCAGAGTATTTTGAAATTCCTTATGAAGAGATGAATAAAGGTCTTCAATCGCTAAAACTGACAAATATGCGCATGGAGTTAGTCGAAGGGCAGTTAGGTGTGAAAGTTATTAATGATGCATACAATGCCAGTCCTACTTCTATGCTTGCAGCTATTGATGTGTTAAAGAAGCTGCCAGGTTATAAGCAAAAAATTGCAGTTCTTGGAGATATGCTAGAGTTAGGAGACCAAGAAGAAGCTTTTCATTATGAGATGGGAGAGCATTTAGAAGGAGTCGATTACGTTTTAACATATGGAAAGCTGGGTAATTTCATTGCAGAAGGTGCAAAAACAGTTCTTCCTGAAGATCATGTTTTTTCTTTCCAAGAAAAAGAGCCATTAATAGAAACTTTACTGCCTTTTCTAAATAAAGAAACAGTAATTTTAGTCAAAGCTTCTAGAGGAATGAAGTTAGAGGAAATCGTTAAGGCAATACAATAATAGAAGGAGGCCAGCCTATTTGAAAAACGAAAAACGTTTTCCTTGTAGGTTCGGCTTTTTTTAGAGTGGATAGTTAAGAAATGTATATAAAAAATGAATTACTCTTATAGTGTAAAATATCTCTAAAAGGAGGGGGAGTAAATGACAGCGTGTTTATGTATACATGGATTTACAGGTTCTCCAATGGAGGTAGAACCACTAGCTGAATATATCCAGAACTATACCAATTGGGAGTGTATGGTTCCAACACTTCCTGGGCATGGCGATCAATTAAGATTAAAAGGGATTATATATAATGAGTGGATCCAATATGCGGAAGAAGCGTTAAAGGATTTATTAAAAAGACACGACACAGTATATGTTGTTGGTTTTTCCATGGGTGGATTAATAGCAAGCTATTTAGCAGCAAAGTATCCGATTAAGAAATTAATTCTCTTAAGTGCAGCAGCCTATTATGTAAACTTAATCCAGCTTCAAAAGGATATAAGAATAATTTGTGCTGATTTTTTTCGAGGGAAAATTAGAGAGAATGAGCAATTTATCCGCTATATGAACAAAATTAAAAGTACTCCTTTAGCCGCTGCCATTCAGTTTAGGAAGCTTGTGCAATATGTAAAACCATTGTTAGCTAACATTCAAGTGCCTACATTGATTGCCCAAGGGGAGAAGGATGGAATTGTCCCATTGAAGAGTGCAACCTATTTGTATAATACAATTCGTGCAGAAAATAAGAAGATCTTATACGTGCAGGAATCCAAGCACTTAATTTGTCATTGTGAGAAAAGAGAAGCATTATTTCAAGAAATAATAACATTCCTCAAGGCGCCCTCATAAGTTAAAAGTAACCCTATTTAATCGTATAGATTTGAGGTTGATTGGAAAGAGTAAAGGAAGGGAGGTTTGGCCAATTTTGGTCTTTACTTAAAAGATCACTTTGTGTCAAAACGGCTATAAAAGAACGTAAGGGGCTCTTTATTCCGCATAAAGCGTTTACATTGTAAAAATGGTAAAAACACGTATAAAACCTAGATTTTCAGCTGCCCAATTTATTGCAAAGCGTATATCTTAATGATAATATTATTTTAAAAAGTAGGGTGACAAACTTAACATTTTGGGCATAATGTTAGAGAAAAAAACCTCTTTGTAAACGATAAATTAGTCAAATAGAGAGAAATGAATGGAAGAAGAATTCCGAGAAAATGAATTCTTTTGTTTAGGAAGGGAATAACCATTGTTCTTTGTATTTGGCTAACTTTTCTAGATTAGCTGATTTGGTTTTAAGCTCCGTGAAAAAATCATGTTTTTTCGAGCGTGAATTTTGAAGATTCTCATTTTGGAGAAACAGACTAATCATTAAGTGGTAACAGAGCTATTATAAAAATAAATAGAAGTCATTTGAAATTTCCTCCTATTTATAACTAAGTTAAATAGTATCTCATAACTAATAAGACTTAAATATTTTGCATATACCCTCATCATTCTCCTGATAAAGGTTGTAAGGCTATTGAAACCAACAATAACTTTCATCATTTATATATAACGAGCATCATTATCTTTTTAATTGTATGGGGAAGGCATAATGTGATGAATACGATATGCCATTTTAATATGTTTCATTTAGAAAAATGAGGTACATACAAATGGTTGGCATGATGGATTTATTCCATCTGTTTATGGATATTTTTTAATGACTAGAAGGAGATTGGATATATTGGTAAAGTTTCAAGATTTAGGTATTAGTCCTGCTACAATGAAAGCATTAAAAAGAATGGGGTTTGAGGAAGCGACGCCTATTCAGGCAGAAACGATTCCATTGAGCCTTCAAAATAAAGACTTAATTGGTCAAGCACAAACAGGAACAGGGAAAACAGCTGCTTTTGGAGTGCCTTTAGTTGATAAAATTGACGTAGCGAATGAAGTAATTCAAGGGATTATTATTGCTCCGACAAGAGAGCTAGCTATTCAGGTTTCAGAAGAATTATACAAAATTGGTTATGGAAAGCGTACAAGAGTATTATCTATTTTCGGCGGACAGGATATAAATCGCCAAATTCGTGCATTGAAGAAAAACCCGCATATTATTGTTGGGACACCTGGACGTATATTAGATCATATTAATCGTAAAACACTTCGATTAGATAATGTTCAAACAGTTATTTTAGACGAAGCTGATGAAATGCTAAACATGGGATTCATTGATGATATTGAAGCAATCCTTTCAAAAATTCCAACAGAAAGACAAACATTACTATTCTCTGCTACAATGCCTGGACCGATTAGAAAAATGGCAGAGCGCTTTATGAAAGATCCAGAAGTAGTTAAAGTGAAAGCAAAAGAAATGACTGTGCCGTTGATTGAACAATATTATATCGAAACACAAGAGAAAACGAAATTTGATATTTTAACAAGATTGCTGGATATTCAATCTCCAGAGCTAGCTATTATATTCGGTCGCACGAAACGTCGGGTTGATGAGCTGTCTGAAGCATTAAATCTACGTGGTTATACAGCAGAAGGCATTCATGGAGATTTAAGCCAAGCGAAACGTATGTCTGTTCTTCGTAAGTTTAAAGAGGGAACGATTGATGTACTAGTGGCAACAGATGTAGCTGCACGTGGACTTGATATTTCCGGTGTAACACATGTTTATAACTTTGATATTCCTCAAGATCCAGAAAGCTATGTACATCGTATCGGACGTACTGGCCGTGCAGGAAAAGAAGGGGTAGCTATTACGTTTATTACGTATCGTGAAAGATCTTATCTGCAGGTTGTGGAAAAAACAACGAAGCGAAAAATGGAAAAGATGATTCCTCCAACAGTCGACCAAGCAATAGAAGGTCAGCAAAAAGCTGTTATGGAAAAAATATCACAAATTATAGAGGAAAATAATTTAGATTCTTATCGAAATGCTGCGGATGACTTATTGGAACAAAAAGATGCTTCTACTGTTGTAGCTGCAGTTCTAAAGATGCTTACAAAAGAACCAGATACAACTCCTGTTAAATTAACAGAAGAAAAGCCATTGCCAATGAAACGTGACCGCAGACCATATGATAAAAATAATGACCGTGGTGGACGCAAAAACTATAATCCACGTCAACGCCAAGGCTATGGCAGCAATAAACGTCAAGGTCAATCAGGCAATAGCTACAATAAATCAAAGTCTTACCGTTAAGCTTTGTGTTAAAAACCTCCATGAATGTCGTGGAGGTTTTTTATTTCGGGGATAGTGATAGAGAGACAGAAAAATATGAAACCACCTTATCGTATTTTCGTATATAGTTAAGAGATACAGACAAAATTCAGAAAATAGGAGGAGTGTAATTGATAACAATACCTCAAAATAGGTTATCGAAAAAGGGGATCACTGTTTGGCGCTTAACAGGAGTTATATCTTCGCTCATTATGATGGTTATTGGTGCTGGGGTAATTACGTTTGCTATTCTTTTTGATTGGCACATACTTATAAGTATAGGAACGATAATTTATCTTCTTTTTCATATGGCTTTTACAATTGGCATCCTGCCGCCTTTAAAGTGGAAAAGATGGAGATATGAAGTAAGAGGAGATGAAATTGAAATACAGCAAGGGGTTATTGTAATAAAGCGAACGCTCATTCCAATGATTAGAGTGCAGCATGTAGATATGAAGCAAGGACCTCTATTAAGAAAGTACGAGCTTGCCACAGTGTCGATTTCTACAGCAGCAACCGTACACGAAATCCCTGTACTTCAAGTGGATGAAGCAGAAGAGATTAGACAGTATATTTCTAGCAAAGCAAAGGTGGCAGAAGAAGATGTTTAATCAAAACAGACTTCATCCTGTTTCCATCATTTACGTTATTTTGAAGCGGTTAAGAGAGTTTATTTTTCCGTTTATTGGAATTATTGTACTTGGAGGTAAGCCTACCGAGTGGGGATTATATACAATTCTAGGAGCGTCATTCTTACTTTTGATTATTCTCATTAGCGGATTTTTGTCATGGAACTTTTTCACCTTTTATGTAATGGGAAATGAATTACGAATCGAGTATGGTGTATTTATAAAAAAGAAACGCTACATACCCTTTGAACGAATTCAAAGTATCGATTTTACAGAGGGAATTTTTCATCGTCCATTTAGTTTAGTAAAAGTAAAAATTGAAACAGCAGGTGGTGCTGAAGCTGAAGGCGAACTTACCGCTATTTCTAAAAAGGTTGCTCAAGAATTAAAAAGATATATTATTCAAAAAAAGAATGAGCAGATTGAAACGGACGAAATAATAGAAGAGGTAGAACCTGCTCAACAAGAAATCTACCGGATTTCATCTAAAAAATTAGTCGTTTTGGCGTCAACTTCGGGCGGCGTAGGTGTGATTATCTCGGCAATATTTGCTTTTATTTCACAATTTGATGATTTAATTCCGTATAAGGAAATCTACAAACATGTTCAACAAGTCATTACAAGCGGTGTAGCGTTAGTTTCTATCGTTGTTTTTGTTTTATTTGTATTGTTATGGGTTTTATCTTGGTTCATTACTATATTAAAATATGCGAATTTTACATTATCGAAGACGAAAGATGATTTGATTATTACACGTGGCCTAATTGAAAAAAAGCAGATTACTATTCCGCTGAAACGGATTCAAGCAATTAAAATAACAGAAGCGATGCTTAGACAGCCGTTTCAATTAGTTAGTGTATCTGTTATTAGCGCTGGTGGATCTTTTGATGATATAGAAGCTTCTGATGTAGTTGCCGTTCCGTTATTAAAGAAAAAGGAATTACCACTTTTATTAAAAGAAATGGTACCTGAGTATGAATGGAATGAGGAGCTGCATTCGCCGCCAAAACGATCAATTTGGAGATATATTATTAAAAATAGTTGGATAGCATTACCTGTTATTATCGCTATGATTTACTTTTTTCATGAATGGGGAGCGTTATCGTTGTTGTTATTACTAGTTTTACCATTATGGGGCTACTGGAATTATCGTTCAGCTGGATATCGTATTTCAGGTAAGCAGTTAACATTATCCTTCCGCCAATTTAATAAAACGACTTTCCTGATGAGACGAAATCGAATTCAAGCCCTTTATTACACAGAGGGATGGTGGCAGCGAAAAGGGGAGCTTGCTTCTGTACAGGGTGTTGTTCTTTCTGGTGCTGGAGGAGCCACTGGGGTAGTTACAGACCTGACCAAAGAAGATGTAGAAAAGGTATATGAATGGTATTCGCTAAGTTAAGTGAGTGTCGGATAAAGCTAAATAGCCCAACAAGCTCTAATTTAGTAGTCAAATCAATTCGGTCTATCATTTTTTTCAAAAGAAAATAAAACGGAGCAAACTGAATACACGTACACTCCTATGGGAGCTGCGAGAAAGTCCGAGACCCTGCAGGATCATATGAGACGAAGCGGCTCGCCCCCATGGAAAGCGGAGTGTATTCAGTCTGCGGGTGATGACTACACACATTCTTTCTTAAATTGAAATAAAAACTCCAAAACAAGTATACGAATTTATAAGATATATGTATACTTGTTCGGAGTTATATTTGGTCAAATTATTTATGTCTCATCTTGTTTTGAAAGAGACTGGGACAAAGCAATATATATAATGGTTATTATTGACTAACAAATCCTATAATGGCAAGACCGAAGATGATAATCCAAATGATAATAGATTTTGCTTCGGGCTTTTTTGTGCGGCGGAGCTGTTGTCGTAAATAATACCATTCTTCTTTATAACTGGTAAGTATCTTCTTTCCCTTTGATTCCGATAAACTTCCGACGATGACCCCTGTTAGAAATCCAAAAATATGGGCAACAATATTTATATTTGGCTGTAAAAAGGTCATGATTAAGCTAAGAACAGCAATGGTCGTAATAATTTGGGCGTTCCCTTGAGAAATAATGTCTTTTCGAAATACAACTAGACTAATATAATAGCCGAATAGACCAAATATTGCTCCACTAGAACCTAAGTGGACATAAGTAAGTGGTTCGATAAGAAGAGTGATAATATTTGCTGCGATACCAGTGACTAAGTAGATAAGGAGAAACTTAAATTTGCCAAGTATTCTTTCGAGTCCGGGTCCGAATAAGAAAATGCTGAAACTGTTAAATAGAAGATGGGCAAAACCTCCATGGATGAAAATAGGAGTGATTAATCGCCACCATTCTCCTTCTACTATATAAAGGTTAACACCCATCATAGTTTCTAATAAATATTTATTTGGAAAAATAGGAAGATTGGTTAATAAATAGAGAATTAGATGAATAAGTAAGATCATGGAAACGACAGGATAATACGTAATATACTCTCTAAAGCTTTCTCTTCTGGTAAACAACAGTATTTAATACCTCCTAAATAAAGCTTCTTTCTACCATAATAGCCAAAGAATAGGGAAAGATACAATATATTATGCTCACTATGAATAGAATAGAAGGAGTTGTCTTATGATTAAAGGCACGGGAATTGATATAACAGAAATAGACAGAATCGAATCTTTACTCCAAAGTAAGCCGAAGTTTGTGAAGCGCATTCTGACAGATACGGAAATGGAAAAATTTCAGCAGCTATCTGGGCATCGTAAATGTGAGTTTTTAGCAGGACGATTTGCAGCAAAAGAAGCATTTTCAAAAGCGCTAGGCACAGGGATTGGAGCGAACTTAAGCTTTTTGGATATTGAGATAGGATATGAGGAAAAAGGGAAGCCGTGTATTGTAAAGCCATTTTCAAAAGGAGTCCATTTATCTATAACTCATAGCAAACACTATGCCTTTGCCCAAGTTATTATTGAGGAATAAGGAGAGCGAGAGGGTTTTCATCGTTTTTCTTATTCTTTTGTTTGGGAGGGGGAATGGCAGGCTTTTTGAAGCGGGTCTGTTTTTGGTTTAGGCAAGGAGAAATAAACAGAAGAAATATCAACAAAAAGACTTATGATTTCAAGTAGCATATTCCCGAAGGTTGTCTCATATATTCATAGAGAAATAGGAGAGACAAGTATGGTTTCGCGGTTTCTAATAGGCAATTCCAAGAGAGAAGGAAGAGGAGTTTCTATTAGAAATGCTGTTTGCTTATTTTTCTCTCTTTCGACGTGAAATGAGAATAGGGGAGTTGAAAAAATGAACAAGAAGATTTGGTTGCTATTTGTAGGGCTAACGGTCATGCTTTTGTTAACTGCCTGCGGAACAAAATCGAAAGAAGATGTTCTGACTGATTTAAAAGAAAAGGTCGAGACAAAGGGGTATAAAGCAGACGCCGAAATGACTCTCAAGATGGGAACAGAACCACAGACTTATGAAGTGGAAGTGTGGCATAAGGACCCAAGTTTTTATCGAGTGAATTTAAAGAATTCAGCAAAAAATCAGAGCCAGATGATTTTGAAAAATGAAGAAGGCGTCTATGTATTAACGCCAGCTTTAAACAAATCCTTTAAGTTTCAAAGTGAGTGGCCGGAAAATAGTAGTCAAGCTTATCTCTATGAGTCTTTAGTGAAGGATATTGAAGAAGATAAAGAGGTGAAATTTTCTGCTACAGATAAGCATTATGTTTTTGAAACAAAAACACGCTATCAGAATAATAAAATGCTTCCAACTCAAGAGATTGCCTTCAGTAAGAAGGATCTTTCTCCTGTCAGTGTAAAAGTAAAGGATGTAGAGGGAGTAGCATTGGTTACGGTGAAGTTTTCTAATGTGAAGTTTGATGTTTCCTTTGATAAAAAGGACTTTGATTTACAAAAGAGCATGACTGCGGCTAAGATGGTAATCCCGGTTATGGGAGAAATTGAAGACAAAGACTTTACTGTGAAATATCCTGAAGAACCATTAGAAGGAGTTAGCTTGGTAGAAGAGAAAAAAATGGCTTCTGAAAACGGGAATCGTGTAATCCTCACATATGATGGAGAAAAATCTTATACGATTATTCAAGAAAAAGCAGTAGTAGCACCAGCTACAGCAGGACCAATTGTTAGTAAGGGCGATCCAGTGGATTTAGGATTTACCATTGGAGAAGTTACAGATTCTAAAGTATCATGGACGTTTGAAGGCGTCGATTATACGATTGCATCAAGTGACTTAACTCGTGATGAATTAGTTACTGTTGCGCGCTCCGTACAAGGAGAGGCAATAAAATAAGTACTACTCAGGCAGCCTTCTACAGGGGGCTGTTTTTTTATGTGGAATAATTACTTCTTCTGCTAAACTTATAAGGATAGAATTGACAAGCGGATCAATCAGTAGAATAATTTAAGGAACAAGTTTGTTAATTAAAAAGGACGTGTGTGGATTTTGAATCAAGAAGATACCTTTTTTCGAGATACATGGGTGGAAATTGATCTTGATGCTATTGCATATAATGTTGGTGAATTAAGAAAAAAATTACATCCAGAAAATAAGTTAATAGCAGTAGTAAAGGCAAATGGATATGGGCATGGAGCTCTGCAAATTGCCAGAACTGCTTTACGGTCTGGTGCGAATTACTTGGCTGTAGCATTTTTAGACGAAGCAATCAGTTTAAGAAAGCAAGGAATAACAGCACCGATTCTTGTACTTGGTGCAAGTAGACCGAGAGATGTCATGACAGCGATAAAATATAAAATAACTTTAACTGTTTATTATAAAGAATGGTTAGAAGAAGCTGTCCAATTTTTAAATAAGGATGCTTCATTAACGATTCATTTAAAGTTAGATACAGGTATGGGGAGAATTGGGTTTAGAAACGAGTTGGAAATTCAATCCGTAGAAGAATTGCTGGTAAAACACCCAAATATTGTAGTCGAGGGCATTTTTACTCATTTTGCGACAGCGGATGAAAATAACTCTTCTTACTTTGAGAGCCAAATTCAACGCTTTAAGGAATTGCTCTCTTCTTTTACAAAACTGCCTGCAATTATACATTGTAGTAATAGTGCTGCGAGTCTTTTGCATCCTGATTTACAATATAATGCTGTGCGTTTCGGTATTTCGATGTATGGATTAACACCTTCTCTTGAAATTGAACAAGATTTACCTTATCCATTACAAGAAGCCTTTTCCTTGCGGACAAAATTAGTCCAAGTGAAAAAATTAAACAAGGGCGATAAAGTAAGCTATGGAGCGACTTATGAGGCAAAAGAAGAGGAATGGATAGGGACTTTACCAATCGGTTATGCAGACGGATGGTTACGTAAACTGCAAGGTCAAGAGGTTCTCGCTGAAGGAATAAGAGCGCCGATTGTAGGGAGAATTTGCATGGATCAATGTATGATAAGGCTGCCGTTTTATTTAGAGCCAGGAACAGAAATAACGCTAATTGGGAAGCAAAGGGATGCTGAAATCTCTGTGAATGAAATTGCTGCTAAACTAGAGACGATTAATTATGAAGTCACATGTATGATTTCTACAAGAGTCCCGCGGATTTTTAAACAAAATGGAAATGTCACAGAAACAGTAAATTTCTTAATCTAGAGGAAGACAAAGCAATGGTGGTTTCGGAATCTTGCTGCCAAATGAATATTTTAAACTCAAGATCAAATAAAAGTAATGGATAAGGAAATGACTGAATACATTAATTATGGTCACAGATACCATTTGAAGATCTATTTATATGAAAAATATGGAAGAACAGCTATTATTTTTGTGAATAATTTTCGTTTTTTCTATTCTTTCATGCATAAAAGGGATAATTTTTGGCGGATAATACAGTAGAATTGCTGAATGGACTTTGCAGAAACACTTATTAGTGGTATGATTAAAAAAAGCAGAGCTAAAAATGGTGTGTAGTGATGGTGGAGGTGTATGTTTGTGTCTGAATCTAGCACAACGACAGAGATCATGATAAAATTACCAAAGCATTTGTTAACTGAATTGGACGGCTTCGTTAAGCAGGAAAATGTTAATCGTAGTGAATTTATTTATCAAGCAACGAAAATGTATCTTCGCGAACGGAAAAAGAGACATATCCGCGAATCGATGAGACGAGGATATATGGAAATGGCTAAATTAAATTTATCCATTGCATCAGAAAGCTTTCTCGCAGAATACGAGGCAGAGCATACAGTAGAACGTCTTGTAAGCGGAGGGTAATCCTTTGATTGTCAAACGTGGTGACGTTTATTTTGCAGACCTATCCCCAGTTGTTGGTTCAGAGCAAGGCGGCGTCCGTCCTGTA
Source organism: Niallia sp. FSL M8-0099 (assembly GCF_038006945.1). Taxonomy (NCBI): domain Bacteria; kingdom Bacillati; phylum Bacillota; class Bacilli; order Caryophanales; family Bacillaceae; genus Niallia; species Niallia sp. FSL M8-0099. Next base: position 2,020,056 of record NZ_JBBOWF010000002.1, read on the forward strand.
CTTGTCATTCAAAACGACATCGGGAATCGGTTCAGTCCCACAGTCATTATTGCAGCAATTACAGCTCAGATTCAAAAGGCTAAATTGCCGACTCATGTGGAAATTGATGCGAAGCGATATGGTTTTGAAAGAGATTCGGTAATTCTTTTAGAACAAATTCGTACGATAGATAAACAGAGGCTAACGGACAAAATTACTCATCTTGATGAGGAAATGATGGAAAAAGTCGATGAAGCTCTACAAATTAGTTTAGGTCTCATTGAATTTTAAGTATAATGCGCTCATTGAAGCGCTTTTTTTAATAACCCTAACTGCAACCTTTTTGTATGTAAAAAAGCTCGTATGTCAAACTAGAAAGAACCTCCTTATTTAGTAAGGAGGTTCTTTCTAGTTTGACAGGAAATAGTGAAGCATTATTTTTACTAAATAACAAAAAAATTTCTATAATAGGTTTGAAGGATAAGGAAAATGGGAATATAGAAAAGTCATCACCTATCTTTAGTAGAAGGATGAATAAATTTTCAAGTGGAGAATATGCCCAAAAGTACCACTTGTTTTTCAATATACCCATTTTTGAAAATAAAAAGTCTCTGTTAATATGATAAAATGAAGGAAGTAACTCAGGAAAATATGGAGCAATCAAATTGGTGATTATGGATGGGTTTTTTTATAATCTTTAGGTTTACCAAGTGAAGCTTCTTGCATTTATTTTAGATTTTCTTCCATCTAAATAGAGGATCCCTAACGCGGGATGGATAAGTGTGTAAAAAATATTAAAAGAAAGTTGGTTGGTTTTGGGTGAATAGAGTAAGAATACCAATATTAAAACTTTATGACTACTTACTAGTATCCATTCAATGGGAATTAGATGACCAAACAGCCCTTCAGTTTCAAGAGGATTTATTAAATAAAATCCATGAAACCAGTGCCAACGGGGTAGTTATTGATTTAACTTCTATTGATTTTATAGACTCATTTATTGCAAAAGTATTAGGTGATGTTATCGGTATGTCGAAGCTAATGGGGGCTAAGGTGGTACTGACAGGGATTCAGCCTGCTGTTGCCATCACCTTAGTAGAGCTAGGTATCAGTTTAAACGATGTTTTAACTGCCTTAGATCTAGAAAAAGGTTTGGAGAAATTACAACAGGAATTGGAGGACTGACCTATGGGAGACCAATCCTGTGTAAAAATCATAAATGAATGGGATATCGTTGCCGCTCGGCAATTAGGCAGAAACCTCGCCAAAGAGCTCGGCTTCGGTACCGTTGATCAAGCCCGTATAACTACAGCAATTAGTGAATTAGCAAGAAATATATATTTATATGCTGGTCAAGGACAGATTTGTATAGAAAAGCTTTTTGATAATGGGAAAGCTGGTTTAAAACTAATTGCGATGGATAGTGGTCCTGGAATTAAGGATATTAGACAAGTGATGCAAGATGGTTTTTCTACTTCTGGCGGGTTAGGAGCCGGATTGCCAGGTGTGAAACGTTTGATGGATGAGTTTGATATTAAAACCTCTATTGGCGATGGAACAGAAATCCAGGCGGTGAAGTGGCTAAGATAGGGGGGGAGATAATGGATTTCCGAGAAATGATGGAATCTAAATATCGAGATCTTCTTGTGAACTATATTAAAGATGAATCTGAACAAGCTCTTTATCAAGGGCAAAAGTTTAGTAGGAAATCAATTGAACAAAAAATATCACCAGAAGACATAATTAGTTTACATAAATCTATTCTGATGGATTTATATCCAGATATACCTGGATATGTAACAAAATCCTTCGATATACTTCTAGAGGTTATGATAGGCTATGGATTTGCTTATAGAGAACATCAAAGCTTGCGTCATGTTCAGCAAGAGTTAAGAAGCGAAATGGAAATAGCAGCAAATGTACAGCAAACATTATTAAGCACAGATATTCCAAAAGTCGATGGATTAGATATTGGGGCAATAAGTGTACCGGCTAAAATGATGTATGGCGATTATTATCACTTTGTTCATGATGATGATCAGATTATTAACATTGCCATTGCAGATGTGATAGGGAAGGGTATTCCTGCTGCTATGTGCATGTCGATGATTAAGTATGCGATGGACAGTCTTCCGGAAAATAGGAATAAACCAAGCAATGTTCTAGAAAATTTAAATAGGGTTGTAGAACAAAATGTAGATCCTAGTATGTTTATTACCATGTTTTACGGAGCATATGATGTGCTATCACATGTATTTCATTATGCGTCAGCTGGTCATGAGCCTGGCTTATATTATCAAGCGGAAACGAAACAGTTTAGTGAGCTGAAGACTAAGGGATTGCTGCTGGGTGTTGATAAAAGAACGAAATATCAGCAGTTTGAAAAGCAAATTTATCCAGGAGATATGATTGTTTTAATGTCAGATGGAGTAACCGAGTGTAGAACAAAGGAAGGCTTTATTGAAAAAGAAACGCTTCTTGGATACATAAGGAAACATATGCATTTAGATGCACAGAATATTGTAGAAAATGTCTTTAAGGAATTAGAAAAAATTCAAGATTTTCAATTACGTGATGATTTTACTTTAATTATTTTTAAAAGAGAAGTTTAATGGTACCTCCAATAGGGTATAAGACAATATCGTAATAATGTGAAGGTGGGTCGGGATGAATATCATAATAGATGTAAAGGAAAAAGAATTGGATGTAGAAGTTAAGGTTTCTGGTGAAATTGATGCGTATACTGCTCCGAAATTAAGGGAGCGGATTTATTCCTTCTCTGAGAAAAAAGGAATAAAAATGATAATAGATTTATCCGATGTAAATTATATGGATAGTACTGGTTTAGGTGTATTTGTAGGTATATTTAAGAATGTTCGAGCGAATAATGGTGAATTTAAGTTAGTAGGTCTATCAAGCCGCTTAATCAGATTGTTTGAAATAACCGGATTAGCAGACATTATAGACATAAATAGCAAGATAGAAGGTGGAATACAATGAGTCATTTTGAGTACATCGAAATGAAAATTCCTTCTAAACCAGAGTATGTTGGGATAATTCGCTTAACGTTGTCTGGGATTGCAAGCAGAATGGGCTTTAGCTACGATGAAATTGAAGACTTAAAGATAGCAACAAGTGAAGCCTGTACAAATGCTGTGCAACATGCGTATAAAAATAAAGACGCAGGAGAAGTTTTAGTTGGATTTCGATTATATAATGATCGATTAGAAGTCATTGTAGCCGATAATGGGAAAAGCTTTGACTTTCATTCCACTACAAAGGATCTGGGTCCGTATGAGCAGGATGAGTCGGTGGAATTTCTTCGTGAAGGAGGACTTGGCCTATACTTGATCGAAACATTAATGGATGAAGTCAAGATTCACCATAATAACGGGGTAACTGTTTTCATGACAAAATACCTCGAAGGAGAGCAGGTGGAGAGGGATGCAGAAACAATCTCAACCTAATCGCCATTTATCAAAAGAAGAAGTAAATGCTTTAATTAAAGACTTTCAAAGTACACAAAATGAGAAGGCGCAAGAAGCGCTTGTTATAAACTATCGCGATTTAGTAGAAATGCTGGCACGAAAGTATTCTAAAGGTAAAATGTTTCATGAGGATATCACACAGGTTGGAATCATTGGATTAATAGGGGCTATTCATCGCTATGATGAAAGCTTCGGAAAAAGTTTTGAAGCCTTTGCGGTTCCAACCATAATTGGAGAAATTAAACGGTTTTTAAGAGATAAAACTTGGAGTGTTCATGTACCCAGAAGAATAAAAGAGCTTGGTCCTAAAATAAAGAAGACGGTTGAGCAGCTTACTACCGATTTACAGCGTTCTCCAAAGGTGGATGAAATCGCCGATTATTTAGATGTATCTGAAGAAGAAGTGCTAGAAGCAATGGAAATGGGAAGAAGTTATCAAGCATTGTCTGTTGATCATTCGATTGAAGCAGATTCGGAAGGTGGAACTGTTACACTTCTAGATATTGTCGGAGATGTAGATCAAGGCTTTGAAAAAGTAAATCAAAAGTTAGTGCTGGAAAAAGTACTCCATGTACTAACAGAGAGAGAGAAGAGTATTATTCAATATACATACTTGGATAATCTTAGTCAGAAGGAAGCTGGAGAGAAGCTGGGGATTTCTCAGATGCATGTTTCTAGGCTTCAGAGAAGAGCAATCAAAAAGCTGCAAGAAGCAATTCAGGCGGAGACCAGTAATTCGGAGTTTATCTTATGAATGAGTTGAAAGACAATAATGTTCATGTGCTTTCCTATCAGACTAGCAAGAAAGGGAAAACCCTTTGTGGAGATAGTTTCTTTTATACATCAACGGATGAATACTTTGTTTGTGTATTAGCAGATGGACTTGGCAGCGGCGAATATGCAAACGAGGCATCCGTTGCAGTTACGGAGATAATTAAAGAAAACCATGGGAAGTCTGTAGATGAATTAATGGAACTATCGAATAATGTTCTAGTCAAGAAAAGAGGAGCTGCTGTTTGTGTTTTTAAAATAAACTATGCTTCTAAGACAATTGTTTACAGTTGTGTAGGCAACATACGATTCTTTCTTTATTCTCCTTCAGGTAAACTGACATATCCACTCCCAGTAACGGGGTATTTATCAGGAAGGCCTCAACATTATCATACACAACGTTTTACTTTTGAAAATCATGCTAAATTTCTTGTTTTTTCCGATGGATTTAATATTCAAGGAATTAAAAATTTGCTAAGAGGATATTTGCCTATTAGGTCCATAGCAGATGATATTATTGGGAAATATAATAATTCTAACGATGATTCTACTTTTATACTAGGAAGCTTACTTTGAAAAGTAAGCTTTTTTTTGTTCAAAATGAAAGTTCATTCATTTAGCCGTATCCTTTGCTTCGATAGTGAAACCTATAAGCTAGTAAAATAGAAAGAGAAAGGAGGGGATGGAATTTCCTTTATGTTGATAATATGTTTTCCAAGAACCTTTTGATAAAATAGAGATAGATCAAAATAAAAGGTATTACTTCCAAGTATAAAGAGAATGGAATAATAATTTACGTGATGTTCGACGGATCTAGAAAGGATAGTGAGTGTTATGGAGAAGGCTTTGGAACAGGAAAAAGGACAGAACTATTTAGCGATTATAGCAAAAGAACAGAGTGTATCAATTAAACAAGTGAAAAGCGTTATTACATTAATAGAAGATGGAAATACGGTTCCTTTTATTGCTAGATATAGAAAGGAACAAACAGGGGCACTAGATGAGGTGCAAATAAAAGATATCATTGATCGGTATACATATATTCAAAACTTAGCACAACGAAAAGAAGAAGTTATTCGTTTAATTGAGGAACAGGGGAAGCTCACAGAAGAGCTGCATAACAACATTATAAAGGCAATTAAGCTACAAGAAGTAGAAGATTTATATCGTCCGTATAAACAAAAGCGTCGAACAAAAGCAACCATTGCAAAAGAAAAAGGGCTGGAGCCTTTTGCAGAATGGTTAATTAGTAAAGAAAAGAAAAACTCTTTAGAAGAAGAAGCAAATAAATACATCTCGGAGGAAAAAGAAGTCTTATCCATTGAGGATGCAATTAATGGAGCGAAAGATATATTGGCAGAACAGATATCAGATGATGCAGAGAGCAGAAAATGGATAAGAAATAAGACAATGCTTACTGGGAAAATTCAGTCTAGCGCTAAAAAGGTAGAGAAGGACGAAAAAAATATTTATGAAATGTATTATGAATATGAAGAACCAGTAAATAAAATTGTCCCTCATCGAACTTTAGCTTTAAATAGAGGTGAAAAAGAAGATATTTTAAAAGTAGCCATCGTTGCTCCGATAGAAGTAATTACTGAATACTTGGAGAAAAAGTGGTTAACAAATGCCCAATCCCCTGAAGGATTAATCATAAAAGAAGCTATTGATGATGGCTATAAACGTCTTATTCAGCCATCCATCGAAAGGGAAATAAGAAATGAGTTAACTGAGAAAGCGGAAGAACAGGCAATACACATTTTCTCAGAGAATCTTCGCAATCTATTATTACAGCCACCCCTAAAGGGGAAAATGGTTCTTGGAGTGGATCCAGCATATCGGACAGGCTGTAAGTTAGCGGTAGTAGATGAAACAGGAAAAGTATTAGAAATAGGGGTTATCTATCCTCATCCGCCTGTATCTAAAGCAGCAGAAGCAAAAGCGAAGTTCCAAGAAATCCTAGATCGATATGATATTGAAATGGTTGCAGTAGGTAATGGTACTGCTTCAAGAGAAACGGAACAATTTGTAGCAGATATGCTAAAAAACCAAAATAAAGAAATCTATTATTTAATAGTGAATGAAGCGGGAGCGAGTGTATATTCTGCTTCAGAAATTGCTAGAGAAGAGTTCCCGGATTTCCAAGTAGAAGAAAGAAGTGCTGTATCGATAGCGAGAAGACTGCAAGATCCGCTTGCTGAATTGGTTAAAATTGATCCAAAATCCGTTGGAGTTGGTCAATATCAACATGATGTATCTCAAAAAAAATTAGCAGAATCATTGCACTTTGTAGTAGAAACAGCAGTTAACCAAGTTGGGGTTAATGTAAATACAGCATCTCCTTCTTTGTTACAATATGTTGCAGGTCTTTCCAAAGCGGTTGCTAATAATATCGTAAAGAAACGAGAAGAAGAAGGGAAATTCATAAGTCGAAAACAATTAAAGAAGATACCGCGCTTAGGTGCAAAAACATATGAACAGGCAATTGGGTTCCTACGTGTATTGGATGGAGAGGAGCCTTTAGATAGAACGGGCATACATCCAGAGCATTACGATGAAGTAAAAAAACTCTTATCTACATTAGGATTTAAAACAAAAGATATCGGTACTACAGCTTTAAGGGAAGCATTAACAAAGGTTAATCTGAAGGAAAGTGCACAGGAACTTAATATAGGGGAATTAACGCTAAAGGATATTATTGAGGCATTAGTTCGTCCATCCCGAGATCCACGTGACGATTTAGCTGCACCATTATTAAGAAAAGATGTATTGAAACTAGAGGATCTGCAAACGGGCATGGAACTACAAGGAACGGTGCGAAATGTAGTTGATTTTGGGGCGTTTATAGATATTGGTGTAAAGCAAGATGGCTTGGTCCATATTTCGAAGCTAAGCAATAAGTTTGTTAAGCATCCCCTTGATATAGTAGGTGTGGGAGATGTTGTTACTGTTTGGGTAGACAGCGTCGACCATAACAAAGGAAGAGTTGCACTAACGATGCTAAATCCAAAAGAAGAAAAATAGCAATAAAAAGAAGCCTGCGTTGATGGAAGAGATAACGCAGGTATTCTTAGTTTATAAAGAGAAAGTGAGTTCATTTTATAATGAAAAGTTAATTAGCAGTATTTTTGCGGCAATAGTAATACCAGCATTGATTCAACAGCTTGACTTGATAGCTATTTTTTTCATAGAAAGCTTTTTTGATTTGGTTTTGTAACCAATTAGGCATTATATTCACTCCTTGTTTTTTGATTTTGGCTAGCTAAAAAAAGATAAATTTGCTTTAGCCTTTCATGCCGATAACTAAAAAAGGTAGAAAATTGCCTAGTTTAAGGTGAGATTATAGAATTATCAATTTAACATAATTACATGATTGTGTACGTTTTAGTAAGTTATAAAACTATTGTATGCTATAATGGTTTGTCTTGTTGAGGAGGAATGAGCGGTACGATGACAAATGAGGAATTGCAAAAGTTAGTGGAGAATATATCGTGGGATTACTTTAAAAGAAGTTTTGAGCACAAGGCAATTTTTAATCCGCGATTAAGAACCACTGGTGGAAGATATTTGTTAAGCACTCATAATATTGAAATCAATAAAACATATTATGATCTGATGGGTTTGGATGAATTAGTAGGGATTATAAAACATGAATTATGTCATTATCATCTTCATTTATTAAACAAAGGATATCAGCACAAGGATGCCGATTTTAAATCTCTTCTAAAAATGGTAGGTGGTCCAAGATATTGTTCACCGTTACCAGTTGAAAGTAAGAGAGGGAAATCGAAGAAAATACTTATTTACTCTTGTGTTTCCTGTAAACAGCAATATACGAGAAGAAAAAGAATGGATATAAAAAAGTATGTTTGTGGGAAATGTAAGGGAAGATTAAAATTAGAAGAAGTGATTCAGATGGATAAGTAATGAAAGATGGATGGATTGTGTTTTAAAAAAAGTTTTGAAAGGTGCTTGACTTATTATTTATATGTCCTTATAATGTAAAGAGTCGACAAGAGAGCAGTTGTTATAACGCTGCTAGTGATTGTTTCTTTTGATAACAAATATGTCGATGACAATTATTCCGCAGTAGCTCAGTGGTAGAGCATTCGGCTGTTAACCGAACGGTCGTAGGTTCGAGTCCTACCTGCGGAGCCA
>NZ_JBBOWF010000003.1:0-233494 GCF_038006945.1 Niallia sp. FSL M8-0099
GAAGAATAACGATGCTTTTAAATCAAATCCTGTCACGGGAAAATATGCTTCAAGCATTAAAACGAGTAGAACAGAATAAAGGAAGTCATGGAGTAGATAGGATGCCCGTACAAATCCTACGACAGCACCTAGTCGAAAACTGGCATTCTATCAGAGAGGCTATTTTCAAGGGTACTTATGAGCCAATGCCTGTCCGAAGAGTCGAAATCCCGAAAACTGGTGGAGGTTTTCGGCTACTAGGTATTCCAACCGTGAAAGATCGTTTGATTCAACAATCCATTGCCCAAGTATTATCGAAGATATATGACCCGATGTTCTCCGAACATAGCTATGGCTTTCGACCAAACCGAAGCGCCCATGATGCGGTAAGGGAAGCAAAGGGATATATCAAAGAAGGATATAGATGGGTTGTAGACATGGATTTAGAGAAGTTCTTTGATAAGGTCAACCATGATAGACTCATGAGTACACTTGCGAAAAGAATCAAGGACAAACCACTATTAAAGCTAATCCGCAAATATTTACAGGCGGGCGTTATGATGGATGGAGTTATTTCAAGTACAGAAAAAGGAACGCCACAAGGCGGACCATTAAGTCCATTACTCTCTAACATAGTTCTGGATGAACTAGAAAAAGAGCTAGAAAGTCGAGGGCATAAATTCGTTCGTTACGCGGATGACTGTAATGTTTACGTAAAATCGAAGCGGGCAGGAGAACGAACAAGGGTAAGCATTCAACGATTCATCGAAAAGAAACTTCGATTAAAAGTGAATGAGAAGAAATTAGCAGTAGACCGACCATGGAAACGGAAGTTTCTAGGGTTTAGCTTCACGTCTTCTAAAGAACCAAAGGTTCGTATCGCAAAAGAAAGCTTAAAACGAATGAAGAAGAAAATACGAGAAATCACTTCCAGAAAGATGCCCTATTCTATGAGATATCGGATGGAGAAATTAAACCAATATCTAATGGGTTGGTGTGGATATTTTGCATTAGCGGATACTAAATCACTGTTTATAAAATTTGATGGTTGGATACGAAGAAGACTTCGCATGTGCCAATGGAAAGACTGGAAGAAACCAAAGACAATCGCAACCTTATACATTTAGGTGTCCCAAAAGGGAAGGCTTATGAATGGGGAAATAGCCGGAAGGGCTATTGGCGCGTCTCGAATAGTCCTATATTAGATAAAACCCTCGATATTTCCTATTGGAATAATCAAGGGTTTAAAAGTCTACAAACTCGTTATAAATTCTGCGTCATTTATCTTAATTGAACCGCCGTATACGGAACCGTACGTACGGTGGTGTGAGAGGTCGGGAGTTAATCACTCCCTCCTACTCGATTTTAATCTTTTGTAGTGTTATAACTTTACTTGATTGTGTGTATCGGCTCCTGTCTCAACAGTTCAGAAATCCGGTTTTTCTCACCCATAATCGCAACCTTTGGCTTATGATGTTGCGCTTCTTCATTTGACATAACAGCATATGAAATAATAATGACCATATCACCAACTTGCACCAATCTAGCTGCCGCACCATTAAGGCAGATAGTTCCACTGCCCCTTTTTCCTGGTATAATATATGTTTCAAAGCGAGCTCCATTATTATTATTAACAATTTGTACCTTCTCATTAGGTAGCATATTCACAGCATCAAGTATGTCTTCATCAATTGTGATACTGCCAACATAATTCAAATTAGCTTCTGTTACTGTAGCTCTATGGATTTTTCCATTCATCATCGTCCGAAACATGGGCGTGTTCCTTTCTATTAGCTATTGTTATAAATTTGTTATCAATCTTGATTTTTAAGTGGACATTGTGCTGCAATAACAAAAGAGGTTTCCTAGTACAATGGCTCTTGCAATCCAAGATCACTTAGATATTCAGGTAATCAACTCTCTGCCCTTATCCTATATGTTTGATCTATTCAGATACATAAATATTATTTATACTTTTTGCTTGCCTTTTTTTGGTGCGATTCAATTTGATATCGGTAAATTACGAACTTTTTTCATTTTTATATAACACACCAGTTGTAATGAATAATATGCAATTATTGCTTCGGTCGGCGCTTGAAACTTAAAATGGACTAGTCATTATGCATCCCATAAATTACTTCTTCCTTTTTTATGAGAATATTATGATTTTCTTGTCCGAAGTTATACGTGTATATCTTCACTTCCTTATCAAATTTACTCTCAACTTGATGTATGAAAAAGTGCTTCATTGATACTATTATTCAATATATTTAATCCTTGTTCTAAACCTCTTTGATCAATAGTTAAAGGTGGAATCAGCTTTATTACATCCGATTTTGAACCCGAAGTTTCTATTAGTAAACCATTGCTAAATGAAATTGAACAGATTGTAGTTGCTAAACCATCTACTTCAAAAGCAAGACCTTGAATCATTCCCCTTCCACGCTTGCTAATAGGTAGATCCTGAAAATTCCTAACTAATTCATCTAAAAACTCTTCAATAATTGTAGAGCTGATCTTTATATTTTGGCTAAAATTATCTGCTTCCCAATATTTCAAAGCTTCTGCAGCAGTTATAAATGCAAGATTATTACCTCTAAATGTACCATTATGTTCTCCTGGTGACCAAACATCATATTCTTGTTTAATAAGGTTTAATGCCATTGGTAGGCCATAACCGCTAATGGATTTGGAGAGGCATATGATATCTGGTATAATTCCTGCATTTTCAAAACTAAAAAATGAACCAGTTCGACCACACCCAACTTGTATATCATCTACAATTAACAACATTCCATATTTACGACATATCCTTTCAATACCTTTTAACCACTCAATACTCGCTGAATGTAATCCTCCCTCACCCTGTACAGTTTCAAGAATAACAGCCGCTGGTAAAGACATTCCACTTCCTGGGTCACTTAGTAATTTATCAATATACTCTAAAGTATTGAAGTCTTCACCAAAATATCCATCATAAGGCATACGCAAAACATGATTTAAGGGAATTCCCGCCTTACGTTTAGATTTATTTCCATTTAAAGCAAGAGAGCCTAGAGTCATTCCATGAAAAGCATTGGTGAATGCCATTACGTTATGTCTACCTGTTACATTTCTTGCTAACTTTATGGCGCTTTCTACTGCATTTGTCCCAGTGGGACCTGTAAACATCATACGATACTCCAGACCTCGAGGTTTAAGAATAATCCTATTAAAACTCTCGATGAAATCTGTTTTAGCTAATGAAGCCATATCTAAACTATGGGTAATATTGTCATTAATAATATATTCAAGGAGCTTCTCTTTGAGTTTAGGGTTATTATGTCCATAGTTTAAAGCCCCAGCCCCAGAAAAGAAATCGATATATTCTCTATCGATATGATCGTATAGTCTATACCCTTTCGCTTTAACAAACATAGTAGGGAAACTCCTTACATAGTTCCGTACTCCCGACTCTAAATCTTCAATAATATTTAAAGTTGACATTGTTTATATCTCCTTGAGTTATTTTACTTTTCGCATGAGGTGTTCATATTACTGAGTATCTATGTTTTACAAAATATAAAAAGGTAGGAATTATACAAGCTCCTACCCGAAACAACATTTTAACTTAAAGAACCATCATCTTAATTCATCGCTATTACCTTTTGCTTAACGTAAGTACTTAGTTGATTTACATTACTAAAAGTTTCAGGATTTAAACTGTTATCATCAAATTCGAATCCGAATTCATTCTCTATTGCTACAAAAATTCTTAATCCGGTGACAGAGTTGATACCTAATGTAAACAGATCTGCTTCATTACTTATTTCTGAAATATCATTTATTTCATCAATATATTCAATTATAACTTCTTTAATTCTAGTTTCGATATCCTCCATCTTTTCACTAACCTTCCCCTACTTGGATTTAACCTTCGTTAATCTTTTGGCAAATGAATGGGGAGTCATTCTATGGAAGGATATTAATTCCCCTTCAAATATCACATTAAAGACACCATAAGGCGTTGGAGATAATTCCATCATTTCTGATCGGTCTTTAATTTGAATAATATTTGGTTTGATTTTTACAGCTTCTGCCGCTTTTAATGCATTTTGTGTAGCCACGTCTAAATATGGACATTGATTAGTACGTAATATAGTTAATCCTTGATTAAAACGATCTAAGCGTTCATTCCAATTCGTTGGGAAGTATGGGTTCTCGTGTTTATCCAGTATTTTATAAACTAATAGTTCAAAAGAGTAAGGTGCTTTATCAACTTGCTTAAAACCATTTTTAATAAAAATTTCTTTTGAAGGAGCCCAACCAGTATCTGGATTTGTAACTACTACGACTCCATTTTTATTCTGGTTCTTCGCATCATCGATACACTGTTGTATAAGTTGTGATCCGAGACCCAAATTATTCTCCCCAACCCATATACAATGAATTACTAAATAATTGTCCGCATGTACTGCTCTCCAAGAGTCTTCCCCTGGAGCATACTCTATAAAGCCTAATTGTTTCCCATTATCTTTGAATTGCATATATACTAGACCGTTTTTTGATTCTTCTTCCGTCCATTGTACCTTTTGTTTGTACCCATCAGACTTTTTCATACTTCTCATACAATAACATCCATGTTCACCAATATTATCTTTATATATTTCAATCCCCACTTTTTTCTCCTCCTATACTTGTGGACTCAATTGTTTTTCACGTTCTTTCTTTATTTCTCTTTTCCATCTCAGAATAAATTTAATTTTTCAATTATTTTCACTAAATAAAAGCCTAGCAATATTCTTTTTAACCAATTGTACCATAAATATTACCATAAGGGTTATATATTTCCATGATTTCCAAATAGCGTTGAGTACTAGTGAAATCATAAAGAGGCTGACCACATATTCATTGTTGGACTATTAAGTTATTATAGGTATTATTTTAATTAATTTTGGCAGGTGCCAATTCGGAACTAAATTTCATCCATACTGTATTAACTAGGAATTCCAGTATATCCCCATTGTACAAACCCCATTTAAATTAATTGAGATTGATTACTAAGGCTTGTTAGGTGCATCCTGTTTTTTCCTTATATATTTACATTTAATAATGGCTATTGAATAAATATAATTATTATCCCTCTTTATTTATATTCTTTTTAAAGCAAGCATGGTTTTCTATGATTTGTTCAAGATTTATATTAGAATTAATGTTATTAACCACATAATTAAAAAGTTTCTTATAATTTTGAAGCCATAACTCTACCTTTGAAGTTGGATATTTCTTTTTATCAAATTTGATGGACATTAATATGAACCTATTCTTAGTTGCATACCCTCTAAAAGGTACATTGTGAGTTAGAGTATTGCTTATATCACGAATATTAAGACTCCTGTGTTTAATATGATTCATATATGATTCATCTGATTCACCAACGAAGATAAATGAACGTTCATATATAGCTTGCTGTATATAATCAAGGTTTACATGTGTCCATTTAGCTATTTGTTCCGGAGAAACGAAATCATGTTGAAGCGCTTCAATTTGGCATATCTGTAAATTACGAATCCAATCAATCACAGTTATCTCATCCTTTAATTTACTACGCATTGGCAGAAAGTTCGATAGCGGTCCGGAAATTCTATCAACATTTTGAACTTCAGATGTGCGCCCTGAACTAAGAATTCCATATAATACATCATGGTTATTATCATAGCAACACCAAGTCATAGCCCATACTGCTTGTAATAGACTGTTTAGAGTTATACCGTACTTTTTAGCTATTCTTTCAGCATCATTAGTTTCCTCGCTACTAAACTCAAGTTCTATTTCTCCTGAAATAAAGGTTTGATTACTAGTTAAATTTAACGATTCAGTAGTGAATAATTTCATAGACTTAAATTCATTCTGCCAATATAACCTACTTAAGTCCGTATTTTTACTGAAAAACCATTTAACATAATCCACAAATTTCCCTTGATTTGTAATTTCTACATCAACACCCATGTTAAGAAAGTCATATGTTTCAATAACATCATTCATTATGTTCCTCCAGCTCCAATTATCGAATAAAGAAGTTGAGTAAGTAAACATAAAGAAATGCTCATTGGTTGATAGTCTAATGAGTTTAAATCTTACTAGTGGCAAGTGTGTAGAATTTATACCTTTTGTTCGCTCGTAGTCTATGAACTCATTAATTCTACTTTGGTGACTAGTGGTGTCCATCATTGACCAGTCAATATACTCAAAATCAAATGGAATTCGACGATATAAAATTTGTATCGGAGCTTTAAGTTTTCTCCATCTAAATGATGTTCTAAGTATAGGGTGGGCGTTAATTACCTTTTCCCATGACTTTTGAAATATTTCTACTTGAAGATCTCCTTCAAGTATCCAATAAATTTGTTGGCTATTTAAACCTTTATTCGCATAAAAAATATTATGGAACAAGATAGCGCGTTGCATAGGTGTTACAGGATAAATATCCTCGATTTCAAATTCGCTATTTACAATCTGCTCAATGTCATTTCGTTTTATATCATTTTGCGGGATACTAAGAATAGTGTAGTTGTAACTCTGTTGTGTTTCACAGTACTGAGTCATTATATCTATTTCGCTTATTAAAATTTCTGAAATTTTTTCTATTTCATGAACACTTAAAAACGAATCATTGTAAACGAAATTATAGTGAATTTTCCCTCGATTTATACCAAGGTTTACATCTAATACATAGTTAGTTCGATTACCTTTACCAATTGACTCACCAGGTGATTCTGATGAAATTGATAACAGTTTACCTGATGGTAGGGTTGAATCTAGGTCTCCAACATAATTGAATCTGATTCCCGAACTATGGAAAGTAGAAAGAGTATGTTTTTTGGACATGTATCGGAGTAGACCGAAGTTTATTCCATTCTGTGGTACTTTAGATAAAGCCATTTTAATTTCTTGAACCAAATCAAAATAATCCCAGTTTGATTTCCGCTCTATATGCAATGGATATAGACTTGTAAACCAACCAATAGTACGAGTCAAATCAATTTCTTCCATTGAAAGGTTACGCCCATGACCTTCCATATCAATTAGAATAGAATTTATATTAAAATATTTATAAAGTGTCTCTATCCAAACAGAAAGAATAACCTCTTCTATTCTAGCTTTTAAGAAATTAGGGACGATATTTAGAAATCTACTAGTATTTTCTTGTGAAATAAAATTTGTATATTCACGAACTTTTCCATATTTAACATTCGGTGTTTCGAATAATATTTTTCCTTTGTTAGAATGCTTGATAATTTTTTCCCAGTATTCTACTTCTAATTCTAATCTATTTACAGAAAATGACTGTTGCAGAGTACGTGACCACTCTGCAAATGAAGTAGATGATGGTAATAAATTTATTCTATTATTATTTAGTAACTGTTGAAAACATGTAAATATATCATTAATTAAGATTCTCCAAGACACACCATCCACCACTAAGTGATGGATAATCAATACTAGTCGCGAAGGCTGACCAAATCCGGTTTCTATATATGCAAATTTGAAAACAAAAGGTTGAAAAATATTAATCTCTGTTTGTAACTTTGCAGCGTAATCTTCAATTACGATTTTTTGTTCTTCGCTGTTTAACTCTGATATATCTTTTACTAATAATAATGATTCTTCTTCAATCAATTCATTACTTGGTTCGATAACATTAATGACATCATCCTTTTCGTTAAAATACATTCTCAGCGCATCATGTTGCTTAACAATAGTATGAATTACTCGTTTCGCCATCTCGAAAGATATTCTTGGATCTAAATTCAAAATGACCGCTTGGTTAAAATGATGCGGATTTTGTAAATTAAGTTCAAAAAACCACTTTTGAATAGGGGTAAGTAGGACAGGATCGTCACTCTCTTCGCTCATTTTTGTAACATCTTCACGCCTTGAGGCTATTTTAGCTATATTCTCTATAGTTAAATGCTCAAAAATATCTTTAGGCGTAATGTTTATATGCCTTGTTTTCGCCTTTGCTACAATTTGAATACTTTGTATTGAATCCCCTCCTAAATCAAAAAAACTATCATAAATGCCTATCTTTTTTTTTGGAAGTATTTCGGTCCAAACCTCTAGTAATATTTCCTCTGTTTTATTACGTGGTTGGACTATTTCTTTAGATTTATACTTATCTTCTACTAAAAGTTGATGGTTGGAAAGTAAAACACGGTCTACTTTTCCACTTGGTGTTAGAGGTATACTATCTATTCTAATAAATTGGGAAGGAATCATATGCTGGGGTAAGCGATGTTCCAACCATTTTCTAAATGAAGAAGAATCCCATTCTTTACTTTCCTCAATCACCAAATAAGCAACTAATTGCATATGGTCCCCATTTGTTTTTTCCTGTGCAACTACAACACATTGTCTTATAGAATGATGTTTAAGTATCTCATGTTCTATGTCACTAGGTTCTATTCTAAATCCTCGTATTTTTAGTTGTTTATCAATTCTTCCTAAGAACTCTACATCTCCAGTGGGTAACCACCTTCCAGCATCACCGGTTTTATACATCATTTGATTAGGAAAATAAGGATCAGAAATGAAGGATTCTCGTGTCTTTTCGTCATCCAACCAATATCCCTTACCAACAGCAATACCTGATATATAAATCTCACCCGGAGCTCCTATTGGGACTAACATATACTTATCATCAAGTATATGAACACGTACGTTCGGTAATGGTTTCCCTATTGGAACTCTTGCTTCATTTTCAGTTAATCGTTCTTTGGTGTTATACTGCATTGTATCGTCGGAAGCCTCAGTTGGACCGTATGCATTTGCTATCTTTGTATGTGGAAAGAATTCCAATAGCATATTGAGTAATGACACAGATAAAGTTTCACCTGTTGCCATAATCCATTGTAATGAAGACAGTATCGACGTATTATTAGATTGAGACATTGCATGTTGTACAAACATTTCTAGAAGCTGGGGTACAAATTCAATGACTGTAATCTTGTGTAACTGTATTAGTTCAAAAAGTTCATTTGGATTTAATAAACTATTTTTATCTACTATAACGGTAGTTCCGCCTATTAATATGGGTGAAAGGAATTGCCAGACTGAAATATCAGATGATGAAGGTGCACTTTGTAAAAACACAAGATCATCATGTAGATTCATATATTCAAATTGAGCATATATATGATTTATTACTCCATCGTGCCTTAGAACTGCTCCTTTAGGAAGTCCAGTCGAGCCAGATGTATACATCATATAAATCGGATTTTTTGCTGAAATAGGGTAATTCAAATTATCGGATGGATAATCTTCCAAGTCTGTATCTTGATTAGAAATGAAAATCACCGAATCAAGTTTTTCATATAGGTACTCGGTGTTATTTCTAACATATTCATCGACTATCACAATACTACACCCACTTTGAGTGAGCATGTATTGAATTCTCTGTTCAGGATATGTAGGATCTATAGGAATAAATGCTTTACCAGCTTTTAAAATTGCAAGCATAGCAACTAGGAAATCCGTACTTCTTTCTTTATAAATTCCAACAAATGTGTTATCTTCATTTTTTTGTGAAGATATTTCAAGAATCTTTGCTGATAATTTGTTAGCCTTCTTATTTAATTCATCATAAGTAAGTACAGTCTCTCCATAAATTACTGCAACACTATTAGGTGTTTTAAGTACCTGTTGTTCAAATAGTATATGCAAAGGAGTATTTACAGGATAGCTATTATTCTCATAATAAAATTTTTCCAGAATAAACTTCTGTTCTACTTCATCCATCCATTTTATATCTGAACATTTGATATTTGGATTCTCAATAATGTTTTGGGCAAGAAATATCCACCGATCTAAAAAATTTTTAATGGAATATTCTTTATATACTTTCGTATTGTATGTTGCGAGTAGTCTCATCCTATTTGGTGATTCATCTAATTGAATACAAACATCCGTACCAATTGGTATATCAATTGATTTAGAACCATGTAAGCCTTGAGATTTAAAAATGATGTGAAATAAGTTTTCTATTTTTATCTCATTCTCTTGCATTAAAAGATTTACTAACTCTTGGCAAGAAATATCTTGATGCTTGAATGCATCCAAAATAGTCTCTTTTACTTGTAGAAGAAATTCTTTAAAGGTAGTTTCTTCTTTCTGCTCTGTAAATAATGGTAAAAAGGAAGTCTTATCAATAGATGGGTAAGTAGGTATTCCAATAACAGTATTTTCTTCTCCCGAAAACTTTTGTAAAAGAACTTTCAATAGAGTAGCTCCGATAATAAAAATTGAAATAGGAGAATACTTTCCTAACTTTAGAATTGACTCAGCTAGATTTTTTGGAACTTCTGCCTCAATAGTTGCATATTCTGCTTCCTCAGTTTTATTTGAAATTAGATCGGGTATCAATTTTGTGGCTAATTCAAATGATTTTAACTTATTTAACCAATACACTTGATGAGAAAAATTCATTAATATTCTCCTTTTTTAGATGAGTTTTCAAAGAAGGACATTTAAGATATATATAATTAATTATTACTTTGATTATAATTTTCTATATTAATAGTTTTCTAATTAAAATTTTTTCCTCAAAATAATTTTAATAAGCTAGGAACACCCTGTTAAGGGGGTCACTAGCTTTAGAGTAGTATCCTTACTATTAAAAATCAAATGTTGCTTCTTCCTCCAATGGAACATTTAGAGATTTTGATTCGTGCCTAAGTTTAATTTCAGATAATGGTTTATTTTTATCTTCTAACATCTTCTCTATCAAATATAAATAGTCTTGCTTGATTTGTTCAATGGTCGAAGCATCATATAACTCCCTTGCATATTCAACTTCTAGTATCATTCCTTCTGAAGTATCAAGTACCTCTACTGATAACTCAAATTTTGCATGCTGGGACGGAACCATAGATGTAGAAACATCTAAATTACCTGGCATTTTGACATTCCAATCTTGCTCACTCATATAATTGAACATATATTGAAAAATATTTGTTGTATACCCTTTGTTAGTCGAAATTTTCTGAACGATATAATCGAAAGGAAGACGATTATAAATATATGCATTAATGAATGTATCTTTGGAAGCTCTCATAATCTCCTCGAAATTAGAATTCACTTCAAATTTATTTCGTAGTGCCAATGTATCAATACAACAACCTATTAAGGATTCAAATTCTTCCTCTATTCGGTTTGAGACAGGAATACCAACAATTATGTCTGTTTTTGTAGTATATTTGTACATTAATGCATAGAAAGCCGATAAAAGTGTTACGAATGCTGTTGTATTTTGGCTCTGACTAAACTGATAAATTCTATCTGTAAGTTGGGCTGGGAAAAGAAGGCCAGTTCGTTTTGCTGTATATAGAACATTCTCTAGACGAGGTCTATCAGTAGGTAATCGCAAATTCGGTATAGGATTTGAAAGCATTTTTTCCCAATATCTCAACTTATCAGCAGTTACATCTGAGTTCTTTAGTCGTTGTTCCCATTGTACATAATCTCGGAAAGGTATCTCAATAATTTCAGTTTCGGGAAATGAAATATTTCCAACTCTAAAAGATAACCATTTTCCGTAAAGATCAGCTAATTCACTGACTAACAGACCAATTGACCAAAAGTCGAATATTAAATGTTCAATCATGAAAAATAATTGATATTTATCCTGAGCATACTTAATTCCTTGCATGTGAAACATATATTCTTGTCTATGTTTTATATACATTTCGTTTTCTATTCTTTGGAAAATAGTATTTTCATCAATATCTATTTCATTACTAACATCAAGAAAATATATCTTATAATGTGAGAATTCTAGAACCTTTTGTAAAGGTACATCGCCATTAAAAATCACTTTGGTACGTAATACTGAATGTTTTTTCAACAATTCATTTAGACTCCACTCTAATCCTTTGATATCCAAATCACCTTTAATGTCAATTTTCATCTTTAACATGTAGGCTGAGCTATCTGAGTTTAATTGCTGATATGTCCATATCTTCTCCTGGGCTGTTGTTAGTGGATAATATTCAGAAATCTCATCCCCACTCAAACTCACTAGAGAAGAATCTAATTCAGTAATCTTCTCTCTAGATTGAAGAGATTGTTCAACATATAATCCAACATCATAAATTTTAGGTTTTCTATAAAATTCCCTCATTGTAAATGTAATCTGAAATTCTCGCTGAACCATAAAGATAAATCGCATAGCTTTTAAGGAATTACCACCTGCATTAAAAAAGTCTTCATAAATACTACGTGCAGGTTGTCCAAGCGAAGAAGTCCAGATTTCCATTAATGTTTTTTCGATAGCTGTCAATGATTGATTCCTACCCGGAATATCTGTATATTGTTCGATGTTGGAAGGTAATAAATTACGATCGATTTTACCATTTGGTAATTTTGGTAGAGATTCCACGAAACAGAATACATTTGGTATCATATAATTTGGTAAATATTTTTGTAGAAACTCTTTTAATTCAACATTTGATGGATAGTTATCAGTAGAATTTCCTGTTATATATGCTACCAACAAAATATTATTAGTTGAATCCTGATTTTCCTTTACCACTGCCTCTTTAATCGTTTTGTATCTTCTAAGTACAGTTTCAATTTCCTGAGGTTCAATTCGATAACCATTAAGTTGAATTTGGTTATCTCTACGGCCTTTGAATATAACCTCACCATCAGAATTAAAGTAACCAAGATCACCAGTTTTGTATACTTGCTCTTGTATATCTCCATTTGAAATGGTAACAAATCGTTCCTCCGTCCAATTTTCGTGATTGTGGTATCCTATTGCCAATCCAGATCCACCAATATATATATATCCCACAACACCAATAGGTACTTGTTCTAACTTTGAATTTAGTATATATACTTTAGTGTTTGAGATTGGCCTCCCCAGTGGGACGACTATATTTTCTATTTCATTTGTATTTATTTCATAATATAGGACATCCGCTGAAACTTCTGATGAACCATATAAGTTGATTAGTTTTCGTCCAGGCATTTTTTTATTCCATTGTCGTACAATAGATGATGTTAACTCTTCACCACTTGTTATACATAATTGTAGATGTGGTAAGAGATTGGATAAATCATCATATAAATCTAGTAGTAAAGTTAGAAGAGATGGAACTACTACAATCCTAGATACTTTATGGGTGAACATTTCTTGAACAAGTGAACTCGGGTCCATGACAATCTCAGTTGGGAATATAACTAATTGTATGCCTTGAGCTAGAGGAGAAAGAATTTCTGCAAGAGAATCGATAAAGCTTATAGAAGTCTTACAACAACAAACCTCATCTTCTCTAAATGGATACTTCTCCCACATCCACTCACACCTATTTAATAGTCCACTATGCCTACCCATTACACCTTTAGGTACGCCCGTAGAACCTGAGGTATATATAATATAAGCTAAATCATCATGATAGCTATTGTATTCTTGTTGCATTAGATTTTCATTTTGAAAGTTCGGAACATTATCGACATTCCATACCAAAACATCTTTTTCAGATAGGAAATCGTTTGTCTCATTTTGAGTTAATATTAGGGATAAATTAGCATCTTTTATCATATATTCAATTCTCTCAGATGGATATACTGGATCAAGTGGAACATATACACATCCAGCTTTCCATATCGACAGTAAACTTACTACCGATTCGATACTTCGATTCATATAAACTCCAATATGCATTCCTGGTTTCAAACCAATTTTCTTTAGCACCTTAACCTTCTGATTTACTTCCTCGTACATTTCGCTGAAACTCAAATGACTTTCTCCGTATGTAAGAGCAATTTTGTCAGGTGTTGATAAAGCATGAGTTTCAATCATGTTTAATAGATTATTCTTAGGAAAAGTTGTTTCTGTGCTATTCCAGTGCTTAATTTTTTCCTGTTCTATTTCTGTAAGTAAGTTAGTCTTCAAACTATTTTCCATTGAGTCTGACGCAATCGCACATAAAATATTTGAATAGTATTTTCCTATTCTATCTATTTCTGATTCCGTAAAGATATCTGAATCGTACTGTAATCCTAATGTAACCTCTTTGTTAAATCTCCCTTGAATGAATCTTACATACAAAGGAACATCTGTTACCTCAAACATTTCATCAGAAAGTACTTCCAACTCCCCATAATTATTAACCTCATTATAGATATGGAAGTTCTGATAGTTAAATATACTTGATATTACTATAGGCTTATTGGTAGTCTTTTGAATTTCTGCGAGAGGATACCTGCGATATGGAATCACTTCTTGTTCATTTTGGAATACACTTCTTAGCAATTCCTCCCAAGTTGAATATGAACTGTTAAATCTAAAAGGTAGGGTATTTAGGAATAAACCAAGGACTCTATCCCCACCATTTTGTTCTAATCTTCCATTTACTACAATTCCTGATAATACATCATTTTTACCACTAATTAGTTGTAATGCTTTAATATGTGCTGCTAGAAAAATTGTTTTTAATGGAACAGAAATTTTTCTGCTCACTTCTATTAATTGTTCAACCAGTTGCTCATTCACAGTTAATCTAATTTCTTGGAGAAATCTATGCTCATTTCTATCATCGTTCATCCGCTTACTTAGTAAATCTATAGCTTCCAATCCATCTAGCTTTTCTTTCCAGTATTTAGGAGCATCGTCTGATTGAATCATCTTACTTTCTGCTGCAATATAATCCCTGAAACCAATTTCTAAGTGTGAATCTTGCGAGATTGGTACTCCTACTTTTAGTAATGAATAATACTTGAACAATTCCGTCAATAGGCTAGATACACTCCACCCATCTAAAATAGAATGGTGAAAAATTAATGACAACTGGAATGCATCGTCACTTCTGTAGTGAATAAATACTCGTAAAAGCGGTGGTTTCGACCAATCAAACCCTTCATCTTTTTGTTTTGAACGCCACTTTTCAAGGTATGCATCCTGCTCTTCTTGGGTTAATCCAGTAATTTTCTCAATATAAATTGGAGCTTTTGCGTTAAAATGGACTAATTGTAATGGCTTACTAAAATTAATAAAATCAAATGTAGTACGTAATACTGGATGTTTACTTACCATAATGTTGACTGCTTTTTTGAAACTAGTTTCATCTAACTTTTCCTTGATATGTAGACTTAAAATATCATGAAAAGATTCAGATGAAGTTGACCAGATACTATGAAATAACATACCTGTTTGGAGTGCACTTATTGGATACGCATCTTCTATATTTGATGGTATTTTAGATACATCTTCGTCAGATATCAATTCAAAGTTCTTTATTAAAACAGGTTTTTGTTCTTTCTTTTCTTTTCCAACTGCCTGAACTAGTTCATATATAGTTTGATTCTCAAATAATTGTTGTACCGACATATTAAAACTTTGATCTTGAGCTTTAGATGTAACTTGTATTACTTTAATTGAATCACCACCAAGACTGAAAAAGTTGTCGTGTACACCAATTTTTTCTACATTTAAAACCTCTTTCCAAATAGAAATCATTATTTTCTCATCATCAGTTACAGGAGATATAATTTCATTTTGGTTTTCTTGGGAAACTAGTTTAGCTTTACGCCTTATGGATGCCTCTTGTCGCTCACGTCTTCTTTCTTTCGCTGACTTCATTTTTTTCTCTGAACCATCGATCCAGACCCTTTTACGCTCCAACGGATACAATGGTAGTTCAGTTTTAAATGTTTTTTTGTGATGAAATAGACTTTTCCAATCTATTGATGCACCTTTTACATAGTACTCCGATAACTTTTTCCAATTGAGATTATCACCGTCTAATAAGAGTTTTAGAATATAGGATGCCTCATCATTTAGCGCATTTAAATCTTTATCTGTTATCTCTCCATTTTGTTTTACATTTTCGTAATTTTTAATTATTCGATGCCATCCAAAATGAATATTACTATCATCAATTTCTTCCCAATCATCACAATTATGTAGAAGAAGAATTTTGTTATATAACTCTTCAATGCTATTAACCTGTAAAAGTACACGGGATTCATAATGTCCTCTTCCACATAGTGTTGTATAGCACATATCTTGTAGATCTAAGCTTTGCCAATCCACATCTTCAAGAAAATATTTATAGCTCTTTACAAGTTCCCTTAAAGTCTTCTCATTCTTAGTAGAAATTGAAAATAAATAGGGAAAAGAAGGCTCCTCTATTGCCCATCCATTCGAAGAGTTTCCATTATTCATGGGTTCTTCTAACACTATGTGACAATTTGTTCCACTAAACCCAAATGAATTTACACCACACCTACGTGGTTCTAATGAATCAACCCAATTGGCTGTACGATCACTTACATAAACTGCACTATCTGTAAAATCTATATATGGATTTACTTCTTTAAAGTTAATGTGATAAGGAATTTTCTTATATTTCATCGCAAATACTGCTTTAACTAAAGAAGCTATTCCAGATGCAGCGACAGTATGTCCTACGTTTGTTTTTACAGTACTGATTGCACAGAACTGTTTACGGTTAGTAAATTTTTTAAAAGCTTCAGTTATTGCTTTAACTTCTATTGGATCGCCCAAGAGAGTTCCTGTTCCATGTGCTTCTATATAGGAGATTGATTCTGGGTTTATTCCAGCAGATTCCCATGATTGTTCAATTACTTTTTGCTGCATATTTGCATTGGGGGTAGCAATACCCATCTTACCACCATCATTATTGACAGCTGAACCCTTTACAATAGCATAGACCCTATCTCCGTCCTTAACAGCTTCTTTATAACGTTTAAGTAAAATAGCACCTACACCTTCACTTAACAAAGTTCCTTTTGCACTTTTGTCAAAGGTCCTTACCATTGGTTCTTCTGTTAATATCCCTTGCATTGGTTGGTCTGGAGATTCTATAAAGTTTTCCCTAAGGTTTATGCCACCAGCTACAGCTAAGTTACATTGTCCATTCTTTAATGCGAGGCATGCTTGATGAATAGCAACTAAGGCGGATGAACAAGCAGTATCTACGACAATACTTGGACCTTGAAAATTAAATGTATGTGATATTCTACTAGCAAGTATAGATGAATATGATCCTGTAAGAACTAATGGATGAACATTTCCTGCGATTTTCGCATAGGAAGATTCAACAGCATGGTCCCTACCTATA
Organism: Niallia sp. FSL M8-0099; assembly: GCF_038006945.1. Lineage (NCBI taxonomy): Bacteria > Bacillati > Bacillota > Bacilli > Caryophanales > Bacillaceae > Niallia > Niallia sp. FSL M8-0099. Next base: position 17,106 of record NZ_JBBOWF010000003.1, read on the forward strand.
AACACTCCTGTATTAGTTCCATAAGCGGTTTGACCCCCATACCCCGCATCTTCCAATGCGAGGTATACGGTTTCTAACATGTTTCTTTGCCAAGGATCCATAAACTTTGCTTCTTTTTTTGATATTCCAAAAAATTCAGCATCAAAGGCATTTACATCATCAAGATAACCGCCAAAAGATAGTAATTCTTCCGAGAGATTTTCTAATTGAAAATGGTCTTTTAAAACATCCTCCCAGCCCTTTCTTCTTAATATTGAAGGTCTGTCAATACAATTGACACCTCTCAAAATGTTATTCCAAAACTCTTTGATATCAGCTGCTTTGGGAAACCTTCCGGCCATACCAATAATTGCAATGTCATCTGAAGTCTCTTCATTACTTGTGTTTTTCTGGTTAAGTTCCTTCAATAATTTTTTTGCTTCTTCTATTGTTAGTTGATGGTTTGCGACCTGATGTAAAATATATTGTTTTAGTTGATCCACTGAGTTTCCTCCTTAAGCACCGAGGTTTGAAAGCTCATTTTCACGGAATGAATTTACTCTTTCTTCCCAATCCTCATCCCAAAATTCTTTTGCCAACTCTTCTGCTAATATAACTAATGTATCTTTAAGACTTCCAGCTTTCTTCTGTTTTTCTAAGAATTGTTCATAGATAGCATAAGCTGGATCATTGATCATTTCATGGTATAGTACTTTGATTTTTTCAAAATCTTGATTGATATTATAGAATTCTTTAAGTGTTTTTCCCGCAATATCAATACATTTTTCTAATTCAGTTCCTTTATAAAGAAGTTCCGTTGTTCTTAAATATGGTGGTAAATTTGCTGGGCTAGTAGTTAGTTTCGGGATAATGTCTGGTCTTTCACTTCCAACAGCATAAAGAGCATTAACTACAGTAAATATCCAAGGCATACCTGTCTGATCTCCATTTACTAGTCCAAACTCATTTAATCGCTCATTATTTACCATTTTAGTGTGCAGATATCCTTGTAAAGTTCTTTCCTTTCTTCCTAAAGGAGAACATAAAATGTGGTCGATACCTAGGTCTGCTAGCATAATAGCTGAATCTTTGAATAGTTGAATTGACTGCTCTTCTGTACAACCTGGAACACCAATAAGCAAGTTACCACTAGATTCACATTCGGCCTTACGAATGGTTGCGATAGCTTTTTCGATTTGTGCAGCACTTAAATTCTTATTTACCCAGTGATTCCTTACCCATTCATCACCTACTTCTACCCCAAATTCTATCATTACCTTTTTCCCTAAATTCTTTTTCCAAGACATGATTTTGTTATAATTCATACTTGATGCTCTTGTTTCAAAAATAGTTTTAAATGGACGGACTTTTCTGTTAAACATTTGTCCTTTATCAATAACATCTTCATATACTTTTTCCGGGATTTCTTGAGGATTTAAGCAGTCATATGCCGTAATAAGCTCTACCGCACTAGGTCTATGAATTTTATCTCTTGCATTCTCAATACTAAAACTTACAACTTTAGCGTATAATTCAGGGCTCATTCTCTTAAGAGCATTCAACATTGCAACCCCTTTTGTTTCAGTAGAATTATAATCGCAAAAACTGCATCCTGACATTTTTCCATTTCTCACATTATGAGGACAACCGCTAGTTACGAGTGCAATCATATTTAGCTCCCTACTCTGGAAGACAACGGTATCAACTTTTTTTACTTCTTCAATGATAATTTCCGCTAACTTTTCCGGTTCATATTTTAAAGCATTATTAAATTCGATTTCATAAACATCAGAAACTGGTTCCCAAATTTTCGTTACCACATCATCAATAAACATTACAACATCTCCCCTTAATTCTTTTTGAATTTAAATTAATTCCATTGCTTCACTTACAGATAGTGACTGATCTCTTAGTTGCTTTAGTACATCGTCTATTAACTCATCAGACCCATGGCTTACTCTATCTTTATTAGAAACAGTTTTTTCAGCTAGGTCTTGTTGAATCTGATTTTCAATATGTTTTGATATTTCTAGAATCGATGGAAATGCAAAAATGCTCCCTATATCAATTTTTCCTGGATACTCTTTATCTATTTCTTTATATATTCTCGTGGCAGTAATAGAATCCCCACCTAAAGAACCAAAACTATCATAAATTGAAACCTCTTCTATACCTAAAATATCACGCCAAATATTTGAAATCGTATTCATGACATCTTCATTTCTTGACGAATTTTTCTTTTTGAAAGATGTAGAACCATTTTCCTCTTTAGGATTAATAGTTTTAACAGTAGATACACTCTTTTGAATTCTAGAAATTATTTCGTTATCAAACAATATATCTACCTCTTTAAGTTTAGTAGCTAATAACTTTTCATTAAGCCTACCAACAACAACAGAACCCGCTTCATGCCCAAAGATATTTTCAAATGCTTCAATTCCCTCTGAAACATCCAGCATTTTGAATACTCCATTGTCCTGAACATTATTCTCAGCTGCCATACCTATATCCTTCCATGGTGCCCAATTTATTGTTAAGGTTTTGCGCCCATGAGAGTTCCTATAATCTGAGAAAACATCTAAGTAAGCATTTGCAGCAGCATAATCAGATTGGCCAGCTGAACCATATAAACTTGAAATTGAAGAAAAGGAAATAAAAAAATCCATTTCCTCATTGACTGTGTACTTATCAAGGAGCCAAGCACCATAAATCTTTGAACTCAACACTTGGTCAGTTTCCTCATCTGTTCGGTTGATAATAAATCCCTTTGAGGCTATTCCAGAAGCATGAATAATTCCATTGATTTTTTTATACTTCCCTTTAATATGTTGTACAACGCGTTTTACTTGTTCTTCATTGCTGATGTCGGCAGGAAGATATTCAACTGTAGAACCCAAAGCATTAATATGTTTTTTGGTATCTTGTATTCTCTGGGTATAACTAATATTTCCTTCTTTTTCAGTGGTTCTACCTACAAGAACCAGATGGATTTTTTCCTTTCTTGCAAGGAATTTTGCAACCTCATTCCCTAGAGCCCCTGTACCTCCAGAAATTAAATAAACCCCTTCTTGACGCAGAGGGAGGTTCTTCTTGATAGTACTATTTATTTGGCTGAGAACTGATATTTCCTTTTGATAACGCACTTGATTTCTGATTGCTGTAATATATTGCTGTGATTCAAAATAAATTTCCTTCTCGATTATTTCTAGCAAAGTATTATCGTCGATATCGATGGATCGACAAGACAAGTTAGGGTATTCATCAGGAATTGACTGCCCCCATGTTAAATATGCAGCATTTAATGGATGAATCAATGCTTCATTTCCTGTAACCTGAAATCCGTTCTTGCTCAAAAGTATAATCTCTATACCCCTGTTCTTCTGGCTATCAATCATACTTCTTAGCATATTTTTTAGGTTGTATACACTATTCTGAATTATATTATCTATATCTCTCCTCTCTTTAATCTGTTCTTTATGTAATAGTGTTGTCATATGAAGAATCTTGTATATATCGACATCACCTAACATACTAAAAAGTTTGTCATAATCCTCTTTTGTTCCTGAACAAATATATTGATTTGGACTAATTCTTTTAAATTCACTTCCAATGATGACATCTATTATATTCGAGCTAACTGAAAAATGATTTAATAAATCGTTACAACTATTTTCAAATCGGATACATAACATCTTTCCATTTCTTTCAGATAATTTATTGTTAGGAAGATCTGGAAGCTGAACCCAATTTATTTGATAGAACTTTGTTGAAGATATCTCATCACTACTTTGATGAAAATCAATTGAATTTACTCTTTTTACTGTAAAGTCCTGGGCAACAAATAGTATATTACCCTCGGAATCGTATATCGTTACATCAAAAGACATAGTTTCAGCATCCGAATGACTAACTTTCTTTTTACGTACATGACTGATAATTTTTCCTGGTAGAGCTGAATGCACCCTTATTGAATTATAAGATAAGGGTAGGTATAAGCCGTTTCCTGATACTTGACTAGCAACATTTACAGCTACATCAAGTAAAGATGGATGTAAACGAAAATTTTCTAAATCAGATGAAAAACAATCCGGTAGACTAAATTCAGCTAAAACCTCTTCCTTTCCAACATATAACCGATCTAATAGTGTAGTCCATCGTGGACCGAAATCAAAAAAGCTTTCCTCACTATTGTTGTTATTCTCATTTATGGGTTGCATTTGAGTATATAAATCATCTAAGGTCATTGATTTCACGAGTGGAAGTTGAATTGAATAGACATTAGCCTCACAATATTTAACCCATTGATGGGATTCTGATTGTTTTGATGCAATAATGATATCTAGTTTATCTTTTCGTTCTTTTACTATCATTTGAACTTCAATTTCTGTATTTGGTTCTACTATTAATGGGTTAAGAAAGAAGACATCCCTAATTTCATATGAATATTCAGTAGGGTAGTACCTAGAGCAAATTGTTTCTATCATCTCTAAATAAGCAGTTCCAGGCAACAGACTTTTCCCTAAAATTTTATGCTCTCTAAGTACCCAATGTTCATTCATTGAGAACTTACTCACATAAATGTCTTGTTCTAATGATACTATTGCGCATTCATCAATAAAGGGATGTCCGAAATCCTTAGCTGATTTTTCCTTCTTTATACTAATCGCCGATTTAGTACTAGGAATGTTTGGCCAACATCTTATATTGTCAAAGATATATCCAGGCATACTTAATTTGTAATAAGTATCCGAAAATAAGCTGTAAAAAGAATGCCATGATATATCAGCACCTTGAATATATTGGTTACAAATCTTCCGAAAATCGATAGGGGTAAGATTATTTGACAATCCTTTAATAAAATTATTTAAAGCGCTTGTAAGATAAACTTTATCAGAACCGTACATCTCTCCATTTTCAAGTTGGTTTTTAATATTGGGCACAACAAAATGAGATCCGTAAAATATATCTTGATCCTCAAAAGTATTCAATCCATGATATTCAAGATGTTTCAACTTGATTAAGAGCTCATCCATATTCCTTACTAAAATAACTAGACGATATATACTATGTGTTCTACCAGTATTAACCGTATAACAAACATTCTTTATATCTTCTTGGATATTGTTTTCTATAAATTTCCTTTGAATAGTCACCATTTTCTCAAGAACATGTTTCTTCTTAGCCGAAAGACTAAATAGGTGAATTTTTTCTTCCTTTACTGTTTTCGAATGATCATTTACCTGGTAAGCTGGAGCTTCTTCTAAAACAACATGACAATTGGTCCCACTTAAACCAAAAGAACTTACTCCACACCTTCTTGGGTGATTATTTACTGTCTCCCATTCTTGAACTTTATCAGAAACGTAAACTGGTGAACTAATAAAGTCAATGTTTCTATTAGGATAAGAAAAGTTAAGTGTAGGTGGAATTTTACGATTTTTTAACATTAATATTACTTTAAGTAATCCTAATATTCCTGCAGCGTGATCTAAATGACCATAAACCGATTTGATAGAACCCAGACCACAAAATTGTTGCTTATTTGTATATTTTCTAAATGCACGCGAAATAGCATCTACTTCAACAGGGTCGCCAAGCTTTGTTCCAGTTCCATGCGCTTCCATATAAGAAACGGTTTCCGGTTCAATACCTGCATTATCCCAAGCTTGTGTAATACAATTCTCTTGAGCCAGTACATTAGGTGCGGTGATTCCAATCGAGCGTCCATCTTGGTTCACTGCAGACCCTTTTATCACCGCATAAATATGATCATGATCATTAAGAGCACGTTGTAAAGGTTTTAACAACAAGGCTACAGTTCCTTCGCCAAATACAGTTCCATCAGAATTATCATCAAAAGTTCTTGTTTTTCCACTGCTAGATTCAATCCCAAGTTTGTCATCAGACTCAAAAGGAAGAAATGATATTTTAATCCCACCTGCAATAGCCATATCACATTCATTACTTCTAATAGCCTGACATGCCATATGTACAGCAACAAGTGAAGAAGAGCAAGCAGTATCAACCAATAAAGAGGGACCCTTTAAGTCCAAGGTGTAAGCAAGTCTACTAGCAATAATTGATTGAATATTTCCAGCTTCAGATAAGATTACGGATTCTGGTTGGACATCTGAAATAAACGTTTGATATTCACCATTACCTGAATATCCAACATAAACACCTGTTAGACTTCCGGATAATTTTCCCCCGCCATATCCAGCATCTTCAATAGCTTTACAAGCTACTTCAAGAAAAATCCGCTGATTAGGGTCCATTAGAGAAGCTTCCTTTGCCGTAATATTAAAGAATTCATGATCAAAATAATCTATATGTGGAAGGTAACTTCCATCACAATACGAGTTATGTGGGTAATTATTTTTATACTTCATATAAGCTGAAACATCTGGTATTCGGGATTTAGGAAAAGTGCTAATTGCATCTGTTCCACTACATAATAAATCCCAAAATGAATCAGGACTGTCTGCTTGTGGCAGTTTTGCCGAAACACCAATAACAGCTATTTCATGTAATGATTCTTCTTCTTGTAAAAAATCACCACTTTTATATTTTTTATTGTAATTCAATTTCAACATATTTTAACCTCGCTTCAATGCATCAAATTAAATGGAAGATTAATCTCCTTAAGCAAGTCCTTAGTACCAGTTTCATAGAGTAAGGACTTTATTCGAATATTACATTCTTGCATATCAGCTTTTTTAGTCTGGATAACTGTTAGCAACATTTCAATTGTTTCCTTTAGTTGTTCCATTGTTGGTGTTTCCTGTTTCTTTTCTAATAACAAGTACATTTCTTTAATGCGTTGATAGGGTTCTATGACACCAAGTTTATATTGTTCCACATCGTCGTTGTTATTTTTAATACAAACAGCAGTAGCTAACGCTCTTCCTATGAATGCCAATCTGTCCTCTTCAGGAGTCAATAAGTTTATTAATATCTCTGCATCTTTTTCAGTGTCATATGAATATACCTCTAGACCATTAAATTCCTTAGATAAATTATTAAGTACTGTGCCTGGACCTAATTCAATGGCATGAGTAATATTTTTCTTCAATAGATAGTTCATATTCTCGATCCATTGAACTGGTGCAGTCATTTGTAAAACAAGATTATCAATAATATTGTTAACTCCATGGTGAGGTTCCCCAGTAACGTTTGAAAGTACTGGCCATTTCATTCTTGAAAATCGGTATTTTTCAAGAGTTTTTCTTAATTCAGTGGCTGCTTCATTCATTAAAGAACTGTGAAATGCACCACTTACATTTAATGGTATAACAGTTCCACCCATCTTTTTAAGTCGCGTACTGGCCATTTCTACCGCCTTCTTTTCTCCCGAAATAGAACATTGTGTCAGGGAATTATATGCTCCTATCCCTACTATATGGCCTAATGACAGTAGTTCTAGACAAACACTGGTTACTTCATTAGAATCAATGCCAATAACTGCAGCCATTGTACCTTTCATTTGAGAAGTATCTTTCATTAATTGTCCACGTTTTTGTACAATTTTGAGAGCATCAGAAAATGAAAATACCTCACTACAACAAAGGGCCGAATATTCACCTAAACTGTGTCCAGCTAAAAGACTCGGATTTATCTCATACCTTTCATTTAAGAGTCTAAATTGAGCAACTGAAAGTGTAAGAATTGCAGGTTGTGCAATTTCTGTACTAGTCAAAGTTCCATTATTATCCTCAAAACAGATTTTTGAAAGTTCAATACCTACTGTTTCTTCAGCTTCTTCAAATGTTTCTCTTACAATAGAGCTAGATTTATATATATCTTGTCCCATACCAACGTACTGAGAACCTTGACCTGGAAATAACAATGCGGTTCTATTCATGAATTACTTCTCCTCCATTCGGGCCTATAGATTCTATAATGCTTTCGAGTACATTAGAAAATATATCAAGCATTTCTAAAACCCCTTCCTTACGAATATACTTACCTTCGTATTCACATATAATAAATATTTTCTCGTTATTTCGAGAATAGTAGAAAGGTAATCTTGAAATGTGTCGAATTCCATCTAATGTTGCTTTATGTTCAAAACTAGAAAAAACCGGTAAAAATTCATTTTGTTTTAATCTTATCTTTTGAGAGGTAAGGTATTCATAAATATTTGTATGAAAAGATTGATTATAAAGATTACTAACAATTTTAATAAATGTCTTTATTCCATTTATTTTATGGCTATTTAAATCTACAGATATTAGTCGAAGTTGTTGATCTAAAGTAACCCAAGTGTATATACTTGGCACTCTATCTTGGCTAAATTCACTAAGAGTATAGATATAAGCCGCTAATAATAGTTCATCCAAAGCACAACCCTGAATATGGGATAAGGTATCTAATTCTTTGACTATTAAGGAATCCAACTTTAGAGTACACTTTCCATTAGGACGATTGGCTAGGACGGAATAGGCATAATTATTTGGTATTTTACTTACTTCAATATGCTTTGTTAATTCCGGAGTACTTGATAATTTTTCGGATATTATACGAATAGTTGGATATCCGAATAGTTCAGTGATGGTAATTCTATTTGGATACTCTATGTTAATTCGATCATGCATTTGCATAAGCAGTATCGAGCTCCCCCCAATGTCAAAGAAATTATCATCAATATCAATGGCATCTGTTTGGAGAATATCACTCCATATTTTAAGAAGAGATATTTGAACTACATTCTCTGGATGAAATTTTAATTTAGAAAAATCTCCACCCTTTAAATTATCGTTTCTTTCAGAAAGAACTTTTCTATTAATTTTATTATTAGGAGTTAAGGGTAATGAATCTAAGCGAATCAAATACTGTGGAATCATGTATGCTGGTAATTTAGTGGTTAGAAACTGACGCATTAGTTTTGTGTCAATCTCTTCATCAGATACATAATAACCAAATAATATATCTTCAGTTCCTTTTTTCTTTTTTAATACTACCGCTTGGTTAACTCCTTCTAAAAGACCTAAAGTATTCTCGATCTCCACTGGTTCAATTCGATAACCTCTTATCTTCATTTGGTCATCTGTTCTTCCAATTAACTCGATTTCTCCATTTTTTAATTTTATTGCCTTATCTCCTGTTCGATAAATTCGCTCAGTTGGATTAAAAGGATCATTGATAAATTTTGCAAGAGTTAAATTCTCATTATTTTTATACCCTCGTGCAATACTTGGCCCACCAATATAGAGTTCACCAGGAACACCCTGAGGCAATAATTGTTGATATTCATCTAATACGTAACATCTATAACCTGGTAATGGTTGACCAATAGTGATTTTGTCTTCATTCTTTAACTCTTTGATTGTCGTCCAAACTGTAGTCTCTGTTGGTCCGTACGCATTTAAAAGTGTTCCTTTGTATTTCTCTCTCAGTTTTGGTAGCATTTGATTCGGAAATGTCTCTCCCCCAACAATTAACAGGTCCAAATTGTTAAAAATATCATTACAACCTGAGTGAGATAACATTAGCTGAATTCTAGAAGGGGTTGTTTGAATTACATTTACTTTATTATCAATTATTAACTCAGTTAACTTTTGCATATCTCTCTGCTGTTCTTCATCACTAATTACCACACTCGCTCCCAAAGTTAATGGAAACAACATTTCTGTTATGAAAATATCAAATGACACTGTAGTTAATGCTAAAAACCTTGCTGTGCTGTCTAAATTTAATCTACTACTGATGCTTGATATATAGTGATTCAAAGCTTTATGTTCAATCATCACACCTTTTGGTTCCCCTGTTGATCCCGATGTATACATAACATATGCTAAGTTATTTGATTCCAATTTTATTGGATTTACAGGGATAGACTGATTGACATTTTTATTATCACTATTGATATAGATAGTCTTCCCATTAAAATCCAAACTGGTTCTGTATTTATCTTCAGAGATTATTACTGATGTATTACTATCACGTAGAACATACGATACCCTCTCGGCAGGATATGTTGGATCTATTGTAAGAAATGCTGCTCCCGATTTAAGGATTGCTAGTATTGCTACAACAGTAGTATATGAACGGTCAAGCATTACACCAACAATTTGTTCGGGGCCAACACCAGACTCTAAAAGAGTTCTAACTAATTCGTTTATATCTCTATATAAATCGATATACGTATACTCTCTCTCATTGAAAACAATAGCGGCTTTACTTGGCATAGTACGAACACATTCATCAAAGCTTTCTAGGATAGTATGATATTCAATTTTAGATGAAGACAAATGACTTGTACTAGTAATATCAGAAACTTCATCTTCTCTTACTAAAGGAATTCTTAATATTTCCTTATCAATATAGTCCCCAATTACATTTATCATTAATTGAAATTGTTCACTAATGCGTTCTATGGATTCTGGTTTAAATAAATTTTTATCGTACTCTATGTGACAGGTTAGATTTTCTTTTTCCTCCCAAATATTTAAAGTTAAGTCATATTTAGCACCAAGTGATGTTGGTCTTACATAACTTACATTTAAATCTGGAAATGATATATGTTCGTCAGATTTATAGTTATGCCAAATAAACATTACATCAATCAGAGGATTCCTACTCAAATCTCTCTTTAAAGGAATCTTGTTTACAAGTTCTTCGAAAGGATAATCCTGATATTCAAGAGCATCAAAAACAGTCTTTCTTACTTCATAGAGATATGATCTGAAAGTTTTTTCTAATTTTGGGTAAATCCGCAAGCCGACATTATTAATAAATACACCTATCATATCAGTAATATCAGGATGCCTTCTTCCAGACACAGCTGTACCTATAACTATATCTTCTTGACCCGAATTTCTTGCTAACAGAACTCCAAATATCGATAAAACAAGAGAATACAGGGTAACACCCAATTCTGATGCCAATTTTCTTAAGAAAGCTAATTTTTCTAAATCAATCACAAATTCCTGTTCTTCGCCCTCATATTTTTTTATTGGTGGTCGTAAATAATCAGTAGGCAACTGAAGAATAGGACCACCGTCACTAAATTTGTTTAACCAATATTGTTCACCATTTAACATTTCATCAGTTTGTAGTAAGTTTCCTTGCCATACTGCATAATCTTTATACTGTAATGTTTTAGGGGATAGCTCTTCACCATTATATAAACTTAAAAGTTCAGTACGTAATAAATCTATAGAAATCCCGTCCACAATAATATGGTGCATATCAATTAGTAAAGAATGAAAATTTTCCCCATGGTTTACTAATAGAAATCTAAACAACGGAATTTTTGTTAAGTCGAATTCCTTTACAAACTTACGCATTCTAGCTTCTAAAAATTCTATTCCCTCATAGATTGTTACCAGTTCAAACTCAATATCATCATGAACTTTCTGTTCTACAGTAGAAGCTGTTAGTTGGAATGATGTTCTAAGAATCTCATGACGAGAAATCAAAATATCAATTGAGTTTCTTAGCCTCTCCACATCTAGTTTTCCCTCAAATTGAATAATATTTGGAAGGTTATAATGAATTCCATTTTCCATTAATCTGTTCATAAAGAATAGCCTTGATTGTGATGAGCTTGCTCTGTAATTTGATAGATTTGATTGCTTGTCTATTTTCGGTAATTTCATCTGAATATCATGGTTATTGATAATTGTAGCTAGTTTTTGAATTGTTACCCCTTCTAATATTTCCCTTAGAGGAATTTGGACTCCAAATGATTGATATATGCTAACTGAAAGCAGGGAAGCCTTAATTGAATTACCTCCATATTCAAAGAAACTAATATTAGTTCCAATTGAGTCCTGTTTTAATACCTCTTTCCATATTTTTAAAAGTTTATCTTCTATTTTATTTTTTGGAAGATCTTCATTGACCCTAGTGTATGAATAATCCATCGATACAAGTTTCTTTTTATCAATTTTACCGTTTGGTAGTAATGGCAACCTTTCCAAACGTAAATACAAATGAGGTATCATATACTGTGGAAGATGTTTTCTAAGATATTTTTTTAATTCCTCTTTATCAATAGCTCCCACAAAGTATACGCAAAGAGTATTTATTCGATTATTCATTAATACTACTGCTTCAATGATCTCACTGTGATTCAATAAAACAGATTCAATTTCAGTTAATTCAATACGAATTCCATTAAGTTTAATTTGGGAATCTTTACGTCCTATATATTCTATATTCCCATCTTCCAAAAACTTTGCTAAATCACCCGATTTAAATAAAACTTTTCCTTTGTCTGATTTAAATGGATTCATAACAAATTTTTCTTGTGTTAAATCCTCTTTGTTATAACCTATTGCAACCCCTTCTCCGCCGATATATATTTCTCCAACCACACCAATTGGAACTTGTTTCATTTCAGAATCTAAAATATATATCTCTGTATTTCCTATTGGCTTACCAATAGGAACCTTTTGATTTGTTTGAACTAAATCAGAGGTATCAAAATAAGTTGCATCTGCCATGACTTCTGAGGAACCATATAAATTAATTAGCTTAGTACATTGATTTGAAAGCTGCCTAAATTTATTTACTAGTGTAATATTTAGCTCTTCTCCACTCACAACCCAAAATTTTAGGAAAGGCAAATCCCTAGAAATATAAATATTATTTTCTACTATCATCTTAAGAACCGAAGGAACAAGGACAATTCTTGTTATTTTGTTCTGTTGAAGCACAAATATAAATTGATTGATATCTCTTACTGTTTCATCAGAAATAATTACACTGGGTATCCCATTTAATAGTGGACCAAACATCTCCCAAATCGAATCAATAAAATTGGAAGATGTCTTATGACAACATATTTCCGTTTCCTCAAACGGATACTTATTGACCATCCATTTTATTCGGTTAATTACATTTCGATGAGTACCTATAACTCCTTTAGGACGTCCAGTAGACCCAGATGTGTACATCATATACGCTGGAGTATGAGAATTTATAATTGTACCTAGACGTTCACTACACTCTTGCATCAAGCTATATTGATGTTCATCCACACAAATCACAGTTTGATTCGTAGATATAGGCAATAAGGAAGTGTATTTTGCCTTGGTTAAAATAGTCTTAATACCTGAATCTTCAATCATGTACTTTAGACGGTCTTTTGGATAATTAATGTCCAATGGTACGAACATTGCTCCAAGTTTTAGGATAGACAGTACAGAAATCATTGATTCCAACGATCTCTCTAAACAAATTCCCACTTTACTTCCCTTCATTACACCATGTTTCTTAAGATATCTTGCCCATTTGTTTGAATTAATTTCTAATTCGCTGTATGTGATAGAGCGATTGCCTTGAATAAATGCCACAGAATCAGGATGATCAGATACCTGAACTGAAAAAAGATCATGAATGGTACTTTCCAACTCATAATCTTCTCTCGTCTGATTCCACATGCTCAATAATTTACAATCTCCCACTGGTAAAGGTAACTCTGAAAGCTTAATAGATGGATTACTCACAATGATATCTACCAATGTTAAAAAATGATCAGCCAAGCGTTTAATAGTTTTTGATTTAAAAAGATCTGTTCTGTATTCAAATCGAAGCTCAATTGTGTTTTCATTTTCAATACACTCTAATGAAAGTTCCGCCATTGAGGTAGAACTCTCTATAGGTACATTATTAATCTGAATGTTATCCAAATTCATATTTGTAGTTTTAATATTCTGATAAATAAACATAACTTGAGATAAAGGGATTTTCCCATGTGGTCTATTTGGAAATAATTCTTCAACTAACATATCAAAAGGAATATTCGCATTACTATAAGCATTTATACTCGTTTTGGAAATACGCTCCAATACATTACTGAATTCTGGATTTCCATTTAAGTTTGTATCGAATACCACAGTGTTTGTAAAAAAGCCAATGATAGATTCAAAGTCATAATTAGTTCTTCCCGAAAAAGGTACTCCTACTACTAACCGAGACTGGGTAGTAAATTGATATAAAAGTACATTGAAAACAGCAAGAGTTGTCATGAATGTTGTTGTACCATTTTTCTGACTTAACATTCTAAGTTTATTTAATCTATCAGAATCAATAGTTGCTGAATGTACACTTCCAGAATTAGAAATCTTAACTGGATGGGAGAAATCTGTAGGTAAATCTAGGAAACCTGTCGAGTCCATTAATTGACTTTTCCAATAGTTCATTTGATGATTAAATTCTTCACTTTTCATCCACTGTCTCTGATATTCTGCAAAATCTTTATATTGCATCTTTAAAGGAGGTAGTTTTACTTGGATAAACCCTACAGCTTCCTTATAAAATGACAAAAGTTCATTAACAAAAATTTGAATGGACCATCCATCAGAAATAATATGATGCATCATTAATGAAAATATGAATCTCTCTTTCTCAAGTTCAAATACCGTTACTCTAAGTAAAGGACCAACTTCTAAATCAAATGGTATGTTTTGTATATTTTTAATCTTGTTAATTGCTTCATTTTTTCTTTCATTAAAATCTATCTTGTTTAAATCCTCATAAGAAAGATCAATAATTAATGAAGATTCAATTATTTGTTGAGGTTTACCTTCTCTTTCAATAAATCGACTTCTTAATATCTCATGTCTAGAAACTACTCTATTAATTGCATGTTCTAATGCTGATATATTTATTGGACCAAGTAGCTCAACGGCGTAAGTCATATTATAGGAACTATCAGCAGGATAATTTTGTTGATGTAAATAGATTCTCTGTTGATTTAATGACAAAAGAGAGGTAGTATCCTGATTTGGTATATTTTTTTGTAATTGATTTTCCCATTTTTCTTTAAGACGTATAATTTGTTCTGGAGATAATTGAGAAATTCTATCAGAAATAGTCTTCATGCAATCACTTCCTCTTATTTCTCAGTATTGAACTGAATAAATATTTTGGCCGCTTCCTCTTCAGTCAGTCCTTCTAATTCCTCGAGAATAGAATCGATTGTATCCTCTTCTTTTGTTAGAGAGTCTATAAAATTGCTAATATTATTTATATTTGGTTCCTCGAAAAAGTTTTGATAAGGAAGGCTGACACCAAATTGTTTTTGAATTCTTGATATTAATTGGGTAGCTTGTAATGAGTTGCCTCCTAACTCAAAAAAGTTATCAAAAATCCCTATTGGTTCAACTCCTAATAAATCAGTAAATATATTCGCAATTTTCTGATGAGATTCATTTTCAGCTTTAACAAATTCATTTGAAAGTCGTGGCCTTTGTTCATAAGTATTTAACCTAAGCGTTACTCTCTCTGAAGTATCAATTGTTTCGGGTATTTCTATATTGTTATTGTTCTCAATAATGTGTTTATGCTCATATTTAGCCTTTATCCAATAACTTTTTCGTTCAAACGGATAGGTAGGTAAAGAAATTCTTGATGCTTCATCTTTTTGATAAAAAGCTGAATCTCCAAATTTAAATCCATTACCCCATAGTTTTCCTGCAGTATTTAAAAAGAACTCATAATCATTAACTTTATCCAATGTTGACCTAATAGATGATAAAACCTGCTCTTTATCTTCAATGGACAATTGTTCTTGAACCAAAGAACATAGTGTGTCCCCTGGCCCCACTTCCAAGAAAATCATTTCAGATTTTTTTAATAATCCTCTTATACCTGCGTCAAAATTCACAGGCTGTCTCATATGCTTTACCCAATACTCTGGATCAGTGATTTCTTCTTTTCCGATAATACGTCCTGTTACGTTAGAAATAATAGTAAATTCTGGAGAGTTAAATGAAATCATATTCACAAGTTTCCTAAATTCATCTAGTATCGGTTCTGTCATAATAGAATGAAATGCATGTGACGTTCGTAACCTTTTGTAGAATACTCCATTTGTTTCTAATTTATTTTGAAGTTGATCTATTTCGTCGATTTGCCCAGAAATAACACAGAGGTTTGGACTATTTATCGCAGCTACTGATAATTTATCACCCGCAATTTCATAAGCTTCAGCTTCAGATAAATTTACTGCTAACATTGCCCCAGGTTCCATATTTTGCATTAATCGCCCTCTACCAGCAACTAACTTTAATGCATCTTCTAGCGGGAAAACCCCTGCAATACAAGCTGCGACTATTTCACCAATACTATGTCCAATTAAATAATTTGGTTTTATCCCCATTTCAATCCAAAGTGAGGCTATCGCATAGCTAATGGTAAAGATTGCAGGCTGCGTATATATTGTCTGATTTATGAGGTTTTCAATATCTGTCTTTACTTCAGTGGTTTCAGGATATATAATCTTTTCTATCTTATAACCAATCAATGGTTCTAAGATAGTTGAACATTCTTCTACTGTCTTACGAAATACTTCATTTTGGTTGTACAAGTCCTTAGCCATATCTACATACTGGGAGCCTTGCCCACTAAACATAAAGGTAATAGGCTTGATACTAGAAGTTCCGCCAACAATACTCATATCATATTTTCGTTCATTTAATATACGAATAGCTTCTTTCGCATTATTACAAACTATATGACTTCTAAATTCCATTTCTTTTCTACCAATTTGGAGTGTATGAGCAACATTATCCATATTGACATGTGGGTTATCAAATAAAAATTCTGCTAAATTATCTGCAATGGAATGTAGTGCTGTTTCAGTTCGAGCGGAGATCAGTAATAATTTCGAATTACTAGTTTCCTTTATAGCTGGTCTAGCTGGTGCTTCTTCTATAACAACATGGGCATTAGTTCCCCCCATTCCAAGAGAGCTCACTCCAGCACGTCTAGGATATTCTTCAGCATTCCAATCAGTTAATTTTGTATTTACATAAAAAGGGCTATTCTCTATATCAATATGAGGATTTGGTGATTGAAAATGTAAGCTTGCTGGAATCTTTTTGTTCTTTAATGATAGAGCTGTTTTTATTACGCCTGCTACTCCAGCTGCTGTATCAAGATGTCCGATGTTGGTTTTTACTGAACCAATAGCACAAAATTGATTTTTATTTGCGCCCATCATCCGATATGCTTGAGTTAATGCCCCTAACTCTACTGGGTCTCCCATTGGTGTTCCTGTACCATGTGCCTCAATATATCCAATACTCTCCGGTTCAAATTCAGAATAAGCAAGAGCTTCTGAAACCACCTCTGCTTGTCCTTCAACACTCGGAGCTGAATAACTAACTTTTTTAGAACCATCATTGTTTACAGCATATCCCTTAATAACAGCATAAATTTGATCTTTATCTTCTAAAGCATCCTCTAGTCTTTTAAGGACAATAGAACCTACTCCACTCCCAGTAACAAATCCGCTAGAGTTTGCATCAAATGCTCGACAGTGTCCATCTCGAGAAAGTATTCCACCCTCTTGATACAAGTACCCTGTTTTTTGGCGTGCTCCAACAGCAACGCCGCCAGCCAATGCCATATCACACTGAAAGTTTTGTAAACTTTGACATGCCATTGCTATAGCAACAAGAGAAGTCGAGGAAGAAGTTTGTATGGTTATACCTGGTCCTCTTAAATTCATACGATAAGATACATTTGTTGTTAAGCTATCCTTATCATTACCTATAGCCATCTGTAACGAATCAACACCAAGGGCACCACTAAATTGTGGGTAAACATTTTCAATTAAGTAGCTATTCATACTCTCACCTGCAAAAATACCGACTCGATGTGGATATCTTTCTGTGTTATAACCTGCATCTTCCATGGCTTCCCAGCAACTTTCTAAAAACAATCTATGTTGAGGATCAGTAACTTCCGCTTCTCTAGGAGTCATATTAAAAAATGATGCATCAAATAAATTTATATCTTCTAAAACTCCTCTAGCACGAACATAATATGGGTCTTTTAATAGATGAGAAGGTATTCCTGCTTGAAGAAGCTCCTCCTCTTCAAAAAATGTAATACTTTCCTTGTTCTGAATTAGATTTTCCCAAAACTCCCTTATGTTTTTGGCACCAGGAAATTTCCCTGCCATTCCTATAATTGCAATTCCATCGATATTCTCCTCTTGAGGCTTATTCGTCATTTTTTAAATCCCTCCCTCTGAGCTTTATATTGTCTATAAATTCATGTCTTTTCTTGATCATTGCTTTTTGTTTAGCTACCCTCTCCAGTATGGAATTGGTTTCACTGAATTGATCCTTGTGTTCATTATCCAAAAAGTTGGACAATGAAGCAATCGTAGGATACTTAAATAAATCAACAATTTTTATTTCAGAATAGATTTCATTTTTAATCCTCAACATTAGACTTATTAGCATCAATGAGTGTCCTCCAATGTCAAAGAAGTTTTGATTGATTCCGACTTTTTCTATTGATAATGCCTCTTTCCATATTTCAGCAATCTTTTGTTCTATTAATGTACCAGCTTCCTCCAAAATTTCATTGCTAGAATTAAAATAAGATTGACTATTCATGAGTTTCTGAATGTCAACCTTACCATTAACTCCTATTGGAAATTCCTCAAGATAAAGGTACCTTGTTGGAACCATATATTCTGGTAATCTGTCTCTTAGCCAATTTCTTAGACCATTTAATTCTATATCTTGTCCGCTCTTTGTTTGAATAAATGCAGAGATTACTTTTTCATGTTTATCTTCTTCCTTAATTATTACGAGTGCTTTCTGAATATCAGAATGGCGTTGAAGACAGGCTTCAATTTCATTTGGCTCTACTCTATAACCTCGAATCTTCACTTGATAGTCTTCTCTACCTATAAACAATATTTTTCCATCCGACATGCGGCGTCCAAGGTCACCTGTTCTAAAGATTTTTTCTCCTACTATAAATGGATGTTCAATAAAACGTTTATCGTTCAATTCATTATCATTTATATAACCCATTGAAATTCCACTACCAGAAATATAAATCTCGCCAATACAACCAAACGGCATTATATTTCTATTTCTATCAAGAATATAAACCTGTGTATTTTGAATAGGTATTCCAATTGGTAATGGTCCATCTATTTTTGAATCTTCCTTACTAATAATGTAATAAGTTGAGCAAATTGTTGTTTCTGTTAGACCATATCCATTTACAATGGTTTTTTCATTAATTAGGTTATAAATATCACTAAAATACAAAGGTTCACCGCCGCTCAATATTAAACGTAACAAAGGAATTTGATGTTGATGTTGATTTAAATACCTAATAAAAGATGGAACAGTACTGATAATTGTAATATCATTCTCGCTGATTCTGTTATATAGATTTTCCACGTCCAATATCCCATCATGTTCAAATAAGGCAATACTACCACCTACACACAACATGGGAAATATCTCTCCAACAAAGCTCGCTGAAGCAACAGATGATAAGGGCAAAATCCTATCCTTTGGGGTCACATTATATGAGTTAATAAATGATTCTGTGACATTTATTAACCCCCTATGACTCAGTTTTACTCCTTTCGGCTTACCAGTTGAGCCAGATGTGTAAATAACACATGCATCATTCTGAAAAGTATTTAACTCTAAGTTCTCCAGTGATTCATTATATATCTCATTTGCGTTAGGACTTGTCAGTATAAAATTTACTCCAAGAGTTTCTAAAACTGAAGAATATTCTGATGTAGTAATGACCAAACAATCTTCATGATTCTCTAAAATTATCGATATTCGGTCCATTGGTGCATTAACATCAATAGGAATATATTTATATCCGGCCTTTAAAACTGCTAAAACCGCAATAACAGTATCTAATCTATGACCGAGCATTATTCCAATTTCGTTACCAGTATTTTTTTCATTTCTTCTTATGTAGTGCGCTAGTTGATTCGCTTTATTGTTTAATACTTCATAGGTAAAAGACTCTTCCCCGTTAGTAATGGCAACATGGTTCGGAAAATTAATAACCTGTTTTTCAAAAATTTTATGGATTCCTTCTATGTTATTGTTTTGTTCATAATGTGTTAATTCCAATTTTTCATTATATTGAAGTTCAGCCTGGGTCAAAAAAGATAATTCCACAACTGGTTTATCAGGAAAAACACAAATTTGATTAAGTAAATTAATTAGATGTTGTTGTAAACGTTGGATACTGTTTTCTTGAAACAAATTACTATTATATTCAAAAACACCTAAGAAACAGTCTTGTTCTAGTTTAAAAGCTAAAGAAAGGTCGAATAAGGAAGTACCATAATCAGTATCAATTTTGTATATTTTTAAATTATGCATATTAAATGAGTGAACAGCAGACTCTTGCATCATGAACATAATTTGAAAAAGAGGTGACCTCTTATTATCACGTTTAGGTGCAATTTTCTCAATTAATTTGTCAAATGGTAGACTTCCATTTTCGAACGCTTCAAGAGTTGTTTCTTTTGTTTGATTTACTAACTGCTTAAATGTCATATTTTCAATTAATCGAGTTCTAATTACAGTAGTATTTACAAACATACCTACCAAATTTTCAAGATTAGCATGTTCACGCCCAGCAATTGGCGTTCCAATTAAAATATCATCTTGACCTGTATACCGCATAATAAGTACATTAAATGCAGCTAGAAAAAACATATATTGGGTCACATTATTTTGTTTACAATATTTACGAATGTTATAAGTAAGTTCATTTGAAAGTTGAAAACGATATAATCCACCGTTATATTCCTGTATTTCCGGCCTAGGAAAATCAGTTGGTAATTCGGATACATGTGGAGCATTCCTAAGTTTGTTAGTCCAATATGAAATTTGTGAATCCCAATTTAATTTATGCTGCCACTCTGCATAATCAGCATACTGGATTTTATTCTCCGGAAGGTAAGATAACTTCTGATTAATATAACCATCATAAAGTACAGCTACTTCCTTCAACATGATATCTAACGACCAACTATCAGAAATTATATGGTGAATAGTAATAAACATTATATTGTTAGTTGGACTTATTTTTAGAATCTTAACTCGCATTAATGGTTCTGATGATAAATTAAAGGGTTTTGTTGTTTCCTGCCTAGAATATTTTTTAATTTCATGTTGAACGCTGTTCGAATCAAATTCAGTAATATCAATTACCTCTGGTTCTATTATTATATCTGGATCCATTATTTGCATCGGCTGACCATCAATATTTTTAAAAGTCGTTCGTAGCATATCGTGACGTTTAACTAGTTCTTTAATACTAAAACAAAGAGCATCATAATTTAGATGGCCTTTGATTCTAACTCCAGTATGAATTAGATACGCTGTATTCCCTGGATTTAACTGTTCAAATAGCCATATTCTTTGTTGAGCAAAAGAGAGTCTAGCCATACCATTTTGTTCTCGTATTGGAATATAGCTTTGTTTAGAAGTTAATATTCCTTTATCCTTCAAAATCTCGGTGAATTGCTTGACTTGTTGATCAGATAATCTGGTCATCTAGCATTCCCAACCTTTCATTTTCATAAGAGCGTTCTATTTATAATTTGCATAATTTCTATTGGGTATTTATTAATAAAAAAATGACCATCACTAAAAGAATGAAAACTACATTCTTTATTAGAATAATCTTTCCATTCTTGTACATTCTCTACCTTAGTTTCTACATCATCTTGTGAATATAAGATTGAAATATCACAATTAATTTTTTTTGCTTTTGGTATAAAAAGATATGAGTCAATTACACTAAAATCTGCTCTAATTATCGGTAGAAAAAATTCTAGTAACTCCTTTGATTCAAAAAATTGTTGCGTGGTCCCCCCAAGTGTAGCAATTTTATTGCATAATTGTTCATTGGAAAGAGTATGAATAAGTTCATTTTTTAGCAAATGCGGAGCCTCCATAGCCGAGAAAAACATATGTTTAGGTAAAGGGAGTTTCTTTTTTTCTATTTGATAATACAATTCATAACCAAGAAGACTCCCCATGCTGTATCCAAAAATTGCGTACCTAGAATCTCCATCACTAGAAATTTTTTCTGATATACTATGGGTTATATCTTGGAGCATTTCGTCAAAATTAACCAGTAGGAGTTCATTGATTCTCTTACCCCGCCCTGGAAGCTCAATTGGAATTATTTCAATGTCCTTATTAAGATAACGAGCCCATTTCATATAAAGAGTTGAAGAACCACCAGCATATGGAAGTACATACAAATTTGTTTTCATCTAATATTCCTCACTTACGTCTATTCGAAGATTTTATTAAAATCTTCTTCAGATAATTGGACTCCATCAAAATCAGAGAGTGTAAAATCTAAAGACTCACGATTACAGCAATGTTGGATGATTTTACGGAGATGATTCATATAAGCTTGTAAGAAAGATTGCATAGTATCTTCAGTAAAGGAAGAGAGACTATAATTCACTGAAATGGATAATCTATTCTTCAACACGATACATTGTATATCAATTTCCGTTGATAAATGATTTGCTATATTTTTTGTATTCTTTGTGATACCTGATATATCAAGTACCTTCCAAAATTCTTCATTACCTTCATTAATAAATTCTCCTAAATAATTGAATCGAATTAGTGGATGATTCATATTATTCTTTTTTTGAATATATTTTAGAATTCCAAAACCAACTCCATGGTTTGGTACTTCTCTTAATCTTTCTTTAATTGATTTTATTTGTAAGGAAAGATCCTCATTTGTTTGTTCCCAAGCAAAAGGATATAAACTTGTAAACCATCCAACAGTCCTATTTAGATTTATACCTTGAAACAATTCTTCTCTTCCATGGCCTTCTATCTCAACAACAGCTTTTTTGGTATTACAAAAATCAAATAGCGTTAAAAAAAGTGCACATAATAGTAAATCATTGGTTTCAGTTCGATATGCTTGATTAGCTGAGTACAATAAATCATTGGTTTCATCAAGCTCAAGTAAATTTTGTACTACGCATATATTTTGATTTCCAAAAGAATCAGTATATTTATACGGTAATGTCATATAAATTTTTTCGCTCTGTTGTTTCCAATAACTTTCCTCTTCTGCACAATTATAATGATTTATTTTAAGAGCCCAATCTTTATAACTAGAAGACTTATTAGAAAAAGTTAAGTTTTTATTTCCCCTTAATTGGGAGATTATAGTTTGCATATCTTTTAATATAATTCTCCAAGATATACCATCGATAACTAGATGATGAGCAGTTAGTAATAATTTTTTCCCCATCGAGCCTAATTCAAAAAGACAAGCCCTAGCCAATGGACCCTTCTCTAAGTCAGTTGATCGCTTTATTTCCTGGATAGTCTTCTGAATATTTTCTTCTTGGGTTTCGGATGGAAGACAACTAAAGTCTTTTTTCAAGAAAAGCTTATGATGGTCCAGTTCTTTCTGATACATTAACTGACCAGTATCATAGTTTACAACCATTCTTAATGAATCATGAATATTTATTATTTCACTCCACATTAATTTTAGGTCACTTTCTCCTATATCATCATTTACTTGCAAAAGAATGCTTTGGTGATACATCTCTGGAAATTCAAATTTTTGTTCGAAGAACCACGAAACAATAGGAGTTAAAGGAACATTACCCTGAGTTGACTCTATAGTTCTTTCGATATTTTGCTGTGAATACATATAGATTGCAATATCCTTAATAACAGGATTAGTCATAATATCTTTTACAAGAATCTGATATCCTTTCTCATTTAAAGCAGATGCTATTTGTATAGCCTTAATCGAATCCCCACCAAGATGATAAAAATTACTTTCCTTATACACATTTTTCACTTGAAGAATCTTCGATACTACACTAACTAGTACAGCTACTCTCTCTTCATATGAGGTTTTATTTATTTTGCTTATATGAGTTTCTAATGTGAGTAAACGATGTTTGTCAATTTTATTACTCTTATTTAAAGGCATTCTATCAAGAAAGTTAATACTTTCTGGTATCATGTAATAAGGGATTTGCTTTGATAGTTCTTCCATTAGTTCCCTTTCAGTTCTATGAAAAGCACACACGACAAAGGAGCAAAGATATGCATTAGCGGAATTATCCATCCTCTGCAATGTGACTGATTCCAGCACGCCTTCGCACGATAGTAAAATACTGTCTATTTCACCTAATTCAATTCTATAACCTTTATGTTTTATAAAGTCTTCATTCCTACCCAAATACACTAAATCGCCATTGTACAGCATCCTTGCCCTATCACCAGTTTTGTACATTTTCTTACCAGGTATGAATGGGTTATCAATAAACTTTTCTTCATTTAGCTTTGGATTATTCAAATAACCTCTTGCTAATCCTTCTCCAGAAATATATATTTCACCTTCTACTTGTTTTGGAACTGGCTTTTTATAGGAATCTAGTAAATAAATTTGAACATTATCAGCTGGTCTTCCAATTGGTACACTTTTCAAATGGTTATTTTTATGATTATATTTTGCTATCATACATCCGACAGTTGCCTCTGTTGGCCCATATTCGTTTAAAATCTCAATTGGTCGCTTCCATTTTTCATATAGAAGGCGAACTGAATTCGATTTTAATTCTTCTCCTCCGACTATCATTCTTTTAATAGATGTATTGTTAGTTAATTCATCGAATTTCTGCATTAACGATAATTGAGCAGGGGTAAGTTTTAGAACCGTTACTCTATTCTCATTTAATATTCTGCGAAGCACATGATCTTTTCCATCATTATTATAAATTGCAATACTTCCACCACTTATTAAGGGTGTAAAAATAGAAGTCACAGTTAAATCAAATGCAAAGGAAGTAAATAATGCAAAAATCTCATTGATATCACTTACATACATTTTTTTTGCCCACCATATATAATTTACAAGTGATTGATGTTCAATTAGTGTCCCTTTTGGACGTCCAGTTGAACCAGATGTATAAATTACGTAGGCTAAATCATTGGGTTTAGACTTAGACTCAGGATTGCGATTTTTCCCAGAAAAAAATTTTCCGTCATTTAATTTCATAAATTCCACATCGTAAACTTCGACCTGTTGCTCAACTTCTACATTATCGCTTAAAACTAATTTAGTACCTGAATCCTCAAGGATAAACTTTATACGAGAAATAGGATATGTTGGATCAATTGGTAAGTATGCTCCACCAGATTTAAGAATAGCTAGAATTCCGATTACTGAATATTGATTATGTTCTGCTAAGATTCCCACAATACTACCTTGACCTATCCCTCGTGAAATTAGATAGTTTGCAAGTTGGTTTGCTTTCTCATTAAGTTCCTCATATGTAATGGTTAGATTATTAAAATTTATTGCAATCTTGTATGGGTTTAGTAATACTTGTTCTTCAAATAACTGATGCATTGATTTATTTTTAGGATAAAAAGACTCAGTAGAATTAAAGTCCACAAGTAATTCTCTTATTTCGTTATCACTCAGAATACTAAGTTCCACAACTTTCTTTGTTGGAGTTTTTAATACTTGATTAACTAAAAAAAGTAGTTTTTCATATAAATAAACTACTTCTTCTTCGGAAAAATTTCCAACATTAAAATCAAAATCTAACTCTATACTCCCTGAATTTGACCATTCCCTCACAATAAGTTGCATTGAATAATTTTGATGTCCGTTATAAAATTCTTCATTATAAACCTTTACTCCATCCATTACTTGCCTTAAATAAGTGTTGTAACAATTAATACTTAAATCAAATATTTGATCCGATATTTTGGAGTTAGATTGTAACTCTCTGATAATAAGATTAAATGGATATTTTTGATGAATATAATCGCGTCTTAATTCAAGATGTACTGTTTTCAGGACTTCTAATATAGAATCATCTGATGAAATATTAATCCAAAAAGGAATAGTAGAAGCATACATACCAAAAGTATTTTTTTGAATACCATTTGTACGGTTCGAAACGGGTATACGAAGATAAACATCCGATTTCCGACTAATTTTGTGTATTAATATGGAATACAATGATACAAAAAATGTTTGTAATGAGTAAGGTGTATTTTTAATGAAATTTTTTATTTGTAAAGAGGTTTCTTTTTCAATATTAAAAACTAGACGTTTGCCCTTTGTACTATTAGTTTGTTTGTTTATTAATGTATTAACCGAATCAGTCGGGAGTGATTCGAATTTTTTATTCCAATATGATTTATCTTTAATAAATCGTTGAGAATTCAAATAGTTTTGTTCTTGTTCAATATAATTTATATAAGTTGTTAACTTTTGATTTTTATTGTTGAGGTTTTGACCAATTAGTAGTTGGTAGTTATCAATTATTTGGTCAGTCATTAGTTGCATAGACCAACCATCAGCGATAATATGATGAAATTTTGCTAAATAACCATACTTATTTTCTGAGAGTTTAAATAGTGCAAAATAAAAAAGCCAACTGTTAGTAAAAACAAATGGCTTTTCAGCTTCATGTTGTATCCAATCAGAAAAGTTATCCTGTTTATTTCCCCTTTCAGAAAAATCAATAATTTCAAAAGGACTTCTTTGATATTCTTTGACCTTTTGAAAAAAATTACTTTCAATTTCAGTAATTTGTATTCGGACAGCTTCATTATCCTCTATAAACATTTGAATTGCTTGTTCCAAAATTGCTAATTGGATTGATCCTTCAAACGTCACATGACCTCCAATATTGCACAAAGAGGAATGAGAATGTTCTAATTCAATATTGAGGATTCTTTTTTGGGAATACGTTAAGGGATAAAACTGTGTATTATTTGTGGCCAACTCATTAACCCTCCTTTATATTCTCATATTAAAATGATGTATTACTGACAATAATCGAATTAAGGCATGCTTCGCCGGTCATGAACTGTGTCCATAACTAATTATTTTGTATAAACACCACAATTCTTATAATGTGCCTAAGCTTCATTAAAAGAATAATAGGATATTATATAACTATATTACCATGTTAACCAAATATTTCAATAATTCCCACTAAAATACTTTATTTTTTTCTGCAAAATCCCTCATATAATGTGCCTTAATTCTACAAAGCAGAGAGGGATTTATACCCTCTCCAAAAATTCTATACCTACATCAAATAAAGTTTCTCTTCCAGCAAAATTAACGAAGACTTTTGCTCTCCGAGTGTGTTTATTAATCTTTTGGATAATACCTTCAAGTCCAAATAAAGGGCCCGAAATCACCTTAATATTTGTGTTCACATCAATTTTTGACAATTCTATAATATCTTGACCATTAAGTAGTTTTAATAGAATAGAAATTTCTTTGGGCTCTAGAGGAACGCAAGTTCCTTTATTCTCAAGTATACGAAATATATATGGTAAAGAATTAACATTGGCATGAATAGAGTTATTTATTTTAGTCCGAATTAATACATATCCAGGAAATAAAGTTTTTACTACATTAATAAACCTTCCATTTCTTTTTTCTGGAATTATACGTTTTGGAATAATGGCGACGAAACTTTCACCAAAATGTAACTTCAATAATTTTTGCACAGTTTCTTCTTTTCCTGATTCAACAAAAATCGCATACCATTCCACCTCTATCGCTCCTTATTACTATAATAATAATCGTACTTATCTCGTTGTAAGAATGATTTCGTTATAAACCTTAACAATTTCCTCCAATATTTCTTTATTCCCCCAAATAGATTCCAATTTTTTGTAAGTGGTTGAAATAGTTGGATGGGTAAATAAATCTTCAAGCATATACTCTACTTGGAACACTTCTCGTAATCTAGACACTATCTGTAAGCCATAAAGTGAATTTCCACCAAGTTCTAAGAAATGATCATTTACCCCTATCTGATCAATATGAAGTAATTCTTGCCAAACCTGGGCAATAAATTTCTCAACATAATCTCTAGGCTCTATATATTCATTACTTTGCTTTGGCCTTGAATAAAATGTCTTTAAGTCATCTTTTACATTTTGTTTATTAGTAACTAATGTCATTTCATCCTTAATTGAAATAACCCAATCAGCTGGTTCCATATCAAAAATAATTGTATCTATATTCCCTAAAATCTCTTTCATATGATTTATCTCAAGACTCTCTAAACTTCCTTCTATATAAACGCTATTCCACAAATGCACTTCACCTTCAGCTGCGACTACATTTGCAACCGAAGAGGTAAAAGCATGTAATACACTCGTATACTTCTTTAGACCAGTTAGAAGTATGACAGTATAATCCAAAATTAAATCTCTGATAGAATCTTGCAATCTTCGTACTTCCAAGTCTAATAAAGATATTACATGCTCCCACTCTTCAAATGATTTGCCTCCAAGTAATTCTGAGCCATTAAGTGAGAAAATAATTCCATCGATATGCCCAAACTTCTCTTTAACTTGCAAGATTAGTTTACTGTAATCTTGCTCTTCCTCACGATAACTCCCATTAAATGAGATGTTTTTTTGAACAATATTTATATTTTCCATTTCAGAATACTTTTCTAAGAGTAACCATTCATCACTTGTTGATGTTAAACTAATAACTAAAAAAACCTTCTGCAAGTCAGTTCGTAAATTTGCACCCTGTGGAAGTTTTATATTTTGATAACTTCTTATCCAACGCTTCCCTCCACGGTATCCAACAATTTGTTTGTGACTTTCTTTAATCTCTGCTTCCTGTATTAATAGATTTACTATGTCATATGAAATTTTATCAGGCGTTGGAATATCAATTACTTTTACCATAATATTTTTTGACTTTTGGATATTCCCCAAATAGAGTTCTAAATCCGCAGTCTTAGAAGGGATTATTTTATCAATTCCTGTTATGTTATAGTATTTATCCCCAACAAGAATATAATTTAGCTTTCCATCGAAAGCTGATAATCGTTTATATAAATCTCTCCAACTCGCAATTAGTGGCTGTTTTGAATATAAGCCTCTTATATCGAAAATAGAAACTGGTACTTCTATATTCTTCAAGTATCCTTGCACAACTTCCCAATTAAAATCATGTTCCTTTTTTAGTATGAACACAGTCTTACCAAGCACTTCTAATTTATATTTTAGTTCCTCTTCTAATTCATTCTCTTCTTCAGAAATAATAAAAGAAAGTCCATTTGTAGCTACAATCCTATTAATACTTTTAAAAGCTCTTGACCAATTTGCTACAAAAGTTTGATAAATATCGTTAGAATCCTGATTTAACAAAACATTTAAATTTTTTTCACCATGCAACATGTATCGTTTTCTTTCAAAATAAGAGGTTGGTAGTGGACAACGCCTTCTATTCTCTCTTTCATGCAAGATATTCCAATCTGGATTAAATCCTAACATCCAAAGTTTCCCAATAGTATTTAAGAGGTAATACATATCACTATTTTTATCTTCATAAGAGGCTAAAGTATTAAGTTTTACATTCGCAGTATTTATCATATTAGTATCATTATTATCCGAACCCAATCTGATTAAGATACTATGAAAGTTTTCAATAAACTGCAGACAGTGTCTTATCTTAGCATTCGTAAAAATATTCTGAATCCAATATTCGGAACTAGTCGCTTGCTCATCTGTTATCCAATCCTCGCTTATATTTGAATAGAATGGAATATTTGGAGCATTAAATGTTACCTTTTTAGCTAGCTGTTGATGAAGTTCTTTCTTAAGACGATTTAATTGACTCGATTGTTGTGTGAAATCAGCAAACGTTAATTGAGATACCTTTTCACGCTCTGTGACAAGCCAAAGAGCCTCTTCTAAAGAAAATACTCCAGATAAACAAGCAGAGGTAATTTCACTAACACTATTCCCAATTAAACAGTTTGGAATAATACCGATGCGAATCAAAAATTTTGCAAGACTATACTCAATGGTAAATAACATTGGAGCCGTTAAAGAATTACTAATATTCTCTTCTATTATTGGTTTTCTTTCACCTGGATATAATACCTTATTAATTTCATAACCAATTAATGGAGACAGAATTTGAGAACATAAATTGACTTGTTCACAAAAATACTCTTGTGTTTCATATAACTCACGACCCATACCAATATACGCTGAATCTTGATCAGTAAAATAAAAAGCTATCGGACTATTTTCTTTTATGTTGGCAATCTTATTTTGTTCGGATTGTTCTAGTTTTTTAATCAAGTCATCACGATCTTTAACAAGCAAGTATTGTCGAGTGTCAAATGCAGCTCTTCCTACTTGAAGAGTAAAAGCAATGTCGGCAGGATTAATATCTGGATGTTTACGTAGATGATAAGCTAACCTTTTTTTATTTTGTATAATTGAATTTTCGGATTTGCCTGATAGTACTATTAAAGTTTGAGTTCTCCCCTTACTATCATTTTTTAATTCTGATTTAAATTCTTCCAAGACTACATGAGCATTGGTTCCCCCAATACCAAATGAACTAACACCAGCTCTTCGTGGTACTGAGATAGGTGACTCCCATTTTTTATACAAGTTGTTAACATAAAATGGACTCGTTTCAAAATCAATTTTAGGATTAGGACTTTGAAAATGAAGCGAAGGAGGAAGTTCCCTATTGTAAATTGCGAGTACAGTCTTAATCAATCCAGCAATGCCTGCAGCTGCATCTAAATGTCCAATATTCGTCTTTACAGAACCAATTGCACAATATCCATATTTATCTGTTTTCTTTCTAAATGCCTTCGTCAGGGCTGCAATCTCAATAGGATCACCTAAACTTGTCCCAGTTCCGTGCGTTTCTACATAAGTAATCTGTTCAGGATTCACACCTGCCCTATTATGAGCATCCATAATCACTTCTGCCTGTCCTTCGACTCCAGGAGCGGTATAACCAACTTTTACAGCCCCATCATTGTTCACAGATGATCCTTTTATAATAGAATAAATATGATCCCCGTCCTTAATAGCATCATTAAGTCTCTTCAGAACTACCATGCCTACTCCGCTTCCTCTAACAGTTCCAGATGCACCTTCATCAAAAGCTCTACAATGTCCATCAGGAGAACGAATTCCTTCTTCTTGATACAAATAACCATGATTTTGAGGGATTTCAACAGATACCCCTCCTGCCAATGAGATTGTACACTCCCTATTAAGTAAACTTTGACAAGCTACATGTACTGCAACTAATGAAGAGGAACAAGCTGTCTGGATGGCTAAACTCGGACCTCTCAGGTTAAGCTTATGTGATACTCGTGTTGTTAGAAAATCTTTGTCATTTCCAAGCATTAATCTATATTCGTCCAATGACCGTGAAGTTGCGAGAGGGAGTAATTGATTTACGAGATAAGTACTCATGCTAGTGCCAGCAAATAATCCTATTTTATTTTTATATTCAAATGGATTATATCCTGCGTTCTCTAAAGCTTCCCATGAACACTCTAATAATAATCTTTGTTGTGGATCCGTCATCTCAGTTTCAACTGGGCTCATATTAAAAAATTCTGCATCAAAAAATTCTGCATCATTAATAATCCCTGATGCTTTTACATACTTAGGATTTCTAATTTGTTCTTCAGGTATTTCAGAATTCACTAATTCTTCATCTGAAAAAAAGTGAATTGATTCAATACCTTCTACTAGATTTCCCCAAAACTCTTCGGTATTATCTGCACCTGGAAAACGTCCTGCAATTCCTATAATTGCAATATCATTATCTATTTGATTTTGGCTCTGTTGTTCTTGGATATCTACAGTGTTTTCTTGGTTTTTTCCATCTAAATATTCTGCAAGAAATTTTATTGTAGGTAAACGGAACATATCCGAAACAGTAAGTTCATTTCCAAAAACATCTTGAATCATCATTTGAACTTTTAACAATGACAGTGAATGTCCACCAACTTCAAAGAAATTATCATGAACTCCAATATTAGAAAGATCTAATACCTCGCTCCATATAGAAATGAGTTTTCTCTCTGTTTCACTTTCTGGACTGAGAGATTTTGAATTATTGGATTGCACTTTAATATTTTTAACCATAGCTAATCTATCTATTTTTCCGCTAGGAGTCTTAGCAAACTCTAGAACCTTGTGAAAATAGTTGGGAACCATATATTCTGGGAGTTTTTCTAACAATACCTTCCGAATGTTCTCCGCTTCTAATTCTTCAGAAGAAATAACAAAAGCGTGAAGAATGACATCATCATCTTTTTCCACTTTTAATACAAGTGCGTCATTAACTAATGGTACAGATAACAAAGCTTCCTCAATCTCACCTATTTCAATTCGATAACCTCTAATTTTCACTTGGTCATCATCTCTACCAAGAAATTGAATGTTCCCATTAGGAAGTTGAATCGCCTTGTCGCCAGTTCTATAAATTAACTCATCTTTATTCCATGGATGCTGAATGAACTTCTCTGAAGTTAGTTGTGGCTGATTAATGTATCCTTTTGCCAGACAAACACCAGAGATATAAAGCTCTCCTATTGCTCCAATTGGTTGAAGTTTCATATTCCTATCGAGGATATGAAGGTTCACGTTACTTATTGGTTTACCGATAGGAATTGAAGTAAGACCTTCTTCTATATCGTTTACATCATAGTATGAAACTTCTACTGTAGCTTCTGTTGGACCATACATATTCGTAACTTTTGTACCATTTGGAATCGTTAGCAGTTTGTTAATCCGTTCTACATGACTTAGCTTTATACTTTCCCCACTCGTAAAAATTCTTTGAAGGCTCTTAAGTTTCTTTATTTCATGCGGATTTCTTTCCAAGTAGTCTAAAAAATAACCAAGCATACTTGGGACAAAGTGAATTATTGTTATATTATTATCATATAAATGCTGTATTAATGAACTCGGATCCCCTTCTTTTCCAGGTGTTAATAAACAAAGTTTAGCTCCTCCAAAAATCCACCAAAATAGTTCCCATACGGATACATCAAAACTAATAGGTGTCTTTTGCAGTATCGTATCTTCTAAGGTTAATTGATATTTCGTTTGTGACCAATTTAATCTATTTAGGATTGCCTTATGAGTAACCATTACTCCTTTTGGCACTCCAGTTGAGCCAGAAGTATAAATAACGTATGCTAATTGTTCTAGAGCTACATTTACTTTAACCTTAACAGATGGATATTTTTCGAGTTCATCGATAGGATGTGAAATGACATTTGAAACTATAAGGGTGTCACCGTTATCCAAGATTAAATGTTTCACACCAGCATTTGAACACATATACTGTATTCTATCTAATGGAAGCTTTTGATCAATTGGCATATAAGCACAACCAGCTCTCATAATTCCAAGCATACTCGCTACCAAATTAATAGAACGTGGCATCATAATACCAATAACTTCTTCTGGCTGAACCCCTTTGTCTAAGAGACCATTTGCAATTCGATTTACTAAATTATCTAATTCTGAATAGCTTATTTCTTCTTGGTTACAGACTAATGCAATACGATTTGGCCAACGCTTAGCCTGACTTTCTAGTAATGTAGGTATAGGGCAATTATTTTTGTAATCATGATCAGTTGTATTATAACTATTAATGAGAAGATTTTTATCATTATCAGAAATCCAATTAATTGCCCCTAATCTACTTTCAGATTGGCTAATAAATTTATTGATAATTGATTCATAAAGCTCAATTATTCTTTTGATGATTGAACTTTGAAATACTTCCGGATTATAAGTGAAATTAAATTCAAGTTTTCCGTTTACCACCATTAGTGTTAGGGTTAAAGGAAAGTGATTACTTTCTATAAATTCGAACGATTTTATTTGAATACTTTTATCAGTTGAAAATTCTAATAAGTCATGAAGGGGATAGTTTTCAATAACAATTAATGTATCAAATAGGGAATTCCTACTGTCTATACCACTATAAGATTTTATATCCACCAGTGGAGTATTCTCGTATGGTTCTAAACTAATATAGTTTTCATGTACCCGATTAATAAATTGCCGAACTGTATCCTTGCCATTATCTCTTACTCTAAAAGGAATCGTATTTGATAAAACTCCAACAAGATTTTCTATACCAATAATAGGTGCTTTACGACCAGATACAACTGTACCGATTAAGACATCATCTGTATCATTATAAATTTGTGTCAAGATCCCCCAAGCTGCTAACAAAGTTGATGACAAAGTAAAGCTATTGCTTTTAACAAAATTCAAAATTTCATCCGTTTTCTCGAAAGTTAATTTATGATTATAAATAGCAGCATTAGTATTTTTATCATCTGAAATTGCCTTACTATTAACAGGAATTAATGTTTGGGCATTTGATCCATGTAAATAATCCTTCCAAAAATCTTGTAGTGATATTTTATCCCTCTGTAAAAGCCATTTAGCAGTTTGCTTTAATTTGGGTTTAGGTAAAACTATTTCAGCACTATTTTCGTTTTCATAAAGATTTATAAATTCATGAAGAAGTTGAACTAAACTCCACCCATCAAGTAATATATGGTGATAACTAAAAACCATAACCGCGGATGAATCAGTAATAAGATAAATGGTAATGCAAAATGGTTCTAAATCAATTGGAATCGGCTTTGCAAAAACATGTTTTTTTTCCATTTCTACTTTCTGATTTGCTTCATGAAATGAATATTCACGAAAGTCATGTATATGAAGAGGTAATGTCTTCTGTTTTAGAATAACTTGAACAGAGTTTTTCATATTTTTCCATCTAAAGATGGATCTAAGTGATTCATTAATCTTCTGAACTCTCATCCAAGTTGTTTTTAGTTTTTCTATATCTATTCGACCTTCAATGTCTAAAATCAAATGCTGACAGTATTGATTCGAATTTTGCTCCATACGATAGTGGTACAATAAACCCTCTTGCATAGGGGATAATGCCACAATGTCTTCCACATCATTTTTTGATAGTCTGTAGTCCACCTTTACCTTTTCCCCTTTCACATTAAAAATGCATTATTTTCCCATTTGATTAATTTAAACTAGGTTGATATATATAACCAGTTTTTGAGGAATAATTAGAATCTACTATTTTCCCTAACTCCATTTTTATTACCTGATCAGCTATATCAAAATATCGGTCATCATGAGTTATTGCAATAATACATTTACCCCTTGTTTTTAAATCAGGTATAAACTCATGATAAAACAAATCTCTAAATTGAGGATCTTGCTCCGCAGCCCATTCATCAAATAGATAGATAGGTGAATCCTCAAGTAAACAAATTAGAAGAGCAAGCCTTTTCCGCTGCCCAGTTGAGAGTTTCGTGGTAGTAAATTCACCGTTTTGAATTTGCACTTTAGCCTCTAACTTAAACAACTTCAAATATCTTTTTATTTCTTCCTCGCGTCCGTTCGTTTCAAT
This sequence comes from Niallia sp. FSL M8-0099, assembly GCF_038006945.1. Taxonomy (NCBI): domain Bacteria; kingdom Bacillati; phylum Bacillota; class Bacilli; order Caryophanales; family Bacillaceae; genus Niallia; species Niallia sp. FSL M8-0099. The sequence continues at coordinate 52,143 of NZ_JBBOWF010000003.1, forward strand.
ACCATACAATCGATCAAATAGATAGTAGTTACTTTGAACTGCTGAAAAATATTCACCTAACTGTTTAGAAGAAAGACTTGAACCATTTATTTTAATGCTTCCACCTCTAGGTTCATATAATCCCATTATAAGATTTGCGAGTGTTGATTTCCCACTACCATTACTACCGACTATAAAAGTTACTTCACCTGAGCGGAAATGAGCATTCAATGGACCCACATTAAAAGAATCTTCTCCAAAATACTGATAACTTACATCCTCAAGCTCTATATGGTAAAACTCCTCTAAAAGAACCTCTTCATCTATAGGGGGATGTGCAGAAGTTTTTAATTCCTTCTCTAATTGAACTACTCTTCCCCAACTAACTTTAGCTTGAAATAAAACTGGAACTGTACTTAACAACCCATTTACAGGACCAATAATAAATAAAAAGACAACAACAAAGTTTAGAATAGTAGTGTCCTCAAAACTATCAATTATATTAGGAAGAAGGAATACCGATAACCCTAAAACGATAATGAATAAAAACTCACCAAGTACATAAGCATTTATAAATTTCAAGTCACCTTTAATACGAAAATTTTTAAGTTTTAAGCACTGTTCAATTATGTCTTTATAAAAAGCACTCTTCTTCTTTTGGCGCATGTGTAGTTCTTTGAAGCCAGAGATCATGTCCTCAATTAATTTATAAAATATGTTTTGTACATCCCGATTCTTTTCCCAAAAACGTTGGGAAACCCTTCCCGTCAAAATATATAGAGTTAGGCCTAAGACAATTAACCCAACTGATAGCAAAAATCCTTCAAATTGAATAAATGATAAGTACACTATACATACGAGTAATGTTATAAGGTTTGTTCCAGCTGTAACAAGAGAATTGACAGCTCTACTGATTACTTCCATATCTCCATTCAATGTTGCATAGATATTACTTTTTACAGATCTATCGATGCTTTCATATGAAGAATTAATCAGTCTATTAATTAATTCTTTTCTCTTTTCATAAAGAAACTCGTTGGTAAGTGTAACCAACCCACCACGGACATACTTTTGACCAATTAAATACACAATCACAACCATAATAAAATACATAAAAATCCTATTTCGATCTTCATCTTCTATACCAATACTGCTGTTGATTATAAAAATTAATAATGAGTTTGCTAAACCACTGACAATACTTAAAATAATTAAATTAAAAACTACTTTATTCTTTGTACCTATAGTTACATGTAGAAAAATAAAATATAAATAATATACAAATCCAATTATCCTTAAAGTCCAACCAGCTAAGGATAAAGTAAATGGAGCCCAGACTTTAATAAACTCCCAATTCGCTCGTCCTAAAAAAATATCTGGAATATAAAAAATAGCAAGCTCATATATAACTATAAGTATAGTAGCTAAAAACATGATTGCACTTTCTTTAACTCCTAACTTGCGTAGCTTTCTTTTCCCCTGAATTACTTCTTTAATCAGTAACCCTAAAAAGGCAATAAGGGATATTGTGAATATAGCTCCTACACCTAATATTAATGTGCTAACCCAATCTATTTTAATATAGCCGTCTAAACTATCACTAACACTTATTTCTTCACCATCCATTAACTCCATGATTCCTTGGCCAATTTTTTGTACATTTGAAGAGCTAAGATTAGCTAAAACTGTTACTGCATAATTTTTTTGCCCCAGACGAAATAATGTATGAGCCGAATAGTTAGGGTTAGAACCAAGGTGTGCTACCATTCCATCGCCATCCTGATAAATTGCCCACCCTGCAGCATATGAAGAACCATCTATAGTTGGTTCAACACTTCGATCTGGCTGGTGCGATTGAGATATAAGATTGAACCACTCTTTATGTTCAAGTCCCATTTGAATACGCAACCATTTTTCTGCATTATTTAAATCGGTAAGTATATATGCAGCTGGGGTATTCCCTCGATAATCTGGTGCTTTATATGGAAAGGGTTTTCCAAAAGCAAGTTTATAGCCCGTTGAAATATTTGATTCATCAGAAGGTCTACCTACGGACATACCATTAAGTCCAAGTGGACTTAAGATATTTGTTGTAATATAATCCTCATATTTAGTAGATGTTACTTTTTCAATTACTAGGCCCAATACATCATAGTTAATTGTTGCATAGTGATATTCCTTACCAGGTGCCTCTTTTAATTCAACACCTGAAAGTGCTCGAATATTCTCTTCAAGTGCATGTTCAGAACTACTCTTTGGAATATCTACCATTGTATAGTATGGAATACCACTTGAATGATATAAAAAATGTTCTAATTTTATATCAGCACTTTTTCCTTCAAAAGTCGCATCAAACCATGTAAGGTATTTAGAGATTGGATCAGATAGTTTTAATTTCCCTTCTTCTTCAAGCTTTAATATTGCTAAAGCAGTGAAAGCTTTGGTATTAGAACCAATTTCAAACATCGTTGAGTCTGACACCAGCTTCTGAGATTCAATATCTGAGTATCCTTTTGTCTCCTTATAAATAGTTTTACCATCTTTTATTACTACAACAGCAAGACCGGGAATCTTTGCTTTCTCTTTTTGTTCTTCTACAAAAGAATCTATATCATCTATTAATGTATTAGAAGATATTGCAAACGCCGAATTATATACATGTAATGAACAAAAAATAATACAGATTAGAGAGAATAGGATTTTTTTAAACATCATTTCTTTACACCTCCTTGTTCTGTTAATTTAAACTTTAACTATGAGTCTTTCTATATTTTCCAATATTGCTTGCTCGTGGCTAAATAGTAGTTGTATACGTTTTTGTAATCTATCCTGCATATCTATATTTGGATACATCAAAGCTTTCATTAGTAAATTGGCATATACAATCCAACTTTGATGACTAGTTAGATACAGCTTAGCTAAATCTAACTCTCCAAATTTATTAAGATATGAATGGGCATTATATCTTGAATTTGAAACTTCTTTCAGACTTGTATATATGTGGGAAACCAAAAAGTCTTTATTATCAAAATTACCTCTAATAATATTCAATAGCTGGTCGCCACATTTTTTTATAGCTTGTAGCCCTAACACTCCAGGATATTCAGTAGTGTCTTGTAGTAAAAAGCAACGCTCACCTCTCATTACATTCCAATTGTTTTTTATTACTTCTATATAGTTTTGTTCTGGTAAAAAAAACTGATTAGTATCTCTAGTTAAAAAGAAAAGAACTAAACGCCCACCTGACAGTTGATTTTGAAACTCATTCAATATATTTATCAATCTAAACTTGTTCATTTTCTCACTATGAGAAAAATAATGATCAGCTACTTTATAATTACTATCTACTTTTCCTAGTATTTCAAAACTATGTAAATAATGAACTCTCTTTTCGTTAAGACGACTGTAATCTAATGAAAATACATCTGATAAGACACCAACTGTTTGATTGGCGACTAACAGTTCTTCTAAACGATGTATAAATGAATCTATATCCAGATATTCTTCAGTTTCAACATTCAGTCCAAAATATTGTTTTATGTTATCTTTAAAACTTTGAAAATAGGGTTCTATAACAATCGTTGGAGATTGCCCCTTTTGAAATTCAAAGTAGAGTCCAGCTTGATTAAAAAGCAGTGTAACATCAATCCCTAGCCTTTCCAGCATCGCGGCAATCGTAATATGCGTGCAATTATAACGTTCGTTTTGATAAACTGCTTCTAACATAAAACCCTCTCCCTTTCTACTCATATAGCGACAATTAGAGTTAAGCTTTCTCTTTACTCCTGTTTGCAAAATCCATAATATATGGATCTCTTCTTATTTCCTTAATTAAGTTCTTATCTAATTCCAATAAATGTTTACATTTTGTTTTAATATTCTCCATATTTAATTTGGAGGAAAACACAGCTTTTCCAAAGAGAAACATTAGTACCTTTGCTTCTTGGTAGTATTGAGTAAGATAAGATTGAATTAAATGATTATGACAACCAAGTGAAATTAGCCCTTTTAAGAAACAGTACCTAGAACCAGAAATTAATCCAAAAACATGTGAATAAAAAGTCAAATCTTCAGATTGCTTCCTTAAGCTTTCCCACTTCTCTTCAGAAGCATTAATGAAGTCGTAATAAACCTCGTAATCATCTTCATACTCTAAAATGAGTTTTCTAATCTGATTAATAAAATGGTGTTTATCTAAGGTTTCATTAGAATTTTGACTAATTTCAAAATGGATAACAAACTTTTTCCTTATAGCATTAAACGCAAGCTTAAGGTACTCTTCAGGACATTTTTGTTGTTTAATATTTGCTCCAACGTTATCGATTGTATTGAATATCATACTCCCATCTTCAGCATATTCATATCCGACGATCATATGGCTATGACTAGTATGAAGTTTATTGTATTGAAGAGAATAAGGAAGATAGTATTCATCAACATATAAAAATACTTCTTTACCATTGCCAAGTAGCTCAATCATATTAGATTTTAATTCTTGATAATCTGAACATGTTGTAACGAAAAGATTTATATTAAGATACTTTAGATTTGATAATTTAACCTGATTTTCATAGTCGAATCTAGATTTTCTCTCTATGAAACTGCCTTTATAAATTCTGCTAGTTGTTTCCAGTGCATTACAATACATATAATCAATTGGATTATTTATCTTTAATCTCTCTTTAAAATAGTACATTAGAAGAGTTTGATAACATGCAAGATATAGTTCCTCGTTTTTATCCACTATCATCACCCTAATCTATTCAAAAGTTGAACAAATTTCTATGCTCTCTCTCCACTTTTCACTATTTTTAAACTTAAATGGATTACAAATATAAATGGTACTTATCTCATTTTTACTAGTTTGTTGGAATCCTCGCTTTTCGTAAAATAGTTCTGTTTGTTTATTCTTAGGAGACGCCTTATAAACCCCTATTAATTTCGTTATACCTTTATATTTCGTACGCTGGATTATAGATGAGAGTAATGCATCTTCTACTAAACGCCCTAATGCTCTGCAGGATAGTATAAAGTGTTCAATTACTGCTTTTTCTCCTTCATAATGAATTATACTGGTTCCAATAACCCCAAAATCCCCAAAACGATCTTCCAATTGAATCACAATCACATCATAATTTTCATTGTTACACCGTTGTCTTATTTCATCCTCAGTACATCGAATAGTTGTTAAATTAAATTGATTAGTCTTCTGAGTTAGTTGAGCTACTCTTGGAATTATTATTTGCTCTGCCAATGAAACTTTTACTTTCATTTGTAGAGTTCTATAATATTTCAAAATATCCATATCACTTTTAAGACTTTTGTCTCGAATTCTATCTTGTTCTTCTTGGTACATTTTCGTACGCATTGTATCTTCAGAAGTTAATGATTGATTTGACAACTCATATGCTTCAAGTAACTTATCTCGAAATAAATATGGTTTTTTCCTTGGCATATGAATAGCTTTCACTTCTGGAAGTAATTCTTGAATTTGAAAAACTTCCCATTCACTATCATCCATAAATACCAAGCTATCTAATGATATATTAAGTTTATTTGCAATTCGTAATAGGTTTGTTGCTTTGTCATCCCAATTTATCTCATATGCTGCTAGATGATTCTCTTTAATTAACATATGAGGGTGATTTCGTATCACTTCAATTACATCGTATTCATTGTTTTTACTACAAAGAGCAATTAGAATTCCTCTATTGTAAAAATTTAGCACTTCTTGCTGGAATTCATAATAAGCAGAACCAGGATGGTAAGGACTTAAACGAATATTTTGAATTCCTTCTTCTCCTATGATTCCACCCCATAGTAAATCATCACAATCTAACACTAGGCATTTCCGACTTTTACCACGAAGTGCACATATGTTACTTGCCATATATCTGGTTATCTCTCGACAGCCATCTTTACTATATGGTGAACGGCTCCAATGCCATTGTCGTTTGTCATAAATAAACTCGGCTCCGAAACGATATAAAACAAGGTTCAAATCTATAACAAAAGTGTTATATGATTTATCAAGTTCAACTTCCATAAAATCATTTAAATTTTTTATTATTTTATAAGGATTATAATCTAAATTTGAATTTATCATTACAGTAGGTATGCTCGGCAATTCAAACAAATTCCATAGTATAATAGCTTCTGAATGTTTGCGTATTCCCTTTAAAAGTGTTAATAGATTATGTTTAACAGAGATTGTCTCTTCAATTAATTTATTTTTATCCAGTTGATAGGGGTTTTTGAATAAATTGTCATTTAACGCATTGATATTAGGAAAAATAATTATAAAATCACTTTCTTGTTGTAGTAGATTAGTATGTTGTTTATGTATTTTCATTATAGTCTCATCAATATCAAGAAAAGATAATTCAGCACTTATTTGGTTTTGTAAGAGGAAATGAATTAAATAAGTATCAAATATAGGTTTTAAGGTTACATTTGTGAAAATTGTTATATTAATTTGTTCTTTAGCTTCTAACTTTTCCGCTTCATTAGTTTGTAATATATTTAAAAATTCTTCCTTGCCGGGATTATTTAACATATCATTATTCCTTTTCAGTTTGTTTTTCAACTGTAATTGAAAAAATGTGCATACAGGGGTTTTCCCCAAGTAAAATAGAGTCTATAAGAGATGGGACTGGAAGACTTAATTTTGTATACCAAATACATGGTTGGATTTTTGAATTTACTTTTGTTCCTGAATACAGAAAAGGGATTTGAATAAAGCATTCATTATCAGTCTTTGAGGGATCAGTTCCAAAATAACTAAGTTTTAAGGGTGCAGTATGAATTGTTGTATCTTTGTAATAAATCTCTATTTCTTCTTCCATATCTGTCATACTAGATGTTCCAATAACATGTATTGCTGAAGCTTCTGTATCTGATAAAAAAACTCGTTGTCCCGATAACTCCAAATTATCCCAATTACTTTGCTTACCCATATAGAATGGTATAGTATTATATTCAAAAACCTTATTAAAAGGCATATATTCTTCGGGAATGGAAGAACCTGATATTGTTAGGTATCCTCCTTCTTCAGAGTCCTTTAGTGAACAGGCCTTATGATTTAATATATTACTTAAGTCTAAACAATTATATTTATAGGACATTTCAATTCCTCCATTTAGAAAGTAAAGCATGATAATAAGTAAACGGTCTAAAGGACAGGAAATCACCTGATTTATGTAAAGTGCCATTTGCATTTAATATATAGCCATTAAGCGAAAACATAAAATTTTTTGCAAAAAGAATATATATTTTAATAATGTTCTTCAAGCAGAGAGTTCTCCAAAAAAGTGATGTTTAGCAAGAACAGGATAAAAGAAACTACTCTTATATCCTGTCTTGCCTTGTATTAATTTGCTGCTTTGGTAGCAGGACTAGCTTTAACAAATTCCACTTCTCTGTATTCCATTCCTTTTGCATCTGTAGTAACTTTGGAAATTAAGTATTTTAGCTGACTCAAGGTTTCATTCTTCTTCATATTTAACACCTCCTTTCAATATTCTTTAGGAAATTTTTTTATATTTCAGGAGTAGCACTACTAACATGACTTTGTATTAAATTAATAATTGATCCAATACTTTTGAAGTTTTCCAAACTATACTCATCATCATAAAATTCAATATCAAATTGTTCTTCAATAACAACTAACAATTTAATCCCTTGTACGGAGTCTAAACCAAGACTAAATAAATTATCCTCCTTACCAATTTGGTTAAAATCTATATTTACATTTAAGCAATTACTAATAGCAATTTGTAGTTTTTTTTCTATTTCTAACCTATTCAAAGATTCACTCTCCTTTTCATTTAGTAAAATTGATATTTATAAGGATTTAGGAATTAATAAAGTTTAATAATACGCTACTATTTGTAAGCAATTTTAGTAAATTCCTCGAATAAATCTGAAAACTTGAAATGAATAACATCTGAATGATATGGGCTTTGTGAACACAAAGTAGTCTTGTATTTTTCTGAAATATTGTACGATTTAAAATAGCAAGATGGTTCAGTGATTATTTGTCCATTACACTCATATAGTTTTATTGCCTTATCAAAGATTTCAATGGTAAACGAATTTAACGGTATAGACATACCTTCACCTATAAATTTGATATAGCTTTCTTTAGCTGTCCATATAGAATAAAAACGTTTAATACGATTTTCATTAGTTGCTTGATTTATGTAGTTGATTTCACTATTAGTAAAAAAGCGATCAGCTATTTTTAAATCTATATCTTTTATTTCTTCAATATCAATACCTACTGGACGATCTGATATTGCACACAGAACATAGTCACCCGAATGAGAAATATTGAATTGGAATTCAGGGTACTCTTTTAAATAGGGCTTTCCAAAATTATTAATACATAAAGTAATGTCATTATTGTCAATATTGAGTCTATGAATTATTAGAGTTCTTACTAATGTTTCTGCTACAACACCTCTAATTCGATCCGGTATTTGTCGGAGTCTCAATATTCGTTTTTTTCGTTCTTCTGATAGCAAATAAAGAATATCTTCTATATTATTTTCGTAATTTTCAATCTTTACTGAATATAGTTGTACCAAACTAAATTTCTCCTTTTAGTAGATAACAAGTAATAATTTAGTGATTTACTTAGAAATAAAACTGTACTTCTTTCATATTTATATATTTATATTACACAACTCTTTACATTTTTGGGTATTTATTTACACTTTACTTCATTATACATCAAGGAAAAGAAAAAATTCTACAATTTTTTCCATTATAAATACTAATTTACGAACTATATGGACTTAAAGAAAAAATCCAATGATAATTGAAATTATATTTCTTTTTAATAAACAAGACTAAAAGAGAGACTATTGCAACACCATTAATTGTGCTTTTACACAAAAAAGCATAGAAGTTTTTATCCTCTAATGCCACAAATTTATTCCTATATTAGATTTTCTATTCATCCTATTTGATGATTTTATAAAATGAACATTACCTGAAAATTATTTTTAAATCATTAGTTTGATTATGTATTTCAAAACCAATAAAAATTAAAGCACCTCCAGATGAACTAATAAGACGAATAGAAAAATTTACATTCCTTTGCAGAACAAGTAACGATAACTAATCGGGATGCTTGTGAAATGATTGAAGAGAGTAATGGTGGAAGCAAACTACTATTTTTATTGACCTTCCATATGTTAATAAAGCCTCTTCACTATATCGATGTTATTACAAAGAAGAGATCATATTAAACTTAATTGTTTATTCGATACTTTATATCATGGTTTTGATGGTGGCTGGAGAACTTATATTTATACCCAACTGTTAAAGCTGTGTCAAGAGCTTACACCGTTTAAATATCAAGAACATTTTAAAATCGTCGATAATAATAGTAGATAAGAAAGGGGATTGTAAATTATAATGAGTTGGCCGTTTAGTAAAGAAAGATTATTTTTATATCTCTCATATGTTATATATAGTTTTATAGTTATCTATGCTATTACATACATATATCCAAATTACTTTAGTGAAACGATTCTTATATTCCTTGCTGTAATGTTTTTCAGTTATGGTGCATACTTGATATCCCGCTTAACTGGTGTTTATAAAAAGGTGCAGGAAATCGAGGGGGAAATTTATCGACAAGAAATTAAGAAAGCATATGCTCATTTCTACTCAGAAAAAAAGAGCGATATTAGGAATTCTGCTTCTTCAAAGGAAACGAAATTGGAAAAGGAGGAATGGATAGAATTCGCGAAGGCTCAATGGTCTTGGAAAGGGAAAACCAACCGTGAATTAACAGCTGCAGAGAGGTATTTCAAAACTGAAAATAGTTTAAGACGGATAAATACTTTCGATAGGATTATAAATCTCATTTCTTCTCATTGTTACGGATTCTTTATTTTAGTTAATCCTCTCTATGCTTTTCTAACAACTATTCCAGTAGTTATCATTTCATTAGTACTATTTTTAATCTACAGAAAACTAAGAAGAAAATTACAGGAATTGTATATTGAAGTATACCCCGAAAATGTACGAGAGACATTGGAGAGTCTTGGTATAAAATAAAATCCCCCTTTAAGGGGGGATTAGGCTCTATGCCCACCAACCAATTTGGAACGGTGTACAGCTGTCCCTCCTGGAGTATAGGAGACTGCCCTTAGTAAAGAGGTGGGGCCAAATTTATTTCTTAATTCGTCTACTACATAACCTATTTTTCGTTTTTTCCAACTATTAGTATCAAAAAGATCCAATTGCACTTCGTAATCATCTACGAGTTTGGACAAACTAACAGATATTTGTCTAACAGTTTGTCCGCGATAATTTTCTCTCATAATATCCAAACATACCTTATATATATCCATGGTTGCATTAGTAGGATTTTCGATTGTTCTTGACCGATTAAATCCCCCACCATACTCATCTCGACTATATCCTAACCCAAAACTTATAGTGCGAACCGCATGATGATTTTTTCTTGCTCTTTTACATACCTCTTCGCACATTTCTAATACTACAGTTTCTATCTCTCTTCTTTCCTTGTAATCCCGAAGTAATATTTGACTTTTACCGTAACTGACTTGCCCAGCCATAATTGGTGAACCAATTTCGGATAAATCTATTCCCCAAGCATGATGAAACAATTGGTTTCCCAATATTCCAAACTTATTTTCCAGTAATTTTAAATCGTATCTAGCAAGTTGCCCTATAGAAAATATCCCCATACTGTTTAATGTTTTTTCAGTTCGCTTACCAATCCCCCAAAATTCACTCAATGGTGATATTGGCCATAATTTCTTTTGTACATCATTGAAAGTCCAAGTTGCAATACCACTATCCACCTTTTTAGCTTCTAAATCTAGACACAGTTTTGCCATAAGCATATTTGGACCGATTCCTACTGTACAGGGGAGTCCGAAATCACTGTAAATATCATATTGAATTTGTTTAGCTATTTCTTCTGGAGTGCCCCATTTATCAGAAGGGCCAAGTTCTAAAAAGCTTTCATCGATGGAGTAAACATGTACTTTATTAGGAGGTACATATTTATAAAATAACTTAATAATTTCTGTAGATACGCGGACAAATAAGGACATCGATGGATCCACTACAACAATACGAGGATCTTTTGGAATTTCAAACTTCCGAGAACCCGTTTTTATCTTAAAATCTCTTTTCATAGCAGGAGAGGCAGCAAGTACTACACTCCCCTCCCTCTCCGTATTTCCTACTACAGCTAAGTGACAAGTAAGAGGATCGAGACCTAATAATACAGCTGATACGGAAGCATAAAATGACTTCATATCGACTGCTAGTATGTTTTTATGAGGAAACTGAGAGTAGTCGAACATAAACAATCACCTATTTTGTTATTTTACTTATCATTGAAAAAGGTAGATATAAAATTTCTTCTGTTGTATCTTTAACTAAACGAAAATGCTTATTGTTGTAATCGATGAATATAGTTTTCCCTATTATGATTGCCTCACCTAGTGCTGGATGGTCAAAAACATAAAAAGAAACCGAAGAATTAGTTTCCATTGCATTATAAATTGTTTCTTCTTCAAGAAAAGAATAAGTCATTACTATCTCCTCCAATTAATATAAAAATTATATAAGAACTTATGTTCGATTACAATGTTATTTTCTTACTGGAATGTGTGATTTATACTATCGAATTTTAAATAATTGATATGATGAAATGAGAAAATGGAAGAAGAAGGTGAAATAAAAATACCTATTATCGGGGAATTTAATTGAAGATGAATAGAGAATGTTAGAGGATTATCTATCTGTGATTTTAGATTCTAACGGATTGAAATTTTTGTAGTAAGGGTATATTATAATATATAAGAATCAAACTAAAAAAACCAAGGAGCTACAACTCCTTGGACAACTACTTACGAGTGGTATGCTAAATAGTTATTTAGAAGACCCACCCTTTTGCTTCCTACGGCGCGGGGCGGGTTTTCGTTTGTTCTTCTTTTTGCTTGCAAAGCGATTTGCATAGCCCGCAGCAAGAGTAGTAAAAAAGATTTTTGCTACATCTTTGAGTAAGTCCAATACGAAATCCATTTGTATGTCACCTCCTTTCCCTCTTAGACAGGAAAAGAGTGCATACCACCCGCACCTATGTAGTTGTATCACCATTATATCACACCATTTTTCCATTAGGACAAACAAAAACCCCTTACATTGTGTAAAGGGTGTTAAATGATAAATTTTTGAAAGCTAGCACTTCTCATAAAACCTTTAGAAGTTAAACATTGATATTTAATTTCGCCCTTTAGAAGAGGGTCTAAATAAACAAAGTTCTTATCTTCTCCGATAATTAATTGTTTTGAAATTTTATAAAAGGCTTCCCTTTCCTTTTTGGGGACAAATTCCACAATTCCTCTTGATTGGTTCCCTTCTTTTATCAACCATCCAAAAGAGTTTTTTTTATATCCATAAATATTTCCTATTAAGAATTGGTAATTTTTGATTTTTTGGAAAGCGAAGGTTCGACTATCTAATATATATTTAGATGAGAGTTTTTTACTTACTATCCCTTCTAATCCTAGCTCCTTCACTTTATTAAATAAGGTTAGTCCATCGTTAAATGAGGTAGCTGCCGAAATTAGATGGTCATTATCAATAATCGAACTTAAGATATCTAATCTCTTTTCTAGGGGATCATGTATTGTAGATACTCCATTAAGGAAAAGAATATCAAATGCAACGAAGTGTACGGGGATAGCTTTCGCTAGAGAAACAATTTTATCTCTTTGAGACGCTTGAAATCGTGCCATTAGGCATTCGAAATTTGGTTTGGGTATTTCACCATTCTTATCAAGAACAATCACTTCTCCGTCCAATATACATTTTTGGACAGGCAAGTTTAAATTAAGTAATTCAATGTACTTTAATGTAACATCATTTCCATGTCTGGTGTAGATAGTGATTTTCCCATGATCGTAATGGAATAAAGCTCTATGTCCGTCAAATTTCAACTGATGTATATAATTTGAATCAGTTGATATAACCTCAGATGGTTGTAATAACATTGGTTTTAAAGGAGTGTTTAACACAGATTTTTCACCTCTTCTAATATCATAACAGAGACAGATTGGTCGATAAATAGAACGTTATTGTTAAAAGAGGAATAATGTGGTGACATAACCAAGGAAAAGCCCTTCAGTTTATTAGAAGGACTTAAGTGTGGTGATTCATGCTTTAAGACTAATATATAACCATCCCGTCTATTTTATGCATTTGAAGTATGTATGATTGTATTAATTTTGATTACAGTTTTATCGTGGCGAAGAACATTGACTAAACATTGGTTATAATTTATAATTCAGTTATAAGCGGTGTAGTCATTGTTTTGTTCATAAAAAGGGAGAGGGCAGTTATGAATACGATACTTACATTCCTTAACGGTTTTGTTCAATACCGAAGGGGGAAACAGACAGGTTTAGCTGGATTATTAGGACTTATTATTTTTGTTTTGGCAGTTTACAGATGGGATATTACTTATCCAATTTTAGAATCGCTGAAAATTATTGATTTCTTTGATAATTTGGGTTTGATATATGAGGGCGAACCAGGAACGACGTTGTACGCAATAATGTTATTCTTATCAAGAGCAGCAATAGTAATAATGTTTTTCTTAGCCGTAGCTTTAATTCTAAGTTTATTTTTAATGATTATTGGCTCTTCTAAGTTAGGACAAAATTTATTAGCATATGTGGTACTTACTATAATGATTCCCCTTTTAATAGTATGGATGTTAGGATATTATATTGCTTATTGTTTTGGATTTCGTACTAAAAAGGAAAAGGCAGAGGAGTCATATGAAAACTGGCATCAAGAGACTTTTGGAGAACATTCTGATAGATATAAGGAAGAGCAATTAAAGTATGAAGAGTCTCGTCTTTCCCCTTCTGATTTATTAAAAAAATACTGCACTACTTATTATATAGAGGATACAATTAGTCAGTTAAATAGATTGCCCATTTTTGGTGATACAGTTTTCATGCTAGGAGAAACCTATGATGGATCACTCTATATCTTAATGCCTGACCCTTTATTGAAATATAATAGAAAGATGGATATCGAATATAGGAGGAACTATTCTACTCCTATAAAAGCAGTACCATTTACTCTGAAAAATGTTGTGTTAGAAAAAAAAGATGATTCTAATATCATGAAATATAGACCAGAAAAAATGGTCATTTCTTTGAAGAAAAATCCCGAGTATAATGTAAATAGTGAATTAATTAAATATGAATTTTTAGTGGATATAGACTTTTGGGATATCAAGTCTTTTTATATGCCGGATCTTGATTTAATAGACATTAAGCATTACATTAGCTCTTTCGGCAAAAGAAATGATTATCGAATTTATTTAGAAGATAAGGTAGAAAAGTATTTTTCTCAAAAACAACATCTTTTAAATTTTTTATATAGAGACATATCAAGCGAAAAATTTCAAGAAGTTACTAATGACCTTAAAGAATTAAATGCAACAAATGAAGATATAGTTAAAATGATAAATGATTCTCCCAAAATACTAGGAGTGAATAATGAATAAAGAAACTTTAATAGAATTGTTAATTCCTCATAAAGAACATTTAACAACGGTAGGCAAGTGGGAAGAATATGCTTCAAAGCACAACCTACCATCCTATTACTCATTAAGAAAGTTCTTTAATGATTGGAACGAAATTAGAAGCGCTTTAGGAACAGAGATAAAGGGAAAATATAATCGAAATAGCCTTATTCAAATCGGAAAGGAACATAAAGAGCACGCTAAAACAATAAGAATGTGGAAAGATTACTCTGCTAATCAAACACTAGATCTTCCCTCTCCTGGTCAGATTTTAACAGTATTTAAAGATTGGTCATCGTTTAAAAATGCCATTGGAGTAGAGAATGAAAGAACTCCGAAGTATACAAAGCAAAAAATAAAAGAAATTCTTGAAGAACATAATGAATTTTTTATTTCACGTTCTCAATGGGATATATATGCTTCTGAGAATAAATTACCAACTTATAAAACAATTAGAAATCATTATACGTACGATGAAATATTGGATATAGTAGGAAAGAAAAAAGTTTTTAATTTATCAAAAGAAGAACTAATAAAACTTACATTAAAACCAGAGTATTTATACAAATTTCTCAATTCTACTAAAACAAAGTGGGATGAATTTGCAAGGGAAAATAATTTACCTTCTTCATATAAGTATATAAAAACTTTCGATACATGGTTAAAAGCAAAAGAAGAAATTGATAAAGCCTATCTAACAATGTCAAAAGGTACGGAATAATTACTTTACCGTACCTTCTATTTGTTTAACTATTTCCCAAGCGGAAGTTACAATAGAATATGTGGAATGGTGATGCTCCTCTGAGTGAGCGTACTCCGAGGGAGAAATACGAATTTCTATCCTTTTAGAAAGACCGTCTGAGTATTTTAATTCTAATAATACTCTATTAGAATTAGGACCAATCCCTTCTTTCGCTTCTTTGATTTTTAATCCCTCAATACTGCCGTTTCTTGAAATTCTGTTTATTATTTCCTTTACCACTAATTCTTTGTCCTCTTCTTTTGATTGGAATAAATCCTGTGAAAGAACTTCAATATCAAATGCAGAAGTAAAATAATCAATATTATCTTGTAATAACCCAGTCATAAAGTAGTTGATGACGTTTCTCTGAGGAGAAACGTCACTATGTTCATTTGGTTCATAAAAACCTAAGTCTAACTCCATGTCACCTTTTGCATTTTTTTCTGCCCACTCCATTGTCTTTTCTTGATATTCTTTATTAAATGATACTTCCTTAGCCACATTGTTTTGCATATCTTTTAAATCAACTGGAGTAAGTTTTTGACTGGAAGAAACATTGATATATATCGCAATACAGATTGTGATTATTGAGATACTGATAATCCAAATATAATGTTTTTTCATCATTTTTCTTCTTCCATAGCTGCACTTGCCAGCTCTTCTCTTAGTATTTTCCATTGGTTAGCAGTATTTGCTTGTTCCTTTTTAATTTCTATATATTCTTGTCTTAATGTGTCCTTATCCATGGTATTAGATTCATCTGTACTACTATTATTGGCACTTTCAATTGCTGTAAGTAATAATTGATGCGAACGATTGACTAAAACAATAAGATTTTGGTGTGCCTCAAAAAGTTCTGGATTAACATCTAGTGCCTCCACGTTGGAAACAAGTTCATTTGATTTTTTTATTGTTTCTTTCATTATTGTTGCAAATTGACTATTACTTACCTCATGGGTGTATAGACCATCTAAAGAATTATTAAAATTTGTTAAAATACTAGTCATTTCTGTTATAAATGTTTGTAACGATTCATCGTATTCAATGAGGTAGTCTATATTATCTTCTGTCACTTTTATATTAGCTTTAGAACTTGAAGAGCATCCACTTAAAATTATTACTAACGACAAAATTAGAAAAGAAAAACGTAGTTTACTAGTAGCTTTCATATACTCACCCCTATAACTTAAAATTTGATGTATAAAGCGGGATTTTTAGCATTTGCTTTATTTGCAGTCCATGCTGGTGAATGGATTTCAAAATGCAAATGAGGTCCGGTGACGTTCCCAGTACTACCCATATATCCTAAAAACTGCCCTTGTTTTACTTTTGTACCGGCAGAAACTGCTCTATTTTGCATATGTGCATATACAGTTTCATATTTCTTACCACCTATTGTATGTTGAATGTAAACAACATTCCCATATGAACTACTTAGATAGGATCTATGAACGACACCATCTGCAGCAGCATATATTTTCACGTTTGATCTACCACCTAATCCAATATCTATACCATAGTGAGTAGCACCCCATCTTGCACCAAATCCAGAAGTAACTTTTCCTGTGGTAGGTCTAATAAAACTTCCTGGATTTAGTTCTGGAGAATCAGATCCACCGCTATAACTAGCGCTTGTTTTGAATTTTTCTGCCCTAGCTAGTACATCGTTAACATACCAATCTGCATGGTTATATTGATAAATTGATTTTCTCTTATCTGTAGAGTAGCCGTTCTTTGAAAGATAATTTGCTGCAGTGAAAATAGCATCTTCTAAAGTAAAAGGATCTGCCTTTCCATCATTATTACCATCTACTCCGTATCCTCCACCTGCTTTAATAACATTCAAATCTGTATAATTTGTAGTATTTGAAACTCTTCCCCCTCCAATATTGTATTTCCATCCTGCCCAAGTTGCAGGAAGAAATTGCATGTGACCAACAGCTCCTGCATAAGAAAGCATTGGTTTTATTGTACTGAAGGCTGTCTCCTTACTATGAATAGCGGCTAGTGTATACCAATGTACCCCATACTTTTTTTCTGCAGCAAGGTATATAGGCATGTATTGCGGAGGTACCCCAGCTCCAGGAATTATGTCACCATCATAACTGATATCATCAAACCCGTATACGCCACCATTCCCTTTCAACCAATCTATATAATTTATATCTCCTTCAAGGAAGCTATAATTTGCTTCTATAAGCATCTTATCATCCAAGCCCAGTCCCATTGAGTTTAATATTGCATCAAAATTCGCATAATCTTGTTTTACTTGTTTACTAGATTCAAAATATTGCTGTCTAGTTTTAGTTGTAGTTTTTACTTCTACAATTCTTTCAACTTTAACTGTCTTAGTTTTTAAAAGGTACACTTTAACATAACCTGAAGTGTTAATCTTATTTTTTTTCTGTCTGGTTTCTTCTGCTAGTAGTGATTTCCACGTTTTGCTGTTTGAATTATAAAATGGAAAGTAAGGATCTGACCTATCTACAAGATACATAGGGACTTCTAACGCTTTCCAATAGTCAACTTTTTTATTTTCTTTTATGGTTTTGTGGATAATGACTGTATTTGATTTCCACGCTGTGACTTTGGGTTTATAGGAGAATATAGTTGAACCATTCCAATATTCTACAGAATTTAATTTGGTTACCATGTTTTTTGTATGTTGAACTTTCCCAACATTACATTCTTTACCTTCCTCACAAACAGTCACTTGCTTTTCTTTCCATTCATCATATTGACCATACTCAAATTCAGGAGCGAGTTTAGTAGCCATGTTTCTAATAATTTTTTTCGTTTGGGAAAGACTGTAATCTTTTTGCTCAAAAAAATCTAACATTATAGTTGAGGATATTAACCCTTCTGGTACACGATAAGGTCTTTCTAAATCACTATCCATATTCACAGTAGATTCGGATTGTTCCTTAATATACGCTTGAATTTTTGCATCATCACCACTTAAATTATCATCTGAAGTCCAAAAAAAGGATAATGCAACAGAGATGATAACAGTTACAATTATTATTCCTAAAGTTATTAAGATACCAGGAATACCTACTGTACCAATTAACCAAGCAAAAATCTGTTTTAGTACTTTTAAAATTACTTTGGCTGCAACTTTTATGGCTTTTTTGGCAACCGCAGCAGCTTTTTGTTTAAATTTTTTACTAAAGGGTTTAGATAGTAATCTACCTAATCCCTTCATTCCATTTACTAATTTTTCATTTAAGGTTTCTTGAGTATTTTTGTTATCACTCATCACTTATCACCTTAAAGAACTAGTAAATGCCTTATTTCTATGCATTTCTAATTGCTTTCTTGCAAAATTACGTTTATTCGGTACAGCATATGCCATTAAATCTTCGGGTTTAAGTGAAGTTGTAAAGTCACTATCACTAAAAGAAGGAATTAATTTTTTATTTCGTACTTCACAATTAGCAGTTATTGTTTTATCATTTTGAACTCTTGCATCCCCTGGACCGTAAGGAGAAATACGATAAGTCGTTCCATTTCTAGTACCAATCATATAACTTCTATTATGATCAATGACCATTTTGATGTTTTCCATTTCGTTTAGAGCATCTTTCATGTAATACTGTCCACTATCGACTAATTGATTGTAGCTTTGAACCTCTTGTACTACTCTTGGAGTCTTACTAGTGTTTCTATTGGTAAATAACTGGTTTGGATTTACATTAATTTTAGGTGCTGGTACTTTACCACCTCCACTGTCTAAAGAGTAGGAAGAACTTGCGGATAATAATTGACCGTCCCTAACAGTTAAATCTTGATAAACCACTTGATTATTTTTCAATCCAGAGTGACCTGAAGCCATACGCGAAACTACATGAGTTTGACCAGTTTTATCCCTAACTTGGACAACTGTATTTTTATTATCAGTTACCATTTGAATAGCCCCTTGTGCAATTTCAGTTTGGCCATTATCTAAAGTAACTGTTTGAGCCATATGTGCAACATCAGAAATTTCTTTTATTTGTTTATTAACTGCATTATTATATGGATTAAAACCTTTTAGACCAAAAGCCTTTGAGTTGCTCATACTTGGAGCGGCATATTTAGCCATCACTTGATAACCCCCAACTCCTGCAACCATACCACCTGCGTAAGCAACAGCGTTTCGGAATTTCGCTTGCTTCTCTACTAAATTACTTGGAGTATAAGACTTATAATCATTTGCAAAGGCTTTTCCGCCATCTACAATACTTTCTTTTGCCGCAGAAACTAACTGCGTAGGATTTTGTGCTAGACTATTTAGGTTTGGTTTATTTTTAATAAATGAAGTAGCAGCAGTCATACCAAGTGTTTTTGTTGCATGGCCAATTTTGGTATCTCCAACAAATTGACTTACCTCTTTAAGACCAGAGGCACCAACAACACCTTGTACTAATCCATTTCCTAGTCCAGCTGTAATACGTCCAGCTGAATTCTGAATAATTCTTTGTCCTAATGGAATGTTAGAAGGCATCGATTTTTGAACAGACGAAGTAATCTCTTGGGCTTTGCCACTTGAATCAAAGTTTTGATACGCTTGTGCGCGTGGTAGATTACTATTATTCGCAAAGGTCTCTCTAGCTTCATTTATTTTCATACTTGCTATTTGATTATTAACATAAGGAACATTCACTTCCTTACCAGAGTACATGGAAGTCCCTTTAACAGATGCAATTGAATCTTTTACATTATTAATAGAACTAATTGATTTTAACCCTTTATCAACTAACGATGGTGATGAAATACCTGTTTGAAGTTGTTGAGTAATAGCATTCATACCAGCTGCATTGTTAGAACTAATTCCCATTTCATTTGCGATAGCTGAAGTTACTTTACTAATTTGAGAAGGAGTTCCATGAAGAACAGCATTGCTATTATCTCGGATAATATTACTAATACTTTGTTGTTTTTGTTGAACCTCAGAATTCCATGCTTTTTCTTTTTGTTGATTATGACTCGTTATCATTTCAGAAGTTGCATTGGCAGGAAGTGGATTAGACTTATCATAATTTTTCATGAAATTTTGTTTGTTGTTCTTTGCCCAACTAGATGCTAATACTTCAGTAGTATTGCTTACTTTTGAACTAGCACCTTGTACTGACGACAATCCAGTTTGTACTTGTGATGAAATAGCATTCATTTTACTACTATCAGAAGTACTAATTCCTAGTTCTTGTGCAATTGACTTTGTAACATTTTCTAGTGGAACATATTTACCACTCATTATTGCGTTACTTTGGCTAGTTAAAATATTTCCAAGTTTTTGTTGCTTTTGTTGTACCTGGTTATCCCAAGCATTCTGTTTTTGTTGAGCATGGTTGGCTTTTACTTCAGATGTCGCATTATCTGGAAGTGGATTAGATTTATCATAATTTTTCATAAAGCTAGCTTTATTATCTTTAGCCCAACTGGATGTTAATGATTGAGTAGCGGTTGAAATCGGATTAGGTGAATACACATTATGAAGTTGATCACTTATTTGATCCATTTTTTCTGAGTTTTCGTTTACACCTATAATAGAACCGATATCTTTTGCCAATTGATTAGTAAATAGCTGATTTTTTTCTTGCCCATTTCTTAATTTCAAATTACCATTGCCAAGAACATTAGCTATACTTTTCTGTTTATTATCAATTTCATTTTTCCATGCTTCTGCTTTAGCATTTGAGTGAGCAGATTTTTGTTCTGCAGTCGCATTTAAAGGTAAAGGATTTTTCTCATCATAATTTTTCATAAAGTTATCTTTGTTATCTTTAGCCCAATCTTTGGCAAGGTTTGTACTTGTTTTAGTAATAGCCTTTTGGGATATACCACCAGCCATTCTTTCGGCCATTCTTTTTTCAAAGTCCTCTTTATTTATATAACTATGATTTAGGGAAGCACCATTTCCGATATCATTAGCAACATCACTCGCTAAATTTTGTATCGAGCTTTCTTTTTCCTTTAATTGAGATTGCCATGCATTTTCACGAGCATTTTGATGGCGTGATATCTCCTCTTTACTTGCATTTTCGGGAAGAGGATTTTTCTGATCATATTCCTTCATAAATGGTTCTTTATTTTTCTCCGCCCATTTATTTGTTAGATTACTAGTTGCGTTTTTAACTAAAGAAGAAGCATTAGCATTTTTCCCTTCTTTGCTTTTCATACCCGCAACCATTCCTCTTGCTTCATTTAAAAATCCTGCTTTTTTTGAAGCTTTTTCATTATCCCAAGCTTTATTCACAGCTTCTTCATGGGCATCCGGGAAACGTTCTTTAAAGTCTTTTCTGAACCCTTCTTCATTTTCATTTGCCCATGCTGTAGCTTTTTCATCAGCAATAGTATTAGCTAGTTGTTCATCCGCTGCTTTATCAGCATTATTAATATCTTTAAAACCTTTAAGTCCACTTTTCAAAAGAGCTGAACCTCTGTTTGCTAATAATTGAGCACTTGCTCCACCAACTCTTCCTGCAAGTCCACCAGCAACACCGCCGGCATGAAAACCAATTGTTGAACCAGTTAGCACACCCATTGGTCCAAGAGCAGAACCAGCAAGGGCACCAGTAGCCCCAAATACAGCTTTACCGCTTCTAGACAAAATGTTTCCTGGTTTTAACATTTTTTCAGCATTAGCAGTAGTCCCAGTATCTGTTCCTGTATTTCCTGCAAGAGTTTTTTTGATGTCTCCTACTGGATCATTATCTTCTGATGATACATTGTCAGAGTCTTTTCCGTTACCTTTACCTTTGTTTTTAGCATTAAGGTATCCCCTTTTAATAGCATCTGTAACTGATGTACCTTCTAATGCCCCTTTAGCTGCTCCATACATTCCAACTAAAGCGGACCCACCCATCATAGCAGCTGCTTTTGAGAAGCCATCATTCATTTTTCCTCCAAGACCTATTAAAGCTCTTAAAGATTCAGTTACTGGAATAAAGATAATCATTAGAATAACTGCTTCAATCGGATTTGCTGCACCAACCATAACAGCCATTATGAAATAAACGGCTGCATGAATAGATTGAACAAATATAGTGCCTACTAATTCTTTAAACCATGCCACTGTAATGGACTTTGTTTGAGGAATTAAGAAAAATACCAGCATCAAAGGACCGGTAATTAACAACAACATAAGTGTAAATTTCCGCATTGAATAATAGAAATACGCCCATATACAAAGACCGACTTTTACAATCGTAATTGCTAAAACACCTAACACTCCACCTGGATATTTAGACATTTCTATAGCATTTTTTAAATTTAATAAGTCTACATCAGATCCAAATAATCCGACAATTGCCTGGTTAGTAAGAAACAAAATGGCATAAATTGAGTACAAGTTTGCGAATAGTACTGAAACTAATAATAATTCTTTAAAATACTCAATTACATAGGTTCTATTAGATGGATTGATACTGGTCGATGAAATTTTCATTGCTGCCATAATAATACTAATTAATAAAGCGGTAACTGCTAAGGCTGTGAAAATATTCATTCCTGGAGTGTAAACCTTAGTAATTTCATTTTCTGTAAAAGTTAAGAAAGCTAAATTTTCATCCCCTCCAAAAATCAAATTCTTTAATGTTGGGAGACTTTTAAAAGGCGATGCTATCCAATCACCCATAGCAGAAAAAAGTGAGGATATAAGTTCCTGGATTTTATTCAAAGCAAGATAACGCCTCCTTCCTAATAAAAACTACTAGCTTTTTGTTTTTGTCTTTGCATTGTTTCTTCATAAACCGCTTCATTGGATTCAATAAAGAATAATTCTTCTTTACTAGGATTCGTTCGTAACCATACAGATGATTTTCCGACTCGGAGAATTCCTTCTCCTTTATCCGGATTACCGAATAGAATGTTAATTTCTCCTTCAGATAAATCAAAATTTTCTCTTATAGCTTTTAAATCCAATTTGCTTTGTTTTAAAAACATAAAAGAGTAAGTGTTTTGTAGGATCCCCCTAGCTTTCTTATTTTCAACAAAACGAACAAAATCTTGACTTGCAAGTCTTAAACCAGCGTTCCGCTTACGAGAACGTCTTGCCATTTTCTCAAGAAAGTTAACAGTTTGCTCTGAATCTATTAAAGTCCAAGCTTCATCGGCATAAACAAATTTCTTTTTCTTTGCGTTATCCAAACTCTTAACAAAGTGTTCCCATGTATAGTTAAGGAGTACATGATAAGCAATAGGTCTTAAAAAGCCTTCTTCCATTTGACTAATATTGAAATTTACGAGTCTAGCATTTTCTAATGATTGAGTGACTCCCTTTCCTAAAAAAGTTTGTCCATCAAAAATAGGTTTACTACCAGTTCTTAAGAATGGTTTGATGGCAGCTATTAAGCGAAACGCCCTTGGTTCTTCGCCGTATTTTGTTATTAAGTATTCATTAACATCACTTATTGTTGGTTCTGGTTTTCTAACCCGTGATTGAACAAGATGATTATCGATAGTTCTTACATTGTTTTCAAATAAGGATTCAGGGTGTGAATTTATGTTTAATTTGTTATGAATAACATGCTGAAGTGCTTCTTCTAAATAGTTTCTTTCAAAGACATCTAACCCTTCAGCTTCTTGGTTTTTACCTCTACATATAATGTCAAAGAAATCGATTGCCTCATTGATTTTTTCTCGAATAGGTACAAATCGAATATAGATTTTCCCATCCTTTTCTATAATTTCCTTTTCGTCGCTTTCTTCTATTAAACTAAGTTCTTCATCTCCATCTTCAAAGGGAATATCAGAATAGTTTAATGCAAGAGGGTTGATACAGATATCTTCTTCTTCGTTAATATTTAAATTAATTCCACCTAAACGTTTTGTAATTTTAACAAATTCACCTTCAGGATCTATTAATCTAGCATATACATCTGCTCCGGTAAGTTCTCTTGCAATTAAGAGTTTAAGAGTAACGGACTTTCCGCTACCAGAAAATCCAGAAATAAACATATTATAATTATCAGGTCGAAAATCTTCATTTCCGAAACTATTTATAAATTCAAGTTGATCAGTAATTTTATTTATCCCAATAGGAACTCCACCCATGTACTTTCCACTTCCAGAAATAAAAGGCGAGAAAGTAGATAAAGCACGTCTATCTATATTTCTAAGAGAATCATGTATTTGGTTTTTTCCAAAGGGCAAGATACTTTTGAACCCCTTTTGGATCCTGCCCCATGTACTAGTTAATCCAAAGAATGAACTACTTAATTCATCCTCTAAAGACTCACTAAAATAGTTTAATTGCTTCTCATTTTCTGCATATAACATGGCCAAAGTTCCAACATTAAACATATCATTTTCACCAAACTGTATTTCAGACATCAATAAGTCTGTATCTCTTATCTTTGCTGTTAAATCATTAATTTGGTCAATATTCCCTCTTTTCGTTTGAAAGGAGAGGTTAGATTCCAACATTGTAATTTGTCGCTGAAGAGTACGGATTGCATCTGATTTACCAACTTTATGAATATCAAGAAATACATCTACCTCTCCACTTGATAGTAAGGAATTGAGCCAATTGGTTTGCATTTTCCGTGGATATCCATCTCGAGGTATGTACATTGGTCTAAAATATGTTTTTGTACCTAATGATGTCTTTATAACTCCATAATCTTCCGACTCAATTTTTAAGCCTTCCGGAGAAATAATTTCCCACATTGTTGGTTTTGTATCAATTTGATAATCTATATCTTTTACTTCATTGCTTTTTTTATTTTTATTCCCTTTTGCTTTCTTACTAGTATTTTTTTTAGCTAGCTTCTTTTTCTCTTGCTCTCTCTCTTTCGTTTTCATTATCTTCATATTCCTGAATCGTCTCCTTTACTAAGTCAATATGAGAGTCTGTTTGATCTGCAGTTACATATAATGCATCCTTTTCTTGATTAACCAAATCCTTAAATCGGTTTTTTACAGCTTTACGACGATTAAATGTATAGTAAAGTAATTCATAAATACCTTCTGTTGGTAAAAGAGAGACATGTATATCGGCTTTTCGCAATTGATTTCTTGCAGAATTAACCCTTCTCATTAATTCAGCAAAAGCTTTATCTACAATTTTTTCTTCTAACTCTTCTTCAGAATCCGCGCTAATAGAGTTAACATTTATTTTATGAGTGAAAATCATATAAATTTTAGTTTCAAATCTTGGTGCGGATTTTTGCCATTCAACAATATCTGCAATCATCGCTTTTCCAAATGAAAGGGCAGCTTCATTTAAATCCTTGGATTCTTCCATTACTTTATTCATTGCTTCAATAGGCTCCGAAACATCAACGAATCTATTTTGGAGATAAACACTTACAGGATAGTTAAGTGTTGCTGTCCAACTCTCAAAAGTCACATCAATTGCCTCTTGTTCAAATTGGCTTTTAAGAAAATAGTTAACAGGGTCTACTTCAGCGATTATAGAAAAAGAATAGTCAGTATAATGAATAAGGTGATTAGATATATCTTTTACATCTGAGAATAACTCTTCGAATATTTTTGGATCTTCTTCGGCTTGAAGAGGATTATTCTTCCCATTTTCATTATTTTTCTTATTTAACTTTATTGGTGTTGCTTTTTTTCCTCTACCTGGGATAATCGGTTCCTTCAGCATGATTTTCATGAAAACATATGCACCAACTGCAAAGAGCAGCATAATCAAAAGAGTTCCCACTTTAACTATTCACCATCCATTTCTTTGGATACGTTCCTTTTCTCCATATGCCATTTTGTTTTTTCATGTTCATTTTTATTAAAAAGTACTGATCGAAGTTTAAATGAAGATTTTTCTTTTTAAAAAAGCCAAAAACAATTACGAAAATTGCTGTTGGAATAACACTAAATACACATGCTATCAATGCCACAATAACACCGGCACTTGAGAATATTTTGTATACCATTGGGATATATGCATAAACTATTGACCCTGCTGCTCCTAGATAAATCAATTGTCTAATTGAGATGAATCCCAAAATAGTTTTTTGTTCAGATGCCATATCTATTGGAACCTCAGCTCTTCGACTCATTTAATAATTTCCCTCCTAGAAATGAACCCCTCAATGTAAAGTACGATAGAGGGGTTTCAAACCAATATTTAAGCTCCAAATCCTGCAAAATAACCAGCTATTACTTTTGCTTGTACAATAACAAAGACTCCGATACCCGCCATTGCAAGACCAATAAAACCTTGTGTTCTATTTTGTGGATTCCCTTGTGAGCCAGATAACTTCATTCCAGCAAAGATAATACAAGCTAGTGCCCATATTGCACCGATTCCTGTGATAAGATATACAACGTTATTTAACTGGGTATATATCTTACTGTCTTTTACATTCCCTTGACTGGTGATTCCAGCTTTTTTCCATGCTGCTAATGCAGACTCTGGAACAAATAAGTAAAGATAGGTTAGTATCAGTGCCCCTAGGTAAAAAGGAATATCATTTAACCCTTTTACTCTTTTGATTGCCCCTGTCTTCATTCTTAAAATCCCTCCTTTTAAATCAAGGAAAAACCAATAAAAAAAGTCCCCGAAAAGACTATGGAAGATTGTACTTATGTACAATGCCATAGAATTCTCGGGGACTTCCCGTTGTTTTTTCACTTGTAACCTTATCATAATAAAAACAAGAAATATGGTCAAGGTATTTTAGCCAAAAAATATACTGATACGAAACCCAACTTTAATTTAAAACATCAGAAAGTAAAACTATTAAAAGAAATACTAGATAATGCTGCTCTTGATATATTTATTAATATGATTTTAGAATTTTAATTTCTCGTGATTAATTCTTAGGAAAATTAAATCATTCAACCAAAATATTACACTACTAGAGATGATCATATAATAAAAATTTTGGTCTAAGTAAAATTGGGGATTTAGATCGGTAGCAAGCGGATAGAAAATCAAATTAACTATAAAACCTAATATACAAAATAATACAAAATTTTTAATATAGGAATTATTTAGGGACTTTCTAAAGAAAAATTGAATGGGCGCTCCTATTACTAGATAGATTAAACTAAAAATTGTAAAAAATAACAAGAATGAAGCTAAATCAAAAGAGTCGAAAATAGAAAATGGAACCGTGTTAATAAAGTAAAACAAAAAAAGAGCAAGAAAAAAAGCTGAAGAAACAGAACAAATTAATAGTCTGATAAAAAAGTTGTTTATTAATTTCATGATAAACATAGTACCTCCTCCTAATTCCAATATTAGTAAGTTATACCTATATATAGTATAGATGTATATTGTTACAATTAATTATAGCATTACTACTATACATATATAGCTTTGTAATGAAAATTTAAAAAATAAAAGGAGGAAAAAATGTAAAAAAAAAAGATTATTTTTACTTCAATTATAGCCTTAGGATTTGCTATGTCTCCCTTAATTGTTAGCGCTGACAATGATGTAACTGTTAAAACAAATGATAATAAGGTGATCTTAGAGTTAAGCCCTAAAAAGAACGAATACTATAAAATATACAAAGACGACCAGTTAGAATATAGTGGTACAAACAATAAATATACAGACTATATTGATCAATCACAAAAATATAAAATAGGAGTCTATTCAAATGGTAAACTAAACGAGGTACTCTCTGTTAAAGCGGCTGATAATAAACATAATATTTTTGAACCAACATCTATGAATACCGCAGAAAAAGAGGAATATATTGATAGCATAGTTCAAAATACAAGATTAGAAACTATCGTCACCTCTAATTCAGTAACTATACAATGGCCTAAACTTCCAGATGAAGATAATGTTTATGAAATATTCAAAAATAATGTAAAAATCGCTGAGACAACAGATCTAAATTATGTTGATACTAATGTAGAGAGTGGCAAAGAATACAATTACATGCTAAAAATTAATAATGTTGTTTCTGAAGAAACTGCAGATTTAATAAAAAATGAAGCAATAAAAGAAAAAATAGTATTAACTGATGAAATGTTTGAATATGATGGCTCAATATCTACCCTAGTAGCAATACCATCCGTAGAGGAAGAGTCATTGACTGAAGATCCAATTATGGATCCTATCTTTGAAAAGGCAAAGGGTAGCGGCACTATTGGTACAAAAGCAATTCCTAAATCAAATGAGTTTTCATTTGATTACAGGACTTATATACCATTCAAGTCAGTTAAAAATCCAAATGTTTTAACTAATGATGACTATCCTTACTTAAAAGGAGATAATAGATCAAATCCTACTGCTTATTCTGATAAATACAGAACAGAAGCTAGAGTATATGCAATGTTAAGTCAACCAGCAGCAGTAACCTTATGGAAAAGTGTTTCAAAATCACATTATTGTACTGCTTCAAGCTGTTCATCACCAAAATCTCTTGGAACTGCATCGGATAGTGGAATTAAATTACTTAAACATAGAGTTAAAACTAATGACTTAATGTGGGCTGTGAATCATGCAGTGGGTGTTCCAAAAATTTCTGCTCCTAAAATTGATTATAATTATGTTGCTCAACTTTCTAATAAATCATTTATTGCTTATGGAAAACATGATAGAGCACCAAGTCATGAATTTTATATGAATTACCCAACTGGTAGCAAGAAAATTTATTCCCATCAAGTTACTAGTTCACTCGAATTTTTATTGCTTTTTGGTGTCGTACAAGGATCATGGAGTTTTGATATGTAATAATAAAACCATAAACTGTGCTCACTAGAAGGTGTATTGAAGCAAAGTTTTTACATCAAATAAAGTAAAAAAATGCGAGTATTAAAATTTTCTTCTCATAGCATGGGGTAGCGTCAGGAAAATGCGGTTTTGCAAAGCTAAACCTATTTTCCTGACGATTACCCCTTCTTTATCCTTATGATGATATATGGTTTATTTTCCCCTAGGGTATTGACTTATTCCCCAAAGAGTGGGAATCTTTCTAACACAGTCCAGTTAAACGGATCTTTTATTCTAAAAGAACTCTAAACCTATCATTAAATGATAGAGTGGACTAAAGAGATCTGATTCAACAAGTTCTTTCATATGGTCAAAATGAATTTGTAATTCTTCCATTTCGCTGAGAAGAATTTCGTTATTTGAACTTCCTTCTAAGCTGACCTTAATATAAAGAACATCTGAAGATAATTCATCAAGAATTTGCTTATCATATAACTTTTTTAAAAGTTGATCTTCCTTTCTTCTGTTTATCTCATTTAAGAAATTTTCTAATTGGTTAATTACTTCTTTTTTCTTCATTTTATTATCTCCTTTCACTTTGAACTTTCTAAGTAAATAGATTACTTCGTTCGTGACTTTATTATAGTTAACTGTCCTTTATATATAACCGGAAAATGTTCGAGTAATTTCAGCCCTATAATTAGATACTTGCAATCTTAACTTCTATTAGGACAAACGGTTAATATTAAACATCTAAAGAGTTATAGGGAAAAAGTGAAGAGAGTGTACCAAAAATTAAACTTTTTTTGAATAAATTGTGAACTAGTAGGATTATATACTTATGAAATAGAAAGATTAATATGAAAGGAGGGATATAATTGAACGACTATGATTTGTTACTCCATCTAAAAAACCAATATGATGCAACCAATACTTCCACCGACCTCAAAAACCTCATCGATACCTTCTTAGAATATTTTCCAATCGAATAACATATAATAGTTCATCTATTTGTTTTGAATTAACATTAATATGCAGCTTTACTAAAAAAAGAGGAAGACAAAGATGTAGGATTGTTACTTGAAGAAAGAAAAAGATTATTAATTAAAGAACCTTGTTCAACAATAGAAAACACAAGGAATAAAAAGGAATTTCAATTTCTTATTAATAAGTTTTTATCTAAGAAATTATCTTTGGTTGTTATGATAGTTCTACACTTAATAAATAATGTTCTTTATTTATTAAGTGTAGAAAGTAAAATACATTTTCTAAATATTAAAAATCTCTCGGTTGAATAATGTACCTATCAAGCCGAGAGATTTTTGAATGCCATTTTAATTGTTACATTTAACTAATTTTGATATCTGAAAGTGAATCAACTATGTCTTCATGAAGAATATTGACCTTGAAGTATTCTCTTAATTTACATAAGAATACGTTTAAATTATATTTATATCTTATTTGTATTTTGGTAATACCCGATTCAGGTAAATATTCATGTCCTTTATAACTTCCACCTACTATAAAGAGAGTGATTGTATCACCTTTATAGTCTTGTCCGTTAAAACTAGGTAAGATGGTTAGCGTTTTATTTCCTATATAAGCGGCTGCAACATCTATTGCTGCTTCCGTTGGAGTTACTTTCACTTTAGTATTATTAAAAATGCTATATACTGGCATATTAAGGTCCACCTTTTAAATTTTTTAGATTATAACTTCTTTATACTTATACTAAATTCCATCAATAAATCCTTTTAATGTTAGGGATTTTATTGTTTAATAATAAATCATCAATCCCTTTTCCATCCGATTCTTTCCAAACAATTAAATTAGCATGAAATTTTTGTTTTTTTAATTCCTTTGCACACTCCAATAGATGTTTTTTTACATATACATTCTCAATAGCATCTGCATCGAAACAAATATTAACAGTTTGAACCCCCATCTCTTTTAATACGGGGATTGCTAACCTCCATGCTCCTACACCAGGAAGACTAATGAAAGTATCTCCAATTTGATCTATCTCTAATGGATCATATAGATTAGCCATTAAGTCAACTGCTATATCTCCTTTTAAAGCTCCTTCACCAAGCCACACGGTTTTAGCTTTATAAAGAGTACCAGGAACCCATTTTTTTAACTTTGTACTAGGAATTGATACATGAATAGGTGCTGGATTACCAGAACCTGTCCCATTAGGTTTATTGGCAGAACTTAACCAGTAATATCTATTCGCTTTTTTAACTCTAATCCATCCCAATAACTCATTATTATCTGTAATAGTAGTCCATTCCTTTTGTAGAGGAACCTCGCCTTGAAATATGATATTTCCTTTATATTTTACTTCTACAACATTTGGCTGTTCGATTACTTTAGCCTGAAATTCTTTCCCATTAAGTTTAACTTCCACTATATTCGGTGGGTTATCAATTCTATATTGAAAGCCTTCGATTTGGTTATATTGGTTTCTGTAAGGAATGAGAATTCCTTTCATTCCTGCTATACTCCAATAACCATTTTGAAAATAGAACCCTGGTATTCCTTGAAAATCATTTATCCCTAAATCATTGCTAATGGCCTTTACAATATTCCAAGGCTTATCAGGGAATGATTTATAATTTCTGATAGTTATTTGTTCATCACTCAATTTCCGTTCATTTGAAGTTAAATGATTATAATGAAAATCATCTAAAACTAGATTATCTAAAAGCGCATGATAGATGGTATCTAGTGTGATACGGTCCTTTTTGGGAAATCCATTTACTTCTTCAGCCATTCCCTTAACATTCACTTTATTTCTATTATCTTCTTTTAATACATGCAAGTAACTAATTAACGCGGAGTTTTTTGAAAACTGAATATCGCTTTCTACTCGAATGCATACTACTTTGCTATTATCTTCATTGGTCATGCATGCTCCTGTTTTGCCACAAATGGGACAAGGAGTACGATAATATTCATAAAACCCTTTTACTTTTGTTTTTCTATATAAGGAATTCATACTTATCCTCCTCTTTCGTCTTGTTAAATACAATATTTAAATCTACTACGATCAATTGGTGGCATAGTTGTAACAATCTTAAATTGATGATTTGATACTTTTGCAATTACTACTACCACTGGATTATCGTCAGTATCTCTTCCAAGTACTGCAACTTTTGAAATGGATTGCCTTTCCACTATTTCTCCATTTAATATGGCAGTAACTATATCTGCTTTGGTATAACCTCTTTGCTCTAATCGCTGCATAGTATGAATGCTGATTATAATTTTGCCTTTTCCACTAAATAGTACTTTTTTTACTTCTTGTAATTTCATCTCCTTCACCTCCAAAAAAAAAGACTTTGGTATGTAGTTAAAGGACAGAAATACTCCTCAAAACTACGAACCAAAGTCCGCTATTATTAATTATTAAACCGCTTATCAAAAAGAAAGCAACAAAATACTAAAATATATACAATTTATGTATTTATCATAGCACTTTATTTAAGTTCTATTCAACCTCTTGATTGGAAAAGTTTTTTGATAAGTGTTTTGAGAGGAAATTTTTTTGAATTTGATATGGAATCCAATTGAAATCCCGCCTTAATAAGATTTTCATAATTCTCTTTTACTTTTTCCCTTACTTCATCAAATGAGATAAGAGGCTTCTTTTTATATTGTAATCGAATATATTCTTCTGTTAGATCCGGAATGGTCCCTATTATGGGGAGTTCGAGGCCATTCACTAAAGAGTTAATCTTACTAAATGGAAAACTACGATTATAGATTAATTTCATCGATATTCCATGTTTTTCTCTTAATTGGTGAATATACTTTTTCCACATTAGAATATCTACAATTGAATTGTCTACCATTACCCAAAGTTCATCAATATTTTTAAGTACTTTTTCTGTTTCTTCTGTCATCTTTCCACTTGGCAAATCTGTTAAAATTACATCATGATATCGAAAAAATTGAAAATACACTTCTAAAAAGTCCTCAGTCCAGTTATAAACATAATCTTTTTCTCCAATAGGTAACCATAAAACTCCCATATATTGCCAATTTGTTTTGTGATAATCTAATTCCATAAGTTCATATTCTTCTAAATGAAACACTTCTATAAAAGAACGAAAATTAACCGGCATTGGTTCATATCTAGACAAAACACTAGATAATTTTGGAGGTTGCATTGCCTCTATAACAGCTGTTTGTATTTTTTGTTCTTGAAGGTATATTGCAAAGTTTAGAATAAAACTCGATACTCCTATACGATGAAGTGGAGACCATACAGCAATCGTTTTGTTTTGTGGGTATTGTTTTCCTTTGTATACATATTGCTTTCTCATAGCTTCAATTTTATTTGTACTGAAATGACTAATGTTAATAGGATATTCCGTTGATGGGAAATCATCTTTAATACTCACCGGTGGTGCATTGTTACAATCAACAGTTTCAATGGAGTCTATTATTTTATTTTCTTTTGCTTCTCCTGTAATTGAAGTATGTAAAGATCCCTGGTCAACTTGAACCTCCATATTGAGTGTATTCTCAGAAGTACTAATATCTTTATCTTGACTATTTTTTACTTTTTTTGGCCAGATGAATAGAGCCTTTCTGAGCGAATCCTCATTCTCAAAGAAATACATGTTTCTCCCATTTGCTTTATTGTCATTTGAATTACCCAAAATGTAAATATCATGGACTTTAAGAGTCGTAAAGAACTGATTGTTTATTTCATCTGAAGTAATAATTAACAAATTAAAGATGTAATTTTCTTCTTCATGGTTAATGAAGTTAGAATCATAGAATACAATTTCTACATCATTTGATTGTATTGCCCCGATGATCTGTTCATCACTTATAGAGGTTAGAACCTTTTTCATAGATTAAATGCTCCTGTTTTAAGTATTCATCAATTTTTTTTCGGAATTTAAATGGAAAAGGAATTGTTCTGCTTTCCACTTTTCTTAAATAGCTGCTACTGATTCCTATCTCTTTCGCGAATTGAAATTGATTTAACTTCAATCGTTTCCTCAAAATAATAAGTCTTTCAACATCATCTTCAATACAAATTTGGTTTAAATTTCTCATCATTTTTTCCCCTTCTTTCCAAAAAATAAAAAAAACCGCTAATATCCCCTTAGATAAGAGGATACTAGCGGTTATCGCTTTCATGTTTACTATTAATCTAAATAGAGTATATCATAGACTTTAAAAAATATATAGAATGAATTATTTAATAGTTGTTACAGTTGGAGACAAAATGTATAATTTAATTATAACTTTTTTATATTTTTAATTTTGTGGCGATCCTTTTGGATTTGCGGTTTCTAAAATAAACATACAGCCTTTGGGTTGATAGATTTTAAGAATAGCATTTTGCTATTCTTTCCCTATCTCTCCAAAGGCTTTTTTATGTTTATCGATGTAAAAGAGTTATAAATTATTCTAAGAAAGGGAGAGAAAAAAATGACGACGCAATCTACAGAAGAAATTCTTAACAAATTAAGACAACCATTCTCACAAAATGATATAGAATGGAAAGTTCAAACAAGTAACAAAGGTAACAACGGAGCTTATGCTTTTGTAGTAGCTTACGTGAATAACAGAGCTATTCAAAATAGACTAGATGAAGTATTTGGTATTGGCGGCTGGAAAAACTCATACGTAGAATTCTCCGGTGGTATAATTTGTGAACTTAGTTGTTATATTAATGGCCAATGGATTACCAAATCGGATGGTTCTGAACCTTCTAATTTTGAAGCCTTTAAGGGTGGTTTATCGAATGCGATGAAGCGAGCTGCTGTACAGTTTGGTATTGGGCGTTATTTATACAAATTAGAGCCGATATATGTTCAAGTTTCTGAAACTAAAAGTAATAATTCTATCTACTTGAATGATAAAAAAAACAAAGTAGTGGGTTATTATGAACCACCGTGTTTACCTGATTGGGCTTTACCACCTGATGAGCAAAAACAAGGAAAAAACAATGAAACAACTAGTACTAGCGATAATAACAATAAAAAAAGAGAAATTGATAAGAAGACTGGAAATAACACCTTCAATAGGAATTCTTATTTTATTTCTATCACCGAATTTATAAATAAAATCAAGCTTAAACCAAGAGCAGCAATGGAGTTATTTCATCATATAAATTCTGATACTAAATCTGATTGTGTTGAAATAAAAGATATTAAGGAAAAGGCTACTGACAAAGAGTTAATTAAATACTATGAAACCTTAAAACCCGTAAGTGACTTAGTTAAAATGAGTATTCATTATAAAATACCAGTTGAGAATGTATTAAATTATGTGAGGATTTTAAAACCACAAGAGAGGATCGATAATCTTCATTCTTGTTTACTACGTTTGAACAGAGAAGACATTAAAGAAATCAATGGATTTATTGAAGGTGATATAAAAAATAATATGTTTGAACATCAAACAGCGTAAACAAACACAAAAATATTTTTGTGTTATTTTTTTAACCTTTTTTAGGAGGAAATTACATGGAATTTATTATTAATAAAGAAAGTTTATTAGAGGTCCTATCAAAAGTAGAGAAATTAGTAAAAACTAAAACATCAAATCCAATACTACAAGGTTTTTATTTAGAAGTTAAGTCAGATAAGATAATCGTTATTGGATCTGATTTAAACACTACTATTCGTTATGAATTACCAGTTTTATTCGAAGATGAGTCAATACTTATTAATAAAGAAGGTAAGGTAGTTGTTCCCTATCAGTTATATGAAATTGCTAAGAAAGTTAAAACCGAATTAAGCATTTCGTTAGATGATACGCAATTAGTAATAAAACATGGGAAGAAAAAAAAGAGTGAATTTAAACTATCAGTTTTTAAGGCAGAAGAGTATCCTAAATTACCTAGATTTGATGGTATAGAGCCAACTCTGTCTATTAAAGGAACCGAATTTAATTCATTTATCAAAAAAACAGGGTATGCAGCTTCAAGTTCTGATGCTAGACCAGTTCTACAAGGAATTTGTTTTGAAATTACAGAAGATAAGCTACGACTTGTCTGTACGGATTCTCACCGTTTAGGCGTTATTGACGTCACAGAATCTCATAAGGAGTCCAGGAAGATTATTATCCCAGCAAAATCAATATTGGAAAGTTTGAAGTCCTTTGATTTAAGTGAGAAAGTTACTGTGTTTTGTGAAAATGATCGAATGCTTATTTTACAAAATAATAATCTCACTTTTTATTGCCGTCTATTAGAAGGAACTTATCCAGATGTAAGCCGCTTAATTCCAAAAGAGCATCTTGCTGAAATGAAAATAAGCAGAAAAGAATTTTTGGAAGGCTTTGAAATGATTAGTGGTTTGACTAATGCAGCAGATAATGAGACTAAAGGAATCGTTAAACTCCATGTAAATGGAGTTGCGACTTTATCAACATATCAAGCGCAAACTGGAAGCGGAAAAATTGAAATCGATTATGAAAGTTTAGAAGGTGAAGATAATTTTGATATTGCCTTTAATAATAATTATATGATCGATACATTAAAAGCAATGGAATCAGAGTATGTGTCCTTTAAATACCAAGGTTCTATGCGTCCATTTTTATTAACACCTTGTGATTCTTCTCATGAGGAAATACAATTGATTCTTCCGGTGAGAAATAAATAACAAAATGTTAGAAGAAAGGCTCTCCTTTCTTCTTTTTCTATTGGAGGATTTATGAAAATAAATATGAGGAAACTCTCACAGGAAATTAAAAATAAAAATACTATTGTTAAACCAAATTCATCGGAAGCAGGAATGGCCTACTTTATGGATATAGTTATTAACCATTCTGAAACAGATAGTATTAATTTCAATTCATTTACCTATGATGAAGCAATTCTTGCCTTCGATGAATTCTATTATTTACCATCGGATGAATATACGGATGATTTTTCTGAAGAAGACTATGAAAATATAAAAAATAATATGTGGTCCTCTTATTTGCAAACCCAAGAATTTTTTGTCCGTTGGAGTCAAGAAAGCAAAAAAATATATTGGTATGAGGATGATTTTATTTAGAGAGGTGAAGAAAATGACATCAATTTTGATGGATGCAGAGTCTAAAGCAAGTTATGACTATTCAATTTCTAACTTATTAATGTTAAAGATTCTCCATGACGCTAATGTGGATGTAAGTGGATACGGTAACTATCGAGTAGAAGTAGGTTTTATGTCTAATCCTGGATACGATTTTTTAATGCGAGGTATGAATGATTTAGGTTTTGATACAAAACACGCAACAGTTTATACGGATGATCCAGAAGAAATCTCACTTGCTAAACAAATCGAGAGTGTAATCAACCCAAAAGCAGAATGGTATATAGTGTTGAATAGCTTTAAAGTGGAAAAAATACTACTTTCTAGTCAAAAAGATGAGTATATAGCCTTTATTAAGTCAACTTTGAATCACATTGATTTAGAATGTGAAGCATTTGTAGAGGAGTCTTTGGGGATTATTATTGGATTCATTTTTGATGGATTTTATCATGAATTATTATCAGCTTTAATAGAGGTGGCTGATGAGACTAATAATATTTACGAAAAACTGGAGGAACAACAAAATGGACATTATCTTTCGGCTTAGTGATGAACCACAGCACTTAAATGCACAAGTCGAAGTGTTACAAATCACTTCTGATTTCAATAATACTTTAGATTCATTAGATCAAATGATTAAGTTAAATGGAAGAATGATAGAGGGATTATATAACATTACCCTCCCTAATCTTTTTAGTATTCTTCAAGAAAGTATAGAGGATTACATAATTGATTCTCAAACTCCAATTCTTCCAAAAAATTGCGTGAAACATGTTTGGATTAATGAATTAGCAAAGCATCAACTAGTATATATAGAGGTACCAAAACAACAACTTGATATGCGGTATGGAAAAACACTATTTAAACAGGTTGGACTACCAAGACTAATCTTCTTATATGAAGTAATGGAGAAAAAAGTAAAATTGAAAAACATTGTTGCTGTTAAAGGCTCCAAATTTTTGACAAAAGATACGGAAGTATTTCTTTTCCCCTTTTCACATGTATCTTTAGACGGTCATGTTTGCATGGGAGGAAATACTTTTCCTGAAATAGATGACATCTATCAATTAAACAGTTTGCATTTATTGTTTTTGCAGGCACCTTTTGGAGAAGATTATGGAGCAAAAACAACTACTAATTTAAGTGTGGCATCATTATTTGAAAAATATGAAAATAAACAATTTGATGATGAAATCTTATTACCACATTCGAAAATTCAAATTTTAGAGAATCTATAATAAAAATACAATATGGAGGAATTGAAAATGACAATAAAACAGGATGATATCTTTTCACTATTTGATATTGAAGTGGAGACTAAAAAAGTTGACCTTAATAAAATGAATGATATAAAGGAAAATAAACCAAAGCTAAAGACTGATACTAATTCTAGTTCTACAAAGAGTTCAACAAATAAGAAAGATAACTTTAAATTAACAAGTAAAACCATTATTCGGTTTGGGATGAATGAATATCCAGTTACTAATTATTTCTCCAAGGACGAAATTGAAAGAGGACTTCCATCTAAAAAAACGTCTGAGGATGGAGAAATTGAATATAAACCTATTAGTGAAGAACAACTTAGAAAGAAATTAGAAAAAGACTTTCCAATCTTAGTACCTAAATATACCACCTTGGTATATGTAGAAAAACAAGATGTGGTTATTCCTATTATGCAAGCAAAGAAAAATGGCAGCATGGATAATAAAGAGTTCTCTTTCGAGGACTCTTCTTTAAAACAACAAAAAAAGAAGATTCCATTTCAAATCTTATTAGATTTTATCCATATTGCTAAGTACTTTTCAGATAATCACGGTACTGAAGTATTTGCTAATATTTACTTTGATCATGACACTGAGGAATTTTTTATGGATATTCCTTCCCAAAGAGTTAGCAGATATTTAGTCACTATTACAGAAGAGGCACAAGAGACCGCTCTTAAACTCATAGAGAGAAGGTATTCAAAGGTAATGGAAATACATTCACATCATATTTTAAGTCCTACACCGTCCAAAATAGACGATGACAACCAGCGTGCTCCTATTTTATATGCCATTATTGGTAATATTAATGGATTATTCCCTGATGTGCTAGTTCGTACATTCAATAAAGAATTAAATGAACATATTATTATAGATAGTAGCAAAGTATTTGAATTTACATTGACAACTAAACAAAAGGTAAATGGCTATGATCTAACTGTAGTGGAGGTTGAATAGATGCAACCTATTTCTATAGATTTAAGCCGCTCTTATCAAAGTGAAGTATATTATCAGATTCTAGTTATAGGCGCAGGAGGTACTGGAGGAATTGTTATTCAGCAATTGTGCCAAATGTTAAGTATGTTTGAGATATCGGCAAAGTTAATAATTGCTGAACCAGATATTTATGAAGAAAAAAATAGAAATAACCAACTATGCTTAGCAAAAGATGTAGGTAAAAATAAAGCAGATGTCTTAGCTAAAAGGTATCGTGCTGCTTATCAACTAGACATAGCCACTTACACTGGAGGTTATGTAGAAGACACTAAAACAATAGACACATTGTTCCAACTCAATTATGAAAGAATTCCATATAACTATAGAATAGTCCCTATTCTTATTTCTTGTGTTGATAATAACTATTCAAGAAAGATATTCCATGAGTATTTTAACACCGCTCAGACCCTACTATATTTTGATGTAGGCAATGAAAATGTTATCTTACCAAAGGATCACAGAAATAGACCAATTGAGTCCTGGACGAAAGAGGAATTGGAAGAATATAAAGATTCAGGTTTCACTGGACAAATGGTTTGTGGTTTCAAGTCTGATTGGAAAATACTTCCAGAACCAATAGGTACGTTATATCCAGATATTTTAGAGGACAATGATGAAATAGCTCCTTCTCAATTAAGTTGTCAGGAACTAGCTGCATCCAATCCTCAGAGATTAATAACTAATCGTTATAGTGCTATATCTGTAATTACTGTACTGAATGAAATATTTGAAACTAAAAGTCTATCAACTCACAGGATTCTATATCATGCAAAAAGAGGTTATATGAAGAGTGAACCGATTTTAGGATAAAAAAAGTAGCACAGACATAGAACTTGTTTGTGCTACTTTTTTATTTTACTCTTTGCTATTATCCAACTTTGCTTTTCCAGACCCTATCAATATATCAATTTTGTCTCCTTCTTTGTAGTTATTAAATTCATTTTCTGTCACCAATATATCATAAGGCTTTTCATTAACAAATATTTTAAAGTATAAGTTAATTTCTTCTTTTGATGTTGTGATTGGTACACCTGCAGCTGTCATTACAGGATCAAGTTCCATTACTGTTTTTTTATTAGCAAATTTACTGGCTAACTCGACCTTATATTTAACGCTAGTTGATTCGAACTTATATCCTTCATAAAAATAAAAGCACATAGTTATTAGCGAGAGTATCCCTACCACCCAAAAGAATGGAGTTAAGAAATTTCTAGTATCCATCATTCATTTCCTCTTTTCACTAATATACAGGCGCATTTAATAAAATTCTTTGGAAATTTTCGGAATAGATTATTCTTGATTGATTACCTCTTTTATTTTCCAACAGGTCTCAGCTACGCCTTATAAATAAAACATTTTATCAAACAAAAAATAAACTAAATAAAGTAATAATGCCCCACTCCCCCACAATATCCCAACAACTGCTCCAATTAAAGCAGAAATAACCAAACGATCGAAAATAGCCATTAATATCCCTCCAAGCTAAATAAAAATCCAAAAATTTTAAACAAGCTTTCTAAATATCTCACTACGTTTGTGAGTTGCATTCACAGCTCCAGTTTTCTTTCCCTTTCTTCTAGTTTAGTTTTTTAATTTTCATAAAGTAATTTCCATTCCTCTTTTATTTGGAAGTTCGTGTAATATTTTCTATAGTAGTAAAAGTTTGGTTTGTCTTCTAATTGTTCGAATACATGCAAGAAGTTAAAGTACTCAGAAAGATAGTATATTAAAGATGGTTTGTCTCCTCTTAAATTATTCTCTGCATACATTGCTTCAGGTACATTGTGAAGAGAATCTGCTAAATGCCAATTTACAGCTAACTGAAAATCAATGAAATCTTTATTCATACTTTCACTATTAATTTCTGATGTTGACCTAAAAAACATCAAGCCATTTAGTAAAACTGATGAAGCCATTTCTCTTAGTTCTTCAATTGAAAATGTTTCTAAATTTTTACGAATTTTTGCTTTTATTTCCTTATTTCTATTTATTTTGCTAAAAATAAAATCCATCCAATTGATTGGTTCTTTTTGGTTATATTGAGTAGATCGAAGTTTACTTTCACTGGAGATTTCCTGCCTAAATCTCTTGAATTTTTTCATTTTCATTCCTCCAAAAGTTCATCAAAGTTTTCTTCACTTGTATCAAAGAACTCTTCTCCAACGGTCATAGTTTTAAACAATTTACCTGTTTTTGCTTTTTCTTTTATCATCCCTTCAATACGGTTAAATATCATGTTTCTTTGAACGAGAGGTAAAGTGTTTTTCATCGTTACATTTAAATAGAGGTCACCTATAGAATTTTTAATGACAAAAATGTCCCCTATCTTGTCGAAACCATTCCAGAATGATTGGGTAATGGTCCATACCTCTACATTGTTATTTACAACTGAAATATTCATAAATACATCTGGAAAAAGGAAGTGTGTATCTTCTATATTCGCTAATATTCCTCCCTCTTTATTTTGATTCGGTAAACTTATTTCTCTTCTATCCCGTTCATCTTGAAAGGCAAGTTGTACACCCAAAACGGTTGTATAAAATGCATAGTTCAATAAAGTAGGAAGAATATTTTCATATTCTATTACTAGTTTTGCAGTTAATTTTCTATGTGGTTCTGTAATTAATGTATCCTCTACACTTTCACCTAAGACCTGACGGAGCATATCAAAAGTTTGTTGTTTAAGGTTGGCATTACTTTGTTCAAATATTTCATCATCTTTAAATATCTCTTCTAGATTGTTTAATATTTCCATCCCAATAAAATATCCATTAAATAAAAGAGATTTTGATACTTTAAATAGATGATTCTCATATTCCTTAATTTTCTCTGCGTCCATAAATTGTTCAAGGTGTATACGCACATATTGGTTCAAAAGAAAAAAATCTTTGTTAAACTCTCCATTTGTTTGATAGTGTAACATCAACATTTCCTCTGTTTTTTGCTGAATTTCTTCTAAAGTTTTCATTTTTCTTTTCCTCCTTGGGATTCTTCATAAAAAGGATCTGATGGCTCATCAGTAATATATTTCCAAGCACCATCTTCTTTATAAATAGAAGTAATAAAATAATTAATTCCTTCTGTACTTAATACTTTGCGATAAAAGTACCCCTGTCTTTTAAATCTATCTAAGTTTACTACTGTAATATCATAAGACTCCCCTTTGACATTAGCTTGTAAATAGGAATCTTGTATTGATTTGAAAATATTTATGGCATCCTGTTTTTGTGGTAATTCTTCAACGGTCTGAATACTACCATAGTCTAAAATAAAGTTATAGAAGTCCTCAGAAGAAATTTGCAGAGATTGGAATTTGTATAAGATATCGGCTGCATACCTTGCAAACTCCTCTGGATCTTCATAAGAAGATTTTACTTCCACTTCTTTCTTATCTAGTATTTTGACAGATTCACCGTCCAATTCAGCGACAACCTCATCTAAAGGCCGTACCTGATCCTTATAGAATGATTCTAAGTCCTGGGATTTACTATCAGTTTCAGTTTCTTCATGTGTATCCTTTGTGTCATTTATTTTTTTCGCTTCCTTAACAAATGGATCATTACTACAACCTGAGAGTATGATAAAACCTGAGATCAAAAGTGAAGAGTAAAATGGTTTATATCTCATAAAAAACTCCCTTCCTTTATTTCTTTTTTCTCTTGTTCTGTAAGAAAATCAACAAGTTCCGCTGTATGAATAGTCGAAGAATTTCTAAAAACATTCATAAAGAACTGTTTAACATTAAAAATT
The DNA here is from genome assembly GCF_038006945.1 of Niallia sp. FSL M8-0099. Taxonomy (NCBI): domain Bacteria; kingdom Bacillati; phylum Bacillota; class Bacilli; order Caryophanales; family Bacillaceae; genus Niallia; species Niallia sp. FSL M8-0099. The sequence goes on from NZ_JBBOWF010000003.1 coordinate 95,134, forward strand.
CTAATTCGATCCCCATGGAAAGAAACTGGGACATTGATGTTTTTATTTATACATAAGCACAAAGTTTTAAGATGATCCTTGTGAATGCTGGAGTGTATGCTAATATAATCCTGTTTTCGTTCCCCAAACAAAATAGCAGCAATTATGATAGCTTCCTTATCAATTAATGATGGATCAACACGATAACTAAATATCTTATGGTCTTTAATGTACCAATTGCTTAGGAAGAATCCTAAAGCATTACTATGAATAGTGAATTCTCCTTTTTTGAATTGCACTGACACGCTATTTTCTAATTTGTATTCTGCTAATAAGTTAGATAAATAAAGAATTTTTTTCTTATTAAATGGAACTTTAAGTTTTCGCGAACTTGATTGTATTTCTTTTTCTCCTTCACTTAAGAGGGACGCAGTAATAACCTTGTTAATAAAGCTGTTTTCCCTTTCCATTAATCAACTTCTCTCCCTAAAAAAAGAACCCAGAATAAACAGCTCTTTTATAGAACTGTTTATTCTGGGTTCTTCCCATTGAATGATTTATTTAAATGTATTATAGCCTATAAAGTTATTATATTTCAACCTATTATTAATATGATTCTAATTAAGTTTTAGATGCTTTTCATACTCTTCGTTAACTTACTTAAATAGATAGATACAGTTTGTTCTTCTATACCCATAATCAAAGCTATACGTTGGACTGCGAGTTTTTTATTAATATATAAATAGTAGCACAGAGCTTTTCTAATAGTTGTTAACTGCAGGTTTTGATTAATATCATAATCCTTTTGTATATTTTTTAAGTGATAGTGTATTCCCATAAAAGTAATAGGTATTATTCTATTATTTACTGAATCCGTATAAGTGAATAGATACTCTGACTCGTTTAGTAAATTATTATAATAAAACTCAAGAAAAATACTTGCATCAATGTTATCCAATGTAATGACTCTATTGGAAAGATTAATCTTAATTCTATCATCGATTATAGAAACATCATCCTTTTTAAACTTAAATTCGGAGGCTTTTAATCCTTCCATAGCAAGTATAAACAATGCTTTTCGCTTTGCTGAATAATTGGTATTTGCTATTACAAGTTCCTTTACCTTAAGTAAATCTTCATAAAACAAACTAATATCCAGGTGTTTTTGTACCTTTAGTCTTTTTATTTTTGCTGCTGGATCAATAGGTACTTTGTTTCTTTCCCATAAATAATCAAAGTAGGATTTTAAAATGGCCAACTCTTTATTAATTGTGGAGATTGCCTTCTGATTATCTCCCTGAGTTGAAAGATAGTCTCTTATATCTTTAGATTTGATTTCATATAATTCTATTTTCTTTTTATAGAGTTGTCTTAGGAATGAGAAGAATTGATTTAAAACAAGTTCATAACTCGCTATAGTAGTTTCACTATAATTCTTTTCTTCTAAAAACGAAATAAAACCATCATACTTCATCTTCTATCCCCCTTTTAAAAACTATATAGTAATTTCAACTTATAATCTCTACTTCGAGAATTTTATTTACTTAGTCCTTAGTATATTTTAGTATAAATTATGGATAGTAATATGTCATTTTAATCTAACGTTTTTAAAAGGGAAATACCCATTAATGATGTGTATTGGTTATTTATTTTAAAAAAGCTTAGAGTATATATGTACTCTAACGTAATTATTAAAAGATAACATGTCATTAAGGGATATCCGCCAAAGTAAAAATGGAACACACAATAGTAAGTCGGTCCATACGGCACGACTTTTTAATTTGACTTGAAAAAACCAAGAAACCGTCTTTTGCTTTTAGCAAGACGGTTTCTTAGTTTTTGATACAAAATAAGGGAAATAGGTTTAAAATTGATTCTATTGAGTGTATTTTTATAGTGAATTTCTTATTGTTCCAGTTGTTTTTGACGCAGTACCTGAGATTATTTCTATCCTATACTCCTTACCTTTTTCCATCCAATAATCTAGCGTAGCTTCGCCACCCTCTTCGAACAAGGTTAAACCAGTACCACCCATAGTTACCCAGTTATTACCGATTTTTTCTTGCACATCTAAACCTGCAACCCCAGTTGAATAAAGCTTTATTTTACCATACTGACCTTTACCAACCACAGCTCCTGACACCGCTTTCCATTCAGGCGGACTTATAGTAACACTTGATGAATTTGCAGCATATGCAGTTAAATTCACATATGGGGTAGATAGTTCGTTACTTGCTGAAGTTAGTTGGCTTTCAGTATTTCCTGATGCGGCAAAAGTTGGAATAGCAGAACCACCTACAATAGCTATTGCTGCAGTAGCACTCAGAACTAGTTTCTTAATTTTCATTTTTGAGAACACTCCTTTTTAATATTTTTTTAACCGTGAGTTACAATGTACTTATTCTACTTTTGGTATTAAATACCTTTTTGAAAAATGTTAATTATTTGGAAAATTGTAAAATGAGTAGATATTACTATGGTTTTATGACAATTAAAAAAGAAGGCTATAGCTTCTCGCGCCAGGCTAAGTCCTATCAGAAAATAATCCATACAGCCAATTCTTCATTACTATTACAAAACGATTAACAAAGAGATTATTATAAACAAGTAAGTATCCGCCGGTAGAACCGGCGGTTTTAATTTCGCCCTATAAGGGCACTTTACCAACGAAGCCCCTAAAGGGACCTCTAAATTGACCGCCAACCGTTTACTCTCCCTACTTATCTTTAAATGGATCGACGTATTCTCGTTTGCTCATATTATCTCGCAAACGGTCCTCTGCTTCTTGCTCTCGTATATACTTTGCAATTGTTTTTTCGTTTAATCCAACCGTACTTACATAATATCCTTTCGCCCAAAACGTTCGATTACCATGATTATATTTTAACTTTGCATGTCTATCATGGATCATCAATGAACTTTTACCTTTTAAATATCCCATGAAATACGAAACAGACATTTTCGGTGGTATTTTTACCAGCATGTGTATATGATCTGGCATGGCATGTGCTTCCATTATTTCTACATCTTTCATTTCACATAGTTTTCTCAAAATAGCACCTATATCTTTTCTTAATTTCCCATATACTACTTTCCTTCTGTATTTGGGAATAAATACGATATGATACTTACAATTCCATCTTGGTCGAGTAGATAAGGGGAGTTTCACCCCAAATCTCTCACAGAACCGTACGTGATAGTCTCCCATCATACGGCTCTTGTCATCTCACTGGCATATAGCCCACTTTCCAATGGTAGAATCTTTCCGGATTTGACATTGCTATACGGGGTACAGCCAACATTTCGGAAATTTTGTACGCTAAGCAAATTTTGACACAAAAAAAGCCAAATACCTGTACGTTAAGGAATTTGGCTTCAGATACAGATTAATTTTTATTTAAGGGTCTTAGCATATTAGCTGGTAACCTATTTGAATCAAACTTATATTCGCCAAGAAGATTAATATGTTCCCAACCTAGAGGTGAAATATGTGGGAGTAATTCTTCTTTTAAGGCATCATGTTTCTTTAATTCTTTTGTTGCTTCACCCAAATACACTGTATTCCAAACGCTAATTGCATTTATTAATATATTTAAAGCACTAGCTCTTTGTAATTGATCTTGCATGCCACGTTCTCTGAATTCCCCACGTTTACCAAAAAATAAGGCTCTAGCCAATCCATTCATGGCTTCTCCCTTATTTAACCCACGATGTATCCTTCTTCTTAATGTTTCATTCGTAATATAGTCAAGAATAAAAATTGTTTTTTCAATTCTTCCAATCTCTCGAAGAGCTGTGGCAATTTTGTTTTGTCTTGCATACGAACCTAATTTCCCCATCATTAATGATCCAGAAACTCTTCCTTCCCGAATTGAATGGGCCAGCCTTAATACATCATCAAAATTTTCTTTAATAACCTTCGTGTTAATCTTTCCCCGTAGTATGACTTTTATACTCGGAAAATCATCAGGAGACGTAAGGGTATATAATTTTGCGTCGCTTATGTCTCTCAATCTTGGAGCAAAGCGAAATCCTAATAAATGACTTAATCCGAAAACTTGATCCGTATAACCAGCTGTATCTGTGTAATGCTCCTCAATTGAAAGGTCGGATTCATGGTGTAATAATCCATCTATCACGTGTACGGCATCTCTCGCATTCGTGTTGATTACCTTTGCATAAAATGAAGAGAAATGATCACTTGTAAATCGATAAATGGTTGTACCTTTTCCCGTTCCATAATGTGGGTTTGAATCTGCATGTAATGATGATACACCGACAGGAACACGCATACCATCTGAAGATGAAGTTGTTCCATCTCCCCAATATGAAACCAAAGAAAGACGGTGCTGATAATTTACTAACGTTGCTTGAGCACGATTCATCGCATCTTCATGTAATCTCCATTGCATAACATTAGCCATCTGGCGATATGATATATCGGGAGTAGCCTCTGCCATTTTAGTTAATCCAATATTTGTACCCATAGCCATTAACGTTGCCATTATAACAGATTTTTCCTCACCTTTAGGTGCTTGATTGGAAGAAGCGTGAACAAAGGACTCCTCAAATCCAGTCCATTCAGCTACTTCCATTAATAAATCAGTGAGTTTAACTCTTGGAAGCATTTTATAAAGAGATAAGCTAAAATTTCTAGCTTCTTCAGGTGTATCTGCTTGTAATCTCTCAACATGTATCTTTTGTTTTTTTATGTTGATACTTTCGATATTATCAATATTTTTGGAAATCCATTTAAGTTTCGTATTTAAAGTTTCATATCTTTCTGATATATACTGATCAAAATTCACATTAACAGCTATATTAGTCCCTTGAACTTTTGCTTTTCCCCAATCGTCTTTTGGCACTAGATATTCTTCAAAATCCTTATGTAATCGACTACCTTCAACCCAAACATCACCAGAACGGATATAGTTTTTGAGTTCTGTTAAAGCAGCCATTTCATAATATTGACGGTTAATGTTTCCTTCATCATCAAAGACATGCTTTTGCCAACGTTTAGGAACAAAATTCAAAGGCGAGCCTTCAGGTACTTTCCTTTTTCCAGAATTATTTAACTCACGTATAGTGCCTAATGCTTTTAATAAAGGTTCTGCTGATTTAGTAGATTTGAATTCTAAAGAATCCAATAGGCTTGGAGTATATTTCCTTAAATAGTTATATCGTGTTTTTATTAAATCAAGATAATCGTAGTCCATTGGTCTTGATAATAATTTAGCTTCTTCAATCGATTCTACAATTTTTTCCCAAGGCATTACCTGCTCTAATGCCAAATAAGGATCGATCCCTTCCTCTTTGGCTTTAATTAAAGCCGTTCCTATATCTGCATAATGCACAACTTTTTCATTTACTGACTTTCCATTTTGTTTTTGCATTTCTTCTTGACTTTTTCTACCTTTTGCTTGTAACACCATCATTTGTCTATCATGAATCTCAATGGCATGATCAGTTAAGTCTTGGGAGAGAGTGATTAAGTGAGCAACTAATAATGCATATCTTTTATCTTCTTTAAATCTTCTAAAAGAATGGGGTTCATATCTCGCCCCAATTCGTGCTAATTGTAAAAGTCTATTGGGGTGGATTAATCCCGTATCAGCTGCAATGTTCATTTCTTTAATGTACTTTAATCTTTTTATTACCTTTAAAAAAGAATCCGGTGACGACTGTCCGGGAATTTCTCTAAGCCAAGCTAATTGAGTTTTATTATTATTTACCGTTAAATCAATCAGTTTTTCTAGTTCACGTTTATTTCTTTCAGAAAGATTACTTATTAGTTTGGCATATATTTTTTTCTCTGCACGTGTTCTAGCTAACCAAACCATCCTCTCGATTGTTGGTTCAAATTCTGATAAATTATTAAGGTTTAATATTTCTTTTCGCTGTTCTGGTGACAGCAATTCTTTCACACTCAAGTTAAATCAATCCTTATAATTAATTTTGAAATTCCTTAATTTCCCTATTCAAAAATTCTGAATCATGTTCTGATAAGCAGTAGTAAGAAGCAAGCTCCCATTCGCTTAGGAGGGATCATTACCTCTTGTCGTTGGTCTATTGTAAGAATTTCTTTTCCATGCAAGATTTTCACGCTTTTCTTTGGTTTTCATACTCCTTTACCCTTCGATAAAAAGTATTAGGCTTTAAATTAAGACGCTTCATTCCTTCCGTCGCAGTGATTAATCCAGACTTCCATTCCGAATACACTCGAATGAAGTCCTCATTAATTTCGTACTTACGACGCCCGAATCGTACACCGTTATTCTTGGCCACTTCAATTCCTTCTGCCTGACGCAGCTTATTTTTTTTACGTTCTTGCTCAGCGACATAGGAAAGTAAACTTAAAAATTGGTCTTCCATTAATTTTCCAAGATCGCCCATAGTTCGAAATTTCCTACTATCAAAAAGGGTTTCATTTTCTAGGACTACAATATCTGCATTCAGCTCCCGAGTAATATACTTCCATTCCCGAATGATACCATCGTAATCCCTTCCTAATCGGTCCAGTGCATCAAGGTACAATAAATCCCCTTCCCGAATAATTAGAAGCATCCCTTGATACTGTGGTCGGTTAAAATCCTTTCCACTTTGCTTGTCAATAAAGATATAACGTTCTTCAATTCCAAGCTCCCGAAATTTTTTAAGCTGTCGTTCCGGGTTTTGGTCCTTAGCTGAAACACGAGCATATCCAATCTTCAAAATTAATAACCCCTTTCCCCTTTCTATAAAACTATTTATCAATATATGTCAAAAAGTATATCAATAAATTGAAATGTTTCAAAATTAAAAAACACACTTTATGACACGGTAATATTAACTGTTTTCTAACGTGTCACAAAGTATGCTTTTTGACAAAAATTATTAAAGGGGGTAGCGTTGGTGGGACCCCGTACTGGGGAAACGTAAAAACAGGAGTAGCAAAAGCTACTCCTGTTTTTTTAAAGCATCTACAAGTTGCTTAGCGTCCAACATTGACATGCCTTTTTCTTCTCTTAGATACTTTATAGTCTTAATGTCACCAAGAGTTTTCAATTTCTCCTGTGCTAAGGCAATTAATTCATCATTGTTTTCACTAGGCTTTGCAGTTTCCTTTCTTAAAACTTTAACCTTATTAGTTAAAACAACAATATAAATTAAGAACGCTACATTAAGAATGAATGATGTGATTAAACTCCAGATCAAAATGATACTCCTATCATTTTAAAAACCACATTCATTCCTTACGTTTGTAAAACCTGATAATTCCGCAATAAGGGCTGAGGGAGTTGCTACTTTTTCACCTGCTGTTGTAGCACCTACCAGTAGTTTTGCAGTTTCCCATGCTCCTCCCAATGCTTTAACATATTTCTTTATCTTAGTAAGTCTTGCAATCGGTATTGCATTCATAACAAGCAATTCGCTAATTGCCAAACTACAACTCCATACACTTTGTGTGCGAATTCTAGGTAAGGTCTCCATAAAATATTTTTTGATTTCTTCTGGGGATCCTTTTTCCAATAATTCATCAGGAATATGCTCGATAGCATCTAGCGCCGGTAAAAGTTCATCTGCGGTTGCTCTGCTCATTGGTGGGTTTTTTAGATTAACATTGCTTTCTACACTCTTAATTATACCACCTTCCAGTAATTTTTTTTCAATGTATGATTCATTCCTGAAAGTTACTCTTGTTTTCCGAAGAAATTATTCCCTCTTAAATAGTAAGTAAGATATATTGTAAAGTATAGAAAAATGTGTAAATTTAGTGTAGTATTTTAATAGTGTAAGAGAAAAAAGAGAGAAGAGGTAAACCTATGGAAAAACTTTTAAGGAAACTCGGGTTAACGATCATGGTAAGTGTTCTGTTATTTAGTGGTGTATTAGCATTTGTACCAAATGTATTTGCAGCAGAAGGAATTAATGAAGTTTATGAAGAAGGAGATGCAGTATGGGAAGATAACTATGATGAAGAGCCAATAAACGCCGCTGAAAGATATGCCTCTGATAGATATAGTGCAGAAGAGATAGCTATACTTTCTCAAATTGCTTATGAAAAATCTATTAATGAGAGTGAGGCTGGCGAAGGGAAAATCGTTCCGTTTGGAGCTAAATCAAAAGCTGTTATAAAAGTTTCTCAGTTACTTTTAAAAGGTGGAGATGAAGTTATTGATGCAGCTAGAGCCTTCAAAATTATTGATTCTGCCACTGCAAGAACATTTAAAAGCAATAGTGTAAAGATAGGGAATTTTTTGAAGAAGTTTGAAAATGCAGGGGCCAACGCAGCTAATGAAGTTCGTACTCAGCTTCCTGTATGGTTTAAAGATAACACAAGGGTTAGCAAAGGAGTAGCTGAAAATATATCAATCGCTGTAGCTTGGGCAATTCGCGGTGCTGATTGGTTATTTTTTTAGGAGTGAAATAGTATGGAAAATGAAACTGTTAGTGAATGGTTAGGAAGTAAAGGATTATCTAATACTGATATTGATTTCATTGAAACAATTTTGACTTTCACATCCACAGCAATTGTACTAGAGTCTAAAACAGAAGATATTAACAAAAAATTTCAAGCGACTTTTCCGGAAAAGAAAGCAAAAATCATGCCTGATTTAACCTACCAACAGTTTGAAGAAATATTACAAGATAATGGTTTGTCAGTCAATTTAAGCGAACTGTTGAAAAGGTTTAGCTCACAAGGTATTTGTGTGGAACTCTGTGAAAAATTGTTAAGAAAACAAGATGATAATTAACGGGATTAAAAATCTAAAAAAGGAAGCAAAGCGCTTCCTTTTTTTGTTACATATTCTAGCCTATCTTAGGCTAACTAGGGATACCAACAAAACCGATATGAACATTTTACTGTTGGACCCCTTAAAGTAAGGAAAATCGAATTTTATCATGTCGAAATTTGCTTAGCGTACAAAATTTCCGAAATGTTGGCTGTACCCCTATACGATACAAAAGATGTTGTGATTTTATATAGCTTCGTCTAACCTTTTTCCTTGTTCTTACTAACCATCTTGTCAATGTTAGATTCACATAATTTATACCTTGTCTAAATGCTTCACTTGGAGTGTATTTCATAAAGTAATTCATCCATCCACGAATGATGGGATTTAGTTTTTGTGACAGCAGCACTATATCAGTTGTATTCATTTCCTTTATTACATTTCGGATTTTCTCTCTAAAGTTTTTCCCAGCTTCTTTACTGACCGCAGGTGTAAACCCCATAAAGTATATCCCCTTTTGGCTCTTAACCATTCTCTGCCTAAAGCAATATCCCAGAAAGATAAATGAATGATTATCTGATTCCAACTGCCTATTATCTCTTTGACAGAAAACGATTTTGCTTTTCTCAGGATGTATTTCCAAACCAGCATAACCCATCTGTTCTATCAATCTGTCAAGTACATACTCCGCTTGTTTTCTGCTAACACAATGTATCAGTCCATCATCTGCATATCTCTCCCATGGACAATTTGGAAAATTTCTTACCATCCAATCATCAAACATATAATGCATAAATAGGTTCGCAAGAACTGGACTGATTACTCCGCCTTGAGGGGTTCCCGATTTTCTTTCAAAAATCTCTCCGTTTGGCATTTGAATGGATGTATTTAGGCATCTTTTAATATATAAAATAATCCAATTATCTTTCACATGATACGCTATCAATCTCATCAATCGTTCATGTTCTATATTGTCAAAGAGTCCTACGATGTCAAACTCTACAACCCATTTCATACGAAAACATCGTTTTCTCGCTTGTCCCACTGCGTCCAATGCAGATTTTCTTGGACGATAACCATAGGAATCTTCATAGAATATTGGTTCCACTAATGGCTCTATCCGATTTCTCAGAACCATCTGTGCCACACGATCTTCGATCGTTGGTATTCCTAACAGTCTCATTTTCCCATTCTTCTTTGGTATTTCCACTCCACGCACCGGCTTAGGAAAATAGCTTCCCGATGACATTCTATTCCAGAGCTTATAAAGGTTGTTTTTCCAATCTTTATCAAACTCATCTATTTCTATGCCATCTACCCCACCTGCGCCTTTGTTTGCCTTGACTGCCTTATAGGCATTCAGTATTTCATTCTGTGAAATCCGAAATGATTTCCCCTCTTTCATAAAATCCTCCCATTTTTTTTGGTTGTAATATTCAAGAAGTTTAATGACAGAACCCCTTCGCTCCACTGACATTACATCAGCTTCCCCACTACTACGAATTCTTCCGCACCTGTACTGCTCATCCCTACTTTCATACTCGCATATTTGTAAGCTTGTATTTTTCGGTTAACATAGCAATACAAGATTCTCCTGTTCCTCCCAAGAGCCTATGCCACACTCCTGTAACCTCAACACCGACAGCCATCTATCCAGTAAACAGGTTTCCGATAGATTTATCCCAGCGTCCACACAATACTCTGGTTTTGACTATACTTGTAAGTCTTAACGATGCTTCATCAGTTCTTCACTCTCGTTCAGCTTTGTGGCACCCAACTGACAGTTTCTTTACTGCCTTTTCCTCATACGCTCAATACCATAGCTTTTGACTACAGCACCTATGGGTGTTTTGCAATCTACACCTGTATGTCGATTGCGGAAGACCTACTTCCATCTCTTAGAAAGCATTGCTTTTGGGTTACTATAATTCTTTCAGCATCCTCTAGCATTCAGGACACACTATGTGATAAACTATTGTCGCTCGACATGAGCAGAACTCCTCTCGTTATTTGAAGTTGGTTTGACGGCCATCTTCTATTATAACGATTGGAGTTTTTTTCTAATACGACTCTACAAGTTTTATTTTCACACAGGCAGAGCCTGTGGTTTAAAAAGAGTAAAGTAAGTATCCGCCGGTAGAACCGGCGGTTTTAATTTCGCCCTATAAGGGCACTTTACCAACGAAGCCCCTAAAGGGACCTCTAAATTGACCGCCAACCGTTTACTCTCCCTACTTATCTTTAAATGGATCGACGTATTCTCGTTTGCTCATATTATCTCGCAAACGGTCCTCTGCTTCTTGCTCTCGTATATACTTTGCAATTGTTTTTTCGTTTAATCCAACCGTACTTACGTAATATCCTTTCGCCCAAAACGTTCGATTTCCATGATTATATTTTAAATTTGCATGTCTATCATGGATCATCAATGAACTTTTACCTTTTAAATATCCCATGAAATACGAAACAGACATTTTCGGTGGTATTTTTACCAGCATGTGTATATGATCTGGCATGGCATGTGCTTCCATTATTTCTACATCTTTCATTTCACATAGTTTTCTCAATATAGCACCTATATCTTTTCTTAATTTCCCATATACTACTTTCCTTCTGTATTTGGGAATAAATACGATATGATACTTACAATTCCATCTTGTATGTGATAAACTATTGTCGCTCGACATGAGCAGAACTCCTCTCGTTATTTGAAGTTGGTTTGACGGCCATCTTCTATTATAACGATTGGAGTTTTTTTCTAATACGACTCTACAAGTTTTATTTTCACACAGGCAGAGCCTGTGGTTTAAAAAGAGTAAAAAATCAATAAAAAAAGACTAAGTACAATTAACTTAGCCTTTTTTATTTAAAAGTACCTCTTTATATGCTTACCAGTATTGATCCAACTAGAGTAAAAATAGATACTATTACAATTGTATTCAAAATAACGTTTTCAGATTTTTTTGTTTTAAGTAAAAACATTAAAACCACCTCAGTTCATTTATGTACCTTTATTATAAAACAATATGACAGAATTTTCAATCTATTATATTATTCTTTAAAGGATTATTTAGAAAGTTTTGAACCGAGTATTTGCCCTCTTCAAGAATTCTTTCCTGTTCCCTTAGCGCTAGTTCATATTTTTGCTCCGTTTCAGCTATTTCTTCTTTTATACTATTTAACTCTTTATAATAGCCATCAATCTTTTCTTTTAATAACTCAGTCTTACTTTGAACAGCAGCTTCTTGCTTTTCTTTAAGTTGTTTATCTACTTCTATATTAATAAGTTCTTCTTTAGAATCATTTTTAAATCTACTAAAAAAACCTTTTGGTTTTTTCTTTAATGAAGCAACTAAAATTTGGTCTTGCCTTTCCAAGAGATAATTGCTCATAGAATCATTTTTAAGTTCAGTAACCTCGGATTTAGCATCAGCAATTTTTCTATCAATGTTTACTGACTCAATTCTTAAATTACTCAACATTTTCTCATATGATAATAACAAAACCGTTTGCTGCTGCATTTTTACTAACAATTGATTATTAAACTTATAAGAAGCTTCAACAAATTGAGATAACTTTTTAAGATCGTCATATAAAGGTGTATTTTTACTAGAAGGAACAGTTGTAGTTTTATGACCTAACTCAGTTAGTATTTCAGTTGTAGACAACCCCCCTATATCTATTAATATAGAGACTAAATGAATTTTAAAGATAGTATAATAACTTAATTTATAATATCTCCCTTGTTTTTCCGGCTTTATATAAATATCACTTAGCTCATGTCTTAAGTAATATCTTATAGTTGCATCAGCACGTCCAATAAATTTACTTGCTTCTACTGTATCGTAAGTTCGTTCATTACTCATACTTAAAATTTTTTCAGTCCAAATATAATCTTCTAATTCACGAATAATAGCAACATTATAAAGAGGATCAAGTTTAAATTCATCTTCTAATAATTCTCTCATAGAAATTTCACTCATTCACCGCACCTCCTACCACATTATATTGTCAAAAATGACACTTTACAATTGATTTTACACGGAAAGAACCAAAAAATCAAAGGAAGTAAACGATAATTTTACATACCATCAATGCAAATTACGCTTACATAAATCATCATCTTACAGCAATTCTATATAAACTTTATAAAATACTTTTGTAAGCATTACGTAAAATAAATATAATGTTACATAAAATTTATATCATAAATACGTAAGGCTTACATAAGTACATAAGATTAATATATAAATTACATCATTATTACGTAGTGTTTTCATTGGTAAAACCCATAGAGTACGTTAATTTCATGTTAATATACACTTTATCTATAAAACTCAACGTAAACATCACATAAAACAACCATTTACATAAACTTTCTCTTATAAAGAATGCGCTTTCCAAAAGAATTCAAGCGAATAGGGGAAACAAATAGATTATAATAGTATTATTGACTATAAATTAAGGAAGTAATGAGATGAATAATTATTTAACGAAAGAAGAAATTGATATAAATAAAATCTATGATTATAATTTATATCCTGACAGGATCAGTGGTAGATGCGACAATTGTAATATGGCACATTTTAAAAGTTCTATATCAAAGGGGAAACTACTTAGGGAATGCCGGAACTGTTCAATGAAAAAAAGTATCTAAGTCAAAAAAAAGCAAAGAATAGGACGATTCTTTGCTTTTTTTATCTTATTTTAATTCATTCTCATTTATTTGTTGTAAAATATCATCAATATCTATATCCTCATCATCAGTAGAAGAGGCTATTTCTCCAACCGATTCTTCAAAAAGATCTTCCACTCCTAGTTCTGCAGCCAGTTCAGAAAGATCAAAATCATCCTCTTCGTTAGTTTCACTAATTTGCTCAATGCCTTGGGACATATAGGTTATTTGTTTTTGTCTTTCTTTAAATTCGTTATATTCTTCCACTAATCCCTTAGCCAATCGCTTAGGAAATGCCTCCGCTTTAAAAAATGTATAAACAGTTACAGAAAAATCATTTTGTTCTTCAATATAACCAGAAAAAACAGTACCGTTTAGGGGTAATTTATTAATAATTTCATCTCTAGCATCATCAATAAAAGAACTACCAACTTTTAATTTTGAATCAATAATAGCTAAAATCCCTATATGGTGAATTTTGGCCATTTGATTTGTCTCTGGATTAATCAATTCTATAGGATCGTGAAAGCTATTTTTATCGAGAGACTCAGAAAACATTTTATTAATATCATGACCATTTTTTATTTCAGAAGCAGGTTTAGTTACCTTACTTATGAATAAACAACCTTGATGTTCTAAAATTGTTCTTCTAAAATCAGCACTATCAAAAGTAACCGAGGTTCCACCACCAGTAGTAGCAGTATTTAGTTCATGAAACTCTTCAACTAGTTTAATATTTGCATAGTCTCGGTAATTTTCAATTCCTTTTCTCTCATTTTCTAGTAAACTATTGAACTCTTCATACATTAGTTGGTTATCAGGATAGACTACAAATGCTACACCTTTATTAGGGTTTTTGGCAATATCGTCAATTTTTTTAGTGAAATTATTTACTTGTCTTAATACATCAGGACCATCCGCTCTAGTAGGGATAGTAGCCACTACACCAATCTTTGTAAATCGTTTACGAGCAATTTTAGTAGCTTCAATTAAGTATTTTTTTGGCTCTTTTTTTATTTCATCTATACCATATTTTTCTTTTAATTTATTAAACTCTTCTTGAATTTTAGGTTTATTGTTATATTCATAAAATTCTTCAATTGCCTTTACGATAGTAGAGGTACCCGTTCCGCCACCTAGACCAGCAAAAAACATTACTAAGTCGTCAGTCGGTCTAACTCTATCTTTTATGAAACCTTTTAGTTGTTCTTTAACTTTTTCATTTGTTTCTAAAATTTGCATTGCCTCTTCAGGATTTTTACCTAAACCACCCAGCTCTAGACTCTCTCTATTATTGGGAGTGATGTGCTTTAATCCCGCTAAATCACCATCATTACTGTTTAGTGCTAAACAATTATATACAGAAGTGCCATCAGCATTTTTTATAGCTGCAAATTGATCTGCCATTCTTGAACCGGCTTGTCCAAACCCAACCATAGTTATGTTAATAGCAGGTTTATTTTTTGTGAACGTTTTAGCCATTATCTCATCTCCTTATTTACTAGTAATCTTCTTCATCCATAAAGTCTTTGAATTACTTGTTTGCCGCGAATAGTTAAAAACAAATGCTTATATGGTGGAACAGCTTTATAATATATCAACGACATTGCTAACAAACGCTCAACTATTTTTTCCGCTTGTTTTCTATGTATGTAATCATCCTTGGAAACAAATGAATAACGTTTATTTTTTTCAACTCTATGTTTTCGTTCTACCTGTACTTTTTCAGATATTTCTCCAACTGTTACAATACTGTCCTTTTCGTTCTTTGCAATAAAGAGAAATACTTTTTTTAATACTGTGTCATTAGATATTAAATCGGTGAACAAATCTAATGTTTCTGGATCAAATTTTGTATTTTTATATTTTTGATGAAGCTCTAAGTCCAATATTATCCTCCTTTACTAAGATATTCTTATAATTTAAATATATAATAACCAATTAAAGTTACTAATTCAAGTGTCTACACTTTTAATAAATAAATTAACAAATGAAATACATCTCACAAACCCAATAATATCAACGTTTTACTCATAGTTACTAAAATAAGTTACTGTATAGATTGATTATAAGTTATCTCACTTTATTTTCATTAATTATTGCTTAAAAAAATAAATTTAATATTATCTAAAAGTCACAAATTAGTATTTTTAGTTATTTCGCTATCATTTAAAAGTATTTTTTATATTAAACGATTAATATAGTAACTATATTTAGTAACTATATTAAAAACCTTATATGACTTGATATTTTTTATATATTACAAGTTCTATAAGTAAGTAACAACCGATATGGTTACCACTATTAGTTACTACTTATTTAATTTGTTTTTTTTGGTGGATTTACATCTAAATTATATAAGCACTGCAAATACCAATCATATAAACCAATGTTTTACGTAACTCTTACATCAACTCAATAAACAATTTCCTTACTCTAAATATACTTTTTACATTAATCAAACATAAACGAGAGATTAACATGGTTTCTTCTAAAATGAAGACTTATAAGTCAGTTTATTCGCAATTAGATTACTAACTCGAATATAGATCACTCCCATTTTCATTGTCCTTCACCTATAAAATTTAGATGAAACAGTTCATTTTTTATTCACTTTTTTATACACTCGTGATTATATAAAAAATGCTGACTTTTTTAATTAATTTCAACTGCTTACGGATATCCTATTACGGATAAGGTTATTTGTCCGTGAGCGGACATCCTTAACAGAGGATGATGTTAACCCTTGATAAACTTATATTTTTTTAGGTTTTAAAACCCCAACTTCATATGTTTTTAGAGTTAGATAACACACATCATTTTATGTTTTTTGTACTCTAATCAAAATTAATTTTTTACAGTAGTTATCTCGAGTTTTTTTACTAGTAATTAATTTAAGATTAGTATGCCTAATGAATGAATAATACTAATATTTATGCATAAAACTCTAGTTGTTAGGATCATCCCAAAATGATATACTAGTCACAGTTTAATAATACAAAGGGAAAAACCCTCAAAATGATGAAGATTGATTCTTCACTATTTTGGGGGTTTTTCTGTTTTAAGGAGGAGGAAATTTGGAATCAGCCAGAGTATGGTATGGATTTGATAATGAACATGAAAAAAGAAAAGGAGCCTGGATAAATTCAACTGATTTGGAGCTATTATCACTTATTTGGACTAACCGTTATTTAACTAATAAGCAATTAACCAAATATGGTAATCAATTATTTGGATATAAAGGGGATTCTATTCAAAAGAAATTAAAGAGGTGGTCAAATTACGCTATTGTAAAAATAGAATATCAGTCCGTCCTAAATAAACCACCTATATCATGTTATTACTTAGGAAAGAATGGTATAAACATTTTAAAACAAGAAGGAATTATTAAGGAAGAAGAAAAAGCTATAAATATCAATAATTACATTAGAAACTCTTCTCATTATTTAGGAATTCAAGATGTGGTTATAGATACTCTCATAGCTTTAAAATCAAATAGGAAAAACATAATTTCAATACATCCCAACAAAGATACTTACAAAAATGAAGTTGGTGGACCATTTATTGTCCCTGATTGGGTATTTAGAAAGGGTAGTCGCACTCTAAATATTGAATATGACACAGGTTTACAGACAATGACAAAAATCAAAGAAAAAATAAAAAATTACATCAAATTAAGTAAACACAAACCTGAAGAAGAACATTATGTATTAATATCAGTTGCTGATAACAGCAATATCTATACAGTAAAGTATTATGATGATAGAAGAACTAGAGTTTTAAATATAAAAGACACCATAATTCATAAAGGCGCTGATAAGATATCTAACCTTCACTTTTATGTTACTACAGCTAGTCGCTCACCAATTATTGCAAACAATATATTAAAAGGAATTTATCCATTTGATAAATCTACTTTTAAGTCCGAACAAGAACTTTTTGAACTATCAATGGAAATAAGCAATTCTAATTATCAATTGGTGCCTCTTGCAAAAAAGGAAATATTTCATAATGATAGTTATAACATTGGAGAGATAGCACAATATGAATTGATTCATAAAGAAAGAACCAATTCAAAACAAGTTTTAGTTTTGAATATAGTGGAAGAGGCAAGTGTTGCTGCATTAAACAAAATAAATTATCTAGAAGAAGAAAACAAAAATAATAAATTTAAACAAGAGGTTTCACACCTTCTTATTGTTTATCAGAGTAGATCTGAACTAGAAAATGACATTGTAATGAAAAATTATGAAACACTAAAATTTACAGATACTAAAAATTGGCCATTACTTCTCCAAGGAGAAAAGCAGCTAACATTGGAGAAGAAAAAGGGGGGCAGAGTACTTGAAAGAACTAAAGGTTCATCCTAAGCTCCCTGGGATCACTATTTTAGTTACTGGGTTAGTCTCTGTTTTTTTATCAGTTAGAAGTATTTGTAACTATCTTTTCTTAGTTATTGGGCAGTTTTACAATAGTGTTCCTAGCTTCGTTTTATTTGGTAACAGCTTAAGTCCAGGCTTAATTGGTTTTCTTACATGTACAGTCTTCTTGATTATCTCTTGGTTAGTAAGTACAAAATATGAAAAAACACAAAAAAAGTTGTGGAGAAGCCTATGGTTTTGGAATATGTTCATTGGAATAACAGCCTATTATATGTGGTTAATCACAGCACCTGTTTATAATACGCTCATTCCTTACCTAGGAAATCTTATCAATAGCATACATGTAGATAATATTTGGTTTAATGTAGCTGTTGGGGATATTAACACTTTGTTTTACACTTTAGTTTTTACACCTTCTATAGTTACAAGTATAATTTTAATTTGGCTGGGTGGACAATATTCCCAATACTCTAAACAAATTAAAGAAGCATTTGAAAAATTTGAATTTAAAAATGTATATTTACAAAAATGGTTTAGAAATAGTAAAGAAGAGGTTTGGCCAGACGTTGTTCTAGGTCCCGATTCTCAAACTAAAGAACTTATTATTCAACCTGGTAAAGATAGATCATTACATAATGGCATATTCGGACCACCAGGAACAGGTAAAACATCAGCATTAATATTACCTATCATTAATCAGGATTTGCACTGGCTAACAAAATTTATCAATGTATTTCCTAAAGTCTCTAAATTATCCAATTATAAAACGGAGGAAATAAGAGGAACATATTTAAGTAGTATTAGTATAATTGAACCATCTAACGATTTGTGTCAGAAAGCATTTCAATTAGTTAAAGCTCATGATATACCTGAAGAGGCTGTATTCTATATTGACCCTACGAATCCCAATACACCATCTATTAATCCCATGCAAGGACCAGTTGACCAGGTAGCCGAAGCATTTGCAATGGTAATGGATGGAATTCAAGAAGGGGGAACAGGAAACTTTTTCTTTCAACAAAGTCAAAGAAACCACTTAAAAAACTATATTTATCTATTAAAATTACACGACCCGTCTACAGAGGCACAATTTGATACTTTATTAAAAATGTACAATGATCCTCAAATTGTTAGGCATATGCATTTAAAGTTAAAGGAAACTATCCCTAAAGATTATCACCTTATTAAAGATAGGGATGAACGAAACCATTGGGATATCGTAAAACAAATTGATAATTGGTTTAACATGAACCATATTCCTAAAACTAGTCGAAATGGAGCTAATGAACAAGTTAAAGAAGGCGAATACTATGGGGAAACAGCTTATTTTGACGCACAAGGAGAATATGTACAGGGGCTAAGAAACGTTCTAAATGATATAGGAGCAAATAAACTGATAAGACGCGTACTATTTGATAAATCAGAGTTTTCTTTTGACGAGCACTTAAATAGAGGCGGTATATTATTAGTCAATACGGCAAAAGATGATTTAGGAGGTCTTTCTAACGTTTTAGGGAAGTTTGTTTTGCTAAGCCTACAGAATGCTGTATATAGGAGAACACCTCTAACTAGTACTTTTGCACATATAATCATCGATGAATTTCCAGACTATATTTATTTACCATTTAAAGAATTTATATCGCAAGCTAGAAAATATAAAGCTATTATTACTGTTGCAGCACAAACAGTAGCTCAATTGGCAGACAAATACGGAGAAATGTACATGCATACTTTGTTAACTGGTTTTAGACACAAAATGGTTTATGGAGATATCTCTTATTTTGACGCACAATTATTCTCAAAATTATTAGGAGAAGAGGATAGTTATGAAGAAGGGAAAAACGAACAGACTGTTAGCCCTCTTCAAGAAGAACCTGTTATGCGATCCGGTAGTAGCTATCAACAAAAAACAGATGTCATTCTAACACCAAATAAGTTAATTTTTCAGGAGCCATTCCAAGCTGCTGTGAAAACAGTTGTTAATAATAAACCGATACCTGTACGGCAGATTGATGCAAACTTTGTTCCAAAGGCTGAATTTAAAGAAGCGAAAGTAAAAGTAATCCAGGAAAGTGCTAGTATTTGGTTAGAATCAAAATCCTTAAATACGGAATTGTTTCACGAAACAGATAAAGCGCTATCCGAAATAATTGATATACCACTTCAAGAGGAAGAAGCATTAATAGGAATTCCTCTTCCAGAAAAAGATGCTGTAGAGGATATAGAATTAGAATTAGTTGAATTTGATAGATACCCTGATAAATATTTATCTAAAAAGGAAGCGATAAAAGAAGAAGCATATAAAACGCAGCCAATATCACAAAAAGGAACTTCTTTAGGCGAAAAAGCAATTAACATAAATGATGAAGTGGTTGACCTTGATGTATCAAGCTTATTTTCCAAAAATTTACCACCTTCGAATGAAGTAGCTAATCAGTCAGTATTAGATGAAAAAGAAGAATCATTCTATAATGATTTAATAAAAGAAATTGATGATACTACAAAAGAGGGGGAAGTTGAGAAAAAGGAAGAAGGAAAATCTAGTCCTTTTGACTTTATTACTCCATTTTCTGATAAAAGTTAAATATATCCTAGGTAATTTTCAGTAAGTATTGAAAAAATTAAAAATATAGGTTAAAATTCCAATAAGTTAGTAAACATAAAAAACAAATAATAAAATTAAATATTTAATGGGAACGACCCAAGACGAAGTAGTTTGAATAACTGCTTTTGTTTTGGGTCGTTTTTTATGTTTACAGAAAATTCACTATTAGGAGGGAATATGATGGCTGAAACACTAAAAACATCATGGGTTAATGACAACCAATTAAATGAACTAGCAAAGATTAAGCGAGATAGAACTATAATTAAAGGAGCTGTAACAGCAGTATCAACAAGGGAAACCAAAGTATTAGAAGATGGAAAATATGTAAAAAAACAGATGGAAGTAGCAACATTTCTCTTAGAAGGTACAAACATTACAGCATATTGCCCAAGCAACGAATTTTCTGATCATGATTTCCGTTCATTAAACGGTTTTACAGGATCAATTCAAGAAGTGATTGTAGACCAAATAGACATTGAAGACAATATTGTATTGGTATCAGTAAGGAAAGCGGATGATATCAGAAAAGCGGAATTCATGAAACAATTAGTAACACTTGAAGCTGAAGATTCCTTAAAGTCAACAATTTTTGACGGTGTAGTAAGAGGTTATAATCCAAACACGAGGAAGGTTTTTGTCCGTATTAATGGTGCAGATTGCTTTATGAACGCTAGACATTGGAGCTGGGAAAATGGAAATATTCAGCATGAAATTAATCGAGGAGAAACAATACAAGTAAAAGTTTTGAGATTTGATAAAGAAAATAATCTTATTCAAGTTAGCAGAAGGGATACTCAAGATGATCCATTTAAAAAATTAATCGAACTTTATAATCAAAACAGTACAGTCGCTGGTAAAGTAACGAATCTAGACCCAATACATGGGATATTTGTTAAATTAGATGCAGGATTAGAAGTTAAAGGGATCCGTCCCCGTCACTTGCCAGAGCCAGTAGTTGGAGATATTGTTTCTTGCACTATCCGCTCCATCGATAAAGATAAAAGACATGCCAAAGTAACTATTACGGGGTATCCAAGGGGTAAAAAGAAAATCAAAGATGTCGCTTCATTCCTCTTTGAATAATGAATATTTCTGAACAAAATAACTTAGTAATGGACGATTTCCCTGTTTTCACCACAAGAAATGGTGAAATCCCTTTCTGGGACCATCCACTACTTAAAAGTAGTTATGTAAAACCTTCGAAATATTACCCATATACAGGGATAGAAGGTGCTATGACACTATTAAACAGAAAAATTATTGATGAAGCGGATTTTACCCTTATTAAAGTTCTAGGTGACGCTGTTTGTGCAAATGAGGACCAAATTAGGAGATATATGTCTTCTCTAATGAGTAGGTCAGAAACCTCTAAGCGTTTAGATCGATTGAGAACCAATGGTGTTGTAGATAGATGGAAAGTTAGAATACGTGGTGATGAAGAAACACGACCTCCCGCTCCCTTTACATTAGGGGTAGCGGGTTATAGGCTACTAAAACATTATTATAGCGATCAGTTCTTTATGGCCCCTGATAGATGGGATAATTATGGTGTAGGTGGATTAAAACGATATGTATCAATGAATGAACTTCGCTGCCAATTCATAGAAAAGAAAGTTGTTTCTAAATGGAAATGGAATGCTCGTCTAGCAAATAATGCTCGGTATAAGTTCCCAATGAGTGCAGCAGAAGTAAAAACCCCTAATGGGAATATTAACTTTCTTATTGACAGAGCACAAATGAACCAAAACTTTATTGGTTATTTCAGAGATAAGTTTGAGAATTGGAAATATGTCTATAATAAATATGGTAATTTACCAATTTCAGATTTTCCTGAAAATCCGCAAATCGTAATTATATATACATCTACCATATCTATTGCTGAAGCAATTCATAAAGAACTGTTATTAGATACATTACCATTTAATATTCTTTTCTTAGTTGAAGAATTAATAAATGAAAATTTAGAAAGTGCCTATTATCAACCACTGAAACATCAAAAATTACAAAGAATAAATGTTCATTTGCAGGGGAATTATTAATTAAATTCCCCTGTAAATATATATCATTATTAAAATGTTGTAAGTATCATAAAAGAACAAATTACCTTAAAAGAGATGAACTTTTAATTATGTATAGCGGCCCTTATCCAAGAACCGCTATTTTTTTATTTTTACTTTCTTAACTGCTGCTGATTTTTTCCCTAGCTCTCCAAACTGTTTTAAAACTTCCTTAGATACAGGACTAATTACAGTATTTTTTTTGGCCATATAAAAAGCTCCTTTTATATAAAATTATTCGTCTATTTAAAGTTTGTCCAAAATTCTAGTTTCTATACGTTCTAAACCTCTCCTCCTCCTCATACACTATCAATATAACAATTTGGCATACTGACACTGAGATAAAGTAGGGGAAAACAAAAAAGGAAGAGGGGGAAGAGAGGGTTATGGATGGAAGGAAGCCATTAAATCCTATTTTTAACAACAATCATAAAAAGAAAGAAGATCAATTACTAATAAGGAATGTTCGGAAAATACCAATAACAAAAGATGAGGGACGCAAAACGAGGATAGATAAGAAAAAGGATGTAAAGATTCCTCTTTCAGATGAAGAAAGAAAACTCATTAAAAGATTGGCCAATAGGAGAGGACTACAACCAACACCTTTTTGTTCACTCTTAGTAAAAAAAGCTCTAACAGAATATAAAGATGCCCAAATTTTTGATGACTCCTATGACCCAAAAGGCAAGCCTTATCCTGCTAAATTAGAAGTTTACTATCATGACCTACTCTTTGATAAGACAGTTGAATGGGATTGTAGCCTTAAAGAAGCAGCATACCGCCTATTGAAATTCATGTTAATAAAAGAAAGAGATGGTCATTTATATGGCTAAATCAAATAAACCAATATATCCTGTTTATGAAGAGGAACTTAATGAGTTATCGTATCGACCAGATGGATTTTTTGACAGATTATTAAACTTTTCATTAAATAAATTAACTAACCCAGTTAAACTTCCTTATTCCTTTTTCATCCCTGTTTCTGAATATTTGAGAGGGGAGTTATTTTGTGAAGATGTCGCGGAGGCAATGGGAAATTATGAATTTACCCAACGAGATCTTATAAGTATTTTAGTCGATGACTTTCTATTTCAAGTTAAAGATAGGAACAATCCTTACGACTTATATCATGAATTAAAACAGAGAAATGATTATTTTGTAAAAATATATAGTTATTCGGAAGATAAGCATCAACCTCTTACTTTTGCTAAACCAAATAAAACAACCAAAACAAAACAGATTAAATGTTCACTAAGAAGAAAAGTAGCACTTAGATTGGAGGTAATGCTATCTGATATTACAGATGTTGAACCAGAAAATGAATTTGTAGTAGAGGATATATTAAGATTACTATATCGTGATTTTATACAACAGTATAAGAAAGGTAACTTAGGAAACGTAATACCAGGTATAATTAGAAGATTGAATGCTGATAAATAAAAAGAAAAATCAGAATGGACTAACTACTTTGTTTTGCCTTACACTGATTGCAACAGTAAGGCAAAATAAACTTTCAAGATTGAAACCCTAGTAATACATGTTTATTTATAGAAAAATTATTATAATCGATATTTTGAAGGACCTATAATGAACGTCCTATGCTATTGTGTGTATTAATGACTATTGACTATAATGACGAACAAGTTAGTCTAAGAACTACATTTTATTACCAGTTAAAGACTTAAATAATTTCCCCTCAATTTCTCAAAATTTATCCCCACCTATTATCAATTATCCAACCTAAAATATTGATAATTTTCAAAAAAAATTGAAAAACAACAAAATTTCTATATAATGGAATAGTTAGCAATAAATTTACAGTATAGAAAGGGGGGGGAAATATGTCTATTAGAAAAAGATTATTTCAGTTATTATTAGTAGATTTTGTTTATTTATTGATCTATTTTATTTACATTATAAGTCCAATATATCCTGGATATTATTTATTAGGAATTATAAATATTGTCTGCTTAATAATTGGTCTAGTTTTATTTCTTATGTATTTAAAAAATGCCATAACTATAAAGAAATTTAAAAGTGTAGATATATTTTTGACTATTGGGTACTTAATTTCAATTTTTATTATGTCTTATACTTTTATTGTCTGGTTACTTTTTAGTCCAGATTGGTTCAATGGTTAGTAATCTTAAAAAATAATTTAATAGTGAGGTAATAAAGTTATGAAGAGTAATAGAATTTTTTTAACTAAATTTATAATTGTTATAGCTTGTTTATTTATTCTTACACCTACTAATATTTATGCTGCTGAACCTGACTCTTCAAATGGTGTTTTAAATGAAATTAATAATTCTATAGAAGACATATATAATGATTCAATTGATTTAAATGTTACAGCCGTTTCTTCTGATGAAGATGCTTATACACTACTTCTTAAACATAAAGATCTAGTTTCATTAAATTCCGATAAAACACTCAATGTTAATTATAATAGTTTTTTAGATGCTGAAAAATTATCGGAGAATGATCTTAATACTTTAAAGAATTTTATTGAAAAAATAAATGTACTAATTACTGAAAAAGCAATTACCGTAGACAAAGATCTTTTAATTAACTATGTTACAGATGTACCTAGGGAAATTGTTATAAGACCTATGGCGCAAATTATTAGTATTATGTCTTCAACTAGAAGTCATGCAAAATCACTTAAAAAAGTATATGACAATGCTGTATTTGGAACTAGACATCTAGTTGCTGGTTCATATTTCGCACAAAGAGTTAAACCCGGTGGAGTATGGGATTATAAAGTTCAATTAGGAACAACAACAAAGTATACAGTTTCAGATTTAAATAAATCTTTAATGACAGGTGAAGCAATTGGTAATTTTCATTATGGGTATGTTGGAAGATCTATTTTTAGTGCTACAACTTTAAAGTCTGCAGCTGGGTTAGTACAAATCGGTGTTGGAACTTCTAACATAAAATTTTACAAGAGTTTTTTCGATGATCCAAAAGATCAAGCACAAATTCAAAAAGGGATAGATAAATATAATTCTGAACATTAGAATACACTTGGAACTTTTATAAGATAAAATAATTGATTAAACAGAATAAACAGAGATACCTGTAGTTAGGACATTTTAAAAAGAATGCTAACTACAGGTATTTTTATATACATATCTATTATATTAATTAATCTTATATTTGTAATTTAACAGGTATATTTAGAATATTTCAAAATATATTATGTTAAAACAACTAATAATCTCTTATTTATTGTTAAGGAGCATTTTCTAGCTTTTTCAATATCAACTTCTAATACTTTTTTCTTATTCTTTGTAAGAGACTCCTTAAAAGAAGCTAAATATAACTTTTCATATGTAACAGAAATTGATTTAAGCGATAATTAAATTTTTCAATACTTTTTGTTAATAATTAACTTGAATGTGGAGTAGTAACATGATACTATAATTTTAAAGATTGAATCGTCGTCAATCTTTCTCTTTTAAATGTAAATGTCTTCTAGGATTCTAGAAGACTTTCATACCGAAAATACGCAAATTAATATAATGACTAACGGGAAGCACCCGAATGTAAGACAATTCTTTGTAATTGCCTTGTGTTCGGGTGTTTTTTTGTTTTAAAGGAGTTTTAGTATGACAAAGAAGGTTCTTATAGCGGTAGGTGATAAAACCTATACCAAGATTTTAATTGAGACCTTTTCAAAGTCTCCTGAAGATTTCACTTTAAGTAAACAAGAAATTTTACATCGAAAATATCTCTATGAAATTGTTAAAGAAGAAACTCCTTCAATACTAATTGTGCATGATACTTATTTAGAATCCATGCAAGAAAATCAAAAAGATAAAGATATTGAGCTGTTAAGTATTATAAAACAACTCCGACTTGATTTCGACGACGCATTAAGAATTGTTTTCCTATGCGAACGATCAAGCAATGATCCGCTTCTTTCTCGACTAGTTAGTATGGGAGTACTTGATATATTCAATACCCAAAGAATAGATATTGAACAATTTATAAACCAGTTAAAAGGGAAAGTCTCATTCGCAGAAGTAGCACGTTTTATCAATAACTCTCTTAGTATCGATGGTGAAGTGATTCCCTCTCTACTGGAAGAAGATTCGGAAGAGGAATCTGTTAACGAAGATGAGAACGGTAAAACACACAAAGAAAAAAACACTAAAGAAAAAACTATCGTACAAAGAATCGTTCAAAAAAATGTCATAAAAAGGGAATACTCAATTCACGTACATAATGCACCCAGTGAAAAAGTAGTAGGTGTTCCAGTTAGGAAGAAAACTATCCTTGTAGGTAGCTTTTACCAACGCAATGGTACAACATTTATTTCACATATATTAGCTCGTAGCATAGCAAATTACCAAGTTAGCACATTATATGTGGAAGATCCCTTGCTAAATCCCTATACATATGACCGTTTTTATGGCCATGAATTTGCTCCAAATTACGTAAATAAGTGGAGTGCACAACAAGAGAATACTTCAGATATTCAAACAGAGTGGTTTCGTGATGGTGTTGAACTTATATGTCATAATCCCACTTTAAGTGAGGAACCAGTAGGAATTAGCTTTGAGGATTATATAAAGTTACTCTACACTAATTCATCACTTGTAACGATTATTGATGTTGGTAGCAACTTAGACAATGAGGTAGTCACTGATTTATTAGAGATAGCAGATCATCTATTCATTGTTCTTGACTCAGATGTCACCCAACTTCAAGGGCTTGGTGAAAATCCACTATTCTCTAGCCTTATCGAATCTGAGAAAACACATATCATTGGTAATCGTTTCAATGAAAAAATAAAGAAAAATCCCTTAATTCAAGATTTATTTAAAGATAAATTAATTTCTATAATTCCCTCTTTTGAAGATGAAGATGTATATGAAGCACAGTATCAAGGGATATTCCTTAACGACTATAAGGATTATAAAAGCAAAGTAAATGAACTTTTGGTACCTATATTAGAACTTTTACTTCCTAATAAACTCTTGAAAACTAAAGCAAGCGGGATATTAAACAAACTCTTCAATAGAAAAATTAAGATAGAAAAAACGAATCCAGGAGGTAATCAAAACGAATGAATTTCTTTAAAAGACCTTCCATCAAAATAATCAGCGGTCTATTGGTAGGTGTATCAGCTATCGGTTTAACCTTATTCTATGATCAATTTTTACGAGTACGAATTGATTCAACAGAGGTTGTAGTGATTAAGCCCTCTTCTGAAATATTAAAAAATGAACCTATTACAGAAGATAAGTTACTGATAGAACGTAGACCTAAACAAACTTTAATGAATGACGTCATCCTACCTGCAGAAGTGGATGAAATTATTGGATTAGATGCTAATCAGATTATCCAAGGGAATTCACTTCTTACTAAAACAATGATAGATTACGACGAACTTTTACCAAATGAAGAGGAAGGCGAGGCTATTCGACCTATAACGAAAGAAATGATTTATGCAATGCCTGGTTCTTTAAGAAGAAAAGATACCGTTAATATTTATTTGATTTATAACGATGGAACTACAAATTTAAATAAAAATGGTCCATCTACTACTAGCTCTGAGGATACAAAAGAACAGCTCGAAAAAATATCTAATTCAATGGAAAGTGAACCGTTCTTAAAATCAATAAAGGTTGTTTATGTAAAAGATTCGAGTAATAAAGAGGTAATCTCATCCTCAGAAAACAACAAAGAGGATAAACGACTTAATGCTACTTCAAGCATAAGTGATTTGGAGATTATTTTAAATGAAGAGGACTTTAAAAAGTTAATGAACGAAGTGCTCGGTAAAGGAGCAAAATTATATATAACTTATCAATAGGGAGAAGGACATGTAATGGAAATATTAATTTTTAGTCAAAACTCTATCTACAAAGAACTAATTGACAAAATGGACAACCTCCATGCTCATATGGGCAATATTGATTATTCAAATAAGGAAAAAATTGACGCTGTTTTATTAGATGGAGATTCATTTGACATCAATAACATAGGAGTAGTTAGAGAGAAATATCCCTCTATTCCCATGTATTTTAAGCCTACTCAAATCAAGAGTGAACAATTTACTAAGACAATTACAAGACTATGTGCAGCATATAAAGTAACCCTTATTCATGAATATTCTACAGAACTTCAAGTAGTTGAATACTGTATCAATAACCTAACGAATAAAGATGATTATTTATCAAAGAGAATCATTGGCATATTTGGCACACATAATGGTGCTGGTGTTTCCTCTACCACTTTAAATTTAGGAAGAGCATTATCACTCAAAGTAAAAGAAAAGGTTTTAGTTTTGAGTTTAAATAGTTGGGATCCAGCCGATTATTTTTACTTGTATCAAGGTCAATATTTAAATGATTTGAAAGTAGATCTCAATGTCAAAAATTTAACGATAAACAGGTTATCCGAAGCTATTTATTATCATGATTCCTTTTATCATTTGGCCGGCAACCGCGATATTAAAATGCAAAGATTTTATAAACCTTATGAAATTGAACATTTGATTCAAACAGCTCAACAGTTATTTGATGTAATTTTAATCGATGCTGGCACTCACTTTGATTCTGCACTTGCAGCACAAGCTTACTTAAGTTGTAATATGAAATTTCTTGTTACTAATCAAGAAGAGAAAGGCTATAGAGGATATTATCCTTATCTATACCAACAAATAATTGAACCTTCTGGTGGGAAAAATGATGATTTTATGCTTGTTATCAATAAATTCCAACCTGCGAATGCATTAATAAGCGAAAAAAAACTTGAGGAAGAACTAAATATGAATCGAGTTGTCACAATACCAGATATGAAGGAGCTAGGATCCATTGCTACTTTTGAGAAAAAATTACTATACGATTTTTCAGATAGTAGCTATAACAAGCCAATAGATGTTTTAGCTAATGTAATAATTGCTGAAGCTAAATTAACAGAGAAAGAAGATACGAAGGAACACAAAGAAAAGAAAGGATTTTTATCTATATTTAACCGGTAATAAGGAGGCGAAAAAATGACTTTAAATGCAGTTAAAAATGATACAGAACAATCATTAGGATTAGAAAGTGAGTTTGAGCCTTCCCAATGGTTATCTAAAACTATTGATGAAAAAGGGTTAAAAAAAGATTTTGTAACTACCTATGAAAGAAAAAAGACATTTCGTTTAATTTGTAACCAAGTTAAAGAAGAGCTACAAAGTATCATAATAGCTGAATCTGTAGAAAATGATCAATCTTCCTCTTTAATAAACGATGATTCAAATAGTGATGATGTTTGGTTAAACAGGCAGCACCAAGCAGTTATTGGGGACAAACAGGCTATATCTTACTTTATAACAAAAATTAACGAAGTCTTACAAAAAGAGAATATTACGTCCGATGAATATCCCTCTTTTTATGATTCTTTACCAGAAGCAATTTTCCATGAAGTATGGGGCGTAAGTATTCTACATAAATGGGATAAAGAACCTAATAGTGAATCTGCTGTTATCAGAGGGACTGAATTATGGATCGATAAACATGGTTATTTTCAAAAACAGCCAGAAGAATTTGAAAGTATATCAGTAGTAAATCGGATAAAAAAAGCTTTTCAAATTAGAACAAAAGAAGCACTAATTAATGAGCAGCAACCAGAACTGGAAATAGAACGAGAAGATGGTTCGCGAATCACCATGATGATGAATCCTAGAACTAAACTAGACATTATAGTATTTAGACGATTCGTAATTAAAAATAACAGTTTAGAAGAACAAGCAAGATTAGGAACAATCCCACAAGATGATGTTCCTTTTTATCGAGCCTTATCAAGAAGCATGGCTAACACCATTTTTGCTGGAAGAGTTCGATCTGCAAAAACAACTTTTATGAAGTCAATGATACGCGAAAGACCACCTGAATACACAATTGCAGTTTTAGAAAAACATTTTGAATTAAATCTAACCGAGGATTTAAAAGATCGTTTAATTTATGAAGTTCAGGCCACAGAAGGAGACTTACATCATGCCGTACCAAGACTTCTTCGTATGGAACATGACTATATTACTGTTGGGGAGATTCGTTCTCTAGAAACAGAGGGGTACTTACAAGCTTGTGAAAGAGGAGAACGTGGTGCCTTTTCTACTTATCATTTAACAGCCGTTAAAAATATTGTTGCTCAGATTACCCGACATTTATTAGATGAATTTCCCAATCGGAAATTTGATAACGAACAAGAGAGGGTAGCAAGAAATATAGACCTGGTCATTTCCCTGAGCGCAGAAAGAGATAGAAGAAAGAAAAGGGTTATCGGTGTAACAGAAATTATATGGGATGAGAACGAAAAGAAACCAAAAGAACAAGATCTAGTTCGCTACCACCCAATAAGCGGACAATACTATTATTCTTCTAACATAAGTAAGGAACTTCTATATCTAATGGCTGAAGAAAGTGTAGAGGATACTAAAATTCTATTAAATCATCTAAAAAAGAAAGAAAAGCTTTTTCCAATGAGCGAATATGAGAGACAAAAAGATAATATTCTTAATGATTTATTAGATGGTGCTTTAAATGAATAATTTTCAATGGTTTTGGCAAGCTGGTATCAATTACGTTCTCTATTCCATCTTTATCGTTTCTGGGCTTTATATTTCCTATCAGATTATGATGGATTCAGTCAAAATAAAGTATCAAGAAGTTAATTATAAGTACCGAATAAGAAGAATCAAAAGTGGTAATGCTTCACCAGAATCTCATACCTATAAGCACCCTTTTTTTAAACACATAAGCTTATTAATAAGAACTACAAGTGATCATCGTAGTGACAATGATACTGGTGTATTTCTCTTATTCACCACTTTACTTGGTTTGACTAGTTTCGCTTTTATCTTTTATTTAATAAAAGATTTTGTTATCGCCCTACTATTCGGGTTACTTCTGATGACCGTACCATATTTAATATTAAGGATAAAATTAAACAAATTGAGATATGTCATGAGTACAGAATTTCTAAGTATGGTTCAGAAACTAACCCAAGCCTATAGTGTTAATAAATATGATATTTATTACGCTTTAAGTGCCATGCAAAACGAAATACAGAATAAGAGTTTAAGAAAAGTAACAGTTCGCTTAATTACTGATCTTCAGTTATCTCGAAATGAACAAGAACTGAAAGATAGCATTCAAGTTTTCACTTATACTACTGGAACCAATTGGTCCAAAAGATTAGGAAGTATTATTTTAAAAGGCTATATGTATAAAGAAAACGTATTACATTCTCTCTTAGTTCTAACAAAACAAATAGAGGATACAGAAGAAATGTTAGAAGAAGAACAATCTCAGACTGTTGAATCTATTTATGATGGATTCCTAACGGTTCCATTGTTTATCGGCTCACTATTATTAGGTTATTTTACAAGTGGAGCACAGGATTGGTTTAAGCTTCAATTTGGAGAAAAATGGACATTATTTACCTTTTGCCTTTCCGTAGTAGGGACTGTTTTTTCACTAATAATTTCAATTTATTTAAAACATCCTAAAAACGACCTATAAGGAAAGGAGTCAAATATTATGGAATCAGAAGTTCTATTATTTAAATACATAGATGTATTTAAATACCTAGTAGTAATTGTTCTGTCTTTTACTTCAGGATATTTAGTGTATTTGGGAATGAATTCAACATCTGAAAGAATGCAACACCGTTTACGGTTTAAAAGCAATTTGCAAAAAAATAAGAACTCTATTTTAGGACTTGCTAAAAATTCTAAAGCCGAGGAATGGTTTAAACAAGCAAAGTATCCATTAGGACTAAATGGTATTAAATACTATTTAATTCTATATTCAGTAACAGCATTTTTAGTTCTTTATTACATAGTTTTTCCGGTTTTATTAGGGAATATGGATTATCTTGCACCAAAGGCTGCTGTTATATTACTTCTATTTGTTTTCGCTCTTCCTAGTAATCCTATTTCGTTATTTGTTTATATCATGAAAAGAACCATTGACTATCAAACATCGAAATTACATTCAGAGATTTTTATGCTCTATGATTTAATCATTAACGAAATAGAAATGATGACTGTCCATCGTCTTAATACTTATAGTATTTTGCAAAATATAAAGCCATTTTTCTATTTGCTACAAAAACCGTTAACGGAATTACTAAGTTCATGGACTAGTGATGGACCAAGTAAAGCATTAGAACAATTTTCTAAACACTTAGATTCTAAACCCAGCGAGGCGCTAATCGGAGTTTTACAAAATCTAGACAGTATGAAAAGAGAGACCGCACTTGAACAGTTAAATGGAATGCATGGAACATTTGCAAAAAAACAAGTTGAAAATTACAGAAGAAAAAGAAAAATAACAACAGATCTATTAAAAATTCCTATCAAAGCTACACATTTTATTCATATATTAAATTTTGTACTTGTAGTAGTAATGATGGTAATAGCTATATTAGATAAATCACAAATGTAAAGGTGGAATCTATTATTCTTTTAAGGAGGTGACCAACAATAAATACGTCGCTAAGTACTTTCATGAAAATCGCCATTACAGCCATTGTGATAAGTACATTTATTTTTGTAGCTTTGTATCAGGAATTATCTGGTTTCTCTGATTCTATGGCTCTATATACTGCAAAAAGCGGTGGATAACGAGGGGATATTATTATGAATAAATCACTATTAACATTTATGATGATGGCAGCAATTGTATCCATTATGACTTATTTAATTTTAGGAACCTCATTTAATGCTTATAAAGCAAAAAACAATCAGTATCAAGATATGCTACAAAATGAACATCAAATAAAAATCAAATTGTAAAAGGGGAATTTTAAAAATGAACACAACTTTAGCTCAATTCTTAAAAATCGGACTTACAGTAGTAACAATTAGCGCATTCTTATTCTTCATCGGCTACAATCTAGTAGGTTCAAATACTACTACTTATTCTGCAAAAATTAACGGAGCACAAAGCAACCTTCCTACTGGTGCTGGTGTATCTAGTAATAATTAAAAGATCAACATTTACAGTCAAAGGAGTTTACAGCTCCTTTGATTTTTTCAAAGGGGTGTTCTAAATGGCAAGAACGTTAGCTGAATGGATGGTATTGTTTATTACAGTAAATCTTATATTCACACCATTATTAACATCAATTGATAGTATGCATCGAGATGCAATTGAGGTCACTTTAACCGAAGGAGCTAAAGAGGCCGCTATTGAGGGCAGATTAACACCAGAAATTATTAAGGAAATGAAAAAAACTCTAGTAGAGGGTTATAACTTTGACGAATCTAAAATTATCATCACAGGAACATCTAAATTAACCCCTCGAAACGAATATATAGAAGCTACTATTGAAGTGCCACGAACTTTTATATTTATTCTTAATATATTCAACCAAGGTCCTAGAACTATTTCAAAAAGCACCAAAATCTTAAGCGAATATTAGGAGTATATAATGAGTACAACATTAAGAACTTTATTATTTGCACTACTTTTTGCATTAATTATGCAATTACAGCTTAATTTAGATACAGACAAAACCGCTTCTAGACAATTAAAGAACTCTTTAGAATTAGCAGTTCATGATGCTGGTCTTGCGATTAATCCAGCTGCATTATCTGAAGGAAAGATAATCTTTGATAAAGAAAAATCATTAGAAAATCTTAAAAATAGTTTAAATAATAATTTAAAACTTAAAAGTTCTCAGGGCTATGTTTATACACCTACCGCAAACTCTTTTTTTCAGAAAGAATTGTACTTAGTTCATCTAGAATTTATTGATGATAGTATATCCAGGACCTATCCGTTTGTATATTATAACGATAACTATCAGGTATTTGAAAACGTAGAAGGTCCTTGTGTAATTGCCATTGTAACTACTGAAAGCCCCCGCTGGTTCAAAGGAGATCTTGCAATGATACGACAAGCAGCGGTTTATGAGTATAAAAATAAATAACAGGATAAAAGAACCATGCTAATTGTATGGTTTTTTCTTTTAATAATTCCAAAATTATCCGATATAAACAGTGAACATGGTTAAAACAACCAATTTTTTTTACTTTTATAATGAAATTATCTTAAGAACCGGGTATAATTAAGGCATATCAATACTATTTTTATTTTTTGTGCCATCAATGGCTATTCGATTAATGAAAAAAGATGCGGTTCTTTGGGACTATGTTTTAGAAGTTGATTAGGGTGATTATACTCTGATCCATTAAAACGTCCCATTGGATCGCTTTTTTTCGTTTATAAAGGACAAAAAATAAAGTAAAAAAATTGAGAGGGGAAATTTATATGAAAAGAGTAATAACGTTATTAACATTAATACTAATTTTAGGAGTATTAAAACCAGTGCATTTGCTTGCAGATGAGTTACCTTTAGCATCCTGTAGCATGACAATTAATTCAGATAAGGCTACACAAGCTAACCCAGCAAATGCAAGTGGATTATGCAGAGATATAGTGTATGGATATTATGCAAAGGCTGCAGATACTTTTAATATTTTTGGTGGGGTTCATCAATCTGTAACAAAAAGTGGTCAAAAGTTTATAGTACCCGTTTTTTCAGATAAACACACTCATGCAGAATTAACGGTTTATATTAACAGGGTTGCTACTAAGCCAACTCCTAAACCTACACCGAAGCCTGAGCCAAAGCCCGAACCTAAACCTACACCAAAGCCTGAGCCTAAACCAGACCCTAAACCTGCACCAAAGCCTAAACCAGAGTCCAAACCGGTTACACAACCGAATTCTGATAATAAAGCAACAAAACCTTCTACTTCTACAGGTAGTAAAAATTCAAGCAATACCAATACTAGTAAAAATAACTCAACTAATACTTCAAAATCGAGTTCTAGTAAAAGCAACTCAACTAATCTATCAAAATCAAGTGGAACAAGCAATAATACAGAAAGTAAAAAAACAAACAGCAGTTCTTCTTCCAATAGTTCATCAAAATCAAGTCAAAGTAGTTCTTCCGATAGAAGCAATAACGAGGAAAATAAAGTTGTTGCCTCTGTAACAAAAATAAAGGAAGGAAGTAATACATCTACTGATAAAAATGATAATAAAACAAAAGAAAGCACAATGGAAACTGAGCAGAAAAAAGAAAGATCTGATAAAAACGACCCTTCTACTGAAAACAAGGAAGATAACATGGATACCAATATTACAAATGAAAACAATGATAATATTAAAGAAGAAGCAACTCGTTCTTCAATTCTAGATGAAGATGAGTCTAAATCTAGTAAACTCCCAATAATTATTTCGGTAGTAGGAGTACTAATTATCGGAGCTGCAGTAATCTTCATTATTAGAAAGAAAAAATTAAAAATTTAAACTTGATATTTATTGATTCCCCATTTAATTTGCTTTAAAATATTTTATATAAACTTTTATATTAAATGGGAACGACCCAAGACGAAGTAGTTTAATAAACTGCTTTAGTTTTGGGTCGTTTTTTGTTATTAGGAGGTGAAATGTTAATTTTTTTACAAAGAATAGAAAGCGGGATTTAAATGAGAAATGCAAAGATTTTTTTTCTGATTCCTATTTTATTTTTTTTATTTTTACTTTTTATTCAAGAGCATCATGCTCACGCAAGTACTGGTGATGAAGATATATATAATGTTTCATCAACGGTTAAGAATAATTGGAATAACCTAATGGGATCAAAAGATTTCACTATGACTAGTGGAAGAAAAATAGTTTACGATGTATATTCAGACAAGTTTGTTACAAATGGTTATCAAGTTATAACAAAAAATTTTGGGAAAGGTAGTCAAAAATATATTAGATTTTCGGGTTGGTCAGTATTATTTGGACATCGTGAACATACCTCTTCTAACCAAGATACGTATATAGTTGCTAGAAAATCATCTGGTGATAGTGGTATCGGCACAGTAAAAATTTATAAAACAGTTCAAGGAAGTTTAGATGCAACCGAGGATCTAGAATATAATAATCAAGGGGCTGGCATATGGAACCAATGTCCATCGAGTGCAACAAATAGATGGAACGATGATTGCAATATGAAATATCAAGATGTAAGTTTTAATGCTTATTTACCCTTAGAAGAGCTTTTCAATAGAAAAGAAAAAGCTAATTGGGATTTATTTATCGTTAAAAAAGTACAAAATCAAATTGTGTATACGCCACTTATTCTTCCTTTCGAATTTAGTAATAAAGCATATGAGGGAGGAAAGTTATCGCTTTCAAGTGGTACCAATACTAATACCTTAGAAATGAATGCAGAAGGTGTATTACGAAGGAAAACCCCTAGAGAAAGTGCACCCTCTGTCATTGATGAATTAGGTAATAACAGATACTTCACTCAAGGGAAAACTTATACAAAAGTCGATTTTGAAGAATCTCAAACAGCTGTTTGGTATGGAGTTAGAAGTCCACATGATAGTAATAAAACCAAATGGGCAAATACCGCATATTTTACTTTTAAAGGAGATCAAGCTAAATTATCATTTCAACCAAATAGACCTCCTATTGCAAAATGGGAATGGGATCCTTCCAATAACGTCTATAATGATACAACTGTCAAAATGATAAACAATTCTTCTGATCCCGATGGCGACCCTTTAACTTACAAATGGTACAGGAAACCATATGGATCAGCTGATAGTAATTATGTTCAAATATCAACTGCTAAAACGCCATCTAGCTTTAAGATTGCAAAAGGAAAGTATACCTTTAAATTAGTAGTTTCTGATGGAAAAGAAGAGGCAGAAGCTGGACATGCTTTATATGTAAATAACCGGCCTCCTGTTGCAAAATGGGAATGGGATCCTTCCAATACTATTTATAATGATACACCAATCAAGATGGTTAATAGTTCTTCAGATCCTGACGGAGATTCTTTAACATATCGCTGGGAAAGAAAACCATATGGCAGCGCAGATAGTAATTATGTGACTGTGTCTACTGCAAAAACGCCGTCAAGTTTCACTATAGGAAAGGGAGACTATACCTTTAAACTCACTGTTTCTGATGGAGAAGATGAAAGTGTTGTCGGTCATGCCTTATATGTTATTAATAGACCTCCAATAGCTGATTTCACTTGGAATCCTGGTACCATTTACAATGATACTTCTGTTTCTTTCAGTAATAAATCTTCAGATGTAGACGGTGACTCATTAACGTATAAGTGGGAAACTCAAAAGCCTAACGAGACTACCTGGAGTACATTTTCTACTTCTAAAGACCCTCCTTATACTTTGAATAAAAAGGGGGTTTGGAAAGTTCGTTTAACTGTCTCAGATGGAGAGGCAAGCCATAATGTAACTAAAAATATTACTGTACAGAATAGAGCACCAGCTGCCGATTTTTCTTGGAGTCCTAGTACCATTTACAATGATACTTCTGTTTCCTTCAGTAATAAATCTTCAGATGCTGACGGTGACTCTCTAACGTATAAGTGGGAAACTCAAAAGCCTGATGACACTAATTGGAGTACGATTTCGACTTCTAAAAATCCCTCTTATACCCTAAATAAAAAGGGGATTTGGAAAGTACGTCTAACTGTTTCCGATGGGGAAGCTAGCAATAATGTGACTAAAAATATTAGTGTAAAAAACAGAGCGCCGAATGCTGATTTCACCTGGAGTCCTAGTACCATTTATAATGATACTTCTGTTTCCTTCAGTAATAAATCTTCAGATGTTGACGGTGACTCTCTAACGTATAAGTGGGAAACTCAGAAACCTAATGAGACTACTTGGAGTAGTATTTCGACTTCAAAAGAACCTTCTTATACTCTAAATAAAAAGGGGGTTTGGAAAGTTCGTTTAACTGTCTCAGATGGGGAAGCTAGTCACAACGTAACTAAAAATGTTACTGTGCAGAATAGAACTCCGGTTGCTGACTTTATATGGAATCCTAGTACCATCTATAATGATACGTCCGTTTCTTTTACTAATAAGTCTACCGATGCTGATAAAGATTCTTTAACGTATAAGTGGGAAACTCAAAAGCCAAATGAGTCTACTTGGAGTACCATCTCTTCTTCTAAGGACCCTTCTTACACTTTAAATAAGAAAGGGGTTTGGAAAGTTCGATTAACGGTTTCAGACGGAGAAGCTAGTCATAATGTGACTAAAAACATTACTGTTCAAAACAGGATACCTGTAGCAGATTTCACTTGGAGTCCTAGTACTATCTATAATGATACGTCCGTTTCTTTTACTAATAAATCTACGGATGCTGATAAAGATTCTCTAACGTTTAAATGGGAAGCTCAGAAGCCAAATGAATCTACCTGGAGTACTATTTCTACTTCTAAGGACCCTTCTTACACTTTAAATGAGAAAGGGGTTTGGAAAGTCCGATTAACAGTTTCAGACGGAGAAGCTAGTCATAATGTGATTAAAAACATTACTGTTCAAAACAGGATACCTGTAGCAGATTTTACTTGGAGTCCTAGTTCTATCTATAATGATACGTCCGTTTCTTTTACTAATAAGTCTACGGATGCTGATAAAGATTCTCTAACGTTTAAATGGGAAGCTCAGAAGCCAAATGAATCTACCTGGAGTACTATTTCTACTTCTAAGGACCCTTCTTACACTTTAAATAAGAAAGGGGTTTGGAAAGTCCGATTAACGGTTTCAGACGGAGAAGCTAGTCACAACGTGACTAAAAATGTTACTGTTAAAAATCGAGCACCTGTTGCGGATTTTACTTGGAACCCAACAACCATTTATAATGATACCACTGTCTCTTTCACTAACAAGTCATTTGATACAGACGGTGATCCATTAACAAATATATGGGAATATCAGGAACCAAATAAAACGACTTGGACCAAATTCTCGACTGAAAAAAATCCTAAAAATATTTTCACTAAGGTGGGAGATTATAAAATAAAATTAACTGTTACAGATGATGATGGAGCTACAGGTACAAAAGAGAAAACTCTAAAGATTACCAATAGACCACCACAAGTTACTCTTACATATACACCAAAGGATGTATATGAAGGTGATACCGTAAATGTTTGTATAAAAGTAATTGATTTAGATAAACAACCAATGGCAGTTAAATTATTTTTAAAAAAGGATTATGGGAATAAACAAACCGTTTTAACAAAATCAAATATTAACTCTGGTGAAGAGGTTTGTTATGTTTTTGTTCCGGACGTAGGGAAATATGATTTTACTACCGAAGTGGATGATGGCCATGATAAAACGACTGTAGATATATCCTTTTATGCTAAACCACTAATCATAAAAGGACATGTAAATCATACAGCCGATTGGAAGAAAAAGCATGAGAAACTTGGAAATACACTAGATAAATTTTTTAGTGGTGAAAAGTTTTTACTTGAAGCAGATACTTCACCTTATGAAACTATTTATGTAAAGAGTACTTTATCCGCGGTTCAAATGGATAACAAAAATACTACCTCTCCTGTTGATTTAAATAAAGAAACTAATATATTGTATAATGGTTCGCTTTATGAAGAAAAACATCAGTACTATCCAACTATGTTGAAAGTAGGAGAAGCTAAATTTGAATTTGAAGTAAAGTATAAGAATGGAGTAATTAAAAAGGATACCGTTAAAATAAATATAATTGATGACGCATTTAACTCATCTAAATATCATCGCAAATTTTAATTAATGTGGTCAATTATAGTATGGCATGTCATAATACCAGTATTAACAAACTATTGTTAATACTGGTTTTTTTATTTATATTGGTGCTTACGAATAATAATGTCCCTTTAAAAAACTATATAGTTGTTTAATAAACAATAAAGTTATTTAAAAATGAATAGTATTCATCGTAATCTTGCCAGCTCTTCTAGAACTAAACCAGCTAATAGTTTGTCAATAAATATATTTTAAATTTATAATTACTAAATGCTATACTAAAAATGCACAACTCAAATAACCCTCCTGATTCAATTTGGAAGGTTTTAGTTGTATAGGAAAATGTTGTTACTAAATAGTTTCTTGGAATGGTGTTTTCGTTTTTAACATCGCATAAATCCAGTGTAAAAGCTTATTAGCACATGCAATAATGGCTACTTTATAAGGCTTACCTTCTTCACGTTTTAAATCGTAGAAGGCACGTAATCGCATATTTCGTGCAATGGTTTCTTCAGTTGTTTTCTTTTTACGACTATCTCGAATGGAACACCGAACTGCTGTAAAAAGCATGTGGCGAAGCCTTGCAGAGCCTCGTTTAGTAATATGATTCTTCGTGCCTTTAAAGCGACCTGATTCAAATACACTAGGATCAAGTCCTGCAAAGGCAACTAACTTTTTGGGATGACTAAACCGATCAATTTCCCCGATTTCAGAAATAATCGTTGCAGCGATTTTTTCGCCTACACCGGGAATTGTTTGGAGTAGTTCATATTCTTCGAGCTGTACTGCTAACTGATCAATCTCACGCTCCAACGTAGAAAGCTGTTGGTGGTACACTTGAAGTAAATCAATATACATATTCAGACTGACAAGAAGGCTTTGATAACGCGTTGACTGAAATGGGTTGCGTTCTGCAGCTGCGATTAATCCCTCTGCTTTTTCAAGCGCCCAATTAAACGATCTTGCTTTACAATGCCTATCAATAAATTGTGCAATTTCCTCCACACAAGTTTTTAAGACAGTCTCCGAGGTAGGGAAAGTTTGTAAAGTTCTTAATGAAACCTCGGCATACAGATCGCCAAAAACGCCTTTATACTCTGGAAATACTTGATCTAATACAGATTGAAATTGAAGCTTTGTTTGAACCATAATTCCCGTCATATTTTCATGTTGTCTTGTCAGATGCCGAAGGTTTAATAACTGAACACCACGCTTTTTCTGCGGCTCTAAATCCTCTTTGTAATACAGTTCGCCTAAGTGATAAGCATCAATGGCATCTGTTTTAGTTTTTCTTAAACTAGAACTTTTTGCTCGGTAAGATACCAATGGATTTACGATAATGACAATGTACTCTCTTGCTTCTAAAAACTGTACAACTGGGGCATGATAGTGACCCGTTGATTCCAAGACAACTGGTGGTTTCATCCCTGTTTGATGCTCTAAATCTAGTAAATAAGAGTATAACTCTTTTAAACCATCCACCGTATGTTCAACTTTCACACTATTTTTATAGGGCATTTTTTTATCCAAGAACATTTGAACCTGACTTTCACCTTTAGCGACATCCAGACCAACAACTGGATTCATAAATTATCTCCTCCTAGTGTAGTGGATTGACCGGTAACCTCTATCTAGCTTGTCATTCATATCTTCGCTTGTTATACGGGATCATCATGTCCCAACCAGCCTAATCATGTGTTAACAAGTAGAGGGGAACAGTTTAGTTGTCGGGATCAAGTCCCACGGGTGCGTCCGTTCTTCCCCGGCTACTATCAATCTATAAATTGAATAAAAAATAGTCAACCAGAATTCTCTGGCTGACCTTATAATACGAACGGGGAGGTTAGTGAACAGGAAGATAATTTTAAGTTTATTAGTATGGATAAATTAGGAAGTTAAATATTTAAGTGGTATTGAACCTGTATTAAAAACGCACCTATCTTCTAAATACCGCTTCCTAAATGGTTCGGTAAAATGATAGATGTTTTTTTGTAAATAGCAATAATCGTTCTGTTTCGACATATATTTTAATAAAGGTGTAACAAGAAGACTCCTTAAGTGATTGGTAGTGCTTTCTATACTATACTGATTGGAGAGGACTTGATATAGGAGGTCAAAAAGATGGAGAAGTATTGTATGTATTTAAAGAAAACAGAGCCGGTAGTAACATTTAAGTCTGGTGAACACATTTTCCCAGCTGGTATCGGGGGTATTCAGAAACTTCCTATGGAATATGTAAGCCATACTGCTAACAATGCGTTTTCCGCCATGGAAGGTCAAGTTATGAAGAAGTCCCTTTTAGCACTACCCAGACAATTTGTAGGGCCAGGTAAGAGAGGGAACATAACTAATCCTAAGAAAGCGACACAAGGCGCAGTTAGCTTAATGAGTGGCGTAATTAATCCAGATACAGTTGAATTTGGATATATAAGTTTAGGAAGACCATATAGTATTTCTCAAATCAAAATAAATATAAATGGTAGCTGTCAGTTTATTTCAGACAAGTCT
The DNA here is from genome assembly GCF_038006945.1 of Niallia sp. FSL M8-0099. NCBI lineage: Bacteria > Bacillati > Bacillota > Bacilli > Caryophanales > Bacillaceae > Niallia > Niallia sp. FSL M8-0099. The sequence continues at coordinate 137,647 of NZ_JBBOWF010000003.1, forward strand.
TTCGGTGATGTTGGTCAACAGACCACAGACTTTACTAAGAACTTGGGTAATTATAACGGCAGGTATACATTGCACGAGGATGAGCGATTTAGTCAGGATGAGTTTCTTCTAGGGGTTCATGAAGGTAAATGGTATGTAGGTCTAAGCAATAAAGACCTTGAATTGGAAGTTGCTAATTTTGTAAAGAAATTAGTTGAACAAAAACCATTCGAGAAGCAAATCCCGGATTATGGAACGGTGCAGCAAAGAGTACACCAAACACTTGAGTTTGATGATAGGTATTTCAGGGTCTGTGCCAAAACAATCTTCAATTACCTTGCCTTTGTAAAAGGTCGAGATTTCGTATTACAGGTTTGCTTCGATCCTATACGAGATTGGATTGTAAATGGCGGCGAAAACACATTTGCCACACTGTCCGGAAAAGAGATGGATTTCTCTGCAATTTCATTTCCTGATCAAGCACATAAACTGTTAATCATTCAGAAAGGGAAAATTTTATTTGGTCATATAAGTTTTTACGGTAATGGGTTCGAAACCGTAGTGAAACTAAGTGATAACTTTGAGGGTTTGTTCAATTTAGAGGGTTTTATCTGTGACTGGCAAAACAGGCAAGAGTATAAACTCCTTGATTATCTTAATTCAAGAGTTGAACGGTAACAGGTTGAAGCTGCCTGGACAGCATTCCGATGATAAAAATAAATTTGTGAAGTAATGTACTTAAACAAAACCAGCTAATAGTTTGTCAATAAATATATTTTAAATTTATAATTACTAAATGCTATACTAAAAATGCACAACTCAAATAACCCTCCTGATTCAATTTGGAAGGTTTTAGTTGTATAGGAAAATGTTGTTACTAAATAGTTTCTTGGAATGGTGTTTTCGTTTTTAACATCGCATAAATCCAGTGTAAAAGCTTATTAGCACATGCAATAATGGCTACTTTATAAGGCTTACCTTCTTCACGTTTTAAATCGTAGAAGGCACGTAATCGCATATTTCGTGCAATGGTTTCTTCAGTTGTTTTCTTTTTACGACTATCTCGAATGGAACACCGAACTGCTGTAAAAAGCATGTGGCGAAGCCTTGCAGAGCCTCGTTTAGTAATATGATTCTTCGTGCCTTTAAAGCGACCTGATTCAAATACACTAGGATCAAGTCCTGCAAAGGCAACTAACTTTTTGGGATGACTAAACCGATCAATTTCCCCGATTTCAGAAATAATCGTTGCAGCGATTTTTTCGCCTACACCGGGAATTGTTTGGAGTAGTTCATATTCTTCGAGCTGTACTGCTAACTGATCAATCTCACGCTCCAACGTAGAAAGCTGTTGGTGGTACACTTGAAGTAAATCAATATACATATTCAGACTGACAAGAAGGCTTTGATAACGCGTTGACTGAAATGGGTTGCGTTCTGCAGCTGCGATTAATCCCTCTGCTTTTTCAAGCGCCCAATTAAACGATCTTGCTTTACAATGCCTATCAATAAATTGTGCAATTTCCTCCACACAAGTTTTTAAGACAGTCTCCGAGGTAGGGAAAGTTTGTAAAGTTCTTAATGAAACCTCGGCATACAGATCGCCAAAAACGCCTTTATACTCTGGAAATACTTGATCTAATACAGATTGAAATTGAAGCTTTGTTTGAACCATAATTCCCGTCATATTTTCATGTTGTCTTGTCAGATGCCGAAGGTTTAATAACTGAACACCACGCTTTTTCTGCGGCTCTAAATCCTCTTTGTAATACAGTTCGCCTAAGTGATAAGCATCAATGGCATCTGTTTTAGTTTTTCTTAAACTAGAACTTTTTGCTCGGTAAGATACCAATGGATTTACGATAATGACAATGTACTCTCTTGCTTCTAAAAACTGTACAACTGGGGCATGATAGTGACCCGTTGATTCCAAGACAACTGGTGGTTTCATCCCTGTTTGATGCTCTAAATCTAGTAAATGGGGTACTGCCGACAAAACGCGGATATTATACGCTAAGACATTTTTTGGATATGAAAACCCTAATTTTTCTACGCTAAGCAGAAAAATTAGGGTTTTTTTATATCCTAAGTGGACTTAGGGAATGTATTGAGTTCAAAATCTCAGGTATAAATGAATATTCTCCTAGAAAGTTTATATGTTCCCATCCTAATGGTGATATGTGCGGGAGCAATTCCTCTTGATACTTTCCTGTATTTTTAAAATGTTCAATTGCTTGTGATAGATACACGGTATTCCAAATACTAATAGCATTAATAATTAAGTTTAAGGCGCTGGCACGCTGTAATTGATCTTGTAATGCTCTTTCTCTAAGTTCCCCATGTTTCCCAAAGAAAATAGCTCGTGCCAATGCATTCATAGCTTCTCCTTTATTTAATCCACGTTGAATTCGCCGACGCAATGTTTCGCTAGAAATATAATCTAATATAAACAAGGTTTTATCTATGCGACCCATCTCTCTTAAAGTTGTCGCAAGGCTATTTTGACGAGAATAAGAACCTAATTTCCCCATAATGAGAGAAGCAGAGACCGTTCCTTTACGAATGGAATGTGCCAACCTTAATACATCATCATAATTTTCCTGAATGATCTTGGTGTTAATTCTTCCACGAAGCAACTTCTCCATTTCTGGATATTGGTCTGGCTTTTCAAATGAATAAAGTTTTGAATCTGCAAGGTCTCGTAGTCTTGGGGCAAATCGAAATCCTAACAAATTAGTTAATCCGAATACTTGATCCGTATAACCAGCCGTATCTGTATAATGTTCTTCAATATGCAAGTCGGTTTCATGATGCAATAAACCATCTATAACATGAACAGCGTCTCTTGCGTTTGTATTAATCACTTTCGTATAGAAGCTAGAAAATTGGTCACTAACAAACCGATAAATGGTTGTTCCTTTCCCTGTGCCGTAATGTGGATTTGCATCAGCGTGTAAGGATGAAACTCCTACTTGAACACGCATTCCATCTGAAGAAGAAGTTGTACCATCGCCCCAGTACGACGACAAGTTTAACTGGTGTTGAAAATTCACCATAACGGCTTGTGCTTTATTCATAGCATCTTCATATAAACGCCACTGTGAGGCTGTGGACATTTGCCGGTAAGAAACCCCTTGTGTCGCTTCTGCCATCTTAGTAAGACCGATGTTTGTTCCCATAGCCATAATCGCTGCCATGATCGCAGGCTTTTCTTCTTCTTTCGGTGGATTCAGCGTAGAAGCATGGAGGAACTGCTTTTCGAATCCCGTCCAACTTGCTACTTCCATAAGCAAATCTGTCAACTTCACACGAGGTATCAGTTGATATAGAGATAAACTATATTCTCGTGCTGTTTCTGGAACGTTTTTCTCCAAACGATGGAGATGCAGCCGTCCGTCTTCAAAATTAACCCCATCTAATTCTGTGATATTCGCTTTAATCCATTCAAGCCGATCATGTAATGCATCTATTTTCAATTTTAAGTATTCATCAACAGAAGGTGGTGCGGTAAGTCCATTAAGGTGCTTGTTTTGCTCCCATGCTTCTTTTGTCACTAAATAATTATCAAAATCTTGATGCTGACGACTTCCTTTAATAGAAACGTTACCTGAGCGTACAAGATTTCTTAACTCGGTAAGAACAGACATCTCATAATATTGGCGATTTATATTACCATCATCATCATAAACGTGCTTTTGCCAGCGATTCGAGATAAAGTCCAAAGGAGCTCCTTCTGGAATTTTTCGTTTATTATTTTTGTTCATCTCTTTAATGGTCTCAATAGCTTGAAGCAATGGCTCTCCTGATTTTGTAGAAGTGAATTCTAGGGCTTCTAACAATGTTGGAGTATATTTACGTAAGTAGTTAAAGCGAAATTTTAGTAAGTCTAAGTAATCGTAATCCATAGGGCGTGATAATTGCTTCGCCTCTTCTATTGAGTTTACGAAGTCCTCCCAAGGCATAATAGCTTCTAAGGCTTCAAATGGGTCCTTCCCTTGTTCTTTTGCTTGAATCAATGCTGTTCCCAAATCTGCAAAGTGAATAACCTTTTCATTAACTGATTTACCATTTAACCTCTGAATCTCTTCTTGAGCTTTACGTCCTTTTGATAACAATAGGCTAATTTGCCGATCATGTATCTCAAAGGCATGATCAGTAAGGTTTTGGCTAAGTTGTAGGAGGTGTAAAACTAAAAGCGCAAATTTCTTATTCTCTTTAAATCTACGGAATGAACGGGGTTCATATTTGGAACCCAATCGTGCTAGCTGTAAGACCCTATTTGGATGAATTTCTTTAATATCCACATTAAGTTGCAAAGTTCGTATGACTTGAAGACGTTTTATAACCTTTAAGAAGGCATCTGGAGAAGATTGACCGGGAACTTCTCGCAACCAAGCAAGGGGTGTCTTTGAATTGGTGGAACTTGCATCAAGTAAGTGATCTAACTTTTGTTTTTGAGATTCACTTAATGTAGAGATGATAGATTTAAAAATTCGTTCTTCTGCCCGTTGACGAGCTTCCCATACAATCCTTTCTATTGTTGTCAGTGCTGGCAAAATTACTTTTTGTCTTCGCAATTCTTCAATTGTTGAGCGAATCAAGTAGTCTGTATTTCCGTTCTCAAGAGCAAGTTTAAGAGTAAATTGTGCAATTATTCGATATGCCCCAAAGGATAAGTTTTGGTAGCCATAATGTTGCCGAAGTTCCTCTAGATGTTCATTTCGAGTTGCTACCCGTTTTGCATACTGGGTATATTCTTGAGGGGAGACATCAATTTGTTTTGCAATATAATCGAGTATTGGGCTGGGAATGTCTTTAATCTGAAATAAAGTCCAACCTGGATACCGAAGGACAGCGAGCTGTAAAGCAACCCCTAAGCGATTATGGTCTCTTCGGTGCTTATTAATAAATCCAAGATCTTCTGAGGTAAAAGTATAGTGCATTTCTATGTCATGCTCATTCATATCATCAGGAATAGACACAAACATATTTCGCTGATCGGAGGTTAACAGCTCTTTCCCTCTCATGTTATACCTCCTTGCCAGATTTTTCTTTTGTTCCTAAGTAACGATATAACGTTGTTGCTCCTATTCCTGTGGCTTCTTTAATTTGAGATAAGGAGTAGTCTTTACTTTCATACATCTTCATGGCAAGCATGATTTTTTTAGGTTCAACCTTCGGTCTACCTCCATTTCTTCCCCTAGCTCTAGCAGCTACCAGTCCATCTTTAGTTCGTTCACTAATGATGTCCCGTTCTAATTCGGCTATGCTGGCTAACATTCTGAAAAAGAATCGCCCCATAGCTGTTGTTGTGTCAATTTTATCTTGAATAGACACGAAATGAATTCCCTTAGCTTCAAACTGCTCCATGAGTTCAATTAAATGTTTGGTACTTCGACTGATACGATCTAATTTGTAGACAACTACTGTGTCGCCCTTACGCAGAACTTTAAGTAGCTCGTCCAATTGAGGCCGGTTTTTCCTCTTACCTGATTCTTTTTCTTCAAAAATCTGTTCCACTTCATAATGGTTCAAAGCATCCAGTTGTAATGACAATGACTGATCTTGCGTACTTACCCGTGCATATCCAAATTTCAACACAAATCCCCCCTTACTTAATACATTTACTATACCATAAAGGGTATTTAAATAGATATATTAGTAATTTGATTTTGGTTATATTTTTGGTTATGTGTTTTAAGTAGTTTTTGAATATTTTTAGATAATCTCTTTTCTACAACCAAAAACGGTCGTTTTTGGTATTTTTTTATATAGAGGAAATGGATATAGGAGATTGTGAAAAGGTGTACTTACACTAACGGGCAGCATTCCTGTAATGAAGAAATATGAGGTTTGAACATAAAAAAGCCCCTTGGTATGATATGAATGTCCAAAGCCTGGCGGCAAAAAGGACAACAAACACATATACCAGGAGGCTATTCAAATGAATTATAACCAAAATGAAAAGATTGCTCAAATTACTTCTCAAACATTAATTATAGGTGTTGATATTGCTAAATACAAGCATGTGGCAAGAGCCCAAGACTTTAGAGGTTTAGAATTTTCAGCACCTTTATACTTTGAAAATACAGATTCTAGTTTTAACTGTTTCTTAGAGTGGATAAAAAAGTTAATGAATCAAAACAATATGGAAAAAGTGATCGTAGGAATGGAGCCGACAGGTCACTATTGGCTGAATTTAGCTCACTTCCTTAAGGCGAAAAATATCAAGTTTGTAGTTGTAAATCCTTTGCATGTAAAGAAAAGTAAAGAGTTAGATGATAATTCTCCAACTAAAAATGATGTAAAGGATGCAAGAGTTATCGCACAGTTGGTCAAAGACGGGAGATATGCAGAACTTCGTGTGGCTAGAAAAATACGTGATCTTCTATCTGTTGATCTTCAAGCAGTTCAAGGGCAAGTCCATAATTGGATAGACCGCTATTTTCCAGAGTTTCTTACCGTCTTTTAAGGATTGGGAAGGTAAATCTGCTATACAATTACTAAAACTAAATTTATTGCCACATGAGTTAGTAGCTCTCTCCGAACAGGAGATACTAGTACATCTTCGAAAAGCTGTTAAACGTGCAGTGGGACTCAGTAAAATAAAAGAACTAAAGAAGATTGCAGTTGCTTCAATTGGTATTAGGGAAGGTTCTGATATGGCTAAGTTAGAGCTTCGCACGTTAATAGACAAATATGAACTAATAAAAGAAAAGTTCGAAGAACTGGAATCTAACATAGATAAACTTCTTGAACAAATTCCAGGTGTTGAACAAATGTTGGCTATTAAGGGAATAGGGAAAGACACGGTTGCAGGCTTTTTTTCAGAGGTAGGAGACCTAAGTTACTATTCCCACCCAAGGCAGATTATCAAACTAGCTGGGCTTAGTCTTAAGGAAAATACATCTGGTAAGCATAAAGGACAAACCTAAATTACCAAGAGAGGTAGGAAGACATTAAGAGCTCTCCTCTTTCGAGTTGCAATGCCTTTGGTCGCTAAAAATACCGCTTTTAAAGCATTACATGAGTATTTTACAAAGCGTCCAAATAATCCTTTGAAGAAGATGCAATCTCTAATTGAATTGCAATATGTAATAAGCTCATACGTATTTTATTTACCATCGGTAAAAAGCAGTGCGAATTTAGTGAAGAACGCATGTTATCGGACATTCCTCATATGGACGTATTACAGGTAGCAGCTTAATTTCTTTTCTTGATTGAAATTATTTAGTAGGTTAATTGTTTTAAACATTTGAAGCACGGATTAGTCAGTAAAACAACTAAAATACGGGCAAGGACCCTGTCGGGCAGCATGACTGACATCCACCTCATGGAAAGGTTGGACGAAGGAATTTTGGAGCGAAGACTCTGTGAGATATGGGAGGGTTGACCTCCATGAGAAATGTGGAGATCCACCAGTGCAATCATATTTTTACTCATCCACCAATGGTTGTAAGAAGGTGGTTGATGGGTTATAGCTCTTTTTTCTCTCAGAGTCCAAATATATCCTTTCAAGTGAGAATCCTCCAGCTATAAGGACATTTACCGACAGGTAAATAACTATGAAAATCTAAGAAAACAAGAGTAATCCGGCGTTTTCCCTTCTTTTATAGAGGGAGTTTAGTTGAATAGCGCTATTAATAAAAACAAATCCCAATCATCAAGATTGTTCACACAAATTCCTCGTTCCCACCTGAAATGGGGATATTTGTGTGGCTATTCAAAAATTCCGTAACTTAGCTGGTATGTACTTTTATTATAAAAATTATTTCAAACTGTTTATAAACAATAATATTGTATTCCTCTTCATCCTAAACTTCTACACTTCAACTTTTCCAGATTTCTGTATCTTAATTTTTTCTTCTAAGGACAATAGTTCGTATTCCCAATTTGCGTTCATTCACTTCCTTTTATTTTCTTAAACATTTAGAAGTTATATAAATTGTTCCAGTATCAATTTTCCCCCTGAATAATTATATAAAATTAAGTGCAAATTAAACATATAGGAAATGAAAGGAAAAATGTTATGGAACAAATAGTTTTAGATATTAAAAAAGCGTTAGGGGGTAATGATGACTTTTTTATAAAACGTGATTACCTTTTAAAAAAGGAAGTTTTGTTACTAGGACTATCTACTTTAGTAGATATGACAAAAACAAAAACAATTCTTCAAAAACAGTCAGAGGGTTTAATTTCTCAAGGGAAAACATCAGAATCTATATTTATTTTAATGGGTGAACTTTTTGAAGACGATACAAAAAAGGCTATTACATCAGTCCTTGAAGGTAAACTTATTATATATATAGAACATACAAAAAAGTTTATTATTTACGAACCTGTTCCTAAGGGGTTAAATCGTTCAATTGAAGTTCCATCAAATGAAAGTGTAATTCAAGGACCTTCAAACTCCTTCACAGAAGATATTGACACAAATATTGGACTCCTTCGTAAACAACTTACTTCAAATAAACTTCTTGTTCATTCCTTCACAACAGGGAAAAATCAGAAGACAAAAATTTCTTTACTATTTATTAATGGTCTAGTGGATAAAGAACTTGTTGAAAATATAAATAGTCTTATTGAAAAGAATAAGAGTATGGATATCAGTAACTTACAAAGCATGTCAAAAATGCTGGGGTTTTCATCTTGGGATACAGTTTCAAAATTTAATACGACAGAACTTCCTTTTCATGCATCACAATTTCTTAAAAAGGGAAGAGTTGTTATATTAGTTGATCAATTACCTTTTGCTTTAATACTGCCTAATCTCCTTTGGGATATGTTTATTGTTGAGAGTGATCGTAATTTTCCATTTCCCATTATGATAACTATCAGTTGCCTCCGAGTAATTGGTGCATTAATTGCTCTAATAAGTCCAGGAATGTATGTTGCTCTTGTTGCTGTAAATCCGGAAGCGTTACAGATAGAGCTTGCACTTTCTGTAGCTCAAAGTCGAGAAGGGGTTCCTTATCCAGCACTTGTTGAAGTTATAATCATGTTGGTTGTTCTAGAACTGATATTAGAAGCAAGCATAAGGCTTCCAAAATCAGTAGGTCCCACAATTACAATGGTTGGAGGAATTATATTAGGACAAGCAGTTGTAGAAGCTAAATTAGTCAGCAATCTCTTAATCATCATTCTTGCAGCAACAACAATTGCTAACTCAACCCTTGTGGGGGCTCAAAGCTCGCTTTCAATCAGATCATTTAAATATATTAATGTAATTCTTTCTTCACTATTTGGAGTTTTAGGATTAGTAGTAGGTCTAGTTTTTATTAGTTCTTATTTGGCAAGTTTAACTACCTTTGGCAAGTCCTATCTCTATTTAAATATAGGAAGGAAGGAACAATAGTGGTAAGAAGTCTACATGTTATGATAATGTATGTGCTTTGTCATCTGGGACTAATTTTTTTTATGTTTCCAGCTGATATTATTGCTAGTACAGAACAAGGCCATTGGTTCCCAATTCTAATAGGGATTATTGTACATTTTGTATGTTTGTTGACTTATATGAAAGGTCTCAGCTTTTTTCCAAAAAAGGATATTTTAAGTATATTTTCGAAAAGCAAAAAAAGGGTAACTTTTTTATTTTTTGCTCCCGTTTTACTTTATCTAATCATGGCCATTATTATAACGGTCAGAGCATACGCAGAAATCGTAACCTTGGTATTTTTATCCCATACCCCATTATGGACAATTATACTATTATTGTTGTCTGTTTCTGCATACATTTCATCTAAAGGTATCGAAGCCATTTTACGAACTGCATTTTTATTATTTATATTATTTTTTCCAATATTATTGTTTGTCTTAATCATGTCATTTCAGAATGTTGATTGGAGATATGCCATACCTTTTGACACAGACTTAGGATTCATTAGTAAGCCTGCTTACTTCGAGAGTTATTTTGCATTCGCCGGTGGGTTTCTCTTTCTTGGATTTGTACAACCATTTTTCTCTTATGAAAGAAAATATGTTATTTTGTCTGCGATATTTCTTATTCCTTTCTTTCTCTTTTCAGTATACATTCCAATTCTTACTTTGGGACAAGCGACTGCATCAAAAGCATTTCTTCCTTTTGTACTTATTGTGGATTCTATAAATATTGATTGGTTAATGTTTGATCGAGTTACAATGTTTTTTCTTTTAAGCCTTATTGCTTTTATTATTTTGTATCTCTCTCTCTTAATGTGGAAAGCAATTCGAATAATCAACTATTACATTCCTAAAAGTAGACCTAGCTACCTATTGTTCGGTTTGTCTGTAGCAATCTTTTTCGTTTGCTTTTGGATTCCAGACTGGAAGGATGTTGAAAATATCCTTTTTATGAATTCTCTTTTAAGGTCATACGTTATAATTGTTGTACCTCTTTCTATTTACTATATTGGAAGAAGATTAAAGAGGAAGGATACAAATGAAACTATCTAATAAAAAAGTCATTTATTTAATTTGTAGTCTTTTAACTATGTTGATATTGAGCGGTTGTTGGGATATTAAGGATATAAATCATCGTCTACTACCAGTGTCGATAGGTGTTAAGAAAGTTGACGACCAATATTTGGTGATCCTGAATATACCAGAGCCTATAGATGGTAGTATGGAAACGAAAATTGTATCTGCTAAAGCTGAAACGGTCTCAAAAGCAGTGGATACAATTAGTAGAAATATGGAGAGCGATGTGTATTTATTGCATGTAAAGCTAATCTTTATTGAGAAAGAAACTGCTGAGGATGGAATAAACGATATAATTGCAGGATTTATGCGTTCAAGAGACGTTTCCCCAAAAGCTTTAGTTGCAATATGTGATGAGGATCTTCAAGAATTTTTCAATAACATTAAAATTAATGCCGAAAAAAAAGGGCTCAGCACTTATAACTATTTCGAAAAAAATGCAGGCTGGAATCCTGACATTGCCCTTACAAGAGTTTGGGAGGTCTTCCGAGGCATACATTCTTATACACATGATGTGGCTATACCTTTGATTCGTTCGGGAAAAGATACGACTATGGATCAAATCGGTTCTGCCATATTAAAAAGAGGAAAAATGGTCGAGCAAATCAGTTCAAACGAAACCCTGCTGTACAATGTTTTTAAAGGGGAGAGTGGTAATGGAAAAATGGAAGTAATGGAACATGCTACAGTCATGCTACTGGGTTCTAAAACTGACAATATAGGAAGACTAGTGAATAATGATGCACATATGGAAAGTCTAATAAAAATGAGAGTTGTGATATTGGAAACAAAAGGAGAACCCAGTTTGAATTTAATTAAAGAGGAAATTAATACTCTAATCTCTGAGAGGTATAATAAATTATTTACAAAACTTCAAGAGAATGAGGCTGATGTATTCGGAATGGGTCAGTTTTTTAGAAATCAAATCCCTCGTGATGAATTAAAAAACTGGAGGTCAGATTACTTTAAAAACATGAAGATTAATATTAATGTTAAAATAGACATTCAAAATGAAGGTTATCTGAAAACAACTTAAAGAATTATATCTATATCCATTTTTGTAACTGGATTGGATTTTATGAATCAAATTTATGTTATCTCAGCAGTTATCTTGAATATAACAATTGAAAAAATAAATAGATAATAAAAAGCTGTTTTTCGATAAGAAAACCGGCTTTCTTTGTGAATTATGTGAAACAATGTACTTAAACAAAACCAGCTAATAGTTTGTCAATAAATATATTTTAAATTTATAATTACTAAATGCTATACTAAAAATGCACAACTCAAATAACCCTCCTGATTCAATTTGGAAGGTTTTAGTTGTATAGGAAAATGTTGTTACTAAATAGTTTCTTGGAATGGTGTTTTCGTTTTTAACATCGCATAAATCCAGTGTAAAAGCTTATTAGCACATGCAATAATGGCTACTTTATAAGGCTTACCTTCTTCACGTTTTAAATCGTAGAAGGCACGTAATCGCATATTTCGTGCAATGGTTTCTTCAGTTGTTTTCTTTTTACGACTATCTCGAATGGAACACCGAACTGCTGTAAAAAGCATGTGGCGAAGCCTTGCAGAGCCTCGTTTAGTAATATGATTCTTCGTGCCTTTAAAGCGACCTGATTCAAATACACTAGGATCAAGTCCTGCAAAGGCAACTAACTTTTTGGGATGACTAAACCGATCAATTTCCCCGATTTCAGAAATAATCGTTGCAGCGATTTTTTCGCCTACACCGGGAATTGTTTGGAGTAGTTCATATTCTTCGAGCTGTACTGCTAACTGATCAATCTCACGCTCCAACGTAGAAAGCTGTTGGTGGTACACTTGAAGTAAATCAATATACATATTCAGACTGACAAGAAGGCTTTGATAACGCGTTGACTGAAATGGGTTGCGTTCTGCAGCTGCGATTAATCCCTCTGCTTTTTCAAGCGCCCAATTAAACGATCTTGCTTTACAATGCCTATCAATAAATTGTGCAATTTCCTCCACACAAGTTTTTAAGACAGTCTCCGAGGTAGGGAAAGTTTGTAAAGTTCTTAATGAAACCTCGGCATACAGATCGCCAAAAACGCCTTTATACTCTGGAAATACTTGATCTAATACAGATTGAAATTGAAGCTTTGTTTGAACCATAATTCCCGTCATATTTTCATGTTGTCTTGTCAGATGCCGAAGGTTTAATAACTGAACACCACGCTTTTTCTGCGGCTCTAAATCCTCTTTGTAATACAGTTCGCCTAAGTGATAAGCATCAATGGCATCTGTTTTAGTTTTTCTTAAACTAGAACTTTTTGCTCGGTAAGATACCAATGGATTTACGATAATGACAATGTACTCTCTTGCTTCTAAAAACTGTACAACTGGGGCATGATAGTGACCCGTTGATTCCAAGACAACTGGTGGTTTCATCCCTGTTTGATGCTCTAAATCTAGTAAATAAGAGTATAACTCTTTTAAACCATCCACCGTATGTTCAACTTTCACACTATTTTTATAGGGCATTTTTTTATCCAAGAACATTTGAACCTGACTTTCACCTTTAGCGACATCCAGACCAACAACTGGATTCATAAATTATCTCCTCCTAGTGTAGTGGATTGACCGGTAACCTCTATCTAGCTTGTCATTCATATCTTCGCTTGTTATACGGGATCATCATGTCCCAACCAGCCTAATCATGTGTTAACAAGTAGAGGGGAACAGTTTAGTTGTCGGGATCAAGTCCCACGGGTGCGTCCGTTCTTCCCCGGCTACTATCAATCTATAAATTGAATAAAAAATAGTCAACCAGAATTCTCTGGCTGACCTTATAATACGACGGGTGCGTTAGTTTATTAATAGTCAAACAACTTTATTATCAAATTCGAAGATAAGAATAATTATAGTGATACAAAATTAACCACTTTAAATAATCCATCCTACAATATATCGTAGGATGGTTCTTGTTTTTTATGTAAAAAAAAAAAAACGTATTTATTATCTCTATACAATTGGAGAAAAAGTAAATGAAAAATTCATTGTCAAAATTATCATTTCAACCTCACTTTTCTTAATAAAATTAAGAAAAAAATAAAGGATGATAATTTTGCTAATAAAAAAATCTAAAAATAATAAACACTCTCTTGTTTACAAAACATCTACCTTTTATACTGAGAAGCATCTAGTTAAACTCACTTATATAAATAAAATCACCTTTAATGCTGCTAATGGAAAAAAAACAATTGAAGTTTTATGGTCAAATATAAAAGAATTGCCGTTATCAAAAAATATCTCATAGGTTATCAAATAGAAGACTGAAAGAAAAATTTAAAGTTATTTCAAAAAAGTCGGGTAGAAATTTTTAATTGCGTTTAGTTATTAAAAGGGAACAAGAAAAAAATATAAAGAGAAAAATAGTAGGGATAGTAGTTATATTTATAAACGCGCAGCCTGAAGGTAGCGCGTTATTTTTTTAAAGGCTGATTTCGTATTATTAATAATATAATAATACGTAGTAGTTATCGTACTTGACGATAAGTTACTACTCGTTTGTTTTCCGTATTCTACTTTGCTACACTTAACCTAAAAAGCAGGTGATAGCATGTGTGGTCGCTTTACTTTATTTACCGACTTTGGAACAATTATTGACCGCTTTAATATCGACTCAGCAATTGAAGAATCCCATTATAACCCAAACTATAATGTAGCTCCCTCTCAATCCGTACTTTCTGTGATCAATGATGGTGAAAAGAATCGTCTTGGATATTTACGTTGGGGATTAATTCCTTCCTGGTCTAAAGATATGAAAATCGGTTATAAAATGATTAACGCTCGTTCAGAAACAATTGCCGAAAAGCCAAGTTTTCGTAATGCCTATAAAAAGAAACGCTGTTTGATCCTTGCTGATTCTTTCTATGAATGGAAACGTACAAATGAACGTAAAATTCCTATGCGTATAAAATTTAAAAATAATCAACCATTTGGTATGGCTGGCTTATGGGAATCTTGGAAATCCCCAGAAGGAGAAATGGTATACTCATGTTCTGTAATTACCACTCAACCAAATAAGCTAATGACTGAAATACATGATAGAATGCCAGTCATATTAAAACCTGAAGATGAACAATTCTGGCTAAATCCAACAAATACCGATACTAACTCGTTAAGTAAATTACTTGTTCCCTTTGACTTTGAACAAATGGAGGCTTTTGAAGTTTCAAATGATGTTAATTCTCCAAAAAACAATTCACCTAGCTTAATTCAGCAAATTTGTTAGAAAACAACAAATACTTATAGTGGTTTAAAAGCATTTATTGACGACAGTGACTTTTTGTTCAAGTTTAGATCTATTCGAATATAACGATTCTAGAGTCGAATTTTAAAATAGATGCTGCTGGAACATTAGTTATGAATTATGTATCTGGAAATTATAGAAATCTATGACTGTGATGTATCTTCAAGTATAAAAGTATATTTCACTTTTTTGTTTGTAAACAGACTGTCCTGCTCGAATAACTGACGATATCTTCTGAAACTATTGAAAATAATAGGATAAAAAGTTAAAATTAAATCAGATTATTTTTCTATTTTGGATTTTTCTTTTACTTAGTAAATGTAGAGCCTTTGGGTTCAGTTTTAATAGCAGCTGTGCTATTAACTGTCCTGAAGGCTTTTTTTTATGAAAAAAGTAAACGACAGTAAAGAAAATTAATAGAAATGAAACAAAATACTAGGAGGGAAAGGTTTTGACGACGACTAAATTATTTGATTCTAATGTCTGTAGGAGGATTACATATGTATAAAATCACATGCTTTTGTCCTCTAGAACCTACAAAGTTAGAAAGCTTATTAAAGGGTATAGGATTTTCAAGTAAAAAAGATGGATTGGAATGGTATTTTGAAGATATAGTTTTTCGTATTGAACCATTTAAAGGACATTCTAATCAAAGAGAAAAGGGATATAGAGTGTATTTTAATGGTAATAATACTATGAGCTTTGCTTATATGTTTGACCTTTCATTAGGAACTTTAAATACTACAATTACCTGTATTGAGTATATGTTAAGTGAGGAAGGGAAAAACTCTAATGATTGGCTATCACTTTTAGATAATAATCCATCTATAATTACTATTGACACAAGGGGTTTCTATCAAAAAAACAGTATAAATATAATTGTTACTAATAATACTGTAGTGTTCCAATTGAGAAGTAAAAAGAATACAAGCTTAAAATTAATAAGCGGGTTAAAAAGGATCGAAGAATTGGTTGAATATATTATTCCAACCACTTACGATCTTTTTTCATTTGAGGAGGAATTAGCATAATGGTTGATTTTTATACTAGTAAACATTTCTATCAAATTCGTGAAAATATATTATTGATTGACGGAAAAATAGAAGAAAAGGGCAATATTTCTGTATATCATCTTATAAAAGATGAACCCGCTTTTATTAAAATATCTCAAAAAGGCAATATACCAAAAATAATAAAAACAGAAGATGTATTATTCGTTGATAATTCATTAGAAATTTATCATGGCCAAAAAACAATTAAGAAACATTTTCTCGTGTCGGTTCTACTTAAATTTAATGAGCAAGAAAGATATATAACTACAGATATTTTGGCTGCTAACGAGGACCATGCAAAGAGAATTATCAAGGTAAACTATAGTATGTTTCATATTTTAAATATAAATGTTAAGAATGTGAACATTGTTAGGTTATTCAATAATATCCAATAAGGAAAAGGGAGAAACCACTATTACTATTATATCACTAGTAGTGGTTTCTTAATGAAAATATTTAATGCTGCTCTTTTTAATATTGAAAAGAAAAACGGGGAAAAGTTTTATGAATAGAATTGAAGATTTAATTGACATACTTAATAAACGTGGATGGGATTATATAATCGAAAAAAAAGGAAACATTAGATTTATTTTAGAGAATCAAGAAATTATATGTTCTAAAGTGGACTCAGAAGGCATTAAAAAAATCATACTTGATATTATAAACTGGTAAACTAGCAGGATTGCATTAGAGGGGAGAAAATCCTTTTAGAACAATTATTATACATTTTAGATAAGAAACCTTTCTCTTATAACAGAAGCGCAAATAACAGCTATTTTGTAAGTTAGAGAGTATCTAGAACACATACTTGACACTAAATCTATATTGGAGGAAATAAGATGTTATTAAAACATGTAGAATTAGAAGATATTGAAAATAATGATGGTTGGACTAATAAAGTTGACATTTATGGTTATGAAAACAAGGTATGGGTAATGGCTCATGGTTTTTTTAAAGAATACCCTACTAGGGATTTTGAGAATACAAAAAATAAAATTGATAGTATTATTGCTAAATTAAAAGAGGTGTCTTTTAAAATAATTTATATTAAACAATATTAGTACTAAATAAAGGGTATGGATAATATAATTTATCTATACTCTTTATTATATATAAATTATCTAGCTTTCTAGTTTTAATATTTTAACTTATTTTTAATAGTTTTAGATGTTTTAATATTTTATCGTAGCTTTAAACCCTTGGTACTAATAGGTTAATAGTAGACAATTATAGCAAAATTGGGATAAAATATAACATTTTTAGGATGAAATATAGCAATTTTGGGACGAAATATAGCAAATTTAGGGTGAAAATGTAACATTTTTGGGATAAAATATAACATTTTTAGGATATGTAGTTACCTTAGTTTTATAGTTTTAATATTTTAGGTATCTGATGAACCCTTGATATATCTGTGTTTAATGATAGTAAATATATCATATTTGGGATAAAAAATAACGTTTTTGGGATAAAGTATAACAATTTTGGGATCAAATGAACAAATGATATTTAAGCACGTTACATTTAGTTGATAATTTAAAGACATCTTTTATAAATTGCATTTCTTAAATTACTCGAGTCAGAGGATCTTTAAAATCATAATGATATGCATATATTTTTTATTAAAAAATATATTTAATACACTCTTAAAAATTACTACTAAAAAACATCCCAAATATGTTATCTTTTTTCAGATTTTGAATTATAACATATTTGGGATGTTTTTTCTTTTAATAATTGAACTATAAAATTTTTTGGATGTAATGTCTTTTGGAATGAAGGAACTATAACATATTTGGGATAGTGTTATCTTTTGATAAGTGAACTATAACATATCTGGGGTAGGGTTATATATAGAAAAAGCGAAACTATAACATATTTGGGATAGTGTTATCTTTGAGATAAGCGGAACTATAACATATTTGGGATAGTGTTATCTTTGAAAAAAAGCGAAACTATAACATATTTGGGATAGTGTTATCTTTGAGATAAGCGGAACTATAACATATTTGGGATAGTGTTATCTTTGAAAAAAAGCGGAACTATAACATATTTGGGATAGTGTTATCTTTGAGATAAGCGGAACTATAACATATTTGGGATAGTGTTATCTTTGAGATAAGCGGAACTATAACATATTTGGGATAGTGTTATCTTTGAAAAAAAGCGGAACTATAACATATTTGGGATAGTGTTATCTTTGAAAAAAAGCGGAACTATAACATATTTGGGATAGTGTTATCTTTGAGATAAGCGGAACTATAACATATTTGGGATAGTGTTATCTTTGAGATAAGCGGAACTATAACATATTTGGGATAGTGTTATCTTTGAGATAAGCAGAACTATAACATATTTGGGATAGGCTTTAGAAAGTAGAAGATCTTATTGATTAGAATATTCTGAAATATAACAGTTAATAATCTTTTGTTATATTTCACTTTCTTTTCTCTGAAAATAATGTCATAATTTGTTTAAGATTACAAACTTGTTAGTAGGTGATAGTTTGATAGAAACAAAGCAAGTTGAATTTAAAGTAAATGATCTAATCATCCAGTCTAATGATTTAATAGAGGCTTATTATGATAATGAATTAACCACTTTAGAGCATAAGTTTATTCGATATGTTGCTAGTAAAATTAAGAAAAATGATTCCCAATTTCCAGACTATACAATTACTGTTAAAGAATTTGCAGAAGTCATGAATGTTAAAGGAAATAATTATCATAGTCAGATAAAAGAGTTAGCTGATGATCTAACAAGAAAAAGAATAAAGATTCGCTCGTCTAATGATAAAATGGGATGGTTTCCATGGTTTAGCGCTATTATATATGATAATGGTACTGTTCATGTTTCTTTTAATCCAATAATTAAAGATTATTTAATTAGCTTAGACAGTAGATTTACAGGATATTCTTTTGATGATATAAAAAAATTAAAAAGTGGATATACAGTGAGAGTTTATGAACTGTTAAAACAGTATGAGAAAATTGGAAAAAGAACAATAGAGCTAGATGAACTTAAAAGGATGATTGGAGTAGGGGATAAGTATCCTGTATACGGGAATTTCAAACAACGAATATTAAATGTTGCCAAAAAAGAGTTAGAAGCAACTGGAGAATTATATTTTTCTTTTAAAGAAGTCAAACAAGGTAGAAAAACAGTAGCAATAGATTTTAATATTCATAAAAAAAGTCCTAAACAACAAACTCCTCTTTCCAAAGAATCACAGGAATTTGTTGAATCAGTAAAGAAATCTCTATATATTCATGGCATCGATATTTCTGATAAGAAAATTCTATCCTGGAAAAAGTATGGAATAGAATTAATTTTAGAAGTTTTGGAAGAAATAAAGCATAGAGACATTGAAAATTATGAGAATTACATATCAAAAGTGTTAAAAAGTAAGTATGAAAATAAAGAAGTTGATCCTGATATAGGAAAAGTGGAAAATACTAGCAAAGAAATAATAGATGATATAAATGAAATAGATGAATCTCTATTAAATCTTGCTCGTCAAAACATCGTTGCAAAATATGCGCCTGGTAAGGAATTAATTCCAGATTATTTTCTAGAAAAAGAAGTAATTCCATTTTTCATGAAGTTCATGAACGTTAGTGAAAAAGTTGCAAGTGAATTATGGGAAAAATATAAAACAATTATTATGTATCAAATTAAAACCAAAAAAGATGAACAATTACAGAAACGATATAATAGATAACATAACAAAAAATAACTCAATGGGACTACCCCAAATATGAAGGTAAATCAAAGTTACCTTATATTTGGGGTAGTCTTTTTTGCGAAGGAGATTGAATAATGAAGAAGGAAAGAATACATTCAATTGATATTATAAGAGGATTTGCAATCTTAGGCATAGCTTTTGCAAATATATTACCCCTAAGTGGTCCTCATTTATATGAATCCTCTCCAAGCAGTATTTGGATGGATCCTATTGATAAACTAGTAGAATCGATTTTATTTATCTTCGCTGAAGGTAATTTTTATTCCCTCTTCTCTATCCTTTTTGGTTTTAGCGCAATTATTTTTATGGAGAACGCAGAAGACAAAGGATATAATCCTTACTATTTATTCTCAAAGAGATTATGGATACTGTTTGCAATTGGATTCTTACATGCCTTTTTCATTTTTTATGGAGATATACTCATGATATACGCAGTAATAGGTTTGTTCTTACTTCCTGTTTATAAAGTTCCTGGTCGTGTTATGATGCTGCTGATTGGTATATTTATGATTCCAATGTTGTTTGAATTAATTAAGATACTGTTATTTGATTATCAAATTGCAGCTGTTGATTATAACTTATTACAAAATGTGATTATTAATTATCAAACAGGGGGAAGAATTGCATTATTACAAAATACTGTTGATTGGTTAACGATTTACTCTATAGAAAATCTTCCATCTTTGTTCTGCAGTATTTATCCAATGTTTTTGTTAGGGATGATATTAGGAAAAAATAAAGCATTGATTACTAATATTAAGGAAATCCACAAATTAATGTGGGTGATAAGTGGTAGTATTGGTATTGCAATAAAAACATTAGCAATAATATATTCTGACTCCTACTTTTTAATAAGACTTTCCGAAATTTTTGGTAATATAAGCATGTCCATATTTTATGGTTTATCTATTCTGTTATTACTAAAAAAAACAGGAAAGCATTTCAAATTAATTGCTAATATAGGAAAAACATCTATGAGTAATTATTTATTCCAAACAACATGTTGTTTTTTCATGTTTAAAGTATTTAAGTTATATGCACAAGTTTCACCTGGTCATTTAGTTTTTCTTTCTATAGCTTTAATATTCATACAAATATTATTAAGTAATTGGTGGTTAAAAAAACATAAGCAAGGACCCATTGAATCGGTATGGCGTAAGTTAACTTACTATAAAAGGACTCCTTCCTATAATAGGGTTGATAAGAAATAGATATAATAGTAGAATGAAAATGTAACTATTTTATATTTTTAACATTTTAGCAGCCTTTTATTGGCTAGCAGTTTAGATATTAAACGCAGCGTCCTTTGGGATGATTTATTGAGTATTACACTTTATGTGTAATTCATTAAACCATCTCTCAGGGCGCTTTTTGCGTTTTATATAAATAATATATTGAGAGGATGAAGAAAAATGATGAAAGAAACAATTAGTAAGGGGCCAGTTTTACAAGGAAATGTATTTGAGGAAAGTAAAAGAAAAGCAGAAAAAATTATTGCTAGTAAACCAATCTTACATTCTCGTCATAGTATCGAGATCATTTTGCCAGATGGGGAACGAAGAATATTTAAAGCTAAGTCAGTGTCAAAAGAACATGCATTTAATGAATTCTTAGTATTTATTGAGTGTTTAGAGCAAGGAATTAACTCAAAAGTAATGTGGAGGTATAAAGGCGATAAGGTTTATCATTTTAGTACAACTATCTACGAAAAACCTTCTACAATTACACGCTTAAAGAAAGCGATAATGGGATATTTTTTTGATATTGAATAAAGAGCTATGAGGACATTTACATTTAATTAAGAGAGGTAGATTTATTATGAGTAGATACAACGACGCAAAGGAATATATTAAGTATTTTGGGGAGAATGACACTAGTCTTCCACATTTACTGGCTATTATTGTCGGTGAAACCGTATGTGACTCAACGATCGATACTTTAGGTGAGTTAGGTTTAAGTGGGATTTCTCAATTATCTGAAGAGGAGCTATTGAAGTTCGAAGGAATAACTACGGAAACTTTATTTAGAATAAAAGCACTAAATGGAATCTTAAATATGGTACCAAAATTTGATTGGCAATCGGAATTTAAAATATCTTCTAAATTTGATGTAATTGAATGTGTGAGAGATATTCGTTATAAGCAGGATTCACAATTAGATCTTTTATTTTTAAATAAGAATAATGTGGTTATAGGCAGACAAAATATTGTTAAAGGGACTAGAACACTCAATAAAGACTTAGTTCATTTGGCATTTCGACAAGCAATTAAAAGAAACGCTTCAAAAATAGTAGTCTGTAGTAATGAACCTGCAGGTTATGCAGTTTTAAAAGATGAAGACTATTCTTTATTCGACTATTTTTTATCTATATCCAATCTAATGAATGTTGAGGTACTTGATCATATTATTTTGGGTAAAAAAATGTGCGTTTCTATTGCGGAAGAGATTACGAATAAGTCCAAAGGAGAATTAGCATGAAAAACCAATGTAACCTAATAGGCCGATTGAGTAGAGATCCTTATTTAGCAGGTACAGAGGAAAATCCAGTCTGTTTTATGACACTTGCTGTAAATCGAAACTATAGAAATCAGCATGGAGAAAGAGAGGCAGACTTTATTCCAATTAAAGCATTTAAAGAGAAAAAGTTAGCTACCACTTGTCATAATAATTTACAAAAAGGTAGTTTAATTGCTGTTACAGCACGTTTGCAAGCAAAATTTAAGGATAATAAAACAGAAATTGAAATCATTGCAGAAGATATAGTCTTTTTAGATTCAGGTAAAAGGAGACTGAAGACTGAGGATGATGGAGAGAATAATCACAAATATTCATATGAGGAGAATTATCATCAAGAGGATATAATGCCTTGGGAAAGATAATATTGAGTAAACGTTCATTCTAATAGAATGGGCGTTTTTTCATGATTAAAAATAGGAGGAAATAACATGTCTCATATAGGTAACAAACGTGCGACACGTTGAGCTATAAATGACATTAAAAAAAGTCGTGAAAAGCTCGGATATGGGATTGCAAATTCATATCTAACTGTCATTCCAAACTATGAATGAGGGAACTAACCACCCCGAAGCATAGTCACTAAGACTCCTACATGCGTCAACTCCCTCCGAAGGATTTGAGGTGTGAAGCTAGGTAAAGTCGATTGAAGTTGGTCCCAATGCTGTTATTGTAATGGTTCAACGATAAATCGGGTGTCTATAAAATATATATGGTGAGAATGTCCTTGTAACTGACGAACTTTCGAATGTACACAACTATAACCTAGATGATTAGGAATAATCATCGCCGTATAAAGCGGTACTTGTGAGGATGAGTAAGAATGTTTGTTATGAAAATCCTTAGCAACAAAGAAGGGTTGCTCCAGCAAGTAGTTGTAAAGAAAGCACCTAAGTATATATGAACAGATAGGAATGATTGGAACGTGGAAAGCGAGTAACGTGGAGGTTCGGAGACTTTTGAAGCGTTCATACGGAAAAGAGCAAATCTATAACGTGTGTTAATACTCGTGATGGTGGTGGCATGGTACCGAAGAAACAGGGATAACAAACTGTGGAGGGAAGGCCACTAGTCTAACGGAATTAAACAGAAAATTACTAGGGTAAGCAATCGGTTAGGACAAGTAGGCAAAATCCTTTTAAAGGAGAGTAGCGAACTTACCAATGAATGATAGTGTAAGATATTCCGAATATTATTTAATGCAACCAATTTTTGATAATCTATACGCAAAATCAAAAGAAAATTTTTCATTTTCTAATCTCTATGAACTAATTATTAGTAGAGACAATCTACTTTTAGCATATAGAAATATCAAATCTAATACGGGGAGTAAAACTGTTGGAACAGACGGATTAAGTATCAAAGATTATAAAATAATGGATGAAGCTACCTTTATCAATAATATCCGAGAAAGGTTAGCCAACTTCCACCCTAATAGTGTACGTCGAGTTTTCATTCCTAAAGCTAATGGAAAGGAAAGACCGCTTGGCATACCTACAATGGAAGATAGACTTATCCAACAATCCATAAAACAGATACTTGAACCAATATGTGAAGCGAAATTCTTTGAACATTCCTACGGTTTTAGACCAAACCGCTCAACACATCACGCTCTTGCAAGGATGCTAAACCTTATAAACGTAGGGAAAAATCATTATGTTGTTGATATTGACATTGAAGGATTCTTCGATAACGTCAATCACAACAAATTGATTAAACAACTATTTTCTTTAGGTATTAAGGACAAAAGGCTCCTGGCAATTATTAAAAAGATGTTAAAAGCCAATATTGAAGGTGAAGGGATACCAAACAAAGGTGTTCCACAAGGTGGAATACTTTCCCCTTTACTCTCAAATGTCGTTCTTAACGAACTCGACCATTGGGTAAGTGACCAATTTGAAACCTTCGACATTAGCAAACTAGGAAGTAAAGATACTCGTAAATACCGCTTTTTGCAGACCAAAACAAACATGAAGCAAGGCTTTATTGTTAGGTACGCAGACGACTTTAAAATCATCACAACTTCATATAATGAAGCGAAAAGATGGTATTTTGCAGTACAAAATTTCCTTGAAAAGAGACTAGGTTTAAATATCTCGAAAGAAAAATCGAAGATAACAAATCTCCGCAAAAGAAAATCCGAATTTCTTGGATTCAAAATTAAAGGGGTTAGGAAAGGAAAAAGAATCGTAGCACATAGTTTCATCAGCGATAAAAAGAAACAAGATATTATACAATCCTTACGCCAAAGAGCTAGAACACTATATCGTTCTAACACCCGAAAAGAAGCATATGAATACAACTCTTATATTAGAGGAATTCATAACTACTTTTCTGCTGCATCGCACGTTAGCGTTGATATGAAAGAAATTGCCTACAAAACTTACCGAACTATATGGAATAATCTTTCAAAAATTAGTGGATCAGGCAAATGTGAAGTGAAAGGATATGAAAAATACAATTACACTACCTTTTCCATCAAAGAAGTACCTTTAATTCCTGTTTCAGCGGTGAAATCTATCGTGGTGAAACAATTTCAACAGGATATTAATGACTACAGTCCGAAAGGTAGAGAGCTAAATAGTAAAGTCAATCTCATGTATAACATTCAAAAAGCTGTGCAACAACTAGCTAAAACTTACATTGAGAAAAGAAGCATTCAATACAATGATAATCGTGTCTCAAAGTTCAGTGCCAGTAAAGGCAAATGTTTTGTTACAGGTGTGGACCTAACTATAGACATTCACAACTATCATTGCCACCATATTACACCTATATATTTAGGTGGAACTGACGAATACGAAAATTTGGCTGTACTTCATAAATTTGCTCATATCTTGGTTCATGCTACGAAAGAGGAAACTATAGAAAAATATATGAGGTTGTTGAATATAAACGAATATCAACTAAAGAAATTAAACAAGCTTCGTAAAGCTTGCAAACTTCAACCTATTAAAGACTAGTAAACTGTATAACCAGTTAGATGGGGCGCCGTATGAGGTGAAAGTCTCACGTACGGTGCTAACCGGGGGAAAAGTCGGAGATTACATCAAAGACTTACCTATCGGAACTAAAAGCAGGTTTTTTTGCAACACCTGAAACACAAGGTGAATATATCATTAAATTACTAAATGTCGAAGGTAGTGGTGTTTGGTTTGATCCCACTTGCGGAGAGGGAGAGATTCTAAATCAACTTGCAGCTGCCTTTAATAATGAAGAGACTATTATTAATACTTATGGAGTCGAACTTGATAGAAGACGTGCTGAACGCGCTTCAAAGCTTTTGAATCATTGTATAAATGCCCCTATAGAATCTATGGTAATACAAATTGAAGCTGTGTCATTCTTATTTCTTAATCCACCATATGATTTTGCATTAAAGGGGATGGATGATTCTTCAGCCAAAAGAAAAGAATGGGTTGAATTAGAAAGGAATTATAGATATCTAAAAGAGAATGGAATATTGATATATATTATTCCTTCATATCGTTTTGCAGATCAAAAAATTTCTAGGTTTTTAGCAACTAACTTTAATGAAGTTGGCATTATGCGATTTTCCAAAGAGGATTATGAAGACTATAAACAGTGTATTTTTATTGGAAGAAAAAAGGCAGGAAAATATAAAGGAATTAATGAAAAATTATTTGATTTTTTATTAAGAATGGATTCCGAGGAATTTATATTAAAGAATGTAAATACGATTGATCAGATTGTAACTAGAGAATTTAAATGGAATGTACCAAGCGGTTATAAAAACTTATCTACATTTTATACAAAATTGGCAAATAAAGACGATTTTGTTGAAAGTATTAGAGAGAGTAAAGGATTCGAAGCTTTTATGAATAGAACCAAGCCACGTCAATTAAGTATAGGTGGAGAACCTATTCTGCCGCTTAATCAAGGGCAATTGTCTTTATTATTAGCAAGCGGAGCGATTAATGGTGAGCTAGGTGAAGGCGAAAATTATCATTTAGTACAAGGTCTTGAATCCGTTTCTAAAATTGTGGATGAAGAGGTAAAACATCACGACAATGGCAGCAAGACTGTAATAACTAAAACCAGAACAAAGAGGGATGTATCTGTAAAGATAATAACTCCAAATGGGATGATAAAAAAATTAGTGTGACGGTGATTGATATGATAAAAATTTTAGAATTATTCGGAGGTATTGGGGCCCCAAGAAAAGCTTTATTAAATCTGGGGGTTGATCATAAAGCTATAGATTATGTAGAGATAAAAGAAAATAGAGTACGTGCTTATAATGCTCTATATGACCATGCTCATAAACCACAATCCGTTGTTGGATGGAATCTGAAGCCGGATATCCTTATCCACGGATCTCCCTGCCAAGATTTTTCAAGGTCAGGATATAGAAAAGGTGGAAATATAAAGACTAAGACTCGCAGTTCATTAATGTTTGAAACGCTTAAAATTATAGAAAATATGGGGAAGTGGAAACCAAAAGTTGTAATTTGGGAAAATGTAAAAGGCGTTTTAGATAGAGACCTAATTGGCCCGTTTAACTCTTATATTCAACAAATGCGTAAACTAGGATACACAAATTCTTTCGATGTTTTAAATGCTGTTGACTTTGGTATTCCACAGCAAAGAGAAAGAGTGTTTTGTATATCCATTTTTGGAAAAGAGGCATTTGACTTCAATAAATTAGAAAGAACCCCAATGCGTCATATTAGTGGATTCTTAGAGAATAAAGTAACTGGTTCTCAGTATTTGGTTAATGTTCCAAGTATGTTGAGTAGAATAGAAGAATTTAACCCAGTTAAGGAAACGGATAAGTATAAACGTAGATTATCCGTAATAGAAGATTATTGTTGGACTATAACAGAAAGACAAGATCGATGTCCTAACGCTGGAATTATTAGATTAAAAGATAAAGAGGGATATAGATATCTAACTGAAAGAGAAGTATGGAGATTAATGGGTTTTGATGATAGGGATTTTGAATTAATCTTGGAACAATTCCCTTCTAGAAAGGGTTGTAGAAATGCTACTCTTTACGAACTAGCAGGAAATAGTATAGTCGTCCCAATTTTAGAAGCAATTTTTAAAGTTATTCTAAAAGAGGATTTTGCAGAAGATTTACTAACAAATACAAAAGGGCAATTAGAGTTGATTATTTAATTAAATGGAAAAAACGGATTAGATCTAATATTCTAATCCGTTTTTTAGGAGGATATAAACATGAACTCACAATTAAGTATTTTTGATCTTAATATTAAGAAAGTTAAAGAAATAAGAACAGAAAAGCAAATTGATAAGAATGTTGCATATGACGTTGGAGACTTTATTACTGGTTCTAGAAAAGAACTAGATAAAATAAAAAGAAGATTTCAGGAAAATCATTCTGAGGAAGAATTAGAAAACATAGAAAAGCTTAATCCGCTTCTTTCAGAGGAATTAATAACCAAAAGAGAATTAACAAAATCTTTTTCTCTGAAGCTTGAAAAGGAAAATGGTGTAGAACCAGGAGTTGCTAAATTGAAGCAATTAATTATTAATAGAATAGATAAGGTTCCCGCTGTTCAAACAAAAGAGGGAAGAAGAGACTTTATGTTAGCAATCCAAAGTTTCTTAGAACTTATTAATAAAGTGAAAAAGTGGGACGATGTTTCAGACTTTATTGTTGGTTTTTCCAAAACGCTTATATTAGAAAGAAATAAAGAATCAGATACAAATTTCTTTATTTTAGGGAAAAGCTTCTTAAAATTTTTTCTGAGGGCAGGATATAAATCATCTATTAATACAGCATCAAAAATAAATACATGGGACGATATCTTTGGGAAAAAGGAAAATGGCGTAAAAGGTACAAAAAAGAAAAATAGTAAATGGGAAAGAGTATTACCAGAAAGACCTGATAGAAGAGGTGGGAAACCAAGCCCGGTAAAAAAACCTGAAGATTTGGTGGAGTTGTTTGGATTTCGAGGAGTGCAATTTGGCCATTATATGGATGATGAAAAAGGCATGGAGCATTTAGTTCGAGCTTCAGAAGCAATTTTGGATTTAGCAGATGTACTTGAAATTGATGTTACTTCTTTATCTTTAGATGGAACACTTGGACTAGCTTTTGGAGCAAGAGGAAGAGGCGGAAATGCATTAGGTACTTATGAGGCTCTATCAAGAGTTATTAATATGACAAAAAATAAAGGTTGTTTAGGAATTCTCGCCCATGAGCTATTTCATAGCATTGATCACTACATTTACATTAAAAGTCATAAAAATACAAGTAGTAGAGGATATGGAACAGAATGTAATACACTAGGTGAACAAATACCTTCTCAAATAAAAAGTGCCTTAGAATATTTATCTGAGAGTTTAAGAGAAGGAAATGGAACAGCATATTTCATAAACACAAACAAAGATGATGTAACTTATAGAGGAGTTGCTTTAAAAAGAGATTATGAACGTTTTAACGGAGATATAGCATTAGGTATAAAAAAAGAATGTACTATTCAGCGAGAAAGCATAAATAGAAGACTTGATTTTTCTCAGTATTATGGAGCATCAGAAATTTCACTAAAGAAAGAAAAAGAAAAACTCAAAAGAAGGGCAAAAAGAGAAGTTAAAAAATATGCATTGGCTATGGCTTGGTATCATGAAAAAATTACTGGAGAAAGAGTTGAAAGAATACCTTATCCAACTGATAAATCACAATATTACCTAAATGCAATCGAGTTAGACAATGGAAATGAATCTAAATATTGGAGTAATATTATTGAAATGGCTGCAAGGGCGTTTGAAGCTTACATTGCAGATAAACTATCAGCAACTAATAGACGTAATGACTATCTAGTGTATGGGACATCAGAGGAGATTGCTTTTCCTCAAGGAAAAGAGCGAGAAAAAATAAATAAAGCTTTTGATATATTATTTGATACATTAAAGATCAATGACATATTATAAATAAAAAAATATAAGAAACCCAAGATATCTAGCTCAAGATACCTTGGGTTTCTTTTTTATATAAAAATTACTATTAACTTCTTTATAACTCTAACTTTAGACCCTAACATTTTGTTTATTTTTTATATATACTTTATACTATAGTTTTATTATGATGATGGTAAAATGATAACTAATAGCCAATTTAATTGAAGAGTGAATAAATAAATGGAGTGTCCAAAGGACTTTAAAAATAAAGTTGTTTTCTTCCTCAAAATGGTTATAATATAGGTAATATGTCATTAACGTTACAAAAGAATAGGAAATTTATAAAGAAATTCACTGTATACTGGAACTTTATTACTTAATATCTAAAGTATAATAACAGCTAAGTAAACGTTGGTTTAGTTAGCTTTTTTTTGGTGAATTATATACTTTATTGAGAGATATCTATAGAAATTTATAAAATGTTTGTATATATAAGTTAAAATAAATAGAAGATGATATAAGAATGAGGGATATTAAGATGGAAAATTACTTATTAAAACGGATAGGTTTTACATCTGAAGATAATTATGTGATTTTATATTCTTTGTTAAAGGAAAATTTTACAAATTGTAATGAAAATATAAGATCTAGTGTTTTACTTTCTATAATTCAAGAAAAACCTAAAAATAGATGTAAAAAAGTCCAAGAAGTAAAATTGCTAATTTCTAAGGAACAAGCCGATTACTTATTAAAAATTAATGAAGAAAAAGAGTTAATAAGAGAAATAAATTCCATCATATTGAAATAATTAATATCTTTGGAAATTAATCCTATTGAATAATTCCAAAAAGTATGTTTTAATAAATTCAATATTAAATACAAAGGGAAAAACCCTATGAAAAGGCCAAATTTCGATTTGGTATTTTGTCATAGGGTTTTTCCCTTTTTGTTTAATCCATAAACAAAAGCTTGTATGATAAAATAAAAAAACCCACCTAGATACAATTAAACTATCAGGCGCTAAACTGATAGTAGTTTAATTGAGTGAAAGCGGGAGTTTTCTAAACTTATATTCTTGAAAATATTTTAACATAAATATATGTTTTAGCAAGTAAAACTCCTTCTTTAATTTGTTTACTTGGGTTTACTTAGGAGGAACAATAGTGGAAGAAGAGTATTATAATTTAAAAGGTAAAAAGGATAAACTAAAGTATTTTCGATTAAAAGATACAGGTATGTTTACGCAAAGAAGTAAATTGATAAATATAGAGGATACTCAAGAATATAAAACCTATTTTTACCCAGAGCAAGATAAATTGATCTTTGAGGAAAATCAAGTTAGAAATTTTAGTTTAGACGAGCACGGAGAGTCTATTCCAGCAATTGATGGTGAGCTTACTATTTTTAATAACTATTTTTTTGACTTTTGGGGATTTTATCTGGGAGACGCCACACGATTATATGCATATTTAAAAAGACATGCTTATGGGGAAAAAGACTATGTGTATCCCAATTTTGAATTGATTTCAGAGAAAATGGATAAATCAAGAAAAACATTACATACCTATTTAGATATACTAGAGCATTACGGCTTTGTCTATAAGTTTAATGTAATAAATGAGTCTCGGAATAATATGGAAGAGAGTCCTATTTTTAAAGTCAGGAAACAAACTCCTTTATTATCTAAAAAGCTAATAGAGGGAGATAATAATATAATTATCCCTGAAAATGCACCTGCTCATGTAAAGAAAATGCTAAAAAAAGAACGTGAAGGATTACCTCCTAGATTACGCAAAGAGCACGAAGTTTTTACCAGGAAGCATTTAAAAAACAAAGCGGATATCCTTCCAGAACAATTAGATTATGAGGAGATTTACAATAAATACTTACAATATAAAGATATACTTAAAAATATTCATAAAAAAGATAAAAGTGAAGAAGTTGACTCATCTATTACCTATTCTGAAACAGAGGTACATTTAAAAAAGAATATGACACAAGATGAAAAACTGCTTTTAGCTGTTGTTCTAGAATCTGCACAAGCAAATATTTCTAAACCCTCTTTCGATACTTGGTTTAAAGATATCCTAATAAAAGTTCAAAATAATATTTTAACTATTTATGCACCGAACGAATTTGCTATGGATTGGCTAGAAGAAAGATATAAAGATAATATAGTAGAATGGGTGAATAAAACAGGTAGTTGGATCACTGACATAAATTTCTCCCATTATGAATTTTATAAGCAAGTTTAATAATAATGTAGAGAAGCTAACTATAACAATTTTAGTAAGGACCATTTTTGGTCCTTTTCTTCATATTAATCTAGCTGCTAAGCGCACAATATTATTTTGAAGGTTGCAAATCTCTTAATAAGCAATATTGATAATAACTATGTATTCAAGAAAATAGTGTTTGTTTATTGAGATGGAATAATTGTAGGTGAGCGGCCTCTCTTTGAATAAAAGGTTTCGACCCTTCTCCTATTGTCATTGCATTATTTGCTTCTAACTCTTTTTCAGTGTCTTTTCGAAGGTTCGAGAAGGGATCATTACAGGGGAACAGTAAAAATGTAAAAAGAAAAGGAGATGAGAATTAGAGGTAGTTATGATTAATCAAACGCAATCAAACAAGTAAGGTGAGATCTATGGAAGAATTTGAATATAAGACTAGCAATTATTTATGTAAATTGGATGAAGAGCATTTAATAATAACAGTTTTTAAGAACGAGAGAAAAATTGGCAGTATCCAAAATAACCACAATATAAAAAATTAATAGGGGAGAATTCTTGCAGCTGGTACAACATTACACCATGAAGTATGTGAAATAATATTGTAGGTAGCTTCTATATATATAAGTTATAAGGAGGATATTTTTTCTTTTTTAATAAAATTTCTTTTAATATAAAACCACTTTAATTAACAATGATTCAAAAGAAATATAATAAATTTTCCAATATATAGTTTAACAAGAAGTGTTATGCTTAAGTTAGTTATAAATACGTGTAAATAATTTGTGTGCATTATCTTTTTATTTAATTTTGAATACAAATAATCCCAAAAATGTGTTAGAGTATTACATAAGAGGTAATATAACCAATGTTAAAGAAAAATATCATACTCAATTGTTCAACAAAATGGAATCCCCATAAAAGCAGAGTCAAATATTGATTTATATACTCTATATTATTCCTGGAAGCAAAATTATTAACTAATACTCATGATTTTGAACCTTTTTTTGCAAGATTATAAAATGGGTAATTTATATGATATATGGCTTTATTCAAAAATTTTAAAAAACCTCAACTTTCAACCCCTTCTAGAGATTCAATTATTACCAAACAATTTACTATCAACAAACGATTACTTTTATCTTTTCACGGAGAGATAGCAAACAAGAACTAGTGAACTATTTAATTTCTACCAAAATGGCTCTGGAAATAATAGATAAACTCTCTTATGAGTTATCAGATCAAATTTACTTTACTATAAGTAATTGGCTTATAGTAAAGTATTCTGAGTTTAAATTAGATACCAATAAATATGAAATTGTTTCATTTTCTGGGTTTTAAATTTATTTTCTTCAATAGAAATAACATTGAAAAAACAAGGAATTGAAAATCCGTCAATTATTAAACAACTAAATCTTCTTAATTTTCAGAAATCTATCTCGGATACAAAATAGGACATACAATTAATGGAATCAATAATGGATATTAATCAACAATTAGATAAAGATATTGTTCCAATTGAGATATAAAAAAATTACCGAATTAGAAAATCAAGATGGAGGTTATCCATTATATAGCCAATCTAACGAAAAATCTGATATTTTAACAACATACTCTAGTATATAATTTTTTTAAGTCAATTGAATTTAGAATAAACCTCACAAATAAGCAACTCATATTTAAATTACTAATTTAAAATAAGTGTTAAACAAAGGTATCAATTAAATTGATATAAACAACAAAAAATTTAGGGAGGAGAAAAAATGATGAAAAAAATAAGTTAACTGGAATGTAAGCGATTGTAATCAATGTGGAAACTTTGCCGGAATTAATGCAGAGGTAATTAGAGTTAATGATGGGGTAGTAATGTAATGGTTATTTTTACCTGTTTTTGTAGTTTTAAGAAGGTATGCAGGTGCTTTTGAAAAACATGTAATTATTTGAAAATTCAATCATTAGGAGGGGAACTATGAAAGGATTAAAGGGTATTCTGAAGGGGACGATTTTCGCGTTGATTTTTTTATTAATGGTTCCACAAGTAAGTTTAGGTTACAGTGGTGAGGAAGAAGAAAATGTAGAACTAGGAGAAAGTGTTAAGGTTGAAGGTCAGTTATCAGAACCGGAATTCACTACAATGGCTGCACATACAGCAGTAACTACGCTTTCAGGACCAACAACTGTGAAAAAATTTGTTAGGTACTTAACAGGATCATGGGCAAAAGCAAGCTCATATACTTGGAGTAAAAGTCAATCAGCAAGTTCAACTATATCTTCTAATGTTGGGGTAACTGCAAAAGGTATTTCAAATTCATTAGGGGTTTCAAATTCTGTGACAACCACTTATAGTGTTGCCATCACTATTCCAGCAAGCAACAGTAAATATAGTAAACTTGCTTTTTATAGTGATTATAATAAGAGGTATGTCAGAGTAAGATTGTATAATACACAAGGTCTGTTATATTCTGATAAAAAAACTTACCATTATGCTCCGCGTAAAGATACTTATTTACAGGTCGTATATCAATAATTGAGCGAGGAAAAATTTCATGATACAAAGCCGAAAAAAAGTATTTAGTTTAGTAACAATTGTTGCTTTGGCCTTTGTTGTTTTCTTTTTGATATTTCAAACAAACAACAAACGTGTCGAAGGTAATCAACATAACTATATAAATCTCAAATTCGGTGATAACTTTATAAGTTATATCGTTGAGAATAAAGATGGTATGGCCTTTAATATTTTTGGTGTTCAAGATGTCCAAAACACCAATTCTTCAATTAAAGACTTGGTGTCATCTATTGAGTTTAACAATCCAAATATTGATGTTATAGATTACCAAGTGGATGAAGGAATTATATACCAAAACTATAAGTTGATTAACATCATTGTTACTACTAAGGTCTTAACCGATAAAGTTGAAACAGCAGATCAAGTTCTTATTCAATTTGGTAATGAGGATGTAAAAGCATATAATTTTGGGAATTTAGCTATCCAAAGTGATGTTTCTTATCAAGATCAACATATTGAACCCTCGGGTAAATATAATGTTGGTTATCCTTCTTTATCTTTAGATGTTAGTGTTAAAAATAAAACAGACAAGGATATTAATTTTTCTGAAATTCACGACCTTACGAAAGACATTTCATACGAGTTTGACCAGTCTTTCAACATTCATTCACAAGAAAAAAAGCAAATAAAAATTAATAATCTTAATAAAAAAAGTGAAGGGAATCATGATTTCATGACCATTACACCTATCCTCTCATATACCTTCGGAAATAGTAAGTATGTGTATAATATGCCCGGTGTTGTTTATGGAGTTCTTGATAATGATATTGATAAAATAAAAAAAATTATTAATTAAAAAAACAAAACAGTTCTATTCCGTATTGAGGGCGCTTCTGAGCGTCCTTTTTTCTTTTACTTTAACCCAAGGGGATTACCAAAGGAAAATCCCACGAAGGCGAGAGAGCCTTATATGGCGTCTGGCAACGGTAACGGACCGAAGGTAGGATAAGGAGTTGACGGACTCACTGCACCAAGAAACTCTTGGTGTGTCAAAAGGCGAACGTTAAAAGTAACTTTCACAGGAAGTGGTAACGGCGATAAATTGCTTGTTTATACAAAGTATACCTTTAACGGAGCTACATTCTCCATTGCAAAATCACCAGCGCTTTCTAGGACCAGTTGCACTGTTGAACGGAAATTTATACCGGTTAATATATAGAGACCAAATATTTATCATACAATACCTTTCGGCGTAAAAAATAAATCAAATAATATATTAAATTTATCTATAATGCTATAAGATATTGGATTGCTTTATATGATTTTGGTCTATATAGCATAAAGATTAACTTCTATTTGTTATTATTTAATTGCCAAAAAACATTTTCGTCATTCTTCCTGTATCTTTAATATGCTTATATCTTATAATTCTTTTTCTTTAGTGTTATTAAAAGAAAATACATTTTGAACAATCTTTCCTCAAATTTTTGTATTCTTAAAAATAATAAAGAGTCATTAAAATGTCTTAAGCAATCTTTATTCAAAACTACAAATAATGTTAGAGTTACCCACTAATATTTTCCGCATTATCAAAATTGTAAGGGAGGGTTGTAAATTTTCCAATGCGTTTTGAATTTTTTACATCCCCCCTTGCAAAATTTACAAAGCGGAAATATAACATGGGGTTGTAAAAATTACAAGGCGCAATTATCTAATAATTTTCGCTTTGTAAAATTTTCAACCCCTATTGTGAATTTTTTAAGGTATTTATAGGTTGAAAAATTTCCAAGGGGCGGTTGTAATTTTTGCAAGCAAATAAATACTAAGTTAATAAAAACAATTCTTTTAAAAATATATATTATATAAGGGAAAACCAATTTTGTTATCTACTTGTCTTAAAAGAAAAGTAGGGATATAATACCACTATACAAATGTTTCGTACTTTTATTTTT
Source organism: Niallia sp. FSL M8-0099 (assembly GCF_038006945.1). Taxonomy (NCBI): domain Bacteria; kingdom Bacillati; phylum Bacillota; class Bacilli; order Caryophanales; family Bacillaceae; genus Niallia; species Niallia sp. FSL M8-0099. The sequence goes on from NZ_JBBOWF010000003.1 coordinate 173,251, forward strand.
TATTTGCAATCCCTTAAGGGATTAGCAGTCTTAATATAACGTTAACAGCCTTTGTGGTTGATGAAAATAAATAGCTTATAAGCTATTTATCTACATTAAATCACAAAGGCTTTTTTGCGTTATTTTAATGAAGCACTTGTATAGATGAATTCATAACAGAAAGGATTGAGAGAGGTATGACGACGAAAAAGCAATCTAAAAAGAGAAAATTAAAAGAGGGTACCAAGAATTCTAGGACCACCAAGGAACTAGTAAAACAAATCGAAAAGAAAGTAGAACAGGATGGATATTGCATTTTAAAGCAGATTCATCATGGGAATGAAACTTACCATAAAATTTGGTGGTGGATGGAAATAGAATTAATGATTGGAGAATATGACGTAGCAGCTAACAAGGTTAAAGAAATAAAAGATATCAATATCGAAAATCGACAGAATCTACTAGATATAGTAGCAGGATTAGAAGGAAGCGTATCCCTTGTGCCGCTTGTTAAAGATTAAACCAATCAGGAAGCACAATGTAATGGGAAATGAGATTATAACCACACACAAAGGTGAAAATATGAACATAGAAACTGTTCAGTTCTCGTATTTCAAATACAAAGATAGATATATAGAATATTGCGGTTATCAATACAACCAATATTGGTTTTTGATTCATAATTCAAAAAGATCCGAAGTAGTGTCTATATCTAATGAGCTTTGTCCATCTTTTGATACAGCAATGTCTTATATATCTAATATGTATATTGATAAAAAAATGAAATAATAAAAGGGAGGTGCCCTACCTAATTAGATAGAGGCATCGATGCTTTCTATTCTTATTAGGTAGAAAGCATGAAGGAAACTAAAACGATAAGTATAACAGAAGAGTTAATAGAAACACCAAAAATGATTGAAGTATATCTTGATGATGCATGGCAGACTGCTTTTTGCTATGGATTAGCCTATGAAAAACCAAAGCAAAATTGGCAAAGAGCAAAACTGCTTTTAACTATTATTGCTGGTAATGATTCTACTGTACAAGCTATGAAGGCTGCTATTGATATAGGATCAAGTGGTTTGTCTTTCGGAAACGGAGAGAAAGGCTTAACAGATTATACTTATACAAAAGAATTGGAACTCTATACAGAAAAAGGGAAATACGAAAAATTTCCAATGACTATTATTAATAATAGAAAAGCAATTGTTGTTGTTCATGATGAATTAATGGGAAATGATGATTATATTTTATCTTTTACTGGGGATCCAGCAGATGACTTACGTACAGTTTTAGGCGGAGGCAAATTTGGACTACATATCCTACCCGAATGGAAAGATATTATTTTTCATGAATTTTTAAATATAGGAATTTTACAATCTGTAGATATTTACTTTGATTCTAAATTATTTCCAAAAGGATTTTCCTTATTTAAGTTACAAGCTACAGAAGAAGAGGTTGATAATTTAATCTCTAAAATGATTAAAGAGAAAAAGTTAAGATTCCGCAAAGAGGGTACTGGAACTGAAGTAGAAATGGTATCAGATTTGACAGAGTATATGCAACAAAATGTTGAGGGAATGATTAATAAAGTTAGCAGAGAGGTATCACCAATTCATAATCCTTTAGTGGATCATATTAGTCCTAAAATTAGTACTTATAAACGTGAATTGTTTCCAGTTCAAGCTCATGTAAGTACTGCTGTAGCGAAAAAACTTGCTAAGAGTAAGGCTGTAATCATCCAAGGCGAAATGTCGACAGGTAGTGCGGCACGTTCCGCTATAAGTGTAGCTTAAACACGAAAAGCGGGGGCCGAATCTTTATAAGATTGGTTACAACTCTTTAAACGATTTACAGGGTGAAATTTCCCTGTCATGGCTAATATTCCAAGTCAAGTCATGTCTATGAGACTCCTACATGCGTCTATCATTCCAATGTGATAGAGGTCTGAAGCTAGGTGAAGTCGTCCTTGAAGCGAACTCGTTGAACGTGGATATAGGGCGGTAGGCTTTAAAAACATTCTATGATGAGCGAAATCGAACCCTCGTATGTACGCTCCGTTACTCATTCCCCAACCTAATAACGAGATATATGGTTGGGATTTGCGTGAAGGTATTTCCCTTTTGCCAGTAGAGAAATTGCTTATATAGGTCTTTCCAGTGCCTATATAAGATTCATGAGAGTTAGGAATAGTCTACTCATGAACAAGTTGCGCCGGAGTATAGAGGGCATCTAAGGAATGTAAAAGAAGGGCTGGTTTAAAGGGAACGTGCGAGAGCCAATAAGTGGAGGTATTGGAACTTATGAAACTTATTGGAAGTCAGCGACACCATAGTACCAATAATGAATAGCCGTTTGTATCTTGCTATAAGTTGCTTCTGCAACGAAATGTAAGAGAGGGTAGAAACTATTCTAGGGAAGGGTGTTAGTCGAGAAGTATTGCACTAATTGAGGAAAATGTTCAAACGAACCATGTGAGAGTAAAAGAGTTAATTCATTTCGGATAGTCCATTTTCTCTAATCAAGGGGGCGATCCACATAGAAATGAAGGATAATAAACAATTTCCACAAAACGAAAAAGAGCTAAAACTAGCACTTGATAGTATGTACCGATTAGCCAAAGAAAGCAATAAACCTTTCTATAACCTTATTGAACTTATGAAGAACGAGCAGACTATACTGACCGCCATTCATAATATCAAGGGTAATAAAGGAAGCAAAACTGCTGGTATTGATGGTAAGACTATTGATTACTATCTTCAAATGGACAGAGATAAGTTGATGTCCCTAATTCGTAGGAATATCAATAATTATCAACCTAGTCCAGTAAGAAGAAAGTACATTCCCAAATCAGATGGTAAGCAACGTCCCTTGGGTATTCCTAACATGATAGACCGCATCATACAAGAAATAGCCAAAATTGTCATTGAACCCATAGCAGAAGCTAAGTTTTACCATTACAGCTTTGGTTTCAGACCAATGCGTTCAGCTGAACAAGCCATTGCTGAAACACTAGAACGTATTAGGAGAAGCAAAACCTATTGGGTAATAGAGGGCGATATTAAAGGATATTTCGATAATATCAATCACAATAAGTTGATTGAAATAATGTGGACATTAGGAATCCGAGACAAAAGAGTGCTTATGATGATTAAGAAGATGCTAAAAGCAGGAATTATGGAAGAAGGTAACTTCAGAGACAGCGTTAGTGGTTCACCACAAGGCGGTATCATCTCACCTCTTCTGGCTAACATTTATCTTAATTACTTTGATTGGGAGATTGCTAGAATGTTCCAAGAGCATCCAGCTAGGTATAAGGTCAAAGACGTTTCTCGAAATGGGTTACAACGTGTTCGTCAAAGACACGAAGATACATTTCTAATCAGATACGCAGACGACTGGGTTATACTCTGTAAAAGTGAGGAAAATGCCAAAAGGATTCTCAAAAAAGTGGAGAAATATTTTAACCACCAATTGAAACTGGAGCTATCCAAGGAAAAGACCTTAATTACTGATGTGAGAACTAATAGGGTCAATTTCTTAGGATTCTGGATTTTTGCAGAAGAACATCGGCTTAGAAAAGGCAGCATACAAGGAAAAGCTATTCCTAATATGGATAAAGCCAAATTGAAAATAAAGGAAATTAATAAAGATATTAAAACCCTTTATGACCATCGCGGTACTAAATCCAAACAGGTTGCCATAATCGAGAGTATCAACTCAAAGATTGTCGGTATAGCAAATTATTATAAAATCGCCAACGTATCTACTATATTTCAAGGGTTTGATAAACGTATTCATTATGCCCAATGGAGAACATGGTTGTTTATGAACAATCGTCGAGGACGATATCATCAACTAACTACTCCAGCGGACACCCTTATAAATAGAAGAGATAGACATAAAGAGCAAAAAAGCAAGGTGTTCTTCGTTGAAGAGCATGGAGCCAAAGTAGGAATAACCAAATTTGCATTTACTCCTAAACGTAATGCAATGAAAGTGAATCTCTTAATGTCTCCCTACACAGAAGAAGGTAGAAATATTTATAAACGGACAACTGGCAAACGTGAGGCACTAGAAAGACCGAATTTCTTCCAAGAGGATATTCCTTTCTATCAACTCAATAACCGTTATCCGATATATAATTTCGAATTCTATCTAAATAGAGAGTACGCATTTAACAGAGATAGGGGGAAATGTAACTGCTGTAAGGTTTCACTATATGAATGGAATCTTAATACACATCACAAAAACCCTAAACTACCGCTCAATAAAGTCAATAAGGTGATAAATCTAGTTTCCTTATGCAAAACATGCCACAAGCTGGTTCACAATGAAAATCCTGTTACCCATACCAAAGGTGGAAAGAAAATAGAGCAACTTAGAAAGTTGCTTAAAGAGGCTAAATAAGTACGGCTTTCGAGGATTAATTAACTCTTATTCGTATTTGAACAAATTAGTGTGATGTCAGTTATAGTCGCAATGCTATAACAGGCTTTATGGAGAACTGAGACAACAGTTTAAAATATGGCTTCCCGATGGAACGCCGTATGCGGTGAAAATCGCACGTACGGTGTGAGGCGGGGGAAAAGATGGAGATTACTTCAAATTCTTACCTATCGCACCCGAAATGGGTAGTGGCTACCTCAATCCTTACGGATTGGGATGCCACACATAAAGTACCATTATGACTGCTGTGGCTGATGTACTATCGGATATGAAAAATAAAGAAGGATATCATAGTGTTTTAATGTGCCCACCTTCTTTAACTAAAAAGTGGCCAGAAGAGATTAAAGAAATAATTCCTCATGCTGAAGTGAGAGTAATTGAAAGAACGAGTCAATTAATTAATTATCATCGTGATTGGTTAATGAGTGGAAGAAAGAAACCAAAAAAACCAGTTTTTTTCGTTATATCTTTTACGACCATGAGAGGAGATTCATCTATCGTTCCGGCTGTTCAATTTAGTCAGAAAAAAACTAGTAAACAGCAAAGTGAAGATAGATTACCTTATCGATATGGTTATTATTGTCCTTCTTGTGGAAAGGCTCACCAGGTAATTGAAGATATAAAAATGATTCCTGATACGGATGAACCTTCTAAAGAAATAGAAGTGCGTTCTACAAGAACCATGGATAAAGACGAATTCGGAACTGGAAGAAGGCTCCAAAATACACAAAAGCCCGCAAATGCCTTTTGTTCAGAATGTGGAGAAAGCTTATGGACCAAGAAGGTAGCAACTCGTTATTCATCAATAAAAGAATGGTATGTATATGAAAAGAAATTGATTCATGCCATTAAAGAGGGAAATAAGAACTTATTAGAGCATATTCAAAGTAACCAAAAAGAGGTACCAAAAAAGCAGGGTCAACCACGAAGAGTTGCTAGTATTGAATACATTCGAAGAAAAATGAAAAATTTTTTTGATATTGCAATTGTGGATGAGATTCATGAACGTGTGACACGTTACCTTATAAGTGTCGTTTGATACGAAATAGGTGGTCTAAGAATAATCTTAGATACAACTGATATACCGATGTCGGAAATGAAAGCCGTCACGTTGAGCTGAAACCGACAGTCTGATACTCCTACATGCAAGTATTTGATAGAAATACAAGCATTCTGTATGGAACTAGGTGAAGTCGGCTGAATTCAAATCTGAAGCCACTCTTATAGAGAAGGTATGGTTGGAGATAGGCCGGGACGCTATAAAATACCTATGATGAGAATGTTCCGTGGGGAACTGACGAAGATTGCGAATGTACGCGCCTAGAGGATTGACGATTGGGAAACCCTTCGTACTACTAAATGTAGGGTGAGATACCGATGAGTAAAATTGTTCGTTATGAAAATCGGGATAGCCAACGATGAGGCTATAAGGCTCACAGGTGTAAAGCGACCATCTAAGGGTATATGCAAAGCTAGGTATATCGGAACGTGGTAAGCAACCAACTCCTAATTAAACACCTATCAGTGGGGAGGTCACTATAAGATTCTTACGAATTGAAGTGTGTTTATGGTTGTGAAAGTAGGGTCACAGTACCGCTGAAGCTATGGAAACATAGTGGAGGGATAGACCCAAGTCTAGAATTCTAATTAAAATCCGAGTTAGAGTTGTAGCTCATCTTTCGGGTAAGAAGGTGAGTTGGAAATCACTTTAAGGAGATGATTTCTACACCAATGAGCGCAATAGCAAATCGACATAAACAATATTACGATTTCACGGGAATACAAAATGATTTGTTTCAGAGGAGCCGCGAAGGTACTAAAAACTTTAAGGATTTGTTAGAGATTATTATTTCCGATGAAAATATCTTGCTAGCATATCGGCAAGTTAAATCTAATATGGGTGCAAAGACTCCGGGAACGGATGACCAAACCATTCTAGACCTTGCTAAAGTTGATCAAGATAAGTTTATTCATCATTTGAGAAAACTAGTATTGAACTACAAACCCAAATCAGTCAGACGTGTATGGATACCTAAAAATTATTCAAAAGGGAAAAGACCTTTAGGTATTCCGAGTATAAGAGACCGCATAGTACAGCATATGTTCTTAAATATACTTGAGCCCATATGTGAAGGAAAGTTCTACAATCACTCATATGGTTTTAGACCAACACGTACAACAAGACATGCTGTTGCAAGAGTTCAAACGCTAGTAAATATCAATAAATACCACTTCACGGTTGATATTGACATAAAAGGATTCTTTGATAACGTGAATCACTCCATTCTACTCAAACAATTATGGAATATTGGCATAAGGGATAAGAGAGTAATTTCGGTCATAAGTAAAATGCTTAAAGCGCCGATTAAAGGAGAAGGCATACCATCAAAAGGAGTACCTCAAGGTGGAATTTTATCACCTCTTCTATCCAATATAGTTCTAAATGATTTAGACCAATGGGTAGCAGACCAGTGGGAAAGCTTTGAAACAAGGTATAAATACTCTGTAAATCACTCGAAATATACAAACCTTAGAAGAAATTCCAAACTTAAAGAGGGATTCTTAGTGAGATACGCTGATGATTTTCGAATCATGACCAATAGTTATGAATCAGCAGTTAAGTGGTTTCATGCAGTCGTGGACTTTTTAAACAAAAGGCTAAAACTTGAAATATCACCTAACAAATCAAAAATTATAAATCTTAGAAAGAAATCTTCTTCATTCTTAGGTTATATATTTAAAGCCGTTAGAAAAGGAAACAAAAGAGTCTTTTATTCTCATATTGATGACGACAAACAAAAACAAATCATCGCGAAATTGAAGGATAGAATTCATAACATACACAAACATCCTACGGCCGGTAACGCCAATCTTTACAATTCCGTAGTATTAGGAGTTCAAAATAACTTCCAATACGCTACTCACATTGTTAATGATATGAGCGATATTGAATACAGAGTTCTTCGAACTCTCAAAAGCCGACTTAAAAAGATAGCATGGTATGGTAAACCTATTAATCTTCCAGAAATAGGAGCATATCTAAAGTTTTACGAAAATACTCGTAAAACATACAGAATTGCTGGTGTGTACCTATTTCCAATAAGTCAAGTGAAGACCAAGAATAATTTAAATTATTCGCAGGCAATTAACCCATACACTGATGAAAAAGTCTTTGATTGGGATAAAGAACTAGCTGAACTAATGAAATCCAGACTTCCTAATAGAAGTGTAGAGTATATGGATAATAGATTATCTAAATACTCCGCACAAAAAGGAAGATGTCATGTTACTGGAGTACCTCTCAAAGCAGCTGACGTTCATTGTCATCATAAAATGCCTACCTCTCTTGGTGGAACAGACGAATTTCAAAACCTTGTTGTTGTTCATAAGGATATACACATAGCGATACACGCTACTAAGGAAGAAACCATATTAAAGTATGTTAATAGATTCAACCTTCACACTAAACAAATCGAGAAACTAAACCAACTCAGGAAGCTATGTAAACTCGAAAGGATTATTATTAGATAAATCTAGATGGAGCGCCGTATGAGCTGAAAGGTTCACGTACGGTGTGGATCCGGGGAAAAGTTGGAGATAACATCAAATTCTTACCTATGGATATTGAAAGCATCGACTAGTGCTCAAGGAAATGCACTTGGAAGTATTGCAGCTGCAGCTAAGAAAGTGGTTGGAGGAACGGGAACATTATTTGGTGGAAAAGCGGAAGATATTTATTATACCTTATGGAGGCTGTTTCCTTCTTTGATGGTGGAAAATGGTTATAAATATTCTGAAGTTAGAAAATGGAACGAAGAATATGGGGTAATTGAAACTACCACTTATAATCAAGATTCCAATGCTGAATATACAAACAAGCAATCAAGAGGTGGGACAAAAAGAAACGAGAAAATACTACCAGGTATTTCACCGTTTGTTTTTTCAAAATTTCTTGTACAAAATACAGTACTTGTTAGATTAGTTGATGTTTGGCCAGATCCAGTTGAATTCGTGAATGTGCCAACTATACTAGTGAAACCAGATGAAGATCTTCAACAAAATTATCTGAGAATGGTCAACACTTTTGAAAGATCCATTGAGGAGTTAGAAGATGGGTTTAAATTATATATGCCGTTAACTCAGACTGGAATTTCATACCCAGATAATCCATTTACTTATCCGGCATTTTATATGAATGGTGAACTTATTTGGAAGCCAGAACCATTTGAACAAGAAAGAATTCTTAGTAAAGAGAAGAAGTTACAGGAAATAATTAAGGGCGAGATATCTGAAGGAAGAAAATCTATTGTTTATGTTCGAGATACCGGGTCAAGCGTTGAAGGTAGGGATGTTAGACCACGATTAAAGCATATTTTAGAAATGATTGGTGCTAAGGTCTGTATCCTGGATACTTCTTCAACAAGTACAAATAGACGAAGTGAATGGTTAGAAAAAAAGATAAAAAAAGAAAATTATGATGTTTGTATTGTATCTCAAGAATTAGTGAAAGTAGGATTAGACCGTGCGACAAGAAGTTGCTAAATAATAGTGTTTCCATAAGAAACCGTCTTAGTCATTGAGGACGTTCCCGCCCGACACTGCTTTTCGAGTAATCGAATTGTTGGGTTGCATGAGGGTTAAATGCTTAATGGAGGAATTTACACAGAATTCCAAAAGAGCTAGGGAAAGTTAGGAAGGTATAAGCGTAAGCTGAACCTTTGTAGTCTTCGTTACCGACAACAAGCGTACTGTGATTGAACAAGCTTGTAGATGTGGATAGGAAAAGTTCTACGGTCGAGGAACTGCGAAATGACCCATAGATCCACCGGAGTAAAGAAGGATGCCTAACCTAACGTATCTATTATTAGTGAAACTTGGTAAGCCCTATACATTCCTCTCATCTAAGGTAGGGTGACCGTAAGGAAACCACAATATGTAGAGGGTAAAGGAACGTGGAGAAAGCGAATGTCGACATAACGAAAGTTAAGGTGAAAACTCATTTGTATAAGCCGTCGAATAGGGCAATACCCAAATCGAAAGATTGCAGACTTCCACGTGGTCATCAACACGAATAGAAAGCGAAAAGAATAATCCTTAAAGAGAGGGAGATATGTTATGAAAACCAACGAGTACGTTGCGTCGGCTGTTTCCCCACTGGTGGATAACTGGCACTCAATTAATTGGATGAAAGTTAATCGCTATGTAAGGAAACTTCAACAACGAATCTATCGTGCCGAACAACTTAAACAAACGAGAAAAGTAAGGAAATTACAAAGACTTCTACTTAGAAGTAAAGCGAATTTACTGTTAAGTATTAAGCGCGTAACGCAAGAAAATAGAGGCAAAAAGACAGCTGGTATAGACGGATATATTTCTAACACTCCGCAAGAGCGAGTTGAATTATACAACAAACTTAAAATGTACAGTATAAGAAATATTAAGGTTAAACCGGCTAGAAGAACATATATCCCTAAAAAGAATGGAAAGAAACGTCCGTTAGGCATTCCTGTAATTGTTGATAGAGTGTACCAAAACGTATTTAAAACTGCTCTAGAACCACAGTGGGAAGCAAAATTTGAAATGACATCGTATGGATTTAGACCTAAACGTGGCGCACATGACGCTATGAGCGATTTATTCGTGAAATTAAGCAGAGGAAGCGCTAAGGGGTGGATTTTCGAAGGTGATTTTGAAGGCTGCTTTGACAACTTAAACCACGACCTTATTATGGAAAGAATTAAAAACTTCCCAAATAACAAAATCGTTAGAGAATGGTTGGAAAGTGGATACGTTGACAATGCTACATTCCATAAAACAGACAAGGGAACACCACAAGGCGGAATCATCTCACCACTGTTAGCGAACATAGCATTACATGGGATGGAAGAAGAAATTGGAGTAAGATATATCCACTCTAAAAGACAGGGAGATACATTGTATACCTCGTCAGTTGGCGTTGTTAGATATGCAGATGATTTCGTTATCGTCTGCCCTACGAAAGAACAAGCCGTTGGGATGTACGAAAAATTACAACCATATCTAGACAAACGTGGATTGAAGTTAGCAAAGGAGAAAACAAGAGTTGTTCATATTAGTGAAGGATTCGATTTCCTCGGATTTAACTTCAAACAATACCCAACTAAGGATGGAAATAAATTATTCATTAAACCATCACTTGAAAGTGTCAAAAATGCTAAACAGAAAATCAAGGAAGTATTCGACTGGGGAAAAGGCAGAGAAACAGCATATCTAATTGAAAAACTGAATCGTGTATTACAAGGGATTGCAAACTATTGGTCACCAACAGTAGCCAAAGTAATTTTCAGAGACATTGATACTTATGTTAATGAAAAAGTCGTAATTTACCTTAAACACAGACATCATAGAACTTCATTTAGAAAACTGATGAAAATGTACTTTAAACCAGACAATACAGGCGTAAGCAAAGACAAGTGGCTCCTAACGTGTCCAAAAGATAATACGAAACAGCTTATTCGCATGAGTTGGACTAAGATTGAAAGACACGTAAAGATCAAACAATATAATAGTCCATTTGACGCATCGCTTAAAGTTTACTTTGATAAACGTGACGAGAAAATATTCAATAGGGAAAATACTAATGCTAAAAGGAAACTTGCGAAAAAGAGCAGATACAAATGCAGAATTTGTGGTGAATCCTTACAAGGAATAGAACCAATTGAAAGCAATCATATAGTGCCTGTAGTAATTGGCGGAGTTGATAGTTATGATAACCTCGAACTACTACACAAATCATGTCATAAAACACACCATGTATTGTTAGAGAATTATGGCGAAGGTAAGAAATTACCAAAAGTCGTAAACTACCTAGAAAGCAATGGTATCAAAGACGTGAATAGTAAAAAGGCTATTAATCTTATGAAAAGAGCATTCAAGAAGTTCCGTTATTAAGTTGAGAGGATGATAGATGGCTTGAGCCGTATGTGCTGAAAGGTACAAGTACGGTTCTTAGGGGGGAAAGAGGTGGTAACATCTCCGACCTACCCGACTATTATGTACTCCAACATTGATATTTTATCAATTTAGTTGGTCTTTATTTACAATTAATCAAGCTGCACGAAGAGCGTGGAGAATAAAACAAACTGAGGAGTGTAGACTGTATTATTTAGCGTATAAAAATATGTACCAAGAACAAATGGCAACATTGATAGCCATGAAGAATAAAGCTGCTGGTGCTATTAACGGTGATGTTTCAAGTGATGGATTGAATGCTATGTTAGGGGATACTGGCGATTTACAATCCATGTTAATACAGTCGATAAAGAAAGGAAATGTGCTTCAAGGAAGTACGGAAGAATGGGTTGCAGAAGCGTCTGATAGAGCTAGAGAAATTCTTTCTAATATTGGAAAACCAAAGAATTTCTCATTAAAATCAAACAAAGAATATTTCGAAGAATGGGCTAATAAGTACATTAAAACTGACAGTTCAAGAAATGTTCTTATAAGAAAATCTAAAACTATCGCTAGCAATATAGAGAAAGGTAAAATTCCTGGTTTTCATTTTAACGAAATGATATTGGAAGTAGATTTATATGCTGCTTTTGGAAGTGATTCAGCTCTTGATGGTGAAATAGTAGACTATTTAACTCGAAGTGAGAGGGAGTCTAAAACAAATAATGATAGTTCACAAATTTCCTTGTTTGATTTAGTGGAGGAAAAACCAGAAAAGAAAAATAAACTTAGAGTAGTCAGTGGTCAGCTGGCATTCGAATTATTTTAGGAGGATAAAAATGCATACTATTACGATAAATTTAGATTGGTTTGTATATATGTATTTTCTAATAGAATATTTTTTCCATGCAGTCTGTATGGATTTAAAGATGAAACAGTATTATTTAGAGAATGGATTAATTCCAACAGAGACAGAACCTAAATCGAAAGATGAAATTATTTATTTAGAAGAAACTCAAAATCTAAATATACAGGAAGATGATTGGGAAGAAGTTATGCGCCCAACTAATATTTATCATATTACTCCGACTGTTTCAGAATTAGATGATAGAACAATAGAATACTTATCGAATTTGACTAAAGAAATTAATTTTGAGGAACTATGTGACGAGCAAAGTGGACCTCTTGAAGAGGAACTTAACCTTACAGATTTAAATACCACAACTTCTCGAGAATGTAGAAATAAACAAGTAAATTCAGAAATAGAGGATCAAGTGGATGATATACCCACTACAAAAATAGCTGATAATTTACAAGGGAAGCAGCGTTGGCTTGTATCTGTTCTAGGTATGGAAGAGGAATATATTCATGTTTCAGATGGTAAAAGAGCGTGGATAAATATTGGCGAAAGTGTGTATCGAATAAATAGAAAGGATTCCTTGTCTTTAGAAATTGAAAGAGAAGGAAAAAATATAAGAGTTTTAAAGATAGAAATTTTAGAACATGCTGTTTCATCAGATTATATTATCCCGGATGAAAAAATCGAATATGAGGCAGCTGCAATTTAAGGGTTATTTGCTATTCGGAGGAAGTGAATTTAGTTCACCTCCTTCACTAAATGAACAAATTAGGATTTGTTCATTTAGTGAAGGGGGAATCCTCTCGGGTACAAATCCACCAGTAAAGGTCTATTTAACTAGTTTTTGGTGAATTTTTCATGAAAATTAGTAAAAATATCCCTGTAATCGACAAACTTCGACAGTTTTACTATATATATTAATACTATACTAATGTACATCAATGATAAAAAAAATGAAAGAAATTATAAAAAGCCATCTAAAGGGGGCAGTGGAATGAGATCTGAAATCAACACAGCTGGTTTAGAATCTATATTGTCTGTGATTGAGGATGACAATCGTTATATTCAAAAACTAAATTTAGATTATAGGATAAAAGATAATAAATTCTATATTGGTTGTTTATATGGAGATACATTTAATACGTCACTCAAGAAAAATTACTTAGAGGTGCTATCTCAAGAAGTAATTAATATGTACGAGAGAAGCTTATTGCCTTTAAGCACTCTTAAAGTTCATGATTTTACAGTAAATTTAGAAATTAATGATAGAGGTGAATTTATACGGGAAGAGCAATATATAGAGATTATTATCCCTGTAGAAGCAGTTGATAAATTATCAACTTTATCCCAATTATATAGCAAATTTAAAAAGCTCATCCCTCTTTTTCCCATAATTAATTCGATAGAGGTTCAAGGAGAAAGAAAACAGTTAAATCAAATTCGAATTTACCTTAACCCTAAGGAAAAATCCTATTTAATAAATGAAAATAAAACGGATGTTTTAGGACAATGGATAGCAAGTTTTGATAATTTTATAGACAATCTTCCAGAAACACCGTTCTATACAAAAATTAAAGTCCAAAATGGAATGATAAAACCAATACAATTTAAAAATGAAAAGGAGAAATGGAAATGGTTCGTATAGGAGAAAAAAGTATAAATGAGATTATGGTAACAATTAAGGAAAAACAATTAAACTTATCGAGATTAGAATTTAAAACGAGAGATAAGTTTGTTTTAATAGGGCCAATTGGTACAGAGAAAATAAAGCAAGAAGATGACTATTATGAAAATGTAAAAGAAAATCTTATATTTGCTAATTATAGCTGGCTTTCACCATTATGCGATGATTTAAATTGTCCATTTCAAGGACATTTAGAAGTCTTACCTTCAGGAGAAATGAACCATCATAATATTGATTTAACAATCAGTATCCCACTATCTGGAAGCCTAGAAAAGGCAAAAATAATGAGTACATTATATGAGCAATTTAAGGTGTTAGAAAAATATCGGAATTTCATCCAATTTTTTGATGTAAGTGGTTTTAAATACATGACAAATCTCATCCATGTAAGTTTAAAAATTCCTGGTAATAAAATTACGCCTCTTTTAAAAGAGGCAAAAACAAAACCTGTGAATAAACAAATTATTTCTCAGTGGTTAGCTACAGTAGAAAATATCATGGATCAGAATGCCAATAATTTCAGTTATTCACATAAGGTTTATGCTGTTGATGGTAGAATGCAATCCACTACTTTTGAGTCCAAATTCACTTTTAAAGTTCATCAACGAAGAGGGATCTTTAATGATTAGAAGCCAAGTCAAAACGATTATGTCATTAATAATAATCACAATTTTATTGATTCCTACAAAAGCAATGGCAAATCCCTTTAGTGATGCTCCATCTATGGATGATATGATTACAAATTGGGGAAATTCCATAAATGATTCTGCACCGATAGTTTCTAGTTTATTCTCATCTCTTTTTACGATAATGTTCCTGGTTGGAGTTGTTAGGCTAGGGTATTCAATTGTTACAAAAACTGGGCAAGTTATGAAAGGGGCTACCGGTGTACTAATTTGGGCTCCAATTTCTTTCTTTATAATTCGTATTTTTTTAATTGTATTATTTACAATAAACACAACAAATGTTACACTGTTTGCAACTGATGTAATAAACTTATTACAGTTATCTGGTTTTTATACAGTAGTGGGAATGACATTAGTTGGATTAGTGATGTTTCTATTCTATAAACTTTTGAAACACCCTGAATTTGGTAGATGGAGTAAGAGACTATGGGCATCTGCGGGATTTCTATTGATTATTAGCTTTATAATCCCATATGCATTTGGTGCAGCATAAATAAAGAAGGTGATATCTTGTTGTCTTTAGTAGTAGATAATACAAAAAATGCGAAAGAAATATCTTATACATGCCGGAATTCTTGTGATCTTTATGATGTTTTAACAGAATCCTGTTCAATTAAGAATAAGGTAGATGTAGATAATCCGTTCGTTGTTTCAAAATGTAGTAGATATTTACCCATAAGTAGTTTGGAACTGGATATAAAAATAAATCAAAAAGAATTGGATGGATTAGCAGAAGAGGAAATCTCTTATCCTGAGATACAAGGACAAATTGAAACCTTAGAAAAATCGTGCTATCCTTTTAAACCGGATTTTCCAGCTGGAAGAACGGATGCCAATTGGTATGTTTCTCCTTGTCAAGAATACGGTTGTTGGATAGTTAATGATTATAAGAAGCCAATTGTATTAGTTAGTCCTAATCCTGGAGAAAAAGTCTATAAGTCGGCAGTACCACTTCATAATCATAATGCATCAATAGGTTTAGCATCACGAATAGCTTGGTATATTGATGAAAATGGTATAGGGCGATATGTAACCTTACTCAATGGACATATTCTAAACTAACAAAGCCATCAAAGTTTGAAGTAAACGTTGATATCTAGCGATTCAAAGGATATAATAATATCAATTAATTGAATATCTAAAGGGAAAAACCCTATCTGAGTTAGACACTTTTATGGTGTCTTACTTAAGATAGGGTTTTTTTGATTTCTTAGGGAGGACCAGCTATGAAGGAATGTATTTTTATTGTTGAAAATGAGAATATTACTTTTCGCAAAGGCTTTAAAGATCTATTGGAGGTGAAATTCGGTAAAGATTATATAGTCTCGACAAAAGATAGTCTACAAGATACTTTACGTGGTGAGCCAAAACTTATAATTCTCACACAAGAGGCTTTAAAAGAAGTAAAAGCTATGGATAAGATAAAGACTTTGTACGAGTATGGTACTAAGTTCATTTTGATTAAGGAAAATGATAATGGGTTTCCTTTTGAATTAAATATGTTTAACGGTTTTTTATCCAAACGAATGCCTACTAAAGAAATGACTGAAGCGATAGAAAACGTATTGTTACATGGAACAATCTATGTTCACCCTGATATAGGTGCATATATCTTATCAAAATATAACCGATTTGTTAATGTCTTAAAAACAAAAGAAGAGATTCGGTTGTGAATGATGTAATGAAAGTTTTGTTTTATTAAAAAAATAGTTGTATTTGTGGTATTTTGTGTTATGATTATTTTAAATTAAGTAATTGGAGTGATCATAATGGCAAATACATTGTTGGTTGTTGGTGGAAATCAAGATAAAACGTTCAAAAAAATGGGCGACAGATTTGAGCTTAAAGTGCTACATCATCCTGGAGAATCGAAAAAGTCAGGAAATAAAAAAGAATACCAAACGTTAATCAATAAGGCGGATTGTGTAGTTGTGTTAAAAGGGGCAATAAATCGTAAATCTATGATTATGGTTAAGGAGATTTGCAAAGAGCAAAACAAAACAATTGTTTATCATCAAGGACGCGGAGTAACTGGAGCAATTCAATCATCACTTGCTTATTTTGAAGGATTGTCTGCATAAAAAGGAGCTAAGATAATGTTCTTCATTACTACGGACATTAAAGGTGTAAAAGGTAAGATTTGCGTATTTTATAAAATTTCTTTTTCAGATGAAAAATTTGAAAAGTATTTATTAGAATTAGCTTACCAAAAGGTAACCATACATTTAGAAATTAAAAAGCAACATTTTCATTTGTTTAGTAGAAATAAAGGAGCAAAAATCATTTTCTCTGATAGTTTGCTAACAAAGGATCAGGACTGTTTAGAGGACTATATTTTGAGCGGAACGACATTCTCCTTTTCTGAGATGGAAGAGGCATTAGAGTTTGCAAAAAATATTAGAAAAGCAACTATATCTTATTTGAGAAAGCAAGAGAAGAAGTATAAATGGAAGTGCCGCCAAGTTAATTGGAGCACATATGTTAAAGCTAAATTTATGTTATGAAAGGAAGACATTAAATGATATCAGCTATGATTCGTGATGGAAGAATTATCTCTATTAATGAATATAATGATGAACTACACAGTCAACAAATTTATTGTATCGATAAAAGCTGCAAGGCACCATTGGTTCATGTAAAAGGTAACGAAAGAACAACACCATATTTTAAAACTACAGGTAAAAATGAATCTAAGCACACTTCTTCCTGTGGATTTTACAGACCTCTATCGTTTGAAGAGAGCCTTTCGAAAATTAATGACTATCAAAGTGATTTTATAGATCAAGGGTTAAGTGAAACAGTGATTAAATTAAGTTTTAATAAATTAGACCCTGATTATGAACCTAGAAAAATCCAAAGAGAAGACAAAGATGAAGAAAAAAAGAATAAGGAAACTATTAAAATAAAAAACGAAACCGCTCCTCCTAACAGCATAAGCTCACTGAAATCTATTGTTAAATTGTTTTCCACTTATGAACCAGATATTCTTAGTAGTATTTTAATTCAAGTGAAAGGCCACAAAATCCCTATTTCCAATTTGATTTTGTCCCAAGAGGTAGCTCATGAGAAGTTATGGTCTGATATGGCTGTACTTAACCTTCCTTATTTAGTTCATGGAGAGATAGAAGCAATAAATAGAAGAGAAAAAGTTATTTACTTGAACTTTAAAAAAATTAATAATATCCCTTTTTCAATCGTTATCTTTGAAAAATACTTTAAATATTTCACTTATACGGATGAAGAATTAATCGGAAAGTACATTCTTTGTTGGGGACACCTACATAAAAATACATTTAACGATAAGAGTTTTACCAATCTACTAATTAAATCGGACGAATATATAGAAATCATTAAAAAAGGATGAATTAATTTGATCAGACAAGAAGTAATAGAAACCTTAGAAGGCAACCTAATAAAAGGGGTATTTTTAGGGGGATGTTTCTCCATTCCGTTATGGATTTGTTTGATAGGTTGGATAAAGCTATTTATATCTATAATGGAATATTTTTTTGAAACGGGTTTCCCCTACATATAGAAAATTTCAACTTGTAGGAGAAACAAAAAGGTGAGGTTGTACATGAAAAGGGTGGGTTACTTAACTAAGAAAACCTCTAAAGGAAAGGTGTATTTGTATATTCGTAAATCTTATAGAGAGGGGAAGAAGGTAAAACATCAATATATATATGGATTTGGACCAATTGAAACGGCCAAAGAAAAGCTATATAAAATTTTTGAGGAAGAAATAGAATTCCCAAAAGAATTGAAGATAAATGGATTTAATCTAGATGATGTCTATGATTGGATATTAACTTTAGAAACAGGTGTAACAAAAAGTGGAAGGTTATTTGATATAGGCTGTTTTCGAAAATAGATAGGAGTATAGATATAAGATGATGAGTCAAGAAGAGAGAACAAAAATGAAAACATATGTAAGGAAAATTCTTATTTTTTTTATAGTATTGTTCATCGTAAGATCATTTATTTTTGTTCCTTTAAAGGTAGATGGAGAATCTATGAAGCCTACACTACAGAATGGTGATTTAGTTCTAATAAATAAATTTAATACACCGGATAGATTTTCAATCATAATTGCCCGTCTTCCATCAGGAGAGAAAATAGTAAAGCGAGTAATTGGGTTGCCAGGTGAAACGGTCCAATACAAGAACAATCAATTGTTTATAAATAATGAAGCTATTGATGAGGTGTTTATACCTAAAAACAAAGATATTTATACGGAAGATTATGCTTTAGTGGGGAAAGTACCAGCTGATCATTTATTTGTATTAGGGGATAATAGACAATTTAGTACGGATAGTAGAGAAATAGGAACAATTCCTATTGAAAGTGTAGAAGGCTGCATTGGAATGCGTTATTGGCCTTTAAACAAAGTGTCTATTTCAATCGGAAAGGATAGTTTTAAATGATTATTTTTCTTCTAATATGTGTTATATCGTTAATGTTTGTTATTGACTACTTGAAAAGAAATATAACGGAGTTGAAAAAAGAACAACGAAGAGACAGTTTGGAACATAGAAAAATCCAACAATTCATAAACGTAAGTAATGGTACTGAAATAAGAGAACGAAGTGGAATGAAAAATGGGCAATTGAAAGGTTACTCTAATAAAAGCAGTTATGAAACTAACAAAAACTCTAATGAGTTTTTCAATAATAATTTTTATTTTGAAAATGGAAATGTCCTAAGGGAAATGATTGAAAATTCAAACGAGTCATCAAGTAGTTCTGATTATACAAACAATAATTCTTATGATTATTCATCTAGTGATTATAGTAATGACTCTTCAAGTGATAGTTCTTCATCTTTTGATTAAGGAGGAAAATGTAATGAAACAAAAAATAGCAATAATGACCCTCAGTATTATTTTATTATTTTTCACAGCATATAGTACAGCCTCTGCAAAGGTATCTTTAGGGAAAACCGGAGGTTCTAGTGTGAAAAGTTCTTCTATTAATAGCGGTAAGGTTAGCTCAGTGAAATCAAAAAATAATACAAAAACCAATGCAAAAACTAGTCCTAGTAATATTAAAAGTAAAAATGCTGCAGCAAATGCAACTAAAGGAAAAAATAAATATAAAGGACAAGCTTATTATAAGGGGAATAATTTTAGCAAAACATTATTAACCACTGCTGGTGTGTATTTGATTTTAGATTCTGTGACCAATGAAGGAGATCCGATATACGTTTCTGCTGAAACAGGCGAACCAGTTAAAGTTGAAGAATTGAAAGATGTAAAACCTGTTGAGGATACTGAACCGATTACTGAAGAAGAAAAGGAAGAGGCGAGCAAAAAGGTAAATAGTTATTATGAATTAATAAGACAAGGGAATTATGGAACAGCAATTAAAGAGCTGTTACTATCTAAACCGGAAATTGAAAGTCAATTAGTGCCTGAAGATAAGAGAAATACCTCTGATATTCAACAAGTAATAAAACAAATATCCCAATTTTATACTAGCAAAGGTAATTCTGTTGCTACTTTTAGCATAGAAGATGCTAAGGAAATCGATGGAAGAAGTATTTTGTTTACTGCTTCGTTAACTGACTCCAAAAAATATACCTATCA
The DNA here is from genome assembly GCF_038006945.1 of Niallia sp. FSL M8-0099. Taxonomy (NCBI): domain Bacteria; kingdom Bacillati; phylum Bacillota; class Bacilli; order Caryophanales; family Bacillaceae; genus Niallia; species Niallia sp. FSL M8-0099. Next base: position 193,422 of record NZ_JBBOWF010000003.1, read on the forward strand.
AGAAAGAATCGTCGCTATTAAGTTTGAAAATCAATGGTATTTAACTTTTGATCTAGTAGATGATGCTGTTAACCAAGTGATCGATGAACATGATTTAACCCCAAGGGAAGTAGTTACTAAATATTATAAAGAAGTAATAAATGCAAACTATGGGGCTGCAAGCACTTTGGTCTCTAAAAATCAAAGCTTTACAAAGGGGAAGACAGATGAAGAAATTAAAACTGAAATGATTGAAGCATTTAGTGAAAACGAAAACCCGTTATCATCAATAGATATACTTAAAGAGAAAAAAGAAAATGATCAAATGTATTCTTTCACAGTTAATCTAACTCATCTATATCCTGGATTTTTTGAGGATTATATAGAGAAAACAACTGAGGTTGAAATTAAAGCTTTATATGAGGGAGGAATGTGGAAGCTTAACTTTGATGATGAGAAAAAGGCAAGTAGCAAAAACGAATCCCCCTTTTTATCACTAGATGATTTAAAGATCCTGCTGCATATCGTCTTTATAGGTGCTTTATGTATTTCAATAGCGATAATGTTAAGCAATGGTTTAAAAGATCGGAAGAAGCTTAAAATGACCATTATAAAAGGGAGAAGGTAATAACATGCAAATAATATTATGGATAGAAAAAATACTGTTGGTTTTTCTTATTGGTTCATTATTATTTAAGATTCATTATTCTCGTAAATATTTGGACCAATTAAAAAATCATAAAAAGGTAAGTTTTATAAATGAAATTGATATTCCTTATGGGAAGAGCATAGGGAAAGTTATTGAGTTTTCTTTTCCTATTAATGAATATGTCCCTCTGAATCCGAAATGGAATCTGATTTGGTCCATGAGAAAAGAAAATCTGAGGGTAAGTAACCGTTATTACGAAGTAAATAAAAGGAGATTTGCTTTCAAGCTGGACAATAGCAATTATTACTTATTCAGAAATGAAATTTTGATTCCTTTATCAAAAATTAAAGAAGAATATTTTGTGATTCATTTTAATGAAGAAATTATTTATTCGATTTCGTCATTGGAAGACCTCTCTAAAAAACTTTCTGAGCAGGATTTAAAAAAAGAGATAGAGAGAGTTATAGGTTTTATTAAGGAAATTTCTGAATATGCTAATGGAATTGAAAAGCAGGCTAGTCAAAAAGTAAAAATCTATCAAGATGAAAAGATGAAAGATTTATTGGAGAAACATCATTTAGCTATGGAACAAAATATAAAAAAGGTGCAATTGATCAACAAGATCAAATAAATAGAGAAGGAGATCAGGTATGTTGTTCTATATTGATGTATTGGGTGCCATTCTGAAGATACTTGGTTGGATTAAATCATTGATAGAAATGATAGGTTAGTAAAAGGGGAAGTTATTATGGATATTACAGAGAAAAAAGAAAATTGGAAATGGACATAGGATGATGTAGGGGCACTCCTAACATTAATAGGAATAGTTGGATTAGTTATTTTTTTGTTACAAATACTAAAATGTTTTTCTTTGATGTTCGTGATGAGGGCGATTATAATTATCAATTCGAGAATTATAATATCATTTCATACAATATGAAGATAAAAAAACAAGCTCTTTTTATCAAAAGACGATTATAACATATATGTAGAAAACGAAAACGGACAACCAAAAATACTTAGTTACTTGGTAAGAAAATTAGATACTCTTGAACATGCTTCACAAATTAAGAAAAGAATTTTTACACCAAGTAACCGTAAATATAGAAATTCACAACATCAAGGCGGATCTGAAATTATTTTAAATGACAATCCTGCCGAACATTTAAAGCAGGATACCAATCAGCCTGTGTAGGTTACACAATTTGACTTTGGCAATGATACAATAGTACAGAAAGAGTCTTGCGATATACAAGAAGTGAATTAGGGTGATATTTATATCTAAATTTAAGTTCAAGGTGGTGGCGTTCTAAATAAGAAGCAATAAATCGTGGGTGGATGAATCGGTTTATGGTGGTATGATTCGACCGATTGAATTTAACACATTACAGATTGCTAAGGATATTAAGAGCCAAGGGTTAGAAAGTTTTATAAAGATGATTCAATTGTTATCTAAAGATGCCTGTAATTATCATCTTGCAATGAAAATAGTTTATTTGCCATTAGGTAGAAAGTTTTCATTGTTATTAGATGGAACAAGAAAATCGTGCTGTATAGTTTTATATATAAAATAGGATAAGCAATAAAGAATTCTATGTAATAGAAATTGCAACACCTGCGACAAGAGTTTATCCACATTGATTTTAAGTATAGATAATAATGAAACAGAGCATCTTATTTTAAAAACTATTAGGGATCTTATTTATAATAGTAGTAGTTTGAATATACTAAAGACTTATCAAGACTAAATTTTAAAAGGTTAAAACATGTAAAGCAAAGTAATTATGAATGGAAAATACGGTTAGAATCTAACTTTAATTAAAGGAGTAAAAATATATGGCTGACTATTTTTTAGACACTAGTATAAAAAAAATTAAAGAAGCGAGTGAAAATAATAAATTAGTAATTTTCGTAGGAGCAGGAGTTTCGGCGAATTCAGGAATGCCAACTTGGAATGAATTAATTAAAGAATTTGCAAAAGATTTAGGGGATTTTGAGGTGGATAAATCACCGGATTTATATATGAAGATCCCTCAATACTATTTTAATGAAAGGGGAGAAAAAGAGTATTTCGAAAAATTAAATCAAATTTTTCGAAAAAAGAAATATAAATCAAATCCAATACATAAGGAGATATTTAAGCTTAAGCCTACTCATATTATTACTACCAATTACGATACTTTGCTAGAAGAAGCTGCAATAGAAGAAGGCCAATTTTTTCATACTGTAAAACATGATTTAGACCTCCCGTATGACAATTTTAATAAAACTATTATTAAAATGCATGGTGATTTTGAAAATCGAAATATTGTTTTAAAGGAAGATGACTACTTAAATTATTCATCAAATTTTACATTAATAGAAAGTTATATTAAATCTTTAATAGCTACAAATACTGTTCTCTTTATAGGATATTCAGTGAATGATTCAAACTTTAATTTGATTTTTCAATGGGTTAAAAATATACTGAGAAATCATTTCCAACCAGCATATCTAATTGAAAGTAGTAAAAGATATTCCCGTATAGAGCATGCATACTATAAAAATCGTGGTATTAATATTTTGTATGATGATGAAGTCAATAATTTGCCAAATAATAATGTGTTTGATAAATCTAATTGGAGAGGAAATAGATTATTTGATATATTAACTTATTTTAATTCGTTTGATAAATCAATGAAGATGAGTGACTTAGAAGGTATTTATGAAAAACTCAGTTGTTTTGAGAATTTGAATTTTATTATGCCAGATCAAATTGTGAAAAGTTTAGGGTTAAAGTCAGTGGGTTATGATTTATTTGGTGATAGAACTTTAACAATTATAAATGGTGAAAATTCCTTATTAAAGATATTTTCAAATGCTGACCAATATAAAGATAACTGGATGTTTGATAAAATTATAAAAATATTCGAAAAGGCAAATATTCAGGGAGTTTCTATAGAAAAAAAGATATTATTTAGTATTGAGAGTGAAGATAAGTTTTTAGATGATTTGATGATTAAAATTATAGAGAAAGATAGTTTAATAAGTCCTATAGATATAAATAGTTTTACGAGTCTTATCGAGGGAGAAGATTATTTTCTTATGTTAAATCAAGCATATACATATTATGAACATGATCATTTTCTTGATGCGTATAAATATTATAAGACTATTTCATTGAAGACTTTTAAAGACAAGGAATATTTAATTTATTTTATTTCTGAATTTAATAGAAAACATGTAGGACATTTTTTAGTTAATTCACATAAAGTAAATGATGATTTAGAAATAGAAATTAAAGAAATAGACCTCGAAGATATTTACAACAATCTTCCATACAAAGAAAGAAAGAGTATAGAATTTTTGAAGGAAATCCAAGACTTTAATTTAATATATAAAGTACAAAATAAGTTAAATAAAGAAGTAGATACGTTAAAGAAGACTAAACGTACTGTTGAGAAAGGCGGTTTTTCTTTTAATAGTTCGATAGATAAAAATTTCCATATAATAAGTAATATTTGGATGTTTATAGAGTCTAACTATTTATGCATAAATAAATATACAGAGATCAAATATTTATATTTAAGTTTTATAGAAGGTGTTTTTGCGAGTTATAGCACTCAAAATAACCCTAACACGAAAGGTTTCTTCAGCGGAATTTCTGCAAATAAAATAGAAGAATTGGATCTTTTTGAAGTGTATATAATAGTAACAAAATTAAAGACAAGTGATTTAGAAAATATTTTGATAGACTATAATATTAAAGAAATAAACTTTAATATTAAAGCTTTTGAGTATATTATGAAAGTTTTAGATACAGTAATTGAAAATATATTAAACAATAAAAACAAAGAAAAAAGCGAGGTATATCTTTTTAATTTATTAACATTAATTTCGAAATCGAACCTAAGTATTCAAAAGGCAAATGATATCGCAAATAAATTAGTGTTACTTATAAATGAAAAAATTTATCTAAATGAATTTAAATATCTAAATAAATTTATAGTTTCGGTAGCAAATAAAAAAGTATTGTTCCAAAAGACTGTATCAGATTATTTGGAGAAATATTTAAAAACATACTTACAGAATAAGAGAATAGTTGAATTTGATAGAAATGGATTTTATAGAAATTTGACTAATATATATACCGATTATAATGAATATCCTATAAAAAGAGATGTAATATCTAATATTATAGATTTAGTAAAGAAATCCTATAAAGAAAACCATTATAATTTTTTATATGAAATTTTAGGAAAACTACTGGTTCCGATAGTTAATGCTTTAAATGAGGATCATAAACTATTAATAATAGAAGTAATAAAAAGTTTATTAGAAGAAATAAAGACTAAGCAAAGTTCGTTAGATTTTAATGAATTATATTTTTACTATGTCATTTTGATTAACAATGTTGTTATTGCAGACAAAGATATTAATAAAATTATAATAGAAGATACAGTAGAAAAAATTCGTACTCAAGATAAGAATATAAAGTTACATCCAGATCCTGTAGAAAGAAACCTAAATATATTAACAGATTTATATAGAAATGATTGCCTTAAAAAAGAAGAAGTTGAAGAGTATGTGCATTCCTTTGATGGCTACTCAGAATATTTCGATTTAGTGTTTAATATGGAAAATCCTAAATTAACTGATATAGATTTACTTCTATATTTAAAAGAAGAAGAAATAGAAACTTTAATGAAGAGAGAAGGATTCAAGGAATCTGTATATAACTTATTCGAAAAGAGATTGGGAAATCAAACGTTTGAAAAATATAAGGATATTTTTAATGAACTGTATGTAAGAAGATTTTGAAAAGGCCCTTCTTTTAATGAAATCATGTAGTTCGATTAGGTAAATATAATGGGCGTTAACGTTATCGTTGCAAGTTTTGCAGAAAAATTTTACCAATACCACTAGTACAGTCTAAAAGGCAACATGGATTACATTTGGCATGATAAAGGGATACTCCCTACTAGAATCTCATGATAGTTACTTATGATAGATTACACTTGGATTTAGAAGCTGTTGCTTTTAAAAGACAATCACAAGAAATGTGAGCCATCTTCTTTGACTTCGAGCAATATGGTTTAACAAAACTGGCCAAGAGACCGAAAGGGGTTTGGCATGAAAATTTTTTCAATTGAGATTGAGGAACTTTATTATAATTACGGAGTCAAAAAATTGGAACAGTGGGTTATCTAATCAAAGCATTATATAGAAACTTTTTTTTAGAGTAAGTTTGAAAATATAAAAAAGGAAACCTTTCTGAATAGGCTTCCCTTTTTTATATTTTCAACATTTAAGTTTACCAGAGCTAATGTAAAAATAATTAATTTAGTTACAATGAGTTAATTATTCTTGAATTTTTCCAAGCATGCCCCGCATTGTTTTCTCTTCTTGATTTCTTCTGCAGATAAATAGATGTTGTTTGAATCGATTTGTGCCCCAATGCAATTTTAATTTGATCCAAACTCGCCCCTTGATCAGAACTAATTTGTGCAAAAGCATGTCTTAGTGTATGTGGTGTAATTGGATTTTTCCTTGTTTTGATGAAAGGTAAATCCGCTTCATTAATTTTTTTTGTTAAATAATTAGATAAATACTTATAATTGTATGGTTTCCCTTTGTTCGTCATAAAAATATACGAATTATCACTACCATCTAATATAAAATCTAACCGTCTTGTTCGTCGAAATTTCCGTATTTCTTCTATTATATATGGATGTAAGAGTACCTCTCTTTCATGTCTCCCTTTTCCTAATACATATAACCAGTAATCTCCATCCACATAAGAAATATCCGATATTTTACTATGACATAATTCGTTTATTCTAAGCCCTGTTGTAATTAAGGTTGCTAGTAAACAATGAACAATGGGATGGTCTTTATAATAGTCCAATATCTGCACTACCTCATTTTTTCCTAAATCCCTATCTGGCCGATCAATATCCCGCACATTACTACTCAACATTTTTTCATGCAGCGGAACTTCTATATACTTTGTTTTATACAAAAAAGAAAGAAATCCTTTAAGAACTACCATTTTACGACTCAGTGTAGAAACTGCGTATGGCTTCTTCCCCTTCCCTAACGGAGCTGCAGCTAACCACTCTTGAAATTTTCTAATATGTACATGATTGAGTAGTTTGAATATCTGATAAGGATTTTGCTGTGCGTTTAAATCTAATCCAATGGAAAAAGCATTTTCTATTATCTGTTTATACATGATAAGTAAATCTCTGCTGTACTCTTCGATGGTGTTCTCCATTTTATTCTTTCGTATATCCATATCTTTCTTTTGGTGTAAAAATAAATACATCATTTCCAAGTCATTTATTTCCTTATTTTTAGATACATCCTCCATAATGATTAACTCGTCAGGTAAATTTTGAAATACTGATGGATCTTTTAGTGTTTTTGAAAACGATGCGATGGATGACTGACTTCCTGTAAATTCTAACGAATTTTTATTCGAATGGAAAGAAATTTCCTTTTCTAGCATTTTCACACCCCTTTTGTCATTTTTTAAAAGTATAGTAATTATCTGGTTGTAGGTAATTCATTATTAAGTAAATTTAAATACATTTAATATCTACTCCTATATTAGTAGAAAAATCATTTATTTGTCTACTATATATACATATAAATAAAGATAATACTTAAAATACGTTTTAATATAAAATAGTAGGTATCATATTCTTTATATAAAATATACATTAAACCTTTGTTTAATATTAAGATATATATTATAATCTGTTTAATGATAAAAGGAAGAGGTGGATTTTTTGATTAGCGAAAGTTTATACCGAGCATTAGATGAAAGTACTTTTTTTGTAAGTAAATATGAAGTGCAAGTGAAAACTTATTTCTTACAAAAATCCAAATATGGTCTTAGAGTGCAAGTTAGTAGATTTGTAGATAAAAGAGGAAGTTTGAGTCGAGAAAAAGATACAGTGGAGATTAAATTATTGATAGGGGGAGGAGGGGTAGTTATTGATAAAACTATTAAAAGTATTACATTAGAAAAACCAACAAGAAAAAAGGTAGAAGAATGTATTACAGATTTTTTAGAGAATGCTAGTGAGTATTGTAAACAAAGTGAGAATTAATACATAAATTAGAATTATTCCCCAATTGAATATTGACTATAGTAAATGGTAACATATAAATAGATTATAATATTGTGTTAATATTAAATGATATGTATACACTATTTTAATAATGATTAGTTGGGGAGAATAAAATGTGCCAAGAAGATAAGAAAAAGCAAATTACTACAAAACAGGCTGCGGAATTATTAGGTGTTGCTGAGAACACAGTTTTATCATATTCCAGACAAGGCATATTAACTGCAGTGAATGAAAAAAGTTGGCAAATTGACAATACGAAGTACTTTTATATTGATGATGTAGAAGAGGTAAAAGACAAATTAAAAAAGCCAGGACTTAGCACCGGTGAAGTTGCTACACAATTAGGTGTATCTACTGTAACGGTATTTAACTATATAAAGGATGGTAAACTTACTGCAGAGAAAAAAGTTTATAGAGGTAGGGAATTATATTTTATTAAACAAACGGAGCTTGAACGTTTTCAAAAAAATTATAAAAATGTTAGAAGTAGAAATAACAAAGAGTTTTATTCCAAACCAAATAAACAAGGTTGGTTTCAATTGTTTATTCATGAAAGAAGTGAAGAACATGGCAGATTGATGGTTGGGGAAGATGAAGATTACTTTTTACTAACTGCTAGTGGAAATAAGATTCCATATACGAAAATTGAGCAATATGGTTTTAAACCGGTTTATTTAATTGAAAGAGGTTCGATAATTTCCAAAAGGAAATTTGCTAAATTTGAGTTCCCTTACGAAAATAATGTTGAATCTAATATATACTCTTTCTTAGATAAATGTTATGAATATATCACTCCAACAAATATGAAGATGAACATAAATAAAGAAAAGATAGAGTTAGAAATTAAACCATATTGTTTCCCTTACGATACTTTAGATGAAGATACGATAAAAATTATTAAGGAATATATGGTGGAAGGTTCCATAATCTCAACGATTAAAGGGATTTTTATAGATTCTGAATATGACGTGTTATCTATAGAGATACCATCTCATGTTAAAGATTCTTTGAAACAAATTGCGTCTGAGAGAAATTTGACTTTGGAAGAGTTGGTTTCTAAAATTCTTGTAGAATATGTTAATGAAAATAACTAATATCTTTTTCTGGATAAACATATTTATAGGCAGCGGTAATTGATATATTGAGATTTAAAATGAACAAATTGAAACCATTTGGGGTTCCATGAATTTAATCTTAATTTTAACGTTCATATACATAATATACAATCACCCCAGACTTAAAAAAGCTGCCATATGCAGTTTTTTTATAGCACTAAAGGAGCATGTTAAATTGAAATAAACCTCAGAGAATTACCACTAAATATAACATTTATAAAAAAATATTTTTGGTTACTTAGATAAATTTATCTGGAGGGAAAATAAGAAGAAAATGTAGGGTGAATTCATATTACACCAAAATGCATGAATCTAGAAAGGTGAGAATTAACCCTCCTATTTTTTAGAAGGGATGTTTTGTTTCTAATTCTTTATAAATTGACGTCAGAAAATTATTAACGTGAAATAACATTTCATCTATATATTCTTTCTTAACCACAAGTTGTCCTGAGTTTATTTCTAGGTTAGAACTTTTATTAATAATTTTTTCAATTCGCTTAGGATTATTATCATCAAATATTCTTCCATTACTATGAACGATATTATTTCTAACTTTATTTAAGCTTTGTATAAAATTTAATTCATCTGCTAAATGAAGGATATTTATTTCCATTTCTATTGTTATATATTCTAATATGGCATCTAGATCGGAATTGTTTTTTTTGTATTTCTTGAAACCATGTCTATCCTTTGATTGCTGATAATGTATTCTAAATAATGCTCGCTCAAGGCTAGAATATGTTGCAGTAATAATTGAGTATCTTAGAATACTTGGATATTCATCCCGTACTAATGCCAAGTCATCATAATAATATTCATAATAATTTTGTTTCTCATCTTCGCTTAGCCCCTTTGTTGCTTCATCTGCTTGTTGTATAAATTCATCAAATTTTGATTCTATAAAATTTTCTACTTCGTTAGAATATAGTGTAATTAACTCTAGTCTATATTCAGAAAGTAACCAAACTAAATTATATTTATTCATATTGAAATACCTCATTTCAAGTGTTTGTTTATGAAAACTTTAAAATAATACTAAATATCGTAAATGAAGGGAGTTAGTTAAAAAGAATCAAACCAGTGGTTTAGAAATCTTTCATCCACTAAAAGAAGGTTAGTGGAACAAGTAATTCTAATGATAAATTACGATATGATAGGGAGTGATCCAATGAAAATTTGTTTTGGTTCATAAATCTATTGCCCTAATATGCTAATAAAAAAGTCGATACATTAATAATATAGGAAAACGACTTTTTATAGCATGAATTTCTCCTATCAATTTTATTAATATAACCTCTATTTTATTTTTTCTATTCTTAATATTGTTTTTTCTTGTAATGGAAAAATCACTTCATGCTCTTCTCTGATAGCCGATGAGTTTAACTCAAAATTTGGAATCTCCAATTTCATAGCTGATATAAACCCCTTAACACTAATCCCTGGATTCTCTTTTGTTGCTTCTGCTGTAATTATTGTATGAGGAATCGATGATTTAAACCAGTATATATCTTCTAGTCTTTCAGCTGCTGTCCATGAAACATAATGATTATTAAAATTCACTTTTTCAAGATTTAGGTGAACTCTTCTTAATGTGCCGGTATACTTCAAATATTTTGCAAACTCGTTTGCTACTTTATTGTCACTACTCTCCCAAATCTGAATATCTTTTATAACTTTTTTCCAACATTCATCTGTAAAATCTAAATTAGTTCTTCCAAAGCCTTCTTTTGGATGATTTACCCACATTTTAAATAATTTTTCTAGATCCATATTTAGCTCCTCCTTGTTTTCATTTGCCTTTATTTTAGTCATTCTTGAAGTTACTATATTGTATATAGGTTATTGTATAATTAGAATATATTAAAATGGAAAGAGGAGAAAATATTGAGTGATTTGATTGAACGTTTTAAACATAAATTAGATGACATTTCATTAAACGAAAATCATATACAAAATTTTCTTGAAGAAAATACAGAACTTATTTCGACCCCTTTTTTATTAAACCATCACTTGCACTTTAATAGTATAATAACAAAATTTAAGATAAGTGATGGACTTATCTCAGATTTTGCTTTTCTAACTAAATCGACAGATTTCTGGCATTTAGTCTTGGTGGAATTAGAAGACCCCAAGAAAAAAATATTTACAAATAATAACGAACAAATCAAGTTTAGTGCCAAATTTAATAATGCAATGGATCAAATAACCGAATGGAAAGCGTATATTGAACAAAATCCTACACAAATATTAAACAGAATAGCCCCTCTAAAAAAACCCTTAGAAGATCGACCAATTAGGTTTAAATATGTATTAATATATGGTAGAAACTCTGAAAAGGAAAATGATATTAGAAGAACAAGGATGTTTGCACAAAAGACAAATGATGACATAAGAGTAATGACTTTTGATTCGTTAATTTCAGAATATACATCAGCATGGTATAACTATGGGAAAATGATTCTATCCCATTGGCGTGAAGGGTATCAAGTGAAATCGATTCCTTCTAATTTAGAAACAAGTATATTTGCTTATTTAACGCCAGCAAATTTAAAATTAGAGGCAGAACAAAAAAAAATACTAATTGAACAAGGTTACGAAATAGAAAAATGGGAAGTAGGAAATATTCTAAGTCATAATAACAAATATACCGAAGAAACTAGGCAGAGGTTTAAGTCCAATAAAACAAAGTTATAATACTTCATGAAATTACTATTAAACTTTTAAATAAATATCCACATTCTTGGTACTCTTTATGATATAAATCTGCTGCTGAAATACCTTTTAAAGTATAGAAATCAATAAAATTAACTGTAAGAGCCTTGCTGGACATTGAAATGTATCGAGGCTCTTATACTTTTGTTTTATCCTTTTTACAGGACAACTACTTTTTAAAACCATTTCATCTATTTAAACGGTTATGTCTGCTTACATAAAGAAATATGGATTAACTACAAATGTTTTATAAATATCATTTTCTATCTATTAATTGCAAAATGTTTTGGGTTAATTGATGGACAATTATTATCTCTTCTGTACTTCTTGTACTTAATAATTCCTGATGAAGCTTTAATAGTAATGTCTTATCAGTTTCTTTTTTTAAGTAGTTTTGTGCAAATAAATCAGTAGGTGAAATTTCAAGAGCTTCCGTAATTTTGTTAAGCGTTTCCAGGGAGATATTTCTTTCTCCTCTTTCAATACCACCAATATATGTATAGTGAATATTTGCCTTTTCAGCTAGTTCCTCTTGTGTAAAACCTCTATATAATCTGAAATAACGGACTCTTTCTCCAATGGTTTTTACTAAGTTATTCATTTTTTCACCTCTTTCTATAAGGGTAAAAAACAATGGAAATACTATACAGTAGTTTATATTCAAAAAAATAAGTAGAATAATATTTATAAGTATTAAAAGACAGGTGAATTTCTACATTACTATAATAAGTAACAGAAAGGATTTCCCATGAATGAAGAAAACTACTATATTAAGAAAAAAGAAACCATTATACCATTTTCGCATGGTAAATATAAAATTAAGAAAACTACATACTATCTTCAGGATAATGAGTATGGATTAAGAGTTGAAGTCACAAGATTTAGTCTAACCGGAACTGTTGAAGTGAGGCTAGTGTATGGTGGGGGACTAATTATTGAAAAAATTTATACAACTAAGAGTATTGTTCATCCTACAAAGGAGCAACTAGAAAAGATAATAAAAGAGTTCTGTGTAAATTCCCACCAATATAAGAAATTAAGTGGTAAATAATCAGTAATTATTGCTTTTTTCAAAATAATCAACTAGAATTTATATATACATTTTTTTGTAATTTTTATTTTTAGCTATCTTTATGATAAGCATATTCTAATAGACACGAAGCCTTTGGGCCTTTGATTTTTACTTAACAATATTTTTGTTAGGTTAATAAAAGGACCAAAGGCTTTTTTGTGTTTATCACTGAAAGGAGCGGTATGTAATTAATGAAGGGGAAATATTTAGGAAAAGCAGATAGTGCTAACTTAGTGCCTGGAATGAGTTATTACTTATTTGAAAATGGTAAGGATTATTTTTATGTTTCTCGTTTTAACAATAAGAAGGCTCATTTTGGTTGCTACGAAAAAACACCTTTTGAAATTAATGAGGAAACAAGGGAGAAAAGTGAGGTTACATTTAAAGTAAGTATTTCAGGACAGATTTCATTTTTCTAAAAGAGATCAGTTGGCATTTATCATTGGTTTTTTTAATAAAAAGGGAGGCAAAAGAATGGAAACTTTAATAAATACTGTAGAACAGGTGAACTTTAAAGTTGAAACTTCATGTTTTAAAACATATGAATTTTCCACGCATAATGGATTATATGTTGAAGAGGCACAATCGGAGTTTAGTTCATTTCGTTTAATGATCTATAAAAATGAAGAAGCGGCTATATTTGTTGCAAATGAGTTTGATTATGATATTAGCGAAGAGGTTTCTTATTTATTTGATATCGAAAAGATTAAAAATATTTGTGAAAACCAAAAGGATGTACCAGATTTCTCTGATGATTACTATGAAGAAAATTAAAAATTCTGATATTTTTTTGGAATCATATTAGTAATAATTGGTACAGGTGAAATGGAGGAACTGAGATGTATTACGATCGTGAAATACATATAAGAGTGGAAAGAGAGAGAAAAAGAATAATCGAATTCCTAAAAGAAAAGGGGATCACACGAAATAAAGATGATGAAAAAATAGATGATTTAACACTTTTGTCATTAACTTTAATGGAAAATGAATTACTAGCAGATATAAATACCAAAAAAGTATCTATATAGGAGGATTATTTAATGATTAGTTATACTGAAGAAGAAAAAGAAGTTGTGACTAAATTAGTTATGGAGTTAGCAAGAATAGATAATAAGAAAAGAAGAAAAGATTTAGTTTGGTGGTATTCCATGGCCAGTGGAATCAATAATAATGAAAAAACTAAGAAAATCATGGAGGATATAGAAGCAATTTAGCTTTGCCTTTTCTGAAAGGAGAGTTTAGTTTTTTTTGGGTTGAATTTTTCTATTTTTATCCTTATTATAAATATATAGGAAATTAGAAGAGTGAATATAATATATTGAGAAATGGGAGCACCCCAATTACTAAGTAAAGTCTTAGTATATTGGAGTGCTCTCTTTTTTGGAAATGAGGGGTTTAGATGAAAAAGATTATTTCCACTTTATTTATTTTATTTTTATTAAGTGGATGTTCAACAGATAGCCTAGTTACATACCAGTCTAAAGAGAACTACAAGACTGATAATCAGGTAGAAAAGGAGATTTCGTTTAAGAAGTACTTTAATGATGTCAATCGTTCTAGTGAAAAGGCAGCTGATATTAAAACAGAAAAACACAAAGCTATAGTAAAAAAAGTGATAGATGCTGACACTTTAGTTTTGGAAGCAGATAAGTATACCGCTTTGAGGTTAATCGGAATAAATGGACCTGAAATTACAAAAGGGAAGAATGAGCCATTTGGACAAGAAGGTAAGGAATATCTGGCTAACCTTATAGAAGGAAAGGAAATTACCTATCAATTGGATCCTAATGCTGATGAAAAGGATAAGTACGGAAGAATTTTGGCGCATGTCTTTTTAGATCAAATTAGTATTCAGTCATATTTATTAAAAGAGGGATATGTTAAATTAGCTTACTTATTTGATGAATATGAATTTATTGATGTCTATAAGGATGCAGAAAATATAGCAAAAGAAAAACAATTAAATATTTGGAGCATCCCTGGTTATGCAGATACTGACTTAAATGGTTTTGTTAAGTAATACAAAGATATTCTAAAACAATAAAATTGGAGGAATACTCATGTATAAACTAAGAGATCAAATAGAGCGGGTAAGAGAAGAAATGTTAAAAATTGCATTCTCAGAGGGATTTAATTCTCCCGAAGCAATAAAGAAGAGTAAAGAGTTAGATGAATTAATACTAAGATATCAGCAAATGAACCAAAATGAATCGGTAGAAGTTAGAATTTGTTAAGAGGGTAAGAATAGTTTAGGAGGGGACATAATGATAGATTGGAGAGAAGAAGACGTTAATAGATTCTTTAGCTATCATAAAACAATTACTTATTATGGTGATGAAATACCTAAGTATCTGGTTCTAGAAAATCCAGATGGGGACGGTTGGATAATTGGTATGTTTTATCCATTTATAGGAGGAGAGTACGTTCCATTAGAAGAAGCGGGAGACGTACGACTAATATTTTCTACATTAAAGTCAGCAAAAAATTATGTGGATTTTAATTTATGGTGAGAAGTGATCAAATAATAAAAATTCTTAGACTTGAAAATTTATATCTAGTAAAAGGGATAGGTTTACTATCTCTTTTTAAATTGTGTAGTGTTATAAGAAAGAAAATCGTATAATAAATGTATAACCTTTTTTTCTTTTTTCTTTTTTGGCAATCCTATTTAGGATTAGCGTCTTAACTAATAAACACGCAGCCTTTGGGCTAATAGGCATAATACATGTAACGCATGTATTTATTGTCTATTGCCTCAAAGGCTTTTTTGTGTTTGCGCAAATTTTTCAAGAGAGGTGAATAGGCATGTTAAATAAAATAATTTTGGCTGGTTGTATTGGATTTGGTATGGGAGTTTTAACTCACGCAAAGAGGTATGGGACAATAAAAAAACCGAGGAATAATAAACTTACATTCTATCCGGGTTTCTTATTGGATGGTTGTTTTGGAGCTGTTGGAGCTATTGTTACGATTTTATTCAGTGATCCAAATGGAACGGAACGAGTAATTTTAACATCAATCTTAGGTGGATATGTAGGTGAAAATGCAATTATTAAAGTTGAAGAATCACTTCAATCAAAGAAGGAAAGCAGAATAGAGGAAATAAACAGAAAGATAAATCAGGATCTGTAGTGTTTATTTTTTCAACATGATTTCGATATGTTATAATATTTATAACAATAATCGTAGTATAGTGCAGAAGAGCATAGAATATAGTCGAGGTAAGATAGACGAGAGGAGAGAAATCATGAAACTGAATGATATCCTAACGGAAGAAGAAAAAAAACAAGTTAATGATTTAATGGTAGAGTTAGACGATTGTATTACTGAACGCCAAATGGATAAGATAACTAAGGCTATAGAAGAGATTTTTAATGAAGCTAAAAAAAGATATTATGAATCAATAGGTTCAAATAAAGAGCAAGCAGCTTCCTTACAGGAAGATAGAAGGATATTTCATAGAAGATCCCCTAAGCGATTAAGAAAAGTATCATCTTACTGAACAGAGAAGAGATTAATAATCTCTTCTTTTTGTTTTGTTTTTGATAAGTACATAAGCACGATTCTTATGAAAATAAGAAAATAAAAGTGCTTATAGGATAAAGGAACATTTAATTAATGAAAATTAATAACAACTAGACTTTTCGTTATATGGTTGCTATAATTTACCTATATAAATAACGAAGAGGGAATCCCCCTAGATGAAGACATATAAACTGTATGTCTTATTCTAGGGGGATTTTTTTGTTGAAAGGAGAAAAAGCGTCATGGAAAGAGAGAAAAAACTGAAAGAAGGCACATACTGTACGAATGTTTTATTAAGATGGTTAACAACAGATTTATTATTAACTAATAAACGGTTTAAAGGGTATGATCGCAATACCGTTTTAGGTTTAATGCCTATAGGAAAAAATGAAGTTACTATGTCCTTAAAGAACATAGCTAGTGTTTCAACATCAACAAAATTTCATCTAAAGAGATTTTTGTTTGGTCTGTTTTTTACATTCATATTAGGACTTCCTTCTTTTGTTAATGGTGATTTTTTCATAGGATTAGTCCTTATTCTTATCGGTATTGTTCCCTTGTTTAACAGTTATACTTGTTCGTTAAATGTATCGAATAATGGAGGGGTAGCTTTACCTATTGAGATTTCTATACTGGAAAGAGGGAATTTACAAGAATTTGCAAATGCGATTAATGACACAATTGCTGAAGTAGAATAGGGGGCTTAGAAACAAATGTCTCTATCTTCAGAATTAGTTAAAAACGACTTTATTCAATTTCCTACAGATTATACAGATATGGTAATTAGATATGAATTAAGTAAATATGAATATATTGAAATACCCTTTATTAAAAAAAAATTGAGAGTAAAGAATTAGCAGAATTAATTATAGAAAAAAGTAGTAGAGAAGAGAAAAAAACGCTTGTTGAGATGATAAACCGTATTCAAAAAAGAAATAGCTCGACAAAAGGGTATTTGGGGATTCTAGCAGTAGCTTTATCTACCAAAGAGTAATGTTTGAGAAAGTAATCACTTGATTTAACAAAGGTTTGATAGAGAGTGAGAAGTAAATGTGTATAGGAAAAGTACTTTTTGGTCTGAATATGGGCATTGTGCTAGCATTACCTCAATTAATCCTAATTTTAATTGATTATTTAAAGTGTTAATACATGAATATGTTGAACAAATTGAAAATTCAAATGGGATAACCCCAAGATTCATAGAGAGACATTCATTTCTATGTATTCTTGGGGTTATTTTTTGGGGAGGGTTAAAATGAGTAGTAAAATTAAAAGTATCACTTTTCTTTCTGCTATTGGGTTATCCATAGGGTTGATAAATGGACCAATCCATGTTGCTGCAAATGAGAGTGAAAAAGAAATAACAACGATTGATTCGATTGATGAATATAATAAAAATTTGAAAGAACAAATTGTAAAGATGGATAAGGCTATAAATATAACCCAAAATGAATTAGTTTTAAAAAAAAGGCAACTAAATCATTTAAAAACAGCAATAGACTTAAATAAAAAGCAGGTAAAAAAAGTTAAAGATGAACTGGCCGCGAAAGAACATGAATATCGGGAAAAAAAGAAAAGTTCGGTGAATGATCTACCCTTTCTTTCGGATAATTTTGCCGGGATAAATGAAGATATTATTATAAAGAAGAACGTAAAGAACTTTAATTTCGTAGAAGATTTGAACAGAGATTTTACGTATTTAATGGAAAAACAAACATTACTCAATGAATTTAGCGATTTGAATGAACAATTGCAACAACAACAGGAAGCTTCCAGTAAGTTAATAGATGCATTGAAGGAAAAAGAGGATACTTATAAAGAAAAAAAAGAAAAATTAGAATTAAAAAGCAAAACTTTATCAAAGGATAAAGAGATGATTGAAGCCGCTATTACTAATGAAAATGCCAGGGTAAATGGAGAACGATTTGAAAGTGATTTTTACCAAAAAAGCATTACATCATCTAAAGAGGTACCAGAAGAATATATGCCATATTATCTTTATGGTGAACAGACATATAACATACCATGGTATTACTTAGCGGCTATACATGCTGTAGAAACCTCCTTTTCCACTCATATTTCCATGGAATCCAGTGTTGGAGCCATAGGACCTATGCAATTTATGCCTTCTTCATGGGTAGGATCTAAGTACGATATTGGTGGAGGATTAGTAGCTGAAGATATAGACATCACCGATTTAGAAACCATAAAAAGAGGAAACGGGTTTGGAATTGATGCTAATAATGATGGAAAAGCAGACCCGTGGAATCCAGCGGACAGCATTGCAAGCGCAGCGTATTACTTAGCTTCTCATGGATTTGAAAATAACAAAGAGAAGGCAATATGGGCCTATAACCATGCAGATTGGTATGTTGATAAAGTTATAAAGTTAGCAGAGAGCTTTAAGTTCCAAAAGGACATATCTACAATCGATCTAAATATCAATAATAATAGTGGGATTGATGTTACAACAGTAGGATATAAGTGGATAAATAATTCTTATTACGTATTTGGAGGAGGAAGGAGCAAAGAGGATATAAGTAGAGGGTATTTTGATTGTTCTAGCTTTGTTCATTGGGCATTTGAACAAGTTGGAGTAACCTTAGGCAATAGAACCGGAGTGACAACAGACACTCTTAAAGAAATGGGGAATGCGGTTAATTATGAAGCTGCTAAACCAGGAGATCTCGTATTCTTTGATACTTATAAAAAAGATGGGCATGTTGGGATTTATTTAGGAGAAGGGAAATTCATCGGCGCCCAAAGCTCTACCGGAGTTGCAATTGCAGATATGTCTAATGGCTATTGGAATCAAAAGTTTAATGGAAGAGTTAAAAGAATTTCCCATTAATTATATGAGGAGGAATGGGAAATGGATAGTAAAAATAGCAAAATGATAGATAATGCAAAGAAATTAGCAAATGAAATAGTAAGAATAGAGAATCAAATTCAGTTGATAATTGAATCAAAACAATATGTCTTTGATGTTTTATATGATGGGGAATTAGGATGGATTGTTCAAACTTCCTATTGTCAAATTGGAGGATGTATAGTTAATTACATTCCTTGCAAATCTAAAATCTCTGCTATTGAAGTCTCTGCAAGACTGACATTTAAAGGGGTGAAACCTGATGCTTATGGAAGCTGTTTAACTTGTAGCGAAGACATATATGAAATGCAAACATAGAAGATAGCTATGAATTCTAAAAATTTTTAAATACAATGAGGTTGATAAATCTCATTATATTTCTACCCTCCACCCATAAAAAAATAATTAATAAAAGACTATTTTAATTACTATTGATTTTGTTTAATCATTCATCTATAAATTTATAATTACAGTGAGAAGTACTTGGGAAGCAACAAAATTTGCATAAATTTTATTACTTAACTTTTCATTGTTTTTTCTAAGTGTTGAATAACTAAATATCGTTTGTAAAAGAAGTAACACTAACTATTAAAAAAACTAAATGTTACTACGAACGAGGAAATTTAGATGCTTTAAAGAGAAGAAACTCGAAAACAGATAAAAATTCCATTTTTGAGTTTCTTTTCAACATACGATATTACAAATCCATGTTCAATATGGAGAATTTAAGTAGTAATTTCCTTTAATTATCCAAGAAGTTTTTTCAATGTATTTTCCAATGAAGTAAACTAAATTGAAAAAAGTTAAAGCGTCAAAAAATAAATGAATGAAAGAAAATCTAAATTTTTTGCTGACATGTAGAAGCTTTCAGTAGGTATTAATCATATAGATTCACCTCATATATGATTTATTTACTATTAAAAGTTACCCAAACTTTATAAATAAATGAATCCTCTACCTTTAATCCTGGATGAATATTGAAACTCTTTTCTGTATGAACAACATAATCAGGATTAGAAGCTAGAAAAAATGAAAGAGCATATGCTATTTTATAATCTGGTGTTATATATCCATTTATTGTTCTACCATGTATTTCGTTTGCTAAAGTATCAGCCCATACCTCTGATTCTCTTCAAGTTTAAAAAATAATAGTTTCTTTTTTCCATTCTATCTTCATCATTTATAACCTCATTTCTTTATTTCTTATGTTTCGGTTTCTTCTTTAGGGCATTTTGCAAGTTAAATATCGATAACCATATCTTTCCGGATTTGTACCCGTTATATGCCAAGTAAGAAGTGGATAACTTTGACCTTTAATTTGATAATTTTTCATGCTTCTATGAAATTATATGATGCTCCTTCGGAATGGGGTTCATATGGTGTGTTTATAGCTTTACCGTTTACTGCTGCAGAGGGCATTTTAACTACTACAATTTTTATCGAAGTAAATGTTGACTAACTTTAGCTGTACAAGAACACTACCTTCAATAAATAATAATATACAATAGTAGAAAATAAATTAATTAGTAGAGGGGAAATTATTCTCATCGTGTTTCTATAATTTTTCTATCTATTGAAGGAGGAGAGGTATGGGAAATATCTATCTAGAAAAGTGAAAGTTACAATTTATACAAGAGGAATATTTCAAAAGTTAAAAGAAAACAAAGATTTTAAAAAGAATATATGTATATAGGAAAAACTAGTAAGTAATCTTCCATTTATTAGTATGGAACATGGTATAATATACTTAATTTTAAGAAGCTGATTATGCTTGGAAACTTGCAGGTAAACAGGCTTAATATAATATTAATACACAACAGAGTCAACAGGGAAATTTAAAGCAACGTGAGGCTAATGAAGCAGCGAAGAGAGCAATGAAATTATAATAATAAATTCTCTGAGACTGCTGTTCTTTGGTGTTCTAAAGGATTTTAATGTATTTTTCAATCGTTCTTTTAATCCAAGTATTTTTTTATAAAAAACATGTCCAATCCTCTATTTAATCACTTAATAATTTGAATAGAAAAATTAGATGATAAATCTTTAAATTATTTTGGTGGATTCGACTTACATGTCAAAGACAACAAAGGAAGTGGTTAGTGTTATCGAAAGTACTTAAAATAGAGAGAATATCAAATTATTGATAAGTAATTTCCTTATATTAAAGGATAATGGAGAACTTTTGTAATGGTTAGAGATAGTTCAAGAGATTATATAAAAGGGTGGGTGAATTCATGATATTTACAATTTTACATATTTCAGATATACACTTTAAAAATGAGCATAATTCCCTTGAGGATAAGCTGGACAAATTTTATAGATCTGTAATTTCAAACTTAAGAGATTCGGATTATATAGTATGTTGTGTTACTGGTGATATAGCTTATTCAGGTTTGCAAGATCAATATTATAATAAGGCATTTTCCTTTTTTGATAACTTAAAACAAGAGATATATGATGAATTAAATAAAGAAGTTGAGTTTTTATTTATACCAGGAAACCATGATTGTGATTTTAGCAATAAAGAATTTGAAAAACCTCGCAAAATACTCATAGAAGATGTAAGAAAAAAGAAAGATTCTCCAATTGAAGAATCAATTATAAAAATGATAAAACAGCAGAAATATTTCGAAGAATTTAAAGAGATATTTCATCAGGATTGGAAAAATTGTAAATTAGTATATAAAAATGAATTATTTGAAAAAGTAACTCTAATCTTAGAAAATAAAAAAATTTGTTTTAATCTTATTAATAATTCATGGATTTCAGAATTACAAGAAAATCCAGGGAAAATGATATTTCCTATAAATATGTTAGATTCTATAGAAGATAATTTAGGAGATGTAAATATAACTTTAATACATCATCCTGATAACTGGTTAGACCCTGATAATAGAAAAGCATTTCGTAAATCAATTGAAAATTCTTCAGATATTATATTAAGCGGTCATGAACATGCGGGGGAAAATAGTACTGTTGAATATTGGAATAAAAGAAAAATTCAGTACCATGAAGGAGGAGCGCTTCAAGAGAATTGGGACGATAGTATCTCATCTTATAATGTAATTCATTTTAATTTAGAAAATCAACATCAAAAGGTTGTCTGTATTGGTTGGAAGGGTGATATTTATTCAAGAATTATGGAAACTGATTGGGAGAACACTTTGCAGTACAATCACTCAGTTAAAGGTAATAATTCAGAAATATTAGAACCTACAGATCGTTATTTAAATCAAATAAACAATTTGCAAATTCCGCTTACTCATCCCAGAGTAGAGGACGTAAGTATTAGTGATATTTATGTTTATCCACATATGAAAGAGTTGCTTTATCAAGAAAAGAATAATGAGGTAACATCACAAAAAAATGCTGATCACATATTGAGTGAACTAAATACAAGTACACACTTTTTTATTACTGGAGAAAAGGAATCAGGAAAAACGACGTTATCCAAGAAGTACTTTAATGAATTTTATCAACTAGGATATTATCCGCTTCTTATTGATGGTCAAGGAATTAAACCTGCACTTATTAAAGATATGATAAAGTTACTGAAAGAACCAGTATGGGATACATACGGAAAAAGCAATTATGAACGTTATTTACAATTAAAAAGAAATGATAGAGTTTTAATCATTGATAATTGGCAGAAGGCAGCATTGAATGATAAATTGAAAACAAAATTTTTAGAATATGCTAATAAGTGGTTTAATAACATTGTGTTTTTTTCTGATTCAGTTTCAAATATTAAAGAAATGCTGCAATTAAGAACAACAACAATAGAAAATTTGAAGATAAGACAGTTTAAATTATCGGAGTTTGGATATGTAAAAAGAGCTGAGTTGATTGGTAAATGGGTAAAATTAGGTCAGGAAGAGAGCTTGAATGAGGAACAAGAAATCCGCATAATTGATCAATTTGAAAAAATGGTAAATTCGGTTATTGGTTCAAATTACATTCCTACTTTTCCGTTATATATATTAGTTATGCTGCAGACCTTTGAAAGTGGTAAAGAACATAACTTAGATAAAAGCACAAATGGTTATTATTATGAAGTCTTAATTAAGCAAGCATTGATGAAAATACAGATACAAAACAAAGATATTGAAACGATGAATAATTATTTGACGGAATTAGCATTTTACTTTTATAAATTCAAGTTAAAGAAAATAAAACCACTTGAATGGGACAAATTTCATGATAAATATAGATTAGAATATGATTTAACGAATGAGCAACTGCCATTTACAATTTATAAGCAAAAATTGTTAGGAGCAAAAATTCTGGAAAGTCATAATGACGGATTTAGGTTTTCTTATTCTTACATATATTATTATTTTATAGCTCAATATCTAGCAAAGAATGTTAAAGAGGAAGAAGAGCAAAAAATCATTGCAAATCTTTGCAAGAATTTATATGTAGAAAAAAATGCAAATATATTAATGTTCTTAGTTCATTTATCTAAAGATTCATCCATAATGTTCAGAGTGAAAGAGGCTGCAAAAGGTATTTTTGAATCGTTAACTGAATTAAGACTTGATGAAGATGTTAGCATTATTAATGATTTTATGGATTCAATTCCAGCAATGGTAATTCATGATATTGATGTAAAAACGAACCGTTATGAAGTTAATAAAAGTGCGGATAATTTATATGACTCAAAAATAGATGAATCAGAAGATGACTTCAATGAGGAATCAGAAGAGGATGTTGAAAACCATCAGCTTCAAATTATAAATGAAATGAATAAAGCATTTAAAATGATTGAATTAATTGGCCAAATTTTAAAGAATTATTATGGATCTATGAAGGGCGAAGAAAAGAAAAACCTATGTAGCGAAGCCTTCACAATCGGTTTAAGAACAGCTAACTCTATAATTGGGGATTTAAAAAATAATAAAGATAGTTTAATTGAATTCATTACAGATTTAATAATATCTAAAGAGGGAGATGCAAATTTATCAAATGAAGAAATTACAAAGCGATCCAAAAGAATCTTATATAATATGTCAAAATTAGTTATTAGCGGTACAATAATGAAGGTTTCTTTATCTGTCGGATCTAAGGAGTTAGATGAAACATTAAGAAAAGTTGAAGATGTTCTAGATATTAATTCTGCAAGATTGATAAATGCCGCAATTAAACTTGAACATTATGATCAATTTCCATATGATGATATAAAAAATCTATATAAATTATTAAACGATAATAAAATTGGTCAAGATTTATTAAGAGATTTTGTAAAAAGACATCTGTATATGTTTAAAACTGATTTTAAGGAACAACAAAAAATTTGTTCTAGCGTTGGAATCCAGTATAAGCCTCAAAGTATGTATAGAATTACTACTGCAGAAAATAGTGTATTAAGATAAAAATTCAATTTCTATAAAGTATGTGCGTAATAATCTAAACGAGAATGTTATCCAGAATATATTATATTGGTTATTGTCAATTAAACGACGAGTTAGTATAAAAGGTTAACCAGTTATTGGTTGACCTTTTTACTAGCTCTAATTCTAAGGCTTTATGATATTACCTTAATTAGATACCACCTAGGCAAAAATCAAAATATAGTAATTAAATTATTCGGGGGATGATATATTGGAAGACACTAATAATTACTCTTCAGATGCACCAATAATGGACTTGAGTGAAGATAAATTTAATAGGTATCCATTTGCAAAGAGAATTGCTGAAGTTATATCTGGAAGGACTGACCCAAGTAGTATTGTTATAGGAATAAATGGAGCTTGGGGTGAAGGTAAAACATCGGTGTTCAACTTCATAGAAAATGAATTAAAACCATATACTGAAATAGTATGTCTAAAGTTTAATCCATGGAGGTTTGGAACAGAAGAAACGATGCTAATAAACTTTTTTAACTATTTAGCAGACGCAATTGATAGCTCTTTAGAAACAAAAAAGGATAAAATATCTAATCTAATTAATACATATGGTATTCCCATAGCAAAAGCTACTGGTTTTAATACTATAGCTGAAGGTGTAAGCCCATTTTTAGCTAACGGGGTTAATTTAGATAAACTTAAAACTAGACTAGAAGAAAAGCTGAATAAGGAGCAGATAAGAGTTGTTGTGTTAGTAGATGATATAGACCGTTTAGATAAAAATGAAATACATTCCTTATTTAGACTTATTAAATTGACTGCTGATTTTAAATATACAGCATATGTGCTTGCCTTTGATAAAGAGGTTGTAACCTCAGCATTGCAAGATAAATATTCTTATAGCAGCAGTTTCACAGGAGCCTCTTTCTTAGAAAAAATCATACAAGTTCCATTACAATTACCAGCAGCAGATTTAGAAAATTTAAGGGATTACTGTTTGAATGAACTAAAACATATTCTTGAAAAAAATAAGATAGACTTAAGTTATAGTGAAAAAGAGGAATTTTATCATTACTTTACAACTAGTTTGGAGTTATTTCTTCGTACTCCAAGGCAAGCAAAATTATATGGGAATATTCTTACCTTTTCATTACCTTTACTTAAAGGTGAAGTGAATGTAGTTGATTTAATGCTAATTGAAGGGATAAGAGTTTTTACTCCAATAATCTATTCCTTCATAAGGGATAACCAAGATTTGTTTTTATCTGAAAACACTAGTTCAGAAACAGATAAAGAAGAAAAAGTTCAAAGAATTAAGGAAGCTTTAAAAGGTCTAGATAATGAAGAATTTGAAGGAATGTTGAATCTATTAAAATACTTGTTTCCCCAGTTGAATAGTATCTATACAATCTTTTCTATTGGTGAAGAAGAAGATCAATTGAGTTTAAAACAAAGAATTTCTGCAAAAGACTATTTCCAAAGATATTTTTCATACTCAGTAAATAATAAAGATATTTCAGATATGGTTCTGGATGACTTGCTAAAAATTGCTGATAGTTTAAATGAAATAAAAGTTAAAGAAAAATTTAATAAGATAATTACCGAACAAAATAGGGAATCAATAATGACTAAATTAAGACGCAAGACTAGATGGTTCACGATTAATCAGGTTAAACATATCGCCTTAGCTTTAGCTAATATATCAAATGATTTGCCAATAATTGACGGATTTATGCGAAATACTAAGTTTGGTAATGCGGCATATGTAATTGTTGGGTGTATTTCTTCTGTTAAAGACAGTGAGTTAAGACTTTCTATTTGTAGATATATTTTAAAGAGTATAGATAATTTAGATTTTTCTATCGAAACATTTATATTATTAAATCCAGAAAAAGAAAATAATAAAAATTTCACTCATGAGAATTTACTTTCTGAAAACGACTATAAAGAACTTGCAAGATATTTAACAGAAATCATTGCAAGTAGGTTATATGGCGGTAAAACTAAGGGAGCGAGCGAGTATTTAGCATACATGTTTGCTATATGGAATGACTACGGTTTAGATAATGAAGCTACGGACTATTTGATTGAAAAACTTCAGCAAGATGAATTTTTTGTTTTTGAATTCCTAGAAAGATATACGCCTGTTTCCTACAGTGGGAGAAATAGAGGAGATTTTGAAATAGATAACTATAAGGCAGTTTGCAGATTAATAGACCCACAAATTATAATTGATCATTTACTTGATAAATACCCTTTATTACCAAATGACGAGGAGTATCCATCATCCTTTGATATCGAAAGAAACGAATTGCTAGCAAGGCAGTTTATTTGGCTTAATAATAATCCTCAATAAATCAAAAGTAAGAGGGATAATAGATTAACAACTTACAGTAAAATTGATAAGATCTAAAGAATCTTACCCTTTATTATCTTTTACCAAAATAAACAAGTGAATGGTTTACTTTATAATTTTTATATATATTTATCGAGGCTTCAATAGCTCTAATATAAACGTCTAAATCATGATAAATAAGGAGTTAGCATGAAAGCAGTTATTATATTCAAAAATAATGAGAAACTTGCACAATTTCCAACAATTCAAAAGGCAGCACATTTTATGAAAGCAGAACTACGTCGAAAACAGATTCCCTGGTCAATCGTCAATAAGGGAATTCAGCATAACATTAGTTATATGCACACAGATGGAAATGTTTACAAAATTTGTAAATTAAGTGATGATGTTAATCTTAAAAGGGAACAACAACTGGTAGCTCTAAATACGCTCCAAAAAAGTGAATTTTCCAGAATAGAATTCATTGAGTTTTTAAGCAGAAATTTGGAGCAAATTATTTACATAAAGCTCCAAATAAGCGATGAACGATTAAAGCAACACCATTTAAGTCCTAAAGGGTTAGGGGATGACTTATACTATCTAACTGAGAGCTTTCATCGTCAGAAAGGCTTGTATAATGGCAAATACAGTATGACTGACTTTATTACACCTCAAGCGTTACTCCTTATGCATCAAAAAGAAAAGGTCAAACTAATTTTTGAACATATGATACCCAAAAATCTTTATTTAAATATGCTAGTGGAAAAAGCAAGAAAAAAAATATTAACTTATGATGAAATCTATAAAGTGCTAATGAGATATTACTATACTTGTACTGTGACAAAGGAAGAAGATAATTCTCTACCTTCAACAAATATGCAGAATGGTTGGGATGGCCAAAATGCATTCTATCGCTATCAATTAGCTGGAATTGAATTTATAGAGAATCCAAAAACATTTAAATAAAGTATTCTGGATTAATAGATAACTAGGTAAATGAAACAATTCTAATATATAGCGAACAATTAAAATCTCTCTGTGAAATGAAACTATTATCCGCAATATAACTTGTATTAGAATCTGATTTGGGATTTGTCGAAAACGAGAAAGAATATTTTAAGTGCATAGTTATGTACTAGTGAAATCTGCCTTATGAGAGTAAGGGAAAGGTGCATTAAGAAGTTATTACTACTCTCATAGATTATTAATATTTCTTAAGAATAGATTTAATCAATGAAGAGTAAACCTTCTGCTTAATTTATGACAAAGAATTTGGTACATAAATAATATAGGAGTGATGATTACTTGCATATTGGTAAATATATAGATTTTTTGCGAAAAGCAATCAATAATGTCGAAGACGTTTATTATGGAAATAAGGCTTGGATAGATTCTATGCTTAATTATCATGAGAATAAGATTGAATCCCAGGATGACCGAAAAGAGTTAATACCGTATTTGAGTAGGCATCAAGAGAGAGTATTCTGCTATGAGCTTTATCATCAATTTCGCAAAATAATGGAACAAAAACAAAATGAACTGACCGAAGAATGGATATTGCAAGGTGAACCCCGCAAAGGGCCAATAGGTAGTGAAATTGAAGAATATTGTGAAGTACAAAGTATCGATAAAATATATTATCCTGACTTCCTAGTACATGAACCTAATACAATGAATAATGGCTTAATTATCGAAGTTAAAGCCAACCCTAGCCTTACTATAAAAGATATGAAAAAAGATATATTGAAAATCGATCAGTTTATAAACAAATATGAATATCAAAAAGGGGTTTTCTTAGCGATAAATATTACCAAAGATAGGCTCAAGGAACTTCTAAATGATTCTCGTCTAATAGTTCCTCTAAAAGAACAAGTTATTTGTACAGATGAAATCTTACTTATATTTAAAGAATCAGCTAAGGAGAAGATAATCACAATAAACCTAGGGAAATTGTTAACAAATGGCTTTATCTTAGAATAAATTTATGAAACTTTGTACTTACACAGAAGGATGCTTAAGTTGAAGAAGAAATAATATAAATAACTTAGTATTAATATTTAGTATAAATATAAAGGATAAAATTTTAATAAAAGATAAGAACCTTCCTACACAACAATAAAATGAGCGGGGGTTAATATCTTTTAATCTTTTACTTTTAACTATTCGTATAATATAAATTTTACGAACAATAGAATGTGGACGGATAAAATGTAAGTTTGGTATAATATAATTATAGATTTAAAACAAAAAAATAGCTCAGCCCTGCCAAAACGGTAGCGGGGAAAAGCTATTCTTGCGCGTATATTACCAGCTCTACATAAACGGTAGCGGAGAAAGTAATATCATATAATTTATGATGTAATTATAACATTTATGTACTAAAAGTCAAATTAATAGCACTAGGAAGTGTTTATATGAATTATTTAATATATTTCGATGAATCAAACAAAATTGATCAATTTAATAAAGAGTTTTCTTATTATGGTGCATATAGTGGTACTGACTTGGCTCTTGCCAATCTTGTAAAAAAAATAAGGGTCATTTTTAAGAACAGTAATTCTAATAGTGAATTACATTTTAGAGAATATACAAAGGATACACATATAAAAAAGTACTTACAAACGTTACATACAGTTATAAAAGAAAATATTAGAATAAACATTTTAATAGTGAACAATACTGATGCATTCTCAGCAGCTGATAAAATTGGTTTATCAGCTAGTGAACTCCGAAACTTATTTTATATTAAAATACCAGAACGGCTTTTCTATGGATTAACGCGTGATTTATCTCATATAGGTAATAATATTGACCCTGTCAATGTTAAGATTAAAATTGATAGCAATGATGAATATGATAAACTATTTCTTAATGATAAAATAACTGAACAAATGAATGCACATTCAGCATATCGAAATAAAAACTATAGAGTCAACAAGGTAATATCTCAGGATTCTAAAAAGTCTATTCCCCTCCAAATTGTAGATACTTTTATGGGGATAGTTGTATTTCTGTTAGAAGAAGGATACCTTGAAGATTCAGATCATTCGATTGTAAAAAGTGATTTAATTTATCGTTTTTTATCTGTTGATGATAATATTATACGATTTCAAAATCAAATCCGACTTTTTAAGTGGACTGGTAATGAGGAACTTACTCCAATTAATATTGCAGAGTACGTATCCCCTTTTATTATCCATAAAGCAAATTATGACATTGAAGAAATGACTAAAATTCAAAGAATTTTGGTGGAGTATCCGAAGATATCTACTAGAGATTTGAGAATTATGCTTCAATATCCCAATACACGATTAAGGCAATTATTAGGTTATAAAGATCAAATCAATGGAATTGGTCGTAATACATATCTATTAAACTAATTGTTTTGATGTTGCCAATAATATAATTATGTAAACAAACATTCGTAAAAATTGTATTATACGAATGTTTGTTCTATTCGGTTATACAAAATATATTTGTTATTTATGGAATATATTATTTTAATAAATATTCCTATTTTCACCTTATAATATTAATTTATCCTTTTATTTAAATAAAGAGCCCGTTAATGCAATAAGGAAATTTATTTTCTTCCTACCAATGTACTTGAAGTTAATTACCATTTGGATCATAAAAGTGGAAATATGAATGACCGTTATCTTCTTGTATAACCTCAACTTTACCTTATTACAACTTTTTGTTAGATAAAATGGCAGCATGGCTTTATTCATGCTCCATTTATCGTATTAGTTACTTTATTATTCGATTTACAATTACTTCATAAGAGAATCGAGAACATCAAATTTCTGACCTGGGCGACTTAGATATTTACAACAACACCCTGGTTTGGCAAATTTGGACAGTAGATATTGCTATTCGGTTTTTTTTGTTTAAATATAATTTTTAGTGTAAGTGTTGACCATAAATTATGTTAGAGTTTTATCAATAAATCATCTAGGTTACCATTATAGGATTGGTTTTCTATAGAATTAACTAGTAGAGTGGCATTTGTATGAACTGCATATAAGTATCTAAATATATCTCCTGCCATACATTCCATTGAAAGGGTATCATTTAGTAAATAAGCATCAATATATGGATTCCTTTTAAGTTCTTGTGCTTTGACTCTATGATTTCCATCGATAACAATTACAGTATTATGAGGATCATATGCAACGATAAATATTGGATTAACTTTTGTGAAATTGATGCAAGATTGTACTTTTGAAGGGTTTAATTGTGTTAGTCCATCAAGTAAATATTTTACTGGTACAGCCTCTGGTTTTAGTTTATTCCTTTTTATTATTTTGGTAGCTAATTCAATATCCCAATATAAACTAAAAAAATCTTCATCATCGAAATAAAATTCACGATGATAAAACTGTTTCATACCAAATCTTGAAAAATTGGGAACTGGCGCATTTTTCAATTTTTTATATAAATCCTCCATTAAATTCAAATGCCTAATCTCAATAGAGTCACTATATTCTATAAAAAAGTCACTGAAAAAATTATCAAGCTTATGAAAATTAATCTGTTTAAATTTATTTAATAATTCTAAATCTGTTAGTAGTTCCTGATTCATAATTAACCCTCAAATCTATTACCAATAATTTATGTATTTCTTTCTCTTTCAATATAAATTTATACTTATTTAAATTTAATAAATCTTCTAATATTTATATCGTATTTTTGTTCTAGAAGTTTAGTAACAATTGGAAAAAACAAGAGCAAGGTTAATTATTAGCTTTAATCAATCTATGGCCATTTTTAATTTTTGGAAAGAGGAATATCCTATATCTCTTCTGAAAACCTGATTACCTCAAAAAAAGGAGTCGCAGATAATCAGCTCCTTTTATAGATTAGAATTATTTGTATATAGAAGTTAATCGAAGGATAATATTATCTTATCTTCCTAATGACGCCGTTATTAGTGAAACTTGTTGAAGAATACCTGTAGCAAGAAGATTTCCTGTCATAAAGAATAAAATTAAAATAATATAGAGAATATAAGGACTCATACATATTAGATATATATAAGTACGAGTCCTTATATTCAACAATCGCCCCCCTTTATCTATTATTAGCAAGGGTTTCACTTATTACAGGGTTGCTTGCTGCCCCTTTTCTTCCATAAGCTAGTTTGGCCCTATTGCAGTTGAGGGAATTGAAGAGCTATCCTTTTTATAAAGCGAAGATCTCTGCTCTTCTATTTTACAATACACAACATCTTTTATTTTTTATTACCTCTTTTAACAAGCCTCTCATTATCTATCTTTAAGCATAATTACTTCCATATAATATTATAATTAACTACCTTTTATCATGTTATTAATGTACTTTTTTCTCTTAGTTGAATTACTTCAAAACCTAAAGTTACAAGCTTCATCCTATTTTCATCACTGATAGCTTCCATTTTAATTATTAACCTGTTTTGAGCTCTACTCAACGCAACATAGTAAACCCTATGTGATTCTTTATTCATATCCGGATTAATAAGAAAATCAATTTCTTTGCCATCACCCTTTGAAGGTAGACTTACACAAACTGTCTCATATTCTTCACCTTTAGATTGATGAATAGTTTTAAAATTGATCAATCCATTTTCTATAATCTTTATTTGCGAGACTAGCTGTATATAAGTTAATTTATCATATAAAGCCTTTACTTTACCTCTAGTAATTTTCCCTGTTACGTCATAATGACCAACTATATAATTATTGTGAAGATCGGTAATACTTTCATTTTGGATAACTTCATAATCATTTATAAGTCTCCTTAAGTTTTCTAAAGCTTCCTTTTCAGTAAACCCAATTGTCTTCCGATAGGCCTGTTTCATATATTTTAATGCATTCTTTATATCAAGATTTTTAGCTAGTTCTAAAGCTTGAACTAAATAATATATTCTCCAACTTCTATCTCCATCTGAATCATCTACCAAAATATTCACATTGGGTTGATTGGTATGTTTATACGATAAAAACATAACCTGCCCTAAATTATCTTTTAAATAAGAGTCTGCTTCTGAACTATCTCCAACTAGAATCATCGGTGCTGGACCATCTAAGTTAATAGGGGAATATTGCTTAAAATCCACTGATTCTCTCATATGGTTTAATACATTAATAATTTGATTTGTAGATCGTCGATTTCCAGACAAAATATAAACTTTCATTTCATTTAAAGAAAATTCTCTGAATAAATCCACATTAGCTCCTTGAAAGGAATATATAGATTGACATATATCACCAATAATCCCAATACAAGTTTCCCTTTCACCAATCATTTTTAATATTTCTGTTTGGATTGGACTAGTATCTTGAAATTCATCAATCAAAATATAAGGAAATCTAGCTCTTATAATTTCTATGACTTCTGGTTTTTCTTTAAGAATACGATAGGTGAAATAAAGGACATCGTCGTGGCTTATTTTACCCTCCGTCCAATATAATTGTTTATAAAGCATATACGATTGTTTCTTAATTGAATAGCTTCCAATTCGTCCATCATTAAATTTTATAAACTTAAGTACTGGTTCCCCAGCTTCTAAAATCCATTTTAGTTTCCCTAATGCTTCTACTAAAGATTTATCATCAGCAAAATGTAACTGCTGACTCCTTGTTTTAAAATCTCTTAACTGACTTTTTCTTAGCTTAATTTCCTCGTGCCCATCTATTTTTTCTAAAGGAATTAAAGGATCATTTAAAACCCAAATATATGGCTTTACAATAAATTTATAACAAAAACTATGAATTGTGGAAACTTCTGTAGAATTTGTACAACCTTGCAATCTTTGAATTAGAGTATTCACCGCTGTATTGGTATAAGTGATACAAGCAATTTGTCTGGATTTCTTTAGTTTATGTGACTTTTTGAGAATATTTCTAATATGATTTGTCAAAAAAGTAGTTTTCCCTGCACCTGGACCTGCATAGAGTTTAAAATTCTGGTCAATAGGAATTTCACTTAAGCTATTTTCCAATTCAATTGCTACTGAGATATCCATTTTATCGCCTCCCTTATATAATCTGGGGGACTAATTAAGTTTTCCTCATCGTTACTAATTAAGTAAGCCATTTCTTGTGCTGCTTCCCCTTTTTTAACTGATAAAAGAAATCTACTTGCAAGTAGTGCAATTCTATTTTCCTTAGAATCTTTCAAAACTCCATTTTCTACCGATTCTAATAGTTCCGTTTTAAATTTTGATTTTCTAATCCTACTTATCATTTCTTCTAAAGCTTCTTCTCGGTCAACCATTTTAAATAATTCTTTCAACTCATTACTATTAGAGATTGAACTTGTTACTAAGATATCATTGGTATAATTTGTTCTGATCATTTCATATTCAAAAGTAGAGCTCAAACCAATTGGTTGTGTATATACTCTTATGTTAGATGAATAGCTTTCTCTGTTACTGATAAGGTGATTCGATGTTTCTTTGTAATCATATAATTCATTATTTATACTAAAAAAAATAGGATGACATTTTTCCCAATTGCTTGAATCATCTTCTGTAGTGTCATAATTAGCATTTGCTTCTGCTGATGTTCCTTCAATTATTTTCTTTCTCACCGGGTCTAAATCCGTAATACAAGCAATTTTTTTATTAATTGCATAAGGAGATTTAATAGTATTAAATAATTTTAAGAAATGATCAAAATATCTGCCACCAATATTTAAAACTGTTGTATGGCTATCTTCCAAAGATAACCCTAGTTTACTAGCAAACTCTGGTATAACTAGTTGTTCTGCAATTCCCTCAACTAGTATAATATTTTTTGCAAAAAATAGATCCGCCTTAGTTACATCCAAAAATCTTTTTACATAATCTCTAGACTTCTGATCTTCTTCAGAATAGGTATTACCTTCTTTAGTTTCAAAAACTTTATATGGGTAAGCCGGCCTTATAACTTCTATAGGTTTTTCGTTTCCAATGTTAACTTTTAATTTTTGCATAATTATTATATCTTCTAAGTCAACAGCGGCTGTTATATTAGGAGAATGAGAAGTAATAAATATCTGTCTTACTTCAGATTCTTTATTTCTTTTTAGAAACTGTAAAAACTTGTATTGCATACTAGGGTGTAAATGAGCCTCTGGCTCTTCAATTGCTAAAATTGAAAATACTTTAGAATTAGATCCTAGATACTCTCCAGAAGAGTCCTTTTGCATTTTGGAAAGCAATAAAGATATAAAGATTAAATTGTTATATCCTAAACCATTGCTTGTAGCGGGTAACTTAACACCCGTTTCCTTTTCTACAATTAATCTTAAAGCCGAATATAATTCATTATCGAGAATTTCACCTTCAAAAACGGGTTTCGAATTGTCTATACCTGCACCCGTATTTTTTACATACTTCAGAATTTGTTCTTCACCTTGAGTCATTCTATCTTTTAATGACTTTATTAATTTCTTTGATTCTTGAGCAAAACTATCTTTTTTTTGTTGAATTTTATCAAGCTTTTCTTGGATTTCTAAATTTACATCATTTTTAATTTCATAGTCCATATAAAAATCTATTACTTCTTTTAATAACATATTGTTACCTTTAAATAAATCCCTTTCAACATCCCTTATTGCACTAAGAAATTGAAAGTCGAATCTAGATAGTTCTGAGACATTAACCTGATTTTTTAAATCTGCATTTCCCACATATGTTTTGCTAACATATTTCTTTAAAAAATGTTGCTCGATTACTTTCCAGTAATCATTTATATCAGTACTAGATATTTCATTCATTAATTTTCTGTATGTATCTACATCATTATCAGGTAAGAAAAAATTGAATGTTATAGTAGCTTCATATGGAGTACCTATACTTGTCAGCCAGTTAGAAACTGCAACCAATTCATCCGAGTACGATTCTTCATTATCTGATTCCATTAATTTCGCGGATATAGAGATATTGGGAGGATTAGATTTTAATTTATCTAATGCTAAATTGTGATTAAAATCATTAATATTTAGTTTTCTAGAGGATTTACTGTCAAACAAGATTTCTAAAGCTTTAATTATTGTAGTCTTCCCTGCGTTATTTTGACCAATTATCACGTTAATCCCTTCTTTAAATTCAATAACAGTTGGTTCACTAGTAAATCCTCTAAAATTAGTAACTTTTAGTTCTGATATAAACATTAAAGTACTCCTTAATAGTTAAATTTTGTAACTCTATTTAATTATTTATATATTAACATATATTAATTTACAATATTCGAACATTTCCTTTATTCTTATTCCTCTATACGGTAACTAATCTACCATTTTGACATATGAATAAATACTTATCTCTGTTAAATACACAGTTTCAAGCAGTAATAAGCGTTAATCCTTCTTAATTTGAATTATGATATAATAAAGAAAACGTCTAATCCCTTATATACCAAGGTTTTAGACGTTTACCACTAGAAATTATTTAAGAGTTATTATACATTATGTAAAGAAATGTTCTTATTTAGGGGTGATAGAATTGGCTATAACAAAACAACATGAATATTATGAAAAGCGATTAGCGGAACTTCTAAAGGAAATGCCAGACTTTATAAATGAATATGTAGAGGCCAAAATGGATAATCGCTCCCCTCTTACCCTATTCAATTATGTTAGAGATTATAAGGAGTTTTTATCTTGGTTAATGGCTGATGAAAGGGTCAAATGGTCTAGTTTAAAAACATTTCCAGTAAGCTTGTTAGGATCTCTTCCCCTATCAGATGCACAAGATTACTTTAAATATGTCAGTCGAAAAAAGTACGAGAAAGCAAATGAATCTCATAAAATAAGTTCAAAAACGGTTAATAGGCATAAGTCCTCCCTTCGTTCGCTTTTCAATTATTTAACGATTGAAGCAGAAGTTTTAGGAACACAAGGTGAACCATACTTTCATCGAAATGTAATGAAAAAAATTCCTATCAAGAAAGTTTCGGAAACTTTTAATGAAAGAGCA
This sequence comes from Niallia sp. FSL M8-0099, assembly GCF_038006945.1. Taxonomy (NCBI): domain Bacteria; kingdom Bacillati; phylum Bacillota; class Bacilli; order Caryophanales; family Bacillaceae; genus Niallia; species Niallia sp. FSL M8-0099. The sequence continues at coordinate 230,084 of NZ_JBBOWF010000003.1, forward strand.
CGAAAGATTTCGGAGAAGATTTTTATAGGAAATGAAGATCTCAATTTTTTGGAGTATATAAAAAATGAATATGAAAACACTCTTTCCCCTTCAGAATTAAAGTTCTTTAATCGTGACAAGGAACGAAATTTTGCTATCATTTCATTATTTTTGGGTAGCGGAATTAGAGTAAATGAACTGATAGAATTACGCCTTAAAGATATCGATAGTAAAAATAACGAAATAAGTATTATTAGAAAAGGCGGTAAGAAAGATACTATTCCAGTTACTCCTTCTTCTATGTTAGATGTATTAGATTATCTATCTATAAGAAATGAAAGATATAAAGCAGGAAATGAGGAAAGTCAGTATCTATTTGTTAAACAATATAAGGGAGATACACTCCCTCTTACTGCACGTGCTGTTGAGAATATAGTTTATAAATATACCAAATCATTTGATAAACGAATGGCCCCCCATAAATTAAGACATACTTACGCTACTAATTTAGCAGAACAAACAGGAGGAGACATTCCGCTTATTATGAACCAATTGGGTCATACACAATCTGACATTTCCTTGCTTTATATCAATACATCTAGAGAAAAAGCTAAGCTTGCTGCAGAACAACTTGATCAAAGGAGAAAAAAATAAAAAAGGAAGCATTAAAGTGAAAACTTTATGCTTCCTTTTTGGTGTGCCCGGCATGTGTGCAATCTTTAGGGTGAAAGTCCCGAACTGCGAAGGCAGAAGTAGTAGTTAGCCTAACGCAAGGGTGTCCGTGGTGACGCGGAATCTGAAGGAAGCGGGCGGCAAACTTCCGGTCTGAGGGACACGAACTTCATAGAAGGCTAGGTATCATTGGATGAGTTTGCCAAACAAAACAAAGTCCTTTCTGCCGAAGGTGATACAAAGTAAATGAAGCAGATAGATGGAAGGAAAGATTGCACTCTTACCCGGGGAGGTCTGATGGATACGGGAAGTACACTTCCTAACCTACTTAGCGATAAGTAGCTGAACCATCAGAAGTCAGCCGATGTCATAGTACAAATCGGTCTAGAACGATTTGGAAGGACGGAACAATTAGGAGAGAATAGCCCTTGGCTTTCAGTAGGTCATGAGGAACACAGAAAACATAGTACCTCACTTGAGGAAGGAAACGGTGAATTCCGTGGGGGATCTCTTGGAGGGTGGAGTGACCACTGGCATAAGAAGATAAGCTATTCACGGAAGGAAGAATATAAATGTCAACACAAATATGTACATTTTCGCTCGTTTAAGGATGTACAAAATCACTCGTTTTCTTGCACTAAATGATCCTTTAAACGATAGGAATTTCCCACCATTGTCACAACCTTCGCATGGTGTAAGATGCGATCTAAGATGGCATTTGCCAGCTTAGGCTCCTGAAATACTTCATCCCATGCCTTAAAGTTTACGTTCGTTGTTAAGATCGTACTGCGCTTTTCATATCGCATGTCAATCAGTTGGAAAAATAATTTCGCATCTTCTTGATCAATTGGCAAATAACCAATCTCATCAATGATTAATAGTTTATATTTTGTATAATGTTTTAGACGAGTTTCTAAGCGGTTCTCCAATCGTGCTCGTCTTAAATTCTGAATTAAATCATGGCATTTAATGAAATAGGTACTTGTTCTTTTCTTTGCTGCCGCAATCCCTATGGCGGTGGCCAAGTGTGTTTTGCCAACACCACTTGGTCCTAAGAAAACAATATTCTCGTTCTCTTCAATAAAGCGAAAGGTTAGAAAATCTTGAATCTGTTGCTGATTGACTGAGGTTTGGAAAGTGAAATCAAAATCTTTTATTTCTTTCATATGTGGAAATGCAGCCACCTTTACCATCGACTGCGTCATATTTTGTTCTCGCACATCAATTTCATAGTTGGTTAACTTGATTAACGTATCAATAAATGACAGCTGGTTCTGGACTCCGAAATCAATTACTTCATTTAAATGTAGAGTCATTTGCTTCAGCTTTAGATACTCTAGGTTTCTTAATAATTGTTGATAATTAGTGGATAGATTCATTATTTATACACTTCTCCAATCGTTGCTAGATTTTTCTTTGCCAAATCATCGATTTCCGGATAGTTATAGTAAGGGGCTGAAACAGCCAAACCTGCTTTATAATGTGCTTCCTGATAATTTAGCTTCGCTTTGCTGATTGGATGCTGTGCAATAAGTTTCATGTTATAATAAATCCATAAGTTGTTATCATACACTTGTAAACCTACTTTCTTTCCTTGATATTCTGGTGGTACGGAATACTGGTTTGATTTGTAGGAGATCATGTTGGATGCATTGACTTTTACTTGTGTGTGCTTAATGCGATAGGAATCTCTTACTTTATCAGTTGGTAGCTGGAGTAAGTGGTTCCTTTCTTTTTTATATTCAATCATTGGTATTCTTCCTGTCCCTTGGTGAATCTGGTGATTCACTCTGTTGGCTAACTCTTGTATAAATTGATGCAGTTCCTCTAAAGAGAATTGTCCTTGATAGGCATGAATTTCGTCTAACAATTTCATTGTCGTTTCGACTTTTCCCTTTGTCCTTGGTCTGCCAGCGATACAGGCTTTCACTTTAAAGCCAAAGTCTTTTGCGAATTGCTCAAACTTTGCATTCACTTTACCCGGATAATGTTCCGTTCTTGCTTCATCCATCACTGTTTTCATATTATCCGTAAGGAGTTCCTCAGGAACACCGCCAAACGTTTCAAAAGCTTCTGTTAGAAAGGAAAACAGCGTACTTTGTGACTTGGAAATACTCAAGTGGAATACTCGCAATCTTGAAGTAGATAGAATAAGCGCAGCTACATTGATCTCGACCTGCTCGCCATCTTTTGTTTCATATTGAATATTTTCCTTCCAATCTAATTGAGCTTGTTTACCTGGCGGAGTTTCATAGCGAACCGTCCCCTTCGGAGAAGCAATACGTTTGTCCTCCACAAAGTAAGCATTAAATTCAGGTATTCGAGCGATATAGGCTCGAAAGGTCGAAGCACCACAGTCTAAACCGTGATTATCCTTTAAGTACTGCCAAAGCACCCGCCGATAATAAAACACCTGTTTAGAATCCTCAGATAAAAGAGCAGCGATCACTTCATAATATTCATCAATTTTTGAGGACTTTTTTCTTGTCCTCTTGGGGACAAAACCATTTAGATATTTCTCAACTGTTCGTCGATCTACTCCAAGTTCTTCAGCCAATTTACTCTTATTAATTTTCATTTTCATATGCTCCATTATTTGTTTGAATTTTGGTAAGTCTGAAAGACTATTAATCTCAAAATTAACATCGACATTTAATGATATATACATGACTAGTCACCTCAAGACTAGTATGTAAAATGAAAGCAAATTTGTACATATTTATCCAAGCATTATTGTACATATTTAAAATAGCATTTCTA
>NZ_JBBOWF010000004.1:0-77409 GCF_038006945.1 Niallia sp. FSL M8-0099
CCTCCGCCCATTGGATGGCCTCCCATTTCTGGTCCGAATCCTTGCGGCATTCCTCCCATTCCTGGATTAAATCCTCCGCCCATTGGATAGCCTCCCATTTCCGGACTAAATCCTTGCGGCATTCCTCCCATTCCAGAAACGGCTCCTTGCATCATTCCCTCTACTTGAAAATTGCTTGCTGGAGGGAATGATGGACCACCACAACCACAATCCTCTTTAACAGGAAGTGTAATGGTCGGATGAACTGCTGTGTGGGTAGGGGCATTTGCTTTATGCGCTGCACCTGCTACATGGGAAAAAGGTTCTTCTACTTTATGATGAAGATTCTCCTTAGGCAGCTGACTATACTGAACCCATGGTTTTTGATTATTTTGCTGTGGTGCATGATTAACATGGGAAGGTGTCTGATTGATAAAAGCAGAATAGGACGAAGAAGACTCTTCCCAATGGTGTTTTTCTGTATATTCTACTCCAGGAAATGTTGGATAAACTTGGGATGCTATTTGTTCAACCGGAACTCCTTCTGGCGGGCAAACCCCTGGAGGAAAACCGCTTCCTGGCATCATTGGCGATACTTCATAACAATAAGGCTGATAAGGGACAATTGGTGGACATACATCTTTTTGAATTGGTTCTTGATTTGGCAAAACTGGTGCAAGTTTTGGTGGTACAGGTTTTGTCGGTGCTGGTTTTACTGGTGCCGGCTTTACTGGTGCCGGTTTCACTGGTGCTGGTTTTTCTTTCATTTCGACATCAATATCTACATCAACATTAGTCATATTCATGGAATAATAATTCGTAACATCAATTTCCGGAATGATTGGAGTAGGCATTTTTGGTGTAAAAGGTTTCTCCTTTGGTACTTCTTTTTTAGGTATTTCTTTTTTTGGTGTTTCTTTTACTGGCATTTCTTTTTTCGGTGCTTCTTTCACAATTGGTTCCATTGTAATCGGCATTTCTTTTTTTGTTCCCATTTGAGGAGCTTCTTTCTTTATACTTCCTCCTAAAGTAGGAACTTTAATTTTCATGCCAGGCATAATCATATCTGTATTAGTCAATTGGGAATTTAACGACTTTAACTCTTCGAAATTCACCCCATATTTTTTGGCAATTTCCCAAAGAGTATCCCCTTTCTGAACAATATGGATCTTCACTATAGATTCCCTCCTATGCATATGTCCATATAGTCTATGTTCACACGGCAAAATGGTTATCATTCTATTCAAAAATCTATGCGTTTTTTTTTAAAATATGTGTTCTAGTCGTACAAAGATTGCTCAGATCTTTGTCCTTCTTTTCGCCAATTAATTATATTCGTTTCCTATGAAAAATAATTTGGTTTATTCATTTAGATATTCTTTTGGTAAAATAGAATGAAGGAAAAATAAATACTGAGTTCTGCCTTTCAAGCAAAACAGGGAGCTGCCACTATTTTTCAAATAAATACCAATAAATTTGTGTTAGTGACTTTACCGAAGATAGCAGATAAAAAAAGGTAATTTTTTAATCAGAGTAACTGCAACAAAAGGAGAGATTGGATGACTGAATCAAAAAAAATGCTTGGTGAAGAAAGAAGGGCTTATATTCTTACTTTACTAAAAGAGAAAAATCGACCTTATACTGGCAGTGAACTTTCAAAATTGACAAATGTTAGTAGACAAATAATTGTTGGAGATATTACACTGCTAAAGGCGAAAAACGAACCAATTTTGGCAACTAGTCAAGGCTATTTATATTTACAAGAATCAAAACCGATGCTCTACGAAAGAATTATTGCGTGTAATCATCCACCAGAAAAAACGGAGGAAGAGTTAAATATCCTTGTTGATAATGGAGTAACGGTTAAGGATGTCACAATTGAACATCCAGTATACGGCGATTTGACGGCTTCTATCCTCGTCTCTAATCGAAAAGAAGTGAAACAATTTATGAAGAAAATTAAGCATACAAATGCTGCTTATTTATCTGAATTAACGGCAGGTATTCATCTGCATACCATTACCGCACCATCCCTTGATACATTACTAGAGGCAGAAGAAGCTTTACGAAAGGCAGATTTTTTAATGGAAGAAGAAGCTTAAGGTAAATCACAAAAATCACTAAGACTTTAATCGTCATTAGTGATTTTTTTGCATTCTTCGTATAGTGGTTCTATCTATTCCGTCATGTAATAAGGATAACTCCCCAGTATCTTTACTTCACAGCCTATTGCCTCTAATTCTGCAATAGCGCCTGGTATTAATACGTCATCCATTTTTCTATCTAAGTCAATAAGAAAGAAATAATTCCCTAATCCAGTTTTTGTTGGCCTTGATTCAATTTTCACTAAGTTTAGTTTTCTCCATGCAAAGGCAGACAATACTTGATGGAGAGCACCAGAACGATCGGCAGGCAAAGTGACCATAAGACTTGTTTTATGACCAACCAGATGACTTGTTGCTGCTGAATAATGTACAGGATTTTTCGATAAAATAAGAAAACGGGTATGATTATTCATTGAATCATGAATATTATGTTTTACAATCTTCAGACCATATTCTTCAGCTGTTAGCAAATTTCCAATAGCTGCCCCGTTGATATGCGGATTTTCTTTAACAAACTGTGCTGCTGCTGCTGTTGACGTCATATACTCACAAGCAATCCCGTTTAATTCTGTATGTAGAAACTTATGGCATTGAGCAATTGCATGGGAATGACTATAGACTACTTCAATTTCTCTCCATTTGTCTTCCCGGAATGGATGAACCATTATATGTTGTTTTATCGGAACCGTCACTTCCCCATGAATAGGTAAAAATACTTCATGGATTAAATAATCTAATGTAATGTTGACCGATCCTTCTAATGTGTTCTCAACCGGAACTAAAGCAACATCCACTTTATCTTCCATCACAGCATCGAGGCAATTGGGAATGGTTAGAAAAGGAACGGATTCCACCCCAGGAAATTGCTGATTTACCGCCATATTTGTAAATGTTGCTTTTGGACCTAAGTAGCCTACTTTCACTTCTTTCTCCTCCAAAAAAATTATTTATTCTGAATTTAACCTTTATAAAAAGAAGATTGACTGAAAAAGCCATCTTCCTAATAACAACAGGATTTCCTTATAAATAAATGACTTTTTATGCGCCCGTACTCAGAACGTCCACTTTCTCCACAAATTCAAGCATACGCAATCGCTCTAACAACATATCAATGGATATTTCCATTTCTGCGGTATTTAACGACAGTGTTACATTGGCTCTTCCTTGCAGTGGAATCGTTTGATGAATTGTCAGTACATTGCATCCAGCAGAAGCAACAACACTTAGCAATTTAGATAAGGTTCCCGATCGATCTTCAATATAAAAGAATAACGTAATCAATCTTTCTTTCACTATTGTGTGGAAAGGAAAGATGGTATCACGATATTTATAAAATGCACTTCGGCTTAAATCTACCTTTTTTACTGCCTCATGGACAGACTCTGCTTTTCCTCTTTCTAAGAGCTCTTTGGCATCTAAGGTTTTGCGCATTGCCTCTGACAGTACATCTTCTCTTACTATAAAAAATTTATGATCTATTTTACTTTGTTTCATCTGCTCACCCCTATAAGGTATAACGGATACTAATTATGTATATAGAAATAACTCTGGTTTAACAACTAGACTTTTTCGAATTAGTCATTATTTTCTATTTCGTATGAAAAACTGCCCTCTCGTATTATTCAGCTTTGACGAGAGGGAAGATCTTTCATCTTTTTTTAAACCATGTTTTCTTAGTCAATGAATTCAAATTCATATTCCATTAACTTTACAGTATCTCCATCTTTAGCGCCTCGCTGACGTAATGCTTCATCGATGCCCATGCCGCGCATTTGACGAGAGAATCTGCGAACAGACTCATCACGGGAGAAATCTGTCATCTTAAATAGTTTTTCAATACCTTCACCTGAAAGAACAAAGCTGCCATCTGGATCTCTTGTAATATAGAATTGACGCTCATCTACTTCATGTTTATAAACAACGCGGTGAATACCTGCTTCCTCTTCTACTTCCTCTAATGGGAACTCAGGAGTATTCTCTAATTTATCCGCAATCGCAAAAAGAAGTTCACGCAGACCTGATCTAGTTAAAGCGGACACTGGGAAAATTGGATAGTCCTCCTCCAATTTTTCTTTAAATACTTTTAGGTTTTCTTCTGCATCTGGCATGTCCATTTTATTAGCAACAATAATTTGCGGTCTTTCTAATAAACGCATATTGTATTCCTGCAGCTCGTTATTAATCGTAACATAGTCCTCATATGGGTCTCTGCCTTCAATAGCAGCCATATCAATCACATGGACAATAACTCTTGTACGTTCAATGTGACGAAGAAACTGATGACCTAATCCGATACCCGAATGTGCTCCTTCAATTAGCCCTGGCAAATCAGCCATAACAAAACTTCTATTATCTTCCGTTTCCACCATTCCTAAATTAGGGGCGATTGTTGTAAAATGATAGTCAGCTATTTTAGGTTTCGCAGCAGATACAACAGACAGTAAGGTAGATTTACCAACACTCGGAAATCCTACTAAACCAACATCTGCTAATACCTTTAACTCCAGAGTAACATCTCTTTCCTGACCTGGTTCCCCATTTTCCGATAATTCTGGGGCAGGGTTAGATGGACTTGCAAAACGAGAATTTCCTCTTCCTCCACGGCCGCCACGTGCAATTACAGCTTGTTGGCCATGCTCAGTTAAATCTGCAATAACTTCCTTTGTATTCGCATCGGCAACGATTGTACCCGGCGGAACCTTGACAATCATATCTTTTGCATTGCGACCGTGCTGATTTTTTGACATCCCATGCTCTCCACGTGGTGCTTTGAAATGTCGTTGATATCGGAAATCCATTAAAGTACGCAGACCTTCTTCTACTTGGAATATTACGTCTGCACCTTTTCCTCCATCTCCACCAGCTGGGCCACCTTTTGGGACAAACTTTTCTCGGCGAAAAGCTACCATACCATTTCCGCCATCTCCGCCCTTCACATAAATCTTAACCTGATCCACAAACATAAATTTATTTCCTCCTATTAAGAAAAACATAAGCAGCTTATTTGTCTAATAGTGAACAAGGATTAATCCTTATGAAAGGAGGGTTGCTCTCCTCACTAGAAGGACCAATTATTTTATTCCTACAAACATTTGCAGCTATTTTTTCTAAAAATCACAATTTCCTTTTATGCTATTCAAACAAGTCCTTCTTATTATTTACCTGTTTGCTCTCTATCCATCCAAACTTCAAATAGGAGCTCGTCCTTGCTCATTTCAATATTTTCCAATTTCAAATAAGAAAAAGGTTGATGAAGAAATTGAAACATGGATTCACTATCTAGCAGCTCTCCGTTAAAATCAACATACAAACGAAATCCTTCCACCATTGAATGAATGGAAATGTATAGATGATTATCTGCAAAGGGTTTGCTATATTGATTTAACGTTTGAAAAAATAAGGTTGTCCATTCGGTAAGTATTTCATCTTCTGTCCCGCGACATTTTTCTTCGGCCAACACTTCATATTCCAATCGAAAATAATAATTTTCCCAGTTTGCAATTAATAATTTTGTAGCAAATTGTGGAATATTTAGATTAGATAACTTAGCTTCTTGTTTTGTCTCTGTAATAATATCATTAATAATTTCTTTTACTCGATCCGGTTTATTTAAATCCAAATTTCCTTTTATCAATTGAATTTTATTTAGCCAATCATGGCGAACATGTCTTAAAAACTCTATCGTATTCCAGTCTTTATTCATTCTTGTACTCCTACAAAGGTTATTAAGTCTTAGAAGACTGTTTTAAGTAAGTATAACAAAAAATGAATCATCAATGAACAAAAACGATATCTCCATCACGGTAGCCACTAAATTATATCCACTTGAACTTTAGGTTTTCATAATGAATAAGGACAAAAAATTCCCGTTTCCTAAAAGGTCTATCCAATTTATACACCCAGTTATTTTGGATTGATTTGATAAAGAAATGTTGAAAGCGAAGTGTATGAAGACTGTGGTCATAACAAACTATATACATAAGAGGCAACCTTTATTCTTGATTGCATACGAAAAAGCAATTGATTTCTCTCTTTTTTCAACACTTAGACAAAAAGCCCCTCCTGCTTTTTGTCTAAGTGTTGAAATCATCCTTCACCTAATCTGGTCACAACATACATCTTAATCAAAAAATTTATCCCTTAACAAACAGATAGGCTGACCCTAAACGAGCCAGCCTATCTGATCATTATCTTATGCTTCTTGTGCTACTGGGTATACGCTAACTTGTTTGCGATCACGACCAAGACGCTCAAATTTAACGATTCCGTCAACTTTTGCGAATAGTGTATCATCGCCACCACGACCAACGTTTACTCCTGGATAGATTTTTGTACCGCGTTGACGGTAAAGAATGCTTCCACCAGTTACTAATTGACCATCTGCACGTTTAGCTCCTAAACGTTTAGAAATGGAGTCACGTCCGTTTTTAGTAGAACCTACCCCTTTTTTAGATGCAAAAAACTGAAGATCTAATCTTAACATTTCGTTCCACCTCCTATTTAATTATAAGTGATAGTTACGTATTTTCCATAGTCTCGTTCAATTGTTTCTAAAGAAACAATCATTCCCTCTAAAAGAAGTTGAATTTTATCTCTTGTCTCTCCCGGAACATTTCCAGGAATCGTACAAGAAATAAAACCTCCATCTTTTCCTTGCTTTATAATGGGTGTAATACCAGTAAGAGAAATAACAGCATTAATGCTTCCAAAAGAAACAGCTGATACTCCAGCACACACTATATCATCCCCACTATTCGCAAAAAGAGCATGACCACTTATCGTAAAGGAATGAATGAGACCATCATTCGATTTGTTAATCGTAATCTCGATCATACAAATTCAACCTTAAGCGTTGATCTTTTCGATAACAACTTTAGTGTAAGGTTGACGATGACCTTGTTTTTTATGATAATTTTTCTTCGCTTTGTATTTGAAAACGATGATTTTCTTTTGACGGCCTTGTTTTTCAACTTTAGCTGTAACAGTAGCTCCTTCAACAACTGGACTTCCTACTTTTACATTTTCTCCGCCAACGAAAAGAACTTTATCAAAAGTAACAGTGTCACCAGCTTCACCGTTTAATTTCTCGATGTAGATAGCTTGACCTTCTTCAACTTTGATTTGTTTTCCGCCTGTTTCAATAATTGCGTACATTAAACTGCACCTCCTTAATAGACTAAGACTCGCCAATGACAGGCGTTTTGCAAAAGCAAAAGCTTCATTACCTGCTATGTGCGGTTGTAGAGCACGGGTGCTACAAACAACATTAAAATACTAACATGTTTAAAAGATACTGTCAATCATATTCTATTATTAGCTTTATGGTGAATCATTTAACCATTCGAATAAAATAGTCTGGCTTTGGAAACTCAGCTATTTCCATTTTAATCATAAAGCCTAATACTTCCTCTAATCGTTTTTTATGATTATTTCCTCCACCCATAAATAGAGCATAGACATCTTGTGAGACGATAACTTCCACAAGTTCCATATCCTTATTGCGATATTCCCATAGCTCTCTTTCTAATTGAAAGGCCATACTACTTGCGCTTTTCACCAAGCCTGTGCCTTCGCAAATTACACACTTACTTTGCAGTGTTTCGGATAAGGATTTCATTGTTTTCTTTCGAGTGAGCTGTAATATCCCTAGTGAAGTAAATCCAATTACTTTCGATTGTCTATTATCTGACTGCAATTCCTTCTCTAGGATATCCATCACTTTCTTTTCTTCCTCGCTCTTCATATCAATAAAATCAATTAATATAATACCAGAAAGGTCTCTTAATTTAATTTGCCTTGCAGCTTCCTTTGCAGCAAGCATATTTGTTTGAAAGACCGTTTGCTCTAACTGATGTTTCCCTTCATATTTACCTGTATTTACGTCAATAATAGTTGCAGCCTCTGCCTGATCGACTATCAGATAGCTGCCATTTGGGAGCCAGACAACTCTTTTCAAAGCTTTATCTATTTCCCTTTCAACATGGTAATAAGAAAATAAATCTTCACTACCTTGATAAAACGAAACAGTTAAATGGGGGTACATTGCTTGCCAATTTTTCCGCTCTTCTAGACTATCGACAATGATTTCTCCCTCTTTCATTTGCTTAAAGAGAATATTCAACTGTTTAGTAAATTCATCATTTTCATGGACAAGCATTATTTTCTTTTGTCTAGCTTTTTGTTCCAATCCTTTATATTCCTGCCGTAATGCTTCGAGCTCCAACCTTAATGTTTCTTCTGAACAATTAGCTGCCGTTGTGCGAAAGATTATGCCTTCGTTGTCTGTTTTTATATGACTCCCTATATTTCTTAACTCTTTTTGCGCAGTATGAGAATGAATCTTTTTAGAGACCGCCACATATCGACCATAAGGCATATACACTAAATGCTCTCCGCTAATTTCAATTATCCCCGTTATTTTAGCACCCTTTGGCCCCGCAGCATCTTTTATTACTTGAACTAATATTCGTTCTCCTTGTTTTATATAAGAGGAGACACTTATCTTTTTTTTCTCTTCTAAAGTTCCCTCACTCCGCACAAATGAAATCATTTTCTCTCTCGGCAAATAGGCTCCTTTGCCTTCCCCAATTTCTACAAATGCAGCATTCATTCCGGGAATTACCTTTGTCACTTGTCCCAAATAAATATTTCCAACAGTTGTTTTATATTGCGGCTGCTGGACATATATTTTTTCTACTTTCCCATCTATTAGATAAGCAAATCTATTTTCTCTAGTTTTTATATTAACGATTACTTGATTCAATATCATACATCCTCTTTTTCTGGTTATCTTATTATTGTAGCTTAGATGAAATGTTTTAGTAAACTTAAGGACCTATTCTTGGACAAATTTCAAGTATGCTCTAACTAAAGAGCTATCGTCAGTAATCACCGTTTTCTCTATGTATCCTATAAGACGCAAAGTATTTCTTTTATTTTCGCCGTTACGTTCTTTTCTTTAAAATAAACATGTAATAGCTCATTCTCATCCAGAATCGCATTGTCTTTCCGCGTGGATCTTACAATAATTGGATGTTTACACCCTCGATGAAATCGTTCTAATACATCCAATACCGAATCGTCTTCTTGGACTTCTAGGGGAAGTAACTTTCTTAATTCATTCGATTTTCCATAATATCGTTCCAGTAAAAATCGCATAAACAAAAACCTTCTTTGCTTCCATTCATAATAAATAGAAAAAACTAAAAAACTAATAATAATCCATGCATTTACATTCTGCGGCATCATAATAAGAACCATTAACAGAAAGATTAAGGTTCCAATAATAGAAAAATAAAGTGTATATTTATGAGATTTTGGAAAGGGATTTTTCAAGGAAAATAAAAGAAACATTAATTTGCCACCGTCCAATGGCCAAATTGGAAGTAAATTAAAGAAAAGAATCATAAAATTATATTGGATAAAGGTTTGATACAAAGATTCTGTGAAAATCCCCCACTGCCATAAAAGAAATCCTAATCCAACCAGCCAAATATGCTGGATCGGTCCAGATATAATAACGATTGCCTCTTCTCGCAAAGGGCGATTTCCGTGTTCATCCATTTCCGCTACTCCGCCAAAGGGTAATAAAGATATTTTCTTTATTCTCCACGAAAAAAATGCGGCAGCAAACGCATGACCTAATTCATGAATAAAAATAATCATAAACAATAGGCATAATTCATAAAAATGGGCAGTCATTACCCCAATAGCAATGACAACCCATAATAGTGGATGAATATGAAGATACTTAAAAACACTAAAAAGCCTATTCAATTTCCATCACCTGTAGAGGATCGATAAAATCATCATTTTGCTTAATCGCAAAAAAGAATAGACCTAATGTTTCATCTCCTTCATATCTTGAAGCGTTTCCTACTTTTGTTCCTTTTTTTATATTTTCATATAACTTTACATCCACTTCTTCTAAGTTGCCATACCATGATTCACTCTGATCACTATGCTTTATAACGACTGTTTTTCCAAAGCCTTCTTTCTCGCCAATAAAGGTAATTTGTCCCTCATTAAAAGATTGTACTGTTGTATCTACTCCAGTTTCTATCGCAATCCGTTGTCCGTTTTTCTGAAATTCTTCTAATACCTTACCAGAAGCAGATAAAGCGTATTGCTGCAATCGCTCTGTATCTTGTTCTTTTCCTTTTTGTTCTGGTAAAAAAGCTAATGGTTTTCCGAATTTCTCTTCATACCAATCTGCAACAACCATAAAATTAAATTCTGTCGACATTGCTTGTCTAATCGTATTTTCGACTTTTCCTAATCTTGTGGACGGATGGTCTACAATGATGGCAACAGCAAGAAAAAGAATAGCCGCTCCTAAAATTTTCAACATAAATAAATCTTTTCGAAATAAAGGGTGAATTTTAGGAGGGTAATTTTCCTCTTTTGATGAAAATGTATAGTCGAAGGTATCTTCTTCATCAGACCAAAGTACTCGGTTATCAATATTCTTTTCTATTCTCGCTCGTTCTTTTCTTCTTCTTTCGATTTTTTTTCTAACCTCATCATTTCTTGACCCCATATACTCCTCTCCCCTTACATACTTGTCCTCTTTACCCTATATTTATGTTAAGGAGCTATAAGTTATGCCACTAATAAAAGGGGAATAAAAGAATGGTACTGATTTAAAAAACCCTGTAAAGAAATAAATTGATTACGCATGAATCAATTTATCTCTTTACAGGGCCAGCTATTACGATTATCGCTTATCAACAGATAGTTGTTTCGCAACCGACTTATTTAAACATGTATAAATTTACTATCTTTATATTTATTTAGCACCAAAGAACGTCTTAATTTTTGCAAACACGCCTTTGGATTCTTCTTCTAATTGCTGCAAAGGAACCGTTTCTCCTAAAATTCTTCTTGCGATATTTCGGTAGGCAATCGCAGATTTACTATTTGGGTTTAAAGCAATCGGCTCCCCGTTGTTAGAAGCTCTTATAACCGCATCATCATCTGCAACAATTCCTAATAAATCAATGGAGAGATGGCTGGTTACTTCATCAACATCTAACATATCACCATTTTTCACCATATGATTTCTAATTCTATTGATAACAAGCATTGGAGGTTCCATCTGCTCTTCTTTTTCCAATAATCCAATTACTCTATCAGCATCTCTAACAGAAGATACTTCAGGAGTCGTAACCACAATGGCTTTATCCGCGCCAGCGACTGCATTTTGATACCCCTGTTCAATTCCTGCAGGACAATCAATGATGATATAATCATAATCTTGCTTTAAGCGGAGAACTAATTCTCTCATTTGATTTGGTCGTACAGCCGTTTTATCACTTGTTTGCGCAGCAGGTAATAAATATAATAGATCATCAAAACGTTTATCTTTCACAAGCGCTTGATGAATTTTACATCTTTCCTCCACCACATCTACTAAATCATAAATGATACGATTTTCTAATCCCATCACGACATCAAGATTTCGCAAGCCAATATCTGTATCTATTAAACAAACTTTTTTCCCTTGTAACGCAAGTGCTGTTCCAATGTTTGCAGAAGTGGTCGTTTTTCCAACTCCACCTTTACCTGATGTTATAACAATTGCTTCTCCCATCTTAATATCCTCCTTCCAATTTCAGCAAATTCGGTCTTAAATGTGGTAGTACTTGTAATCTATCAATCTTAATGACATTGTCATTCACATACGCACATTCCATTTCTCTTGTTTTTTCAGATAAGGTATTTCCAACCTCTCTCTCAATAAAACGACTAATCCGAATTTGTGTCGGTTTCATAACGGATGCAGCAATGACCGCGTCATCCTTCCCATTATATCCAGCATGAGCTATTCCTTTTAACTGTCCCATAATATAGATGTTGCCGCCGGCGATTACCTTTCCACCTGGATTCACATCTCCAATTAATAATAAATCACCGGGCACCTCTAAAACTTGACCAGAGCGCACAATACTGGTTATCGATTTTAATTCATTTTGTTTTAGCCAGTTCTCCGCTTCTTTCTTTGTCACTAAATTACTATTAATCGATTGAACAGTTAGGTTTTGTTTTTCCTGAATGAGATGAACAATGGTTTCTTTTTGTTCATCTGTTACATATCTATTTCCAAGCTCTACTGTCACTTTTATGTCTCGATTTTCATTATGTAGACTGGAGCTCTCATTCAATTTATACTGTAATTCCTTTAGTAAATCCTCGTACGAACAATTATCATATAGATGCAAACCCAGCCCATTTTTTGTTCCTTTAATTGTTACTAGTTGCCTTTTTTTCATTTCAAGTTGTTCACCTCTGTAAGAAAAGCGTAAGCGTCTCTTTATCCTGCACGGACCTATAGACATAATACATCTATTTTATCAAACAATACTAATAGTCTATCGTTCCTTAGATATAAGACGCAAATGCTCGGATATCGTTATACTTATAAATCTCACTTTGCATAAAAAAGCGCAAACATCCTTATCAAATAAAGAAGGGTTATCGATTCTAAATAAGTATCATGCTGCCTATTAGATGATACTTGTCTCCTAATCGATCCAACAATTTCATTTGATAGATGGTTGGCACTTTAACTTAAAGCATTTACTGCTTTTCATAAATGCTGTTTCAACATGCAAAAATAATGTTTTACTTCTCCGTTCACTTTTTAAACAAGTGTCTTTCATCAACACTATGATATAAGAGTAAGGACTTTAGACCTTTATTTCTAATTCCTTTTTATATCATTCGACAAACGCTTTTAAAATTCCTTTTCGAGCTAAATATATTTCTTCTCAAAAAGAACAAAAGACAAATAGTCACTAATCAAATAAATTTCAGATTGTTGACAACTTAATGTCCAATCTGAAATTTATTATCATGCATTCTAACTATATCATTCTTTTAACTCTGCTGCATACTTCTCAAATAAACGTTTATAAGGATAAGCGACAATGATGATAAAAATAAGATTTAATCCTAAAGACGGCAGAAGCCGTAAATGAAGGAAACTCGCAAAATCAATCGTTGTCAAATTTATCACTTTTATCATTTGATACACAATCATTTCCAGTGCCGAAACAGCGAGTAAATTCATCACAGATACAACAACAATATTACTATGAAAAATTTTCATCAATTTATTAAAAATATAAATGATAAAAGGGAAAGTAAAAAAATAGATACCTAAAATTTCTGTATAAACAATATCAAAAAGCAGCCCAAAAACAAAGCCATATATGACACCAACATTTCTATTACCATAAACAGAAAAGAAAAGGATAGTAATGAGCAAAAAGTATGGGACGAAAATCCAATTTTTACCAAAAGGATCTGTAGGGAGCAACTCAAGAAAAACACTCTCAAAAATAAACATAAAGGAAATTAAACAGCCAATTAAAACTTTTCTCATTGGTCTTCCTCTTTAGGAGATAATGCTGCCCTGTCTACCACCATCACATGCTCAATATCATAGAAGTCCGCTGCCGGCTTAATATATACTTTTTTCTGCAGTCCATTTTCATCTGGCTCTACTTTATCTACTGTACCAATAGCTAACCCTTTTGGAAAGACCCCACCCATTCCTGAGGTTGTAACAAGCTGACCTTTTTTCACTTTCAACCCATTAGGAGCTTCTTCCCAAGTCATAATTAATTGCTTTGTTTCTTTATCATAATCAGCAATAATCCCAAAAACTTCGGATTTTTCTTTCTTCTTTTTATCATCCTCTTTTGACTGAATAAAAGCAGAAATGCGATTAGCTGGATCTTCAGAACTAAGCAGCTGTACAGTTGCAGTATTAGGTGCTACTGACTTTATTTTCCCTATTAATCCAGCAGAAGTGATAACAGCCATATTTTTCTCTACGCCGTCATTTTCACCTCGATTGATGGTAACTAGTTCTGTCCATTGAGAAGGATTTCTCCGAATTACCGTTGCTTTCATAATTGTATAGTCACTTAATGACTCTTTTTCTTCCAACGTTTCCTGTAATGACTGTACATCTTTTTTGAGACCTTGAACCTGATATTTAAGCTGAGCATTTTCCTCTAGCTTTGCCTTTAATTCTTTATTCTCTTTATATGTATCTTGCAAGGATTGGACATTATCAACAAAACCCACCACATATTGGGCAGGTCTAGATACAAGGGTTTGAACCCAGCCGGTAGTGTCCTTTACGAATTGTTCCGGCCAGGTTAGTTTATTTCGATTACTTAATGAAAACCCTATTAATGCCACGAGAATAATGATGCTAACAAGCAAAATAATCAAGCGTTTATTCATAAAAAACTGTGGCATGCTTCTACACCTCTACTAAAATTATCGTGAATCTTTTGCTTTATTTTTGAATAAATGAATATGGTCTAAAGCTTTACCAGTTCCGATAGCTACACAATCCAATGGATCTTCTGCTATAACAACAGGCATTTTTGTCTCTTCACTGATAACTTTATCAAGATTACGAAGCAATGCTCCACCACCTGTTAGAACAATACCACGATCCATAATATCTGCAGCTAGTTCTGGAGGCGTTTTTTCTAATGTTACTTTGACTGCATCAACAATTGCAGCAACTGTATCTTTTAACGCTTTTGAAATTTCATCTGCAGTAATTTTGATTGTTTTTGGAAGACCAGTTAATAAGTCTCTTCCGCGAATATCCATGTTTTCAATTTGATCTGGATTTCCAGCACTGCCAATTTCCACTTTAATGCTTTCAGAAGTTCTTTCTCCAATCATCAAATTATACGTTTTACGAATATAATTAACAATTGCGTCATCCATCTCATCACCAGCAATCCGAATAGATTGACTAGTAACAATTCCACCAAGGGAAATAATAGCTACCTCTGTTGTACCACCACCGATATCAACAACCATACTACCAGTTGGCTCCCATACAGGAAGATTAGCACCAATAGCAGCAGCAAAAGGCTCTTCAATCGTATAGGCATCTCTCGCACCAGCTTGACGTGTTGCATCAATTACCGCTCTTTCTTCTACAGCTGTAATGCCTGATGGTACACAAACCATTACATACGGTTTGCCAGAAAAATAGCCCTTATTCTTTGTTGCTTGCTTAATGTAGTATTTCATCATCGTTGCTGTTGTTTCATAATCTGCAATTACACCATCCTTCATCGGACGAAGTGCAACAACATTTCCTGGTGTTCTACCAATCATATTCTTCGCATCGTTACCAACCGCTACAATGCTCTTTGTATCAGTTTGTAGTGCGACAACTGACGGTTCTCTTAGTACTATTCCTTTGCCTTTTACATAAACTAGCGTATTCGCTGTTCCTAAATCAATTCCAAGATCTCTTGTTCCAAAACCTAACATAAATGTATCTCCCTTTCTGAAACTAATGCAATATTATAAAGTAGGTAGATGTTCTCCTCTTTGTAATTTCCTTTAATTGTTACTTATCTATATTTTGTCATGTTTAGACATAAATAGCCAAAAAATCATAAATTATATTATAGCTTATATCTACAAAAAAGAACAGTATCATACATACCCTTTTTCTTTTAAGCTGATAAATTTATTTTCCCCAATTATGATATGATCTAGCAGATCAATCCCAATTATTTTTCCGCATTCCACTAATCTTTTTGTCACTTCAATATCCTCTCTGCTGGGGGACGGATCGCCGGATGGATGATTGTGGAGACAAATGATAGAAGCTGCAGATCTTCTAAATGCTTCTTTGTATACTTCTCTTGGGTGGACGATACTAGCATTTAAACTACCAATAAAAACGACTTGCTTATGCATAACTTGATTCTTGGTGTTTAAATATAAACAGACGAAATGCTCCTGAGTTAGAAATCTCATTTCATTCATCATATATTTGGCAGCATCCTCTGGTGACCGAATACAATATCGATCGGTAAATTCTAAATTGGAAACGCGCCGCCCCAATTCAATTGCTGCCATCAATTGAATTGCTTTTGCCGTTCCAATTCCTTTCATTTCTTTTAACTCATCAAGACTTGCATCCTTCAACAAGCGAAGTCCATCAAAATGGACTAAAAGTTTGTTCGCTAATGTTAATACGGATTCATTTTTGGAACCTGTTTGAATCAAGATAGCAAGCAGCTCATGATTTGCTAAACTTTCTGGTCCCTGTTTCACAAAACGTTCTCTTGGTCGTTCATCATTCGGAAAATCTCTTATTAATAGCGAATCCATTCTTTCTAAGTTCCTCCCTATCATTGGTTTTTGGGAAGAAAAGAATAAGGGACCTTTGATTTATTTAGGCATATTGAAGCCTTTCGCCTTCAATTCGCGTACCGTTCGAGAAATCGGAAGACCGACAACAGTGAAATAATCTCCTTTTATTTCTTTTACGAGCGTTCTGCCTACTCCTTGAATTCCATACGCACCTGCTTTATCAAATGGTTCCCCGGTGTCTAAGTAATCATGTATTTCATCATCTGTTAATTCCCAAAATAACACGTCTGTTTTTTCATAAAAAGTGGAACATATTCCATTTGCCATAATGGCGACACCAGTGTAGACAGAATGCGTTTTGCCAGAAAGTTCCCTTAACATGCGAAACGCCTCTTCAGGCGAAGCAGGCTTGCCTAATATCGCACCATTAAGATATACTACCGTATCAGCACCTAATATAAATGGATACTGTTCATCGGCATAAATTGCTTCAACCTTTCGTCTCGCTAATTCCATGACAATTTCATTAGGAGAAATAGAAGGATTGAAACTTTCATCTACATTACTACTGGATATTACAAATGGTATTTGGAGTTCTTCAAGGAGCTCTTTTCGTCGAGGAGAAGAAGAGGCCAATATGAGGGTTTGCTTTAACATGATAACACCTACCTACTATTTCAAATTATGAGATACAGATTAATCCTATCAAAGAATTCGCCGATACACAATTTTGAAACGGAAATTTTTATATAATAGTAAATAAAATGTAATATGACGAAATTTGTAGAAATATTTATACAATTAATATAAAAGATATTTTTTGCCTTTTAAGTTGTATTTAGACAGATAATCTTTACTCTAGTTAATAGTTCGAAGCTGTATGGGTGTGGTAGCATTCCCCCATAAACTCCTCTACAAAAAGAAAGGAGCCACCTCTTAATAGACGATGTGCTCCCCTACTCCCTTATAGTGAGACATATACAGCTAAGTAGTCTAGCAATTTCTGGTGAATTTCCGCTATTTCGTTCTCGCTGCTCTTTTCTTTTAATTTTATGGTAAGCTCACCACCTTCGGAAAGATAGGCTGCCATTTTTTTAACTTTTTCATTGGCCAACTTGGCTGTTTTTTTCTCTTCTACAAGAGAGAGTGCCTTCTCTAACTTATTTTTATCCTCCGTTGCAATAGAGTGATTAAATTGAACACTTGTTACCATTTCCAGAATGGCAGAATAGATAGCGGACGATCCTTCAATAACCTCCTTCTCTTCTTTCGATACATTTTTCACTTCATTTCCACTAAACACCATCTCTTTTGCATAAGTATCTTTTACTTGTTTCTGCCATGCTTTCGCATCCTCCAAATTACTCACAACACCAACTAGTAGAAACTGCTGCTTATCTATGGGAAGAATTTGACTCTTCTTCCCTGCATCTGTCAGCTTCTGCTGCTCGCTTTTCGCACGCTCTTCATTAGAGAAAACTCCCTTTTGAAGGACATATGTAGTAATATCCGGTTTGGTTGCACTTTCTGTTATCGACACGGCTTGTCCACCTTTAGTTGTATTGGAAGAATCATTGGCCGAAGCTGTTATTTTTCCATTTGTAGTGCTGCTTTGATCATTGTTTACCATGTTTAATAAAATAAATCCAAAGCTAGTGCCTAAGATGACAGCAAAAAAAACAGCAAAGAAAATAGAGGCAATTACTTCCTTTGGCAACCGCTTTTTCTTTCCCTCTTTCTCCTTTTTGCCTTTTGTTAATGGCTGCTTGTCCTTTTTATTTACAGACGATTGAAAGCTAAACATACTTTTTTCTTTATTTTTTGCTGGAATTTCCTCTGGTGCGGGCAAAATCCAATCAAAACTTTCCTCAAATTCAGCTTCTTGTCCAGCCGCAGACTCTTCTCTAAAAATATCCTGTTTTTTCCCTTCGCTCTTTTGGTCCTTATAAAAAACAGAAGGTTCACTCCGCTCTACTGTGTCCTCATTGTCCTTATTTTGGAATGGACGGTCTTTTCCGTTGATCTTAATCGTTATCGTTTTGCGATTCTCCGGTTTTTCATTCACTCGTCCTACCCCCATTTCCATTTATTTCGTTTATCCTATCATACAAGCAAAAAAAAATAACAAGACTTTTGTCGTCTTGTTATAGAATGATTTCGTCAAATTCAGTTGTTGTTAGACACAATCTGACTTGGAGAAAGATCCTTATATTGTATTGCTTGGTCTACTCCCTCTTCTTCTGTACAAAGCTTTCGATGTTCCCCTTTTAAACAAACAGCAATCGCTATGTTATTTTGAAGGGTTACATAGCTTTTATCTGATGGAACTAACTCTCGGTCTGTATCTGGATCATTAAACGTTCCCATATACCCATTTTCAACAAGTTCAAAGTAAGTGATTCTTTCCTTTGCACCTGCTCCACTAGTTGTCGCTTCTTTAATATAAAAATCAGCAGCTTCCTTCATATTCCATGCGTTTGCGATAAAAGCTCGATCGCGCATTTCTCCTATTACTTTTAAGACTGAGGGAATCGCTATTGCGGCTATTATTCCGAGTACGACAATTACAGCAAGCAATTCCATTAAGGTAAATCCCTTATTATTTAGTCTAGTTATTAGTATCGCTAGACCCACCTTCTTTTTTCACTTCCTCTATTGATCTTTACTATTTTCTAATGTTCCAGTATCAAAAGGGTTCTTTCGTTCAGATACCTTTGGTGTATCCAATTGTGGAAGATCCTCTATTAAATCATTTAATGTAGGATAATAATATACAGACACCGTTAGTTCAAAATCTATTTGTTGATCACTTTCTTCAACGGCGATGATTTCTTTTGGTCCAGTAATATTTAAAGAATCAACGGTCATAATACGCTGAGAGGATTCTATTTTTTCTAAAAATTTTTCTAGTTCAAAATAAGTAGATGCTTCTCCTAGCATATTGATTGTTGTTTGATGGATTCCATTTGGGAGGACGATTTCTTCTGTATTTTTCTTTTCATCTGCTTCCCTATTTTCTTCCTTATTTGCATCATCGATTGCATTATCTGCTGTAGTAACTTCTCCATTTGCAACCTCTTCATCAGCGTTGGATCCATTCACACTTATTTCTAATATATTCGTATCAGAAATAATTTCTGCCTTTTCTATTTCAAGGAGTGCCTGTTCCAATAACCGTTTAACCGGTATCTTTTTCTGCAACTCGATAGTATTCGAACTTGTTTCTGAACCAGTCGACTTTAGTTTGGATTGCAAAATATCCGCTTGCTGCTCGGTCATTTGCAGCTCCATTTTTTTCATGTTCAGCTCATTGGTTAAAGGCATTAAATAGCAATAATAACTATATATCGCTCCTAAGGCTAGGAGAATAATGCTAAATGCAAACCATACCATTTGCTTATGATCGCTTAATCTCATGGGGAATCCTCCCCTTTTTCATTTTCGTCTTTTTGCTTTTCGGTTTCATCTCGCAGCTTTGCTTTATTTAGGACAAATTCGTAACTTGCAAAATAGCGAGGTTCCACTTCTGATTGCTTTAAATTATCAATCACTTGATCTACTTGATCGCTAATTTTATTTTCAAGTGCATCGGTTGATTTTCCTTCCGTTAAAAGCGCATCGTCTATCCAGCTAATTTCAAGCAAAGAATTTAAATAATAGGCTGCATCACTTTTAGTATCAAACTGGACAATCATGTTTGTCTTATAATCATCAGATACCTTTAATTCCTGAATAAAGCCTCTTTCCGGCAAATTCTTTGTTAATTCCTGCAGAAATAGAACATAATCCACTGATTGATTATTCGCCCACTTGATTGCTGATTCAAGGCTTTGGACAGACTCTGAACTTTTGTAGCTCTCTAACCTCTGATTGTATGTATCAATCAGATTGGTTGTCATTTTTAACGAATTTTCTGTTGCCGCTAATTCAGCTTTTTTAGTCATATACTGCCAGATAAATAAGCCTATTAATAAAAAAGTAATCAAGAAAGCTAGGATCACCCAAAGCAATTGCGACTTTCTCTTTCGTTCTTTTTTAGGAAGGAGGTTAATTTCTACTAACATTTTTACACCTCTTTTAATCCTAAACCAATGTTTAAAAGGAAACTTGATGGTATAGGCTTATTAGAATCTGATTGGTTCACTTTTAATTCAAGAACAGGAATCTCAAAACGATTCACCATATTTTCAATAATGGCAGAAAGCCATGGATGATCTCCTGTTACTACTAATTTTGTTACTAGTTTGTCGCCCTTATTTAAAGTATATCGATAGAAGCTCATCACTTTTTCTAATTCTTTATAAACATCCTCAAGACCATTCCAAACTTCAGCATGATCACCTGTAAATGTCAGCTTTTCTTGCTGTGATGACTTCTCTGTCGTAACGGTCCAGTGGTCTTCCTCCATTTCTTGTAATAAATGTCTCATCAATAAAGGATAATGTTCTTCAAAAATACTTGCGTTCACTGTTTTAATATCAATTTCAACTAACATGATAATATCATTGTCTTCGACTTTTTCAGAGCGATAGAAATAGCGATACAGAGCTAATGCGGATACATCTGCAGATTGCGGCGATAATTTCGCCTCTTCTAGTAAATCTGCATATTGGGCAACACTTTCTTCTGGTGAAGCAAATAATATAATTTGCTGCTTATTCTTTTCTTTTCCTTTCAATAGATAATAATCAAATACAGGATCCTCGAATGGCAAATGAATCGATGTTCCGAGTTCCATATACAAGTACCCTTTAATTTCATCTTCGCTTACATCTTCAGGAATAGGGAGCTTTCGAATGACAACAGAGGAGTCAGGAACTAGAAAACGAACTTGTTTTTTTGATAGTTTCCATTCATCCACACATTCTTCTAGAATCCATAAAAAATTCTCGACATCCTGAATCACTCCATCATGAATTAATCCAGGCGGCAAATAGCGTTCTCCAAAATTTTGCACTACAACATCTTGGGAATTCTTTATTTCCACAAATCGAATTACATGATCCTTTATGGTTAAGTTAACTACTTTATTTTTTCCAAAATTAAAATTTAATGCCATATTGAAAACTCCTTATTGTTACTAGATGGAGGAAGAAAGATTGCTCCCCAAAAAAGGCATCAGCCATTTAAAGAAAAATACTTAAATACCATTGAATAATTTGATTACCAAAATAATAGGTTATGAGAGTTCCTAAGGCTATGTACGGACCGAAAGGAATTGGTTGTTTCTTTTTTGATTTACCAATAGCCATTCCGACAATGCCTCCAATTGTCCCCAGAAAGGTAGAAAGAAAAAAGGAGACAAGAACTAGCTTAGCCCCTAAAACCAAGCCAATTACTGCAAAAAGCTTAATATCTCCTCCCCCCATTCCTCCTTTTGATACAATCGCAATAACTAGAAGAAGCGTAAAACCAACCGCTGCCCCCAGCAAGGAACTCCACCATGGATGCAAAGGGAGAAAGAATCGTTCGATTATAAAAACAATCGAAAAAAACAGCAGTACTTTATCTGGGATAATCATATATTTCAAATCAGAAACAGTAATAATGATAAATAAAGAAATCAGTGTCCAGGATACAAACAGCTCAGAACTCCAGCCAAGCAGAAGCGGACTAACGACAAAGAGAAGACCAGTCAAAAGCTCGAATATAGGATAGAAGGGGGAAATCGATGCTTTACAGCATTTTGATTTCCCCCTTAATAATACATAGCTTAAAACTGGTACAAGTTCCATCACTGATAACATGCGCCCGCAGCTTGAACAATGAGATCTCGGCCTAACAATCGATTCATTTAATGGCACCCTTAAGCCTACTACATTGTAGAACGAGCCTAGGGTTATGCCGTATAGGAAGATTAGTAGGTAGATCACTTTAGAACCTCTTCAATTATTTTTTAGAAACAACTACTGTAGTTTCAGACTTTGCATTTATATCACTAATAGTTGCGCTCTTAAATTCTATAGTATTTTTCCCAGCATCAACAGGATCAGTTATTAATTTGAAATCATTTCCTGAGACATCCACTGAAAATGATTTTATTTTTAAATTATTCACATAGGAACTATTTATTTCTTTTTCTGTTATCTTACCGCCTGAAACTCCAGAAACGTCATTTGCTGCAGCATAATTCTTAGCAGCATTTAAAATAGTTATTGCATCAGCTCTCACTGCGTCTTCTTTTGAATTTTGAATAATTCCTGAAATACTAGGAATCGCAATCGCTGCAATAATCCCCAAAATAACAATAACTGCTAATAACTCGATAAGTGTTAACCCTTTTTCATTTTTGATTCGTTGCTTAATTAATTGACGCATATATCTTTCTCCTTAAAATTGGTATATTTTGTTTTAAATCCATTACTATTATACTAGATTATGTGTTTTTATTATATCTTTTTTTAATAGAATCGGCTAAAAATTATTGGACATGGTTAAAAATCTCAAACATTGGTATTAGGATAGATGACACGATTGTCCCAACAATGCTTGCAAGAAAAACAATCATAATAGGTTCAATCAAGGACTTTAGTCGATCAGTTGCTGTATCGACTTCTTTTTCATAGAAGTCAGCTACCTTTGCAAGCATTTCATCTAATGAACCTGTTTCTTCCCCTATTGCTATCATCTGCGTCACAAGTGGTGGAAACACCCAATGGGCTTTCATTGGCACAGTTAATGACTGACCTTGTTCAAGCGCACCTCTTGATTGAACAAGGACTTTGGCCATTACTTCATTTTCAATAACTCTTTCGACTATCGAAATAGCCTGTAAAATGGGAACAGAGCTTGAAAACAGTGAACTAAGTGTGCGTGTCATTCTCGCAATCGCAGCTTTCTGCAGAATTTTTCCGAAAATCGGCACTCTTAATAGAAAATAATCGAGATAAAACTTCGCTGCTTTATTATTTCGTATAACCATGATAGCAATAATAAATGCAATCAACAGCAAAGATACAAGCCACCAAAATTTTTGCATAAAGCTGCTTGCCGATAGAACAAATTGTGTAATGGCGGGTAACTCACTATCAAAATCAGCAAACATATCCACAAACGTTGGTACAACACTCACCAATAAAAATATAACAACTATAAAAGCAATAATCGCAATCGCTATAGGATAAGTTAGGGCTGAAATAATTTTTTGCTTTGTGTAATGCTGTTTTTCAAAATGATTAGCTAATCTTTCTAAAGTCTCATCCATACTCCCTGTAGCTTCTCCAGCACGAATCATATTTACAAACATACTGGAGAAAACCTTTCTATGCTTCGCTGCTGCTGATGATAAAGGATTCCCATCCTTTAAATCTTGTTCTACCACTAGTAAAGCCTTACGCAATGCCTTACTTTCTGTTTGCTCAGCAAGTATCGCAGTTGCATCCACTACTGATATCCCTGCTTTTATCAGGGTAGCGAACTGGCGTAAATAAATGACAAAGTCTTGTAGCTTTACAGGACTGCCAAATGTGATTTCCTTTGTTAAAAGAGTTTCAGGAACTTCATTTATTTCTGTTATCTTAATCCCTTTCTCTTTTAACTGCACCATCGCTTCTCTTTTGGATGAAGCTGTTACTATCCCTTTTTTTGTTCCTTTTCGGTCTCTTCCCGTATATTTATAGCGAGCCATATTTATTGCTCCTTTTCTTGTAGATAAGGAAGTGCAGCCTCTCTTAAAACAGCACCAGCATGAACTAATTCTTTTACATTGCTTTCCAATGTATGCATTCCAGCTGCTTTGGAGGTTTGCATAATATTTAAAATCTGATGGATTTTTTCATTACGAATCAAATTGGCTACAGCTGAATTGTTCACAAGAATCTCTGTTGCTGAAACCCTTCCCGATTTATCTGGGGTTGGGAATAGTCGTTGGGCTACAATGCCTACTAAAACAGAAGCCAGCTGGATTCGAATTTGATCCTGCTGTGCGGGCGGAAAAACGTCAATAATTCGGTTAATGGTTGCTGGAGCGCTTGATGTATGTAGTGTTCCTAGTACTAAATGACCTGTTTCCGCTGCTGTAATGGCTGTTTGAATTGTTTCTAAATCACGCATTTCCCCAACAAGAATCACATCCGGATCTTGGCGCAAAGATGCTCGCAAGCCATTAGCAAAATTATTGGTATCAAATCCAACCTCCCGCTGATCAATAATACACTTTCCATGCTTATGCAAATACTCAATCGGATCCTCCAATGTGATAATATGCTTGCGCATAGTTTCGTTCATATAGGCAATCATCGCCGCTAAGGTCGTTGACTTGCCACTGCCTGTTGGTCCTGTAATTAAAATAAGACCCTGAGGCCTTTCAGCAAATTTCTTTATAATAGCAGGAAGCTTTAAATCATCTAGACTAGGGATCGATGTTGGTACAACTCGAATAGCTAATGCAATGCATGCTCTTTGCTTATATACATTAACCCTAAATCTGGATACTCCTTTTAAACTGTATGAGAAATCAAGTTCACCACGAGCTTGGAATACTTCCCATAACTTCTCAGGAATCATTGTTCTTGCCATTATCTCAGTATCATTTGGTTCTAAATTATTTTTCCCATACCGCTTTAAATCTCCATTTATTCTCATAACAGGAGGAACACCAACTGTAAGATGAATATCAGAAGCTTTTAATTCAAAGCCTACTCTCAATAAGTAATCAATACTATGGTTCAATAATGTCCCTCCTAATCAGGGATAGCTACTCTTAATACTTCTTCTGTAGTCGTAATTCCTTGCTTCACCTTTAATAATCCATCATCAATTAGGAAGATAGTTTTTGCTTTCATTGCAAGATCTCGTAATCTAGAAAAAGATTCACCATTCATAATGACTTTTCTCATTTCATCATTGATAACTAGCACTTCATGAATAGCTACCCTTCCTTTATAACCCGTCATATTACAGGAAGCACACCCTTTTCCTCTAACAACTTTATCGATTGTTAGCCCCCGTTTTGCGAAGATTTCTTTTTCTCTTACTGTTGCAGCATGAACTTGTCCACAGTCTCTACAAACTTTACGAACAAGACGCTGCGCTACAATTCCTGTTACAGATGAAGCCACTAAAAATGGTTCTACGCCCATGTCTAACAATCTTGTAACAGAGCCTAGTGAATCATTTGTATGCAAGGTGCTAAAAACAAGGTGACCAGTTAAAGAAGCACGCACGGCTATCTCTGCTGTTTCTTTATCTCGTATCTCACCAACCATAATTACATTAGGATCCTGACGCAATATTGCTCGTAATCCTTTTGCAAATGTCATCCCTACATTCGTATTTACCTGAATTTGGTTAATTCCTTCTAATTGATACTCTACCGGATCTTCTACTGTAATAATATTGACTTCTTCACTGTTTAAACGGTTTAGTGCTGCATAGAGTGTGGAGGATTTACCAGATCCTGTAGGACCTGTAATAAGTATGATCCCGGTTGGTTTCTCAATAAGATTTGTAAATCTAGCCAAATTTACTTTATTAAAACCAAGTTTATCTAAATCATTTAGTGTACTTCCAAGATCCAAAATCCGCATAACTATCTTTTCTCCATAAATAGTCGGAAGTGTAGAAACACGGAGATCAATGGGATGAAAGTCCAAATTAAACTTCATTCTTCCATCCTGCGGGATGCGGTGCTCTGTAATATCCAAGTTTGCCATAATTTTCAACCGTGCTATCAATACACTCTGCATATGTTTTGGCAAAACTCTTTCTATACGCAATACGCCATCAATCCGATAACGGATTACCACTTTTGTTTCTTGAGGGTCCACATGAATATCGCTTGCCTTTAGGGCCGCAGCATTCGATAATATCTGATTTACTAAGCGGACAATCGGCGTATCTTGTTGTTCATCCATACTATCGCTCACATCTTCGCCAACTGCTCCATTATCAGACAGCAACTCTTCAAACCCTTCGTCCATATCATAATATTTATTGATTGCACGCAAAATATCATCTTTTGTCGCAATAGCTGTCTCAATTTGAAAACCAGTAGATAAGCGCAAATCATCTATTGTATAAAAATCCATTGGATCAGCCATTGCCACATATAACTTTTCTCCTTCTTTTTTTAGCGGAATAATTAATTGTCTTTTCGCTGTTTCCTTTGAAACGATCGTAAATAACTTTGGGTCAAAAGGGTAGCGATACAAACTAACATGTGGAATACCTAATTGAAATTCTAATACCTCGATCAATTGTTGTTCTGTAATATAACCCTTTTGAAGCAGACTATCTCCAAGCCTTTGATCTGGATGCTTGTCTTTAAGTGCTTGCTGCAATTGATCTTCTGTCAACAAGCCAGCCTCCACCAACAAATCTCCTAACCGCTTTCTTATTTGTTTCATTGCTTTAGCTCCCGATTTCTATACTTATTATTTTTCTATTACTGCTTGTGGAGTCTCTTCCTTGTCCTCATCTTCTTTTACATGCTGATTATCCGATTCTGTCTGTGGAGGATTATCTGTCGTTGGATTATCGGTATCCGTCTCTTCCTCCTTGATGTTTTCTTCAGAATCAGAAGGATCATTTAAATCGAGTGAATCTTCGACATTATCTGTATCAATCACTGTTTCCTGTTCTTTTATTAATCCAGAAGCAACTACTTTATTGATTGGAGGATAAAAGTCTTCGCTCATTAAATCTTTTTTCACTTCTACTCCATCGTCATTTTTGGCTAAACGATAAACTTTAATTAAAAGCCCATCTGTTCCTTCTGAAACGGTCCTATATTCATTAAACCCTAATAAAGAATCAAATCGGATAACCGTTTTAGGCTTAAATGCTTGCTGATCGGAGAGAACGACATCATATTTAAATAAAAACGGAACTCCCACTATCGACGCATATAATTTATTGCCAGACATTTTGAATTGAAGCTGATAAGCAGCAGCATTAGGATTATAAAACCGGTAATCCATTTTTTTAGATTGATTGATTTTCGCTTCATAGCCTAATTGGGCATAGTTGGGCAATTGATTACTTATAAACCGCTCTGTAATAGTAAAGTTAGTTGTTAAAACTAGTTGATGAAGAGCTGTCGCAACCATACTTAATGTAGTATCCGAATAAGAATCTGTCTGTTTTCCCATTATATCTAGCAACGAGACCGTTTCTTCTTGACCCACTTTAATACTCGGAAATTGCTTTACCCATTTAGCGACATTTTTCTTATTTTCCTTAACTTCTAATGTAGTATCTGTTAAGATTACTTCTTCTTCCTTTTGGCTGACTAGATATTCTTGAAGCGCAAGTTCGTGATTTCCTTTGTCTAACTGGGAAGCTATCGCTATTAAAGAATCATTCCATTTATTCACAGAAAAAACATCTTCTTCTATGAGATAGGGAGATATCGAATAAAGTAATCCGATTAAATCATCTTGATTTAACGATACAATCAATGAATTGTCTGTGCCCTGATGTATCTTTTCTAAACTTTCTTGGAATTGGAATGTAAATAAATCAGTAGCAAAATCTACTGTTTTTTCTTTATATTTTAATTTTATGGAGGTTGATTGAAGCCATTCTTTTTGAGAATCCTTCAATACTTTTAAAGCTTCTTCTAGTGACATTCCAGAAATATCTACTCCACCTACAGTTGTTCCCTCCGCATAACCTTCCTTGGTCGAAAAAATCCTTTCATATGCGTTTACACCAAAATGCGAAAAACTAAAAATAAATGCAGTTGTAACTACCATAGCTACAAATAGCTTTACACTTTGAACGTTTTTCATGAAGTAATGACTCCTTTTGTTATGCATTAACACTCATGGATAGATCAATTACTACACTTGGCCCCGCATTTTGCGCTTTCTCAATATCCTCTAGTGTTAATATAGAACCCTCCGCAGCAATCAATTCACCATCTGCTGCATAAATATCTTTTGTTACTTGTTTATTGAGCAATAATTCTCTTTGTTTTTCTTTTAACCCATTAAGACTAGCTTCATCTTCTCGCTCCACTACTTCCAACCCTTGGAATAAGTGGTCATTTGAAGATACAGCTTCTTCTTGAACAGAATAAGGTGCAGCTACTTCTTCTTTCACAATAATAATATCTTTACCATAGGTGATAACAGTATCGGATGAAATGACTGATTCTCGATCCTCCAGAACAAGTCCAATGATTTCACCTGTCTCTTCGTCAATTTGATACTCTGTCACTTTACCTACAAGATCTCCTTTTCTAGTAATAACATTTGTATCAATAATCGCGATTTTTTTGCTTGCCAGCTCACTAGCAATAGGAATCTGTGTTAAATCAATGATAGAGTTTGCACTTTCGATTGTTACAGCATATTCCCCTACACCGATCACCTTTTTAAAAGGGATTGCTTGAATACTCTCTTGCCATTCTTCTTGCTCTAGTGTTAAAAAATCCACAAAACCTTTTTCTGGATTAATGATTAAAGACTGTACATTTCCTTCTTGTTGTCCGTTAGAGATGCTGATAATCGGTAAACCTTTTAACTGTGTGCTAATTTTCATAATCTATCTCCCCTATACTTTCAGATACTTTTCTTCCATAAATTTAATTTGTTCTAATACAATCGGTTGTTCCATAAATTTTTCTCTAAGCGAATATAATAAATTTTCTAATTTACCCTCTTCCTTATTTTGAACATATACATCAATTAACAAAGCAGAATAAGCAAAATATTCATTTAAAGGAATAGGCTTCTTCAAACACTGAGTTAATACAGTCTCGAATTCTTCCATATCCATGGCATTCTGCAACAGTTCTAATTGTGCTAAAGTATTGTTGATAATCTTATGAGCTAAGCCACTTACCACATTTTCGTGTTTATCACCATCTAATCCAATTTGATTTTCTTGGCTTTGTTCCAGTGAAAGTTCTGCTTGTTCATCCATCATTTCAACAGCAGAATCCTCCTGCACTTCCTCTATATGTTCACTTATAGCAGTCATTTCTTCTGATAGGATTGTTTTCTCCTCTTCCGTTATGGCATTATCCGCTAGATCATTCCAGAGCTGTTCCTGTTCCATCTTTTCCACTGACACTGCAACTTCAACATCCTCACCAATAGAAAAAAAGATTTCCTCTATTTGATCTTCTTCGTCAATTCCCTCGCTTGTTTTAATAGCAGTGGAAGGATCGTTTTCTTCCAGCATTTTTTCAATTTCAGCTAGATAGTTCGTCTCTACTGGTTCTTTATCTATTTCTTTATCTATTTCTTTATCTATTTCTTTATCTATTTCTTTATCTATTTCTCTATCTATTTCTCTATCGATAACTTCTTCCTCTATGGAAAGTAAAAATTCTTCTTCCTGTTTAACAACTTCTAAATGTTTCATCACATCAAGATGCATGCCTATGCTTTCGACTGTTTCCTCTTGAATGATAGCTGCTTCATTTGTTAAAATGTCTTCTTGATTTACCTCTGGAACAAAGGGAATAATATCCTCTTCTAGTTCTACGTCATTCTGAGTAGTTTTTAAATCCTTTGTTTCTCGTGGTTCTTGTCTTTTCTCTATAACAGAATCTTCTACGTCTTCTGGCATGACAAAAAGTATTGTTGACCAATTTTTCAACAAAAGATAGCTTGCACTAATAAGGAATAATAGCATAATTAAAATACTTTGCCAGAAAGAAAATAGCTCCCTTGAAAGTAATCCGATCGCAGAAATACAAAACGCTAATCCAATAATAGTAAATTTCCCTCGATTCGAAAGTCCTAATGGCAAGAAATACAAAACAGGCACAACAAAAATTAAGGACATAAGCGCCAAAATGTATACAGTCATTCATACACCTCCTCTTTTCGAACCATTTATCTAATCATACGACATTTTTTGTAAATTATCTAAAACTTTTGTATTATTTTTTTGATACTTTTCATCATATAATAGCTATTTAGTATTGTATAATAAGAATAGCATTTTTGAAAGCAGGGAAAAAATATGAAAATTCCAAAGCTGATATCTAGTTCTAAAGGATTAACATTAATAGAAGTTTTATTGTCTCTTACTATCCTTAGTATAATCATTTTAGGTATAATGAACTTTTTTACTCAAGCTTATTCTTATACGAATCTTAATCAGAAAAAAACTGCTGGTATAAATGTTGCTAGAAATGCTTTGACATACATGGAACAAACTACCCAAGAAGACTCCTTTATCAGCATAAAAAATAGAATAGATCATAATAAGGAGACAACAGGTGAATTATTCATCTGCAATAATGAGTATAAAGTAATCTGGGACAAAGATAATCAAGCATCCTGTACACCTATTAAAATTAATAATATTGATTATCATGTAATTATTAAGCCTATTTTAGATAAAAATTACAGCAATTTTTTCATTCCTTTAACAGTAACTGTCACATGGAGTGTAAACAAAAAAGAGTACAATACTTCCATGGAGGGAGCCATCAAAAGTGAGGATCTTCGATGAAAAAGGAATAACACTATATGAACTATTGGCAGCCATCACCATTCTTGCAATCGTATTGCCAGTCATCTATGGAGTCTTTCAGTCTGGTTTATCCTTATATAATAAAATTCAGATAGAAGGACAAATCCGAGATGATGCTGATTATGCCGTTTCTATGATGATGAACTCCTTTAATAGCATCCCTTTTGACTATGTAACGATAGAAGGAGATTCAAAAATCAGCTTATATGATACAGAAAAGACTGTATTTGAGAAGAATACTAAAGAGAATTCTTCTTTTTATACTTATGATAAAGAAAAAATAAAACCAGAGAATGCAAAAGTAAGTAGTATTGCATTTGTTGACCACCAGCTTAAAAACGAAACGATTACTTCTGTTTCGATCAATAATCAAATTCTAGAGGGAAGCGGGGATTTTACCGGTTCTAAAGTAAGGCTTTCCTGTAGTAAAACAGACCCAGAAAATAAAAATCGTTGCCTTCATGGGTTAATCCATATCACTTTTATCATCGATCAAGCACGATTAAATCGACCTTTAACTTTAGAAAGTCAATTTGGCTTTTAAGGAGAATACCATTTATGTTCAATTGGAATCAAAAAGGGAACGCCCTAATTACCGTATTATTAATTACATTAGTTTTTACAACAATAGGTCTGGCAATTGTAGCATCTAGTATAAGCAGTACAAAAAGGGTAGAAACGAGAGAAACGGACATCAATATTACGTATGAGAGCAAAAAAGTACTCGAAGAAATAACCTATGAAATGGCTAATGCCTTACAATCTTTACCTTTAGATTATCGGCAGATCGATAACCAATATATCGTAAGTGATTCTTTTGATACACAGCTTGCATCCATGGTTATTATGCCAACGTTAAATAAAATTTTAACAAATCAAACGTATAATGAATCGATTAGTTGTCTAAGTGTAGTGGATTTAAGCGATGCTACTAAAGTAGAGATTCCTTCTAATAAAGCGTGTTCTAAAAAAACCTACGATTTGGATAGTACTTATACGATCGATCGAGAATTAGATTTCACCAGAGTGCTAGAAATTATTCTTGTAACCAATAATCCTAACGAAACAGAAGGAAGTATTACAAGAACCTTAAAGAAGCGAGTAATTTTATCTCCCCTTCCTAGCTTTTTAAAGTATGCGCTAGGAGCTTACTCTAAACAGAATGAAGAAGGACTATTTATTAATGGATCACCTAATGTAAATGGCAATATTTATGCAAATCAGCTTCAAATTAGTGATCGGGCGAAATACCAGCTAAAAAATGGTACTAGAGAAGAAAAATCATCTCTTCCCCCTTCTATTACCGGTAATATTTATAGTAGTTCTGCAAACTTAATACCGGTGCTGAAAGATAAGAATTTCTATAAAGGAGAAGTACCTTCTTTAAATCATGATAGTCAATTTATTAATATTGATTATAATCGTACTTTTATCCAACGAATGGATACTTTGTTAAGAACAGATGATAATTTGAACAATATAACAATTAGAGATATAAGCGAAACAGCTAATTTTCCAAGTCTTCTTCAGAACAAAGTAGCTAGTATCGTAAACGGTCAATCAAACAGTGCTCCCTTGATTGAAAATGTCCCAGAGCAAGAAGCACCTTCTTCTGTATTAGGAGATTCTCTCAAACGTCTCTCCAATAGTTTTCAGATTAAGAGTGACAATAATCCATTAGATTTCAAGGAAAAAGTAAGCATCAACGGAGATACTGTTATTAACAGCAGCAATTATCCTATTACATTCGATAAGGACTTAGTTGTTAACGGTGATTTATATTTAGTAAGCAACAGCCAATTAAAGTTAGCAAATAATATTTATGTATCTGGTGATTTACATCTAATCAATTTTGATGGTGAAATGAATTTACAAGGAAATCTCTTTGTTGCAGGTGATTTAAATATCGAGTCTGCTGCTGACAATAAAAGTAATCCTCATAACGGTGTCAGCATCAACGGAGATATTCTTACAGGGAAGTCTATCCATATCCGTCCTTTAAATACAACCATTTCTTTAAATAGCAATATGATCAGTCTAGATTCATTTACTATAAACGGAGATGAAAAAGGAGAAGAGTCTGGAGAAAATGATATAGTCAAAATTAACTCTGTTGTTTACACATTAAATGAGACCTTTGTTTCCAATATTAATATTCTTGGCTTGCCATATATTGATAAAAGAACGAATGCCCAAAAAGTGGGACAGCTCATTTTATTAGCTAAGGAAAAACTTACGATTACAAGAATGAATGAGTTTAATCATTTCCATCCAATGAAAGAAACTGGTTTTCCTTATCTTCCAGATGAGGAGACAATCATCCAACCTTTAAAAGCTTTCTTTTACACAGAAAAAAAAGCTGAATTATATGGTGTTGGTTCCCTGTTCTATATTAAGGGTGGCGTTTTTGCAAAAGATTCTCTCGAAATAAATGCAATTCGCGCCAACAGAGAGTTCTCTTCCATTTCTGATATCCCAAATTCAAGGGAAGGAATGCTTTCACGATTTATCGTTGATTATGACCAAGATGTTTTATTAAGAGGAATAGATGCACTTCCTATAGTAGATCGACTACAAATTATACCAGATGATTTTGTGATTGAATAATTTGTAGTTAGTTTGAAAGTGATAACCACAAACACCTTTCCTATAAATCATAAAAAACCCGAACAATTACACGAGAGGCTATTTTGATATGCTCCCCTATAGGTAGACAGATTAAAAAATAAAAATCTGGTTACTTGTAGGGGAGCATATCATTTACCTCTCCGTAATCATTCGGGTTTTACTTGTGGGATACTTGTGTCCCAATCTTTGGTTCCGCTAGGGTACAAACAATTTACCAGCGTCCATCTCCGTCTTCTCCATTGCCATTATTTCCTTCCTTTTCTTTTACTACTTTGAAAAGGGTAGAATCTTTAGGCTGGGTACCATCTTTTTGCTTTTCTGCAATAGCGGTTATTTCTGCATAACCAACATCTGCTGCTTTCAAATAATATTGTCCATCCTGCCTAATTACTTCCACTGTATCAGGAGCATTAGACAGAACTTGTTCTATATCTTTATCTGTCGCATTAGAAGGATTAAAGATTAAGAGATCATCTACCGCTATAAGCTTGTCATTTGTTCCAGCACTACGTTCGATTGTATAAACTGGCTTCGTAAATGAAATATTCTCTAGTTTTACATAGGGATCTCTAACATGCACCGGAATCCGCTGTATAAGGTTGGATCCATCTGTCGTCTTCACAATTAATTCAGTCGTTCCTGCTGTATTTCCTATTAGTGTATTTTGTCCAGGAATTAAGCTTGAGATAGATGGATTAGCCACAGCTATATCCAAAGTCTTATTCGTAGCATTATTCGGCTCGATTGTTATCGTAAAACTCTTTGTGCCATCAACGTTTATTTCTATCGGATTAGGCTCGATTGTTATGGAAGTTATCGGCCATGCTATTTTAATCGTTTTTACGATCTCTGTATTATTCGCAAACCCACCAGCTGCTTTAATCGATATTGTATTTTCTCCTGATGTTTCAATGCTGATTTTATCTTTTGGCTTGAACGTTTTCCAGCCAGTACTATCAGAACCGTTATCGATTTTATAAGCATAAGTCACATCTTGTCCTGGTATTTTCCGGGTTAATACAGTATCAATAAACTCTGTTGAAGTAGAACCACTCTTATAATGTTTTTTTGTATCCTGTCCAATTAATTCAAAGTCAGGTAAAAAGTGCAAATATGCTTTACTGTTATCCGAATACGTAATTTCAATAGTTTGATTTTTAGATTCTTGTTCAAATACCATTTCTTTTACAGACTTATTGGCAAGATTATAATCATTTGGATATTCGG
Source organism: Niallia sp. FSL M8-0099 (assembly GCF_038006945.1). Lineage (NCBI taxonomy): Bacteria > Bacillati > Bacillota > Bacilli > Caryophanales > Bacillaceae > Niallia > Niallia sp. FSL M8-0099. Next base: position 34,527 of record NZ_JBBOWF010000004.1, read on the forward strand.
TATTAGCTAATTTCTTATTTGTTTCTTGTTCCCTTTTTTCGATTATCCCTGCTGCATCTCCAGTATATTTAATCATCGTAAACTCTTTTAATTGTACTTTCATATTCATTGTTTGCGCAGATGGAGATATAGTTGTGGCATTTATAAACTGGAAACGAGAATCCTTAAAATATAAGTCTGCTCTTGGCATACTTAAATTATTTACAGCATAATTGATCTTATATTCAACTGTTCTATTGATTGTCGAAGGAATAAAGCTTCCATTCGAGTAATGAATCTCATTCGGTAAAGTAATAACGGCATACCGACTACCATTTTTTGTAATTTCTTTAACGCTATCTGTGGTGACTATGGATACACTATCTGGTAGTGGTTGTTCGATAATTAAATTAGCTAGCGTGCCACTTACTGTATTATTCACAAGACCAATTGGATTCAACGTGTATTTGACATTAAAATGATTCGATTTATCTGATGAATTGCTTGTCTTGATTAAATCATTTAGTTCATTTACTACTTTTTCTAACGTCATGGTCGAAGAAAAACTAGCTGGCGCATCCTCTTTTACTTGGATTGTTGTACTTGTTTTCTTTGTTTGCGTATTTCCGTCTAAATCTTTATATTGCAAAGTTATATCATCAAATACATACGTTCCCGTTTCACTAAAAGTCAACGGCAAAGATATATCAATAGAACCTGATGGATCTTGATTGACAGGGAAAAGAATGTCTTTCTTAATAATGATATCTCCCACACTATCTGTTGTTACGTTTGCATTATTACTTAATTTGACCTTGTCACCAAACTTCGAAATATTTATTTTTATCGCAGCTGAAATAGTAGGTGTATTTACTTTTTCCGAAATCGTCTCAAATATTTTTGCAATAGATTGTTCAGATGCTTGTTGGGCTGTTACGCCTGTTGTTTCGGACAATTTATTCAAATAACTCATATCTACTTCCTTGTTTGTTCCAAAACCGATGGAATAGAGTTTATAGTTATTGGCGGCAAGATTGTTTACTTCCGTTTCGATATGAGATTTTATTGCTTTTTCCACATAACTTAAACTTGTTGAAACGATAGTTCCATTGGATCTAACAGCTCTAGCAGTGTTATTTGTATAAATAGTATACGTAACCGTATCCTTAACCTGCTTATTTGAACATGTTTGCCAGAAATAATAATTTGTGCAAACTTTATCTGTAAATGTTTCCTCCATAATAGAAGAAGTTGGTTCGCCATCTGTTAAAAATACAATATATTTATTAGCATTATTATTGCCGCTTGCCAGCATAGATCCCGCTGTTTGAAAGGACTGAGTATAATTTGTTCCCCCAGTTGCAACGAGACGATTCGCTACATTATTAATAGTCTTTAAATTATCTCTAACATTACCCGCTGAATTATATGCATAAATAGGAAAATAAACCATTTTTTCTTTTTCTACATCCGTTGAAAAGGGAATAAATGCGAATCTATCATATATATTCGGATCTTCACTAAAGTAATCAACAGCCTGTGTAATTGCATTTTTTGCACTTTTAAATTTATATGGATTATAACCAAGCTCGTCCATCGATCCTGATTTATCGAATACAAATGCTAATTCAATGGGAGAACGATTGCTGCTGGTCACTTTCCCTTCTGGAGTCAAACGAACATCTAAATTTCCTTGTGCTACTCCACCACTAGGCTTTACAATAATATTTTGAGATGGGGTAACAGAAAAGCCTACAGATGGAGTAGTGGCAGATGCATTAGTCTCTGTAGTAGGTAAGATGAATAATAATATCAATAACACGATGAAAAATTTACTAGCTAATTTCGTTCTCCTCATAAAATCGCACCCCTATTTATTACCCTTTTACTAGTTTTATTTTATAAACACAATATTACCATCATTATATCAAGTACTTTTGAACTAGTATAGCTTTTTTATAGGGGGAATAAGTTGCATTCTCTAATCGTTCACGATAAATTCTCCAAAAAAAATGAACTTCACCTAGGAAGTTCAAAGAGCTTTTAATTCATTGTCTTTTCATCCAACTATCCATCAGTTAGATAAAAAACTTTCAGGTTATTCGATCCTTTTTGCAAGAAGCCTTTATTTTACATAACCTGCGACACGATTACGTCCTGCTCGTTTAGCGCCCACATATAATGCGCGATCCGCATGACGAATCAAAGCTAACGGCTCATCCGCATCTACTGGCGCATAAGCTAATCCAAGGGAAGCAGTTATATTTACATTCTTAATTTGTTGACGATCGTCGATATTTTGTTTAATGACAAATGGCCTAGAGGCAATCCTCTTGCGGATAAACTCAGCTAAATCAAATGCTTCTTTATTCTCTATATTGCTTAATAGGATGACAAATTCTTCTCCACCATACCTAGCAACCAATCCGTGGTCACCAATAAGATTTTGAATTCTTTTGGCGAAACCTATTAAAATCTCATTTCCAGCTTGATGACCATATTGATCATTAATCGCTTTAAAATGGTCAATATCCAACATGATGAGCGCAAGATTGTCCAAATTCTTTTCATTCAATTTAGTAAACTGCTCACTTAATATTTTTTCAAAATAGCGGTAGTTATAAAGCTTCGTCAGAGCACACCTCTCACTATTTTCCTTTGTTTTTTCAAAATATTTAGCGTTCTCAAGCGCAATGGCAAATTGGCTGCATAAAAGGTCTAAAACCATTAACTTGATGTTTGCAAATGCCTTCTTTTGTCTGCTTCCCAGCAATAATACACCAATTACTTTATTATTTTTATTTAGCGGCATACAGAGTACACTTTGAACGCCCTCCGGCATATATCCCTTGTTTACGATCTGCCATTCCTGCTTAGAATGGTATACTTCTGCTTTTTTCGACGCCAGCACTTTCCCACAAATCCCCTCATTTTCTTTCATTATTTCAGGTAATAGAGGTAATCTCTCTTGCTGCTCCACACGTGATATCATTTCTAAATCTTCATTCGTATTAACTTGATGAATAAACACGAAATCAACTTTAAATAATTCATAAAGCTTTTCGATAAAAAAATCGATTGTTTCATTTACATACAAATTTTGAGATAGCTGATGGCCAATCTCTGCTGTTTTCCGTAAATAATCATTCGCCGTTTGACTAGAATGATATAGTTTTAAAATAAGTGATAACGTGATAAATGGAACACCGATTAAGATTAAGGCAGCTAGCCCGATATATTCATACATAAGATATAAAGCGATGCCTACCGGATATGTGATAATCGTTGTGAATATTTCCCACACCAAATCCTTGGTGATAAATCGTTGCTTTCGCTTATAGATAAAGCGAACAATAAAAAATATCCCCAAAGTATTGAGTAAGAGATAGGAAATGAGATATACACTAATTAAAGCAAATGATTTAAAATTTAAGGCAATATCAAATCCATGTCCGCCTCCGAAACTATAGTAAATAATCCCACTAATAAAGGAAACAAGGAAAAACATAATAGAATTCATCGGTAAGCGGAATAGCGACTTCCTATCTAATTTAGCTTGATAGAGTACAGCTAATAATGCGATTTGAACAAGAATGATTTCCATAACTAATCCAAAGATTAAGAAAACAGATAAAGTTGCCCATTGCAGAAAAAACACTGGAATGCCATTTATAATCATCGGCATACTAGCGACAATTGTCATAAATAGTAAAAAAGCAACTAACTCCCAACCCTTATCATAAATTTGCGGAGGATACAATGTATAAGAAAACCACAAACCAAAAGGAAGGAGGAGTGTCCAAACTGTCCATATTAATTTTTTGTAGACTGGGTTAATCATACACATCTCCCCCTTCCTTTTATATCCATTCATCTATCAATTAAATTTGTATTTCATCATTTTTATTTACTATATGAAAAGTGAAAACCCCATCATATTCTTAAAATTCCCACATTTTCAGCCTAATAAATATATACTACCTTTTTCTATTCTAATAATCTATATTTTTTTAAGCGATGTAGTTATTTCTGATAATTTTTCCAAAATTCCTTCACTTCCGAAATAAAGTACAAAGATCCCGTTATGAGGAATAGGTCATCTGCTGTAAGCTTTTCCAATTGATTGAGAATAGCTTTCTTCCAATCACTGTTCTGATCCTTTAATGGATGATTACTTTCTTCATATAATGTCTTGCTGCTTGCAGCTCGTGGAAAATCAAATGTAACAAAAGTAATTGTTGTTGCCACTTGATCCAATTTAGCAATCATTTTGTCCGTTTTTTTATCAGAAAGTGCTGCAAAGATAATATGCTTTTTCTTATCTTTATAGCGATTAATTAATACATCTACCAGTGCATCGATTCCTTCTTCATTATGTGCCCCATCTACTACGACAAAAGGATGTTCTGACAGAATTTCCAATCTGCCAGGCCATTTGGATTGAAATAATCCCTTTCGAATACTATCTTCATTTATGGATTCAAAGGTATCCTGCAATAGATGGGCACCCATTACAGCTAGTGATGCATTTTCCACTTGGTGCTTACCAAACATGGTAATCTGTAAATCTTCCCATTTAAAAAATATGGACTTTAATCCAAATGATTCACTAGTAGGTGTTGAATGGTATTTATCTATCATAAAATCTTTATCTAATAGATAGATAGGCGCTTTCCTTTCATTTGCCTGATTTACGATTACTTTTTGAGCACCCTTTTGTTTCACTGCTGCAATAATCGGTGTATCTGTTTTAATAATGCCAGCTTTTTCAAAGGCGATTTTTTCATAGGTGTCTCCTAAAATCGCTGTATGGTCTAATCCTATACTTGTAATAATAGAAAGCAAAGGGGAGATGATATTTGTTGAGTCAAAACGACCACCTAATCCTACCTCATAAATGACAATATCTATTTTATTGATATAAGCAAAATAGTAGAAAGACATCGCTGTAATAATTTCAAATTCAGTTGGTCCGCCAATCTCCATCTGATCCATTTCTTCGACAATTGGTAATAATTTATTTGCTAATACTAAAATTTCTTCGTCGCTAATTGCTATTCCGTTTACACTAATTCTCTCATTAAATTGTTCGATGTATGGAGAGGTAAAGGTTCCAACTGTTAATCCTGCTTGTTGCAGAATATTTCTTAAGTAAGTTACAGTAGATCCCTTTCCATTTGTTCCACCTATATGAACTGTCTTTATCTGTTTTTCCGGATGGTTTAGCTTTTCCATCATCATTTCCATTCTTGTTAACCCAGGCTTTATTCCAAAACGCAAACGAGAATGAATCCAATTTAATGCTTCTTCATAATTATGAAACATTGCTACACCCTCTTATAAGATTAATGATTGCCAGTATATGCTCTAATTAACTTTAGCTAGTATTATGAAAAGTAAATGCTTCCTCCATAGAAGAAGGGTGCCTCAAAGGTTTGATAGCGGAGACACCCTTCGTTCTACTATGAAATTAACCTTTTAATTCATTAATACGCGCTTCCACTGCAGCACGTTTTTCTAAATAATCTTTTTCTTTTGCCTTTTCCTCGTTAATTACTTTTTCTGGCGCTTTTTTTACAAAGCCTTCATTGCTTAATTTCTTTTGAACACGTTCTACTTCTTTATTCCATTTCTCTAACTCTTTATTTAATCGAGCTATTTCTTCCTCCATATTAATTAAACCTTCTAAAGGAAGAATAATTTCAGCACCTGTTACTACAGCCGTCATAGCTTTATCCGGAACAGCAATATCTGTATCAATACTTAATGTTTCCGGGTTGCAGAAACGCTCAATAAAAGATTTATTTTCAAGAAGGGTAGCTTTTACCTCTTCATCTTTAGCTTTTAATAAAATGCTGATTTTCTTGCTCATTGGTGTGTTTACTTCTGCACGGCTGTTACGAACAGAGCGAATAATCTCAACAAGCAGTTTCATATCATTTGCAGCTTTCTCATCTGTGAATGACTGATTTACTTTTGGCCAGTCCGCAACGGTAATCGATTCGCCAGCATGCGGAAGGTTTTGCCAGATTTCTTCTGTGATAAATGGCATAAATGGATGTAATAAACGCATTGTATTATCAAGCACGTACGCTAAAATAGAGCGAGTTGTTAGTTTTGTCGCTTCATCATCACCGTATAATGGAAGCTTCGCCATCTCAATATACCAGTCACAGAAATCATCCCAGATAAAGTTATAAAGGACTCTTCCTACTTCTCCAAACTCATAGCGTTCAGATAGACGTGTCACTGTTTCAATTGTTTCGTTCAATCTCGTTAAGATCCACTTATCCGCAACTGATTTTTCACCTGATAAATCAATCTCATCATACGTTAAACCATCCATGTTCATTAACGCAAAACGGGAAGCATTCCAAATCTTATTCGCAAAGTTCCAAGTAGACTCTACTTTTTCAATACTGAAACGTAAATCCTGACCTGGTGAACTTCCTGTTGATAAGAAATAACGTAAGGAGTCTGCACCATACTTAGCAATTACATCCATAGGATCGACACCGTTTCCTAAAGACTTACTCATTTTGCGACCTTGTTCATCCCGAACAAGTCCATGAATTAATACATCTTTAAATGGTCTTTCCCCAGTAAACTCAAGACCTTGGAAAATCATGCGAGATACCCAGAAGAAAATAATATCATATCCAGTTACTAAAGCAGCAGTAGGATAATAGCGCTTATAGTCTTCTGCCTCTGTATTTGGCCAGTTCAATGTAGAGAATGGCCATAACGCTGAACTGAACCATGTATCTAATACGTCTGTCTCTTGTGTCCAATTTTCTATATCTGCTGGTGCTTCATGATTTACATAAACTTCACCTGTTTCTTTATGATACCAAGCAGGAATACGATGTCCCCACCAAAGCTGACGAGAAATACACCAATCACGAATATTTTCCATCCAGCGCATATATGTGTTTTCAAAGCGATTTGGAACAAAGTTAACTTTTTGATCCTCTTTATCTTGCAAGGCGATTGCCTCATCAGCCAATGGCTGCATTTTAACGAACCATTGGGTAGATAAATATGGCTCTACTACTGCCCCACTTCGCTCAGAATGACCAACAGAATGCATATGCTCTTCGATTTTGAATAAAACACCCATTTCTTGTAAATCTTTGACGATTTGTTTACGACACTCGAAACGGTCCATTCCTTCATATTTACCAGCACGCTCATTCATTGTACCGTCTTCGTTCATTACCAGGATTCTTTCTAAATTATGACGGTTTCCAACTTCAAAATCATTAGGATCATGGGCTGGAGTCATTTTAACAGCGCCTGAACCAAAGTCCATTTCCACATAATCATCCGCAACAATCGGAATTTCTCTTCCTACAATCGGTAAAACTACTTTCTTACCAATTAAATGCTGGTATCTTTCATCTTTAGGATGAACAGCAACACCTGAATCGCCTAACATTGTTTCTGGACGAGTTGTCGCTACTTCAATATAACCAGATCCATCTGCTAAAGGATATTTCATATGATAAAAGGCACCTTGTACATCCTTATAGATTACCTCAATATCAGAGAGCGCTGTTTTGGTAGCTGGGTCCCAGTTGATAATGTATTCTCCGCGGTAGATAAGCCCTTTATTATATAAAGAAACGAATACTTCACGAACTGCTTTGGATAGCCCTTCATCTAATGTGAATCTTTCACGAGAATAATCTAATCCTAGACCTAATTTAGACCATTGGGCACGAATGTGACTTGCATATTCCTCTTTCCATTTCCATGTTTCTTCTACAAATTTTTCACGGCCAAGATCATATCTGCTAATATTTTGGGCGCGCAGCTTTTCTTCTACTTTTGCTTGGGTAGCAATACCGGCGTGGTCCATTCCAGGTAACCATAGTACATCATAGCCTTGCATTCTTTTCATTCTTGTCAATATATCTTGTAATGTTGTATCCCATGCATGCCCTAAATGCAGTTTACCTGTTACATTTGGAGGCGGGATTACGATTGTATAAGGCTTTTTTCCTTCATCTGGCTTTGCCTCAAAAAATTTGCCTTCTAACCACCAATCATAGCGACCCTTTTCAATACTTGCTGGATCATACTTTGTCGGCATGGAGATTTCTTTCATTTCCATCCTAATTTCCTCCTTATCCTGTTCCTTCGTACTTTTTAAAAGCAAATAAAAAAACTCCACTCGTCTTAAAAGGACGAATGGAGTTTGTTCGCGGTACCACCTTTTTTCCAATACAAAATAGGTATTGGCTCTTTAAAAGATGATATCGGATACTGTCCGTCTTTTACTAATAAGCACACCGTTCGCAAAAGAAGCTCGAGGGCTACCTTCCAATGGGTTGAATAGAAATCTCACAGCAAATGATTTCCTCTCTTTGAAACAACTTACACTGTACTACTCCCTGTCATTGCTTTAATAATTTATTTTATATATGCTATACTACCGAAAATAACTTAATCTCGTCAATAAGGATTGCCTAAATTTTTTAATTTTATTCATTTCCTTTTTTTGTTTGTCTTTACTTTATGAACACGAGAAAAAATGGTGACAATTATAGTACCCAATAATAATAGACCCAAGTTTTTTAATCCTGGGTCTCTGCTTGTTCCGCAGCATCCTGCTGTGCTTTTTTTTGTCTTTCTATCTCATCCACCCGCATGACAACATATTCGGTATTTTTTAAAAGCCAATATTGTTTAAGCAGCTTTTGAACATATTTCCGTTCATTAATGTCTTTCTTATTTGCTTTCATATATTTCTCACAAACTCGAATAACGGGGCCAGGATGAGCTAAATAACTTAAAAATAATAGCATTTCATCGTATTTTAACGGATTATGCTTAAAGTACGTATATAGCCACTCAATGCATTCATCATTCTGCTTCGGTCCAGTTTTTAAGGAGCGTGAGAGAAATGGAAGTAAATCATGACTTGCCGTTCCATACCTAGCTTTTTCAAAATTAGTAAAGTAACCATATCCTCTATCATCATAAAGAAAATGCTCTGATGACAGTTTCCCATGAATAATGGAGACTCTTGCCTTTTCATCTTCTTTCGTTTCCTCATACCATTCTTTTAGCTTTGTTTCCGAATAGATCAACGCCTGCCGAATGTCATGGTAATACAGACAGAACATTAATTCAAATGGTGACATATACTCTTTATTTTCACATAGCTCAATAAAACCATTTAAAAACTCTTGTTCTTTTTCAATATCTAACTGTGTATTTTCAAAATGCTCCTGTCGATCTTCCTTCTCAATTTTCACTTCTTTCGAAGATAAGATATGAAGTCGTGCAAGCTCGCGAAACATTTGCTGATGCTTCCTGGAATAATTCTCTCTTTCCTCATTAGGTAACCATGGCATTAAGTAAAACAGCTTATTGTCATAAAAAATAGCGTATCTTCCATCCACAGCTGGATAGATCGGGACAATCCGATTATATCCTTTTTGATATAGCATTCGAATATGACGGGTGAAATCTGCACCTTGATGAGGATCCATTCGTTTCAAAGCAAAAGTTCCTTTACTACTGTAAATCTTCGCTACTTTTCCGAACTCCTCTACAAAATTCGGTTCGACTGCATATGGCTTCAAAATTGGTGTATACTTCTTTAATATATTTTGTTCATTCATATCCGCCCACACTTTCTCATAAAGTGAAACTGCCATCTTCTCCGTTTCTATCGATGGTTAGTTGACGATTCGGGCATTTACCATATATTCGATTAACAATCGACTCTATTTTGTTTTCCTCCCCAATTCCTTTCACTCTCTTACTGTTTAAACTTCAAGAGCAAAAGACGGTTGAAAAGCCAAGAAAAACAGTCAAGCAGGATTTTCTCCTGCCTGCTGTTTGTGCCCTATTTCTCTACAAAATTCCTAGGAATATACAAAACTTGCCCCTCATAGATATCTTGATTTGCTTCCATGCGATTTTCTTTTAACAATGCATGGATATTTACATTATATCGGTCACTTAATTTTTCTAATGTATCGCCTTGCTGTACAATACAAACTTTCACTTTTGTATGCTTCTCTTCTTCTTTTCTAGCAAAAAACTCTGTAAAAGTAAGAGACTTTGTTTTATTAAAGAAGCCTTTCTTCTTTTTAGGCTCCTCATTAGGAGAAGAAGATGATTCTTCTAGTTCCTCTTCTTCCAAAACAACCTCTTCTTGCTTTACTTCAGTGGAGGATTCGTGATCTGGTTTTTGAAAGACTTCTTCTGCAGAAAATACTTTTTCTTCACTCCGTAATATGGAAACTTTCATCTCTGGCTCTGCAGGAGTAGTCTCATCCTCCTTTCTAACTGCCTCAGAAAAATAAGGGATCTTTGTATGTTCGTTTGTGCTCCATTCATCCTCCTCTTCTGGAGTCTTTCTAACCTCTAACTCGAAGGAAGAGTATAAGTCATCCTCTGTTTCCTTCTCTTCACGCAATTCTTCTAGTAAGGGACTAACAATTTGAAATGGACTAACCGCAATTTCAACAGGTTCTTCTATGGAATCAGTTAAAACGTCCTCCTCCTCTTCCTTCGAATGATCCCGTACTAGTTCCACTTCTTCTGCCTTCTCTTCCACTATTTCTGCCTCTTTTTCCGTATGCCGTGCTACTTCCAACTCTTCTTCTATTTCCTCCGCTATATCTTCCTCCACTTCTTCAGCAGCCAAGCCAGAAATAGTTAAATCAGCCGTTAAATTTAAGCAGCTTCTTTCGGGAAAAACATAATCAAAAGTGTCAATCTCGATTTCCACATCATCAAGACTTGTCACTCTTTCAAGAGGAATCGTAATATCAACAGGGAAATGGTGTAAAAATTCACATACCCCTTCCTCTCTCTCCATTACAGAATGAACTAATTTAGGAGCCTTAAAAACCTCCTCCTCTTCTTGTTCCCCTTCATTGTAGCGCTTGTATTCACCACTAAGTTCTAAAGAGCCTTGAATGATAATATACTGATCGTTCTCTTGGATCGTTATATTGGGATCAAGTGAAATGGAAAGCAGATCTGCTACTTCCTGTCCTTTTTGAAACCAGACGGACTCTTCCAATGAAAACCGTAAAATAGACGAATTTTCTTGAGACAAAGCGACTCCTCCTCTCATTCCTTTCACGTGTATATCACTATTGTCTTTAAAAACTTATGATTATCTGTAACACTTTATGAATATTTCTTTTATTTGTTTGGCTAAGAAAGAATCGAATCTCAACAAAAAATCTTATTTTTCTGAATTTATACACCAAATTGTTAAAACTATTTATACTTCTAGCCGTTTTTTCCCATTATGGTCCGATATAATAAAAGAAGATTTTGTAAGTTAACAAAATTACTTAAATTGGAAATGCAGGAATTCTGCATTTTATTAAAGAGGAGGTTTTATGATGGCTTTTTCTGTGTTAATGTACCACGAAATAAGAAAAGAGGAAGATTTTCAAGCAGCAGAACTACATCCAATTGATGTCAAACAAGCATATAAGGATTTCTTGCCCTCTCCCCTTTTCATTACACTAGAAAAATTTGAACAACAAATGGAGTATTTATTTAACAATGGTTTCCACACTTTATCTTTAGAGGAAGTAAAGGCATATTATGAAGGAGGCAATTCCTTACCCGAAAAATCAATATTACTTACTTTTGATGACTGCTTTCAATCCATCAAAGAATATGCTTACCCGATTCTAAAAAAATATCAATTTCACGCAACAGCATTTGTGGTAACAGGATGGCTGCATGATAACAAACGCATATTTGCAAAAGATAAATCTGTCTGTTTATCTACAAGTGACCTAGAGGAAATGAAAGACGTATTTGAATATGCCAATCACACACATCAAATGCATATACGTACAAGTGAGTCAGAAAGTCTATTAATGACTTCTAGTAAAGAAACTTTTGCCAAAGATCTAGACGAATGCAACGAACATATTCTAATCAACCATAAAAATGTATTTGCCTATCCATTTGGCCTATTCAATGAATCCAATATACTCACTTTAAAAGAAAAAGAATTTAAACTTGCATTCACTTGTGAAAATGGTCACAATGATATACGGACTAATCCCCTTTTACTAAAAAGAAATGCCATTCCTTATTTAATAGACTTAGAGGCATTTAAGAAAATTGTAACCATTTAGGAGGAAGATGATGAAAAAAATATGGACACTATCCTTCATACTCGTTTTCGTTTTAATTACTGCTGCTTGTGAAAAGACAGCCACAACTAAAACAGATAATCCAGAAAATAACACGTCTGAAAAACCATCCAGTGAAGAACTAACTATCGGCATTTTGCCAGCAGAATCAGCAATACCAATTATTTTAGCAAAGGAAAATGGCTACTTTGATAAAGAAGGAATAAATGTTTCCATCAAATCCTTCTCTGCTCCAACTGATCGAAATGTTGCCATCCAAGCGAATGAAGTAGACGGAACAATCGCAGATGTCATGACAGCAGCAGCTTTTATGGAAAATGGCATAAAGATGAAGATTACTTCTGATATAAGTGAAGATTTTAAAATACTATCCTCTCCAAACTCAGGAGTGACAGAGATGAAAGAGTTAGATGGAAAAAATGTTTCCCTTGTGCCGAATTTTATCTTGGAATATATTATGGATGATTTTGCAGCGAAAGAAGACTTCACTTATAATATCGTGGAAATCCCTTCTTTTTCTGGTCGTGCAGAAGCACTTATGGCAGACAAAGTGGATGGAGTTGTCTTTACAGAACCACAGGCTAGCATGCTAGTCAGCCAAGGTGCTCACCTTTTAGGAAGCTCAACAGATGCAGGAATTAAAGGAGGATCCATTCTATTTTCAGATGAACTAATATCCTCTAAACCAGCAGATATCAAAGCGTTTTATAAAGCTTATAATGAAGCTATTGACTATATGAACAATACAAAAGCAAAGGAATATGCTGATATATTAACTAAATACCAATTTCCTGAAGCTATGAGCAACTATTTAACAACAAAAGAGAGCTTTCCTTATGCAAGTGTAGTGCCAAAAAATTCCTTTGATTCCATTGTTCAATGGACAAAAGAGAAAGGGCAAATTAAAGAAAGCTATTCCTATGAAGATTTAACCGACTTTACTTTGTTGCCAAATTAAAAGGGACAATTTTTAGGAAAACAGAGCAGACTGAATACAAGTATACTTGATTTATTTTGATTACGGTTATTATCATAGTAGATTCTCCTTACTGCGTATTGATTGCATTGATACATGCAGCATATAGGAGAATCTTTTTATTTATACAAGCCCTAAAACGCTCCTATAAGAGTTGTGAGAAAACCAAGCCAAATGTATTCAATCTGCGGGTGATTTCCCCAGCCTACTTTCTTAAATTTAAATGGGGCAAATTATCCCCTTCCCCCTAAACTATATTTATCTCTTTTTACTTATAATTCCAAGGTGTCGTTTTTAATTCTAGTTTATCTAATAAAATAAATAGCAATAAACCAATACATCCTAAGGCTACAATTCCTGCGAACATTTCTTCATAATTCAGTTTTGTCCAAGCGCTGATAATATAGTAGCCAATTCCATATGTCGTTGCATAGTTTTCGGCAAAAAATAAGGTTGCTAAACTAATCCCTATGCTGATTCTTATCCCCGTAAATATCGCTGGTAGTATTACTGGAAAAATTAAATAGATAAATTGCTGGAAAATAGATGCCCGATAGCCGTTCATCACTTTGAAATAGCTTGCTGGTATTTGTAAGACACCATCTCTGACAGACAAAATGATTTGAAAAATAATAATCCAAATAATTAACATGATTTTAGACTGGTTTCCTAGACCATACAAAATCATAAATATCGGTAAAAATGCTACTTTGGGAATTGGATATATATAATATAAAAATGGGGATAGCCAGGTATTAACTCGCTTATTTTTCCCTAAAATAATTCCCACTGGAATACCTATTACCAAAGAAATGAATAAAGCAATGAAAATTCTTAACAAACTAGCTCCTGAATGAAGAAGCAATATATATTTTTCTTGCCACATATAAGTAACTGTTAAAAGCGGGGAGGGGATAGTGTGAGACTGGAGGAGAAAATAGACAGTATACCAAAATAAACCGACACTTATAAAACCTAAGAATAGTTGATTCACGATGATTTTTTTCATAATTTTGTTCATACATGTACCGCCGCTAATCTTTTTCGTACTTCAATACAAGCCTTATAGAAGGATAAATTGTCCTTTGCTCTCTCTACTCTAAATAGCGGATTTTCAATCGTCTCGATATCCCCATTATCTTGTAGCAATAAAATAAACTCCCCCAGAAGGACTGCCTCTTCAATATTATGCGTAACAAACAGTAACGTGGTCTGCCGTTTTTCCACCTGCTCAGCAATTAACTGTTGAATTTGTTCTTTTGTCATTTCATCTAATGTAGATGTTGGCTCATCCATTAACAACAAATCAGGTTTATTAATAAGTGTTCTTGCTAAAGCTACCCTTTGCTGCTGCCCTCCACTTAACTCCGTTGGATATTTACTCTCCATCCCACTTAACCCAACTTCTCTTATTAACGCTGTTACCCTATCCTTTATTTCCTGTTTCGCTTTTCTATTATCTAATTTTAAAGGCATTGAAATAGCATCAAATACATTTAACCAAGGAAAAAGGCCTAAATCTTGAAACATAAAGCCAATATCCTTTTGTGGATGCTGGATTCTCTTCCCATCCATTAATATTTCTCCTTCCGTTGGGTTTAAGAAACCAGCGAGAAGATGGAGAAGTGTACTTTTCCCCACTCCAGACTTACCAATTAAAGCATATGATTTGCCCTTTTCTAAATTCAAATTGATTTTATTTAAGATAGTAGTATGATCATACGTAAAACTAACGTCCTGCATCTTTACAAATGAATCCATGAAAAAATCCCTTCTTGTCCTATTAATAGTTGCATCATAACATACTATTTCCCTTCATAAAGTGGCAAAAAATCGACAGTTCTAGGTAATTTGAACGCATAGAAAGATGGGAACAACTAAAACAGCCTAAAATCCCGATAAATTGCCATGGGGATTTTAGGCTGTTTTATTTTGCTATAACTAATAAGTTATTTTACAGTTTTAATTTAAGCTTTCAACGTAGAAAAAGCTTGTTCAGCAGCAAGAATCGTATGCTCAATATCCTCATCCGATAATGCCGTAGATAAGAACATCCCTTCAAATTGAGAAGGAGGAAGAAATACGCCTTGTTCTAACATACTATTATAAAAGGCTGCAAAGTAATCTAGATTAGATGTTTTTGCACTTTCATAATCTTTTACATCTTCATTAGTAAAGAAGAAACCAATCATAGAGCCAGCACGATTTACTGTAAACGGAATTTCATATTTTGCAGCTGCTGCTTTTAAGCCTTCTTCTAAACGATCCGCTTTTCGGATAAACTCTTTATACGTATCTTTTGTTAATTGCGATATTGTTTCAAAACCTGCTGTCATTGCAAGTGGATTACCAGATAATGTACCAGCTTGGTATATCGGTCCGCTTGGCGCAATTTGGTTCATAATTTCTGCTTTTCCACCATATGCACCAACAGGTAATCCTCCTCCAATTACTTTTCCGAGACAAGTTATATCAGGGGTAATGCCAAAGTAACCCTGCGCGCATCCGTAGTCCACACGGAATCCTGTCATGACTTCATCAAAAATAAGTAATGCACCATATTCTGTTGTCACATCACGCAGTCCTTGCAGAAATCCTGGCTTTGGAGGAACAACTCCCATATTTCCCGCAACCGGCTCCGCAATAATAGCTGCAATGTCTTCCCCATACATAGAAAAGGCATATTTTACACTCTCTAAATCATTATAAGCAACTGTAATCGTATTTGCTGCAACACTTTCGGGCACTCCAGGACTATCTGGTAAACCAAGTGTGGCTACCCCAGATCCTGCTTTAATAAGCAAAGAATCGCCATGTCCATGATAACAGCCTTCAAATTTCAGAATTTTATTTCTACCCGTATAGCCGCGAGCTAAACGGATTGCACTCATTGTAGCCTCTGTGCCGGAGGAAACCATCCGAACGATTTCGATACTCGGCACACGTTCTTTTACAAGAGCAGCAAGCTCGTTTTCAATTAACGTTGGTGCTCCAAAACTAGTTCCTTTTTCAGCAACCTTTTTAATTCCCTCGACTACTCGATCATCAGCATGTCCTAAAATAAGCGGCCCCCATGATAAAACATAGTCAATATATTCATTGCCATCAATATCAAAGATTTTCGAGCCTTTCCCTGCCTCCATAAACACCGGGTTTCTTTTAACAGATTTAAAAGCACGGACCGGGCTATTTACCCCTCCTGGCATTAACTCTACTGCTTCTTTATATGCAGCTTCTGATTTTTGATAGGAACGCATTTAACTTTCCTCCTTTATTGTTCTTTTAACATACGTGCAACATCTTTAGCAAAATAGGTGATAATTAAATCTGCTCCAGCACGTTTCATACTAGTCATAGTTTCCATTATAATTCTATCTTCCTCAATCCAGCCATTTTGTGCCGCAGCTTTTACCATGCTGTATTCTCCACTTACATTATAGGTAACAATCGGCAAATTCCATTCATTTTTCATATCACGAACAATATCTAAATAAGGAAGACCTGGCTTAACAATAAGAAAATCTGCTCCTTCTGCCACATCACTTTCTGCTTCTCTAAATGCTTCCAGACGATTAGCGGGATCCATTTGATAGGCTTTGCGATCGCCAAATTGTGGGGTACTATCAGCAGCTTCACGGAATGGACCGTAAAAAGCAGAAGCATATTTTACAGCATAACTCATAATTGGTATATCAATGAATCCAGCTTCATCTAAACCTTTTCTAATAGCTGCTACAAAGCCATCCATCATATTAGAAGGAGCAATAATATCCGCTCCAGCTTCCGCTTGGCTGACCGCAGCCTTCACAAGCAATTCTAATGATTCATCATTAAGCACTCTTCCAGCTTCAATTACACCACAATGTCCGTGGCTAGTATATTCACATAAGCATGTATCTGCAATGACAATCATGTCCGGATAGTTGGCTTTAATATATTTGATACCTTCCTGAACAATACCATGATCGTGGAATGCTTGTGTTCCACATTCGTCTTTTTCCTTTGGAATACCGAATAATAACACAGATTTGATTCCCAGCGCCTGAACTTCATCCATTTCTTCCTTCAACCGATCAATTGAAAACTGATAAATGCCAGGCATAGAAGAAATTTCAGTCTTGCTATTTTCTTCTTCTGTAATAAAAATCGGATAAATTAAATCATCCAAATGTACATATGTTTCTTTCACTAATGCTCTCATATTAGCAGATTGTCTTAATCTGCGATGACGTTTAAATTCAACCATGGTCTTACCTCCAAATTATTTTGTTAAATACTGCACTAAATGTTCCAGAATACTATCAGTTGTATATGGTTTTGCTGTAATCGTTACATGCATCCCATAGCTGTGCAAAGTTTCTGTTGTGATTGGCCCAATGCTAATCACAATACACCTTTCCACCCTATCAATCAATTGATGTTTTTTGATGATTTGCATAAAATGATGGGCGGTGGAGGAACTGGTAAAAAGCAATACCTCTATATCATTCTTCTTTATTTCATCAACAAGCAGCTCTTCACTCTCTAGTGGGAAATACGTTTCATACAATATAGCTTCATCTACTTGTAAACATATTTTCTTTAATTGCTCTGCTAGAAATTCTCTTGATCTGTTTCCTTTTATAATTAAAACTCTCTGTTTTTTTTCCAGCACTGCTGCAAACTCTGTTGCAAACTGTTCAGCAACAAAATATGTCGGCATAAAATCTGCTTGATACCCATATTCCGCAATAGCAGCTGTCGTCTTTTCACCGATAACGGCTATTTGAGCAACAATGGTTAATTCTAATCTGTGCATTTCTTTAAAAAAAGCATCGACTCCATTACGGCTCGTAAAGACAAGCCAATCATATGCTTTATTTTTTAAAGAAGCAATTACTTCATCTGGAAGTTGCTTTTCTCGAAACGCGATTAATGGTACTTCAACTGGAATACCGCCTAAATCAATAATCTGCTTTGACAAGACACTCGCTTGTTTTTTTGATCGTGGGACGAGAATTTTTTTTCCAAGAAGCTGATTAGCCATCGATAATATTCTCCTCTTTCAATCGATCAATCAAGCCCTTTGCACCTTTGTCTGTTAAAATGGCTGCTGCTTGCTCCCCTACTTCTACTGGATTTTCCCCTGATACTTCTTCCTTATATATCTGTTTCCCATCAGGTGAAATAACTAATGCTGTTAATGACACTTCATTTTCTTTCACTTGTGCAAATCCTGCGATCGGAACTTGGCAGCCGCCTTCCATACGCTGTAAAAAGGCTCTTTCTGCATAAACAGTACGCGTCGTATCTTGGTTGGACAGCTTGCTTAGAAGTTCTAATACCTCTTTATCATCTTCACGGCATTCAATAGCAAGGGCACCTTGACCAACTGCCGGCAAGCAGACTTCAGGCTCTAAAAACTCTGTCACTACATCACTTGTCCATCCCATTCTCGCTAACCCAGCAGCAGCTAATATGATGGCATCATATTCTTCTGTTTCTAGCTTATTTAGACGGGTATCTATATTTCCGCGTATCCATTTGATTTCAAGGTCAGGACGAACTGCAAGTAATTGAGCACCTCTTCGCAAGCTGCTTGTCCCAATGACTGCCCCTTCTCTTAAATCTTTTAAAGAGATATGATTTTTACTAATCAAAGCATCTCGATAATCCTCACGCTCAGGAATACAGCCAATGGTTAATCCTTTTGGAAGCTCAGCCGGCATATCTTTCATACTGTGAACAGCAATATCAATTTCCTTATCCAGCATACTTTGCTCGATTTCTTTTACAAATAGCCCCTTTCCTCCAACCTTGGATAAAGTGACATCGAGCACAACATCTCCCTTTGTAACCACTTCCTTCACTTCAAATTCAAAAGAAGAATCTAATTTCTTCAGCTGATTAATTACCCAATTCGTCTGAGTAATGGCAAGCTTACTTTTCCTCGAACCAACAATTATTTTACGCATAAAAGTACCTCCAACATTTCCGTTATGTAGTCTTCCTTTTAATAATGAAAGGTGGAAAAATTACCTACTAACAAGAAATTAATTAACATAATTAAAAAACTAGCAATATTTAAGAGGGCAATATTTTTCCCCCTCATTTTTTGGGAAACTCGTAAATACAAAAAGCTGCTATAGACGAGTAACACAATAAAGGAGCTGATTATTTTCGGATCATACCAGAGAAAATCTGGTTTTTGAATAATGGCCCATTGCACCCCAAGAATTAAACCAATTAATAATAATGGTACACCAAACACACTTAATAAGTAAGATATATGTTCTAGTTTGGCTAAATCAGCGATCCGCATAACTCTCCTTCCCCATTTTTTCTGTTTCAATAAATCATATTGTATACAATAAAGAACAGAAAGAATAAAAGAGATCGTAAACATACCATAGGCTAAAAGGGCTGCTGTTACATGAATGAACAGTAACTCAGAAACAACCTGTTCCGCATGAGTTATCGCAGAATCGCGTGCAGGCGCAAAAGTATGTATTGCCATAACAATAAATCCGACAACATTAGTAAAAAACACAATAAAATCAATTTCCAACCACTTATTTATTACCAAAGAAAAGGTTACCAATACCCAAGAATAAAAGTATAGTCCTTCCATAATTGTGAGAATCGGAAACCTATTCATCTCCATTATATAGATAATTAGGAAAGATGATTGTAATATCCAGACAAATAAAAGTAACCAGAAAGCGACTCGATTTGCTCTCTGGTTATTATGCATAAAATCAAAAAAATATAATAGCACAGATAACGCATAAAGAATAATCGTGAATTCATGGAGCCTAGTCATAAAAATATCCTGCATCAACGCTTCCCCTTCGAACATAAAAGATCATAATACCAAGTTTTTTAACTTAATATAACTCTTATTTCTGTAACCCCATCTATATTTTAACCTAGGAAAAGGAAAGTGAAACTCTGCCCCGACAAAGTTTATTATCGGCTGATTAAAGGAAAGGAATCAAGTGCTTCATTCACACACAGGATAAGCCCTCCAATCATTATCACCATCACACTTGAATAGATGGCTGTGCAATTGGAGAAAATGCTTCTTTTTCTTCTTTCCTTCCTATATCGTTCACTTCTTTCGGTGCATCGGCTTCTAAATTAAAGATTTTCATAAATAGCTGCATCGATTGATCTGCATCAGGTTGAGCCGCTAATTCCTTCGCTTGAAGAATTGGATCTTTTAGCATTTGATTCACAATGCTCTTCGTATGCTTATTTAAAATCTTTCTTTCTCTTTCAGTAAGGTTAGGCAGTTTTCTATCTAGACTTTTCATTGTTTCACTTTGAATAGCAAGTGCCTTCTCACGAAGAGCAGAAATGACCGGCACCACCCCTAATAAGTGAAGCCATTGATTAAACTCGATAATTTCTGCCTCTATCATGATCATAATCTTTTCTGCTACTTTTTGTCGTTCTTGCAGATTTGCTTCTACAATTCCTTCCAAATCGTCAATATCATAAAGGAATACGCTATCTAACTCCGCGATTTCCGGATCTAAATCTCTTGGCACAGCAATATCAACCATGAATAGAGGATTTCCTTTACGAATTTTCTCCACAGCCTTCATCATTGCCTTTGTAATAACAAATGTATTGGATCCAGTTGAACTAATCACAATATCTGCATCTATTAATGCACATTGAAGTTCATTCATTGGTTTGGCCTGACCTTCGAAACGATGAGCAAGAACTTCCGCCTTCTCAAATGTGCGATTTATCACAGTTACGTTTTTTGCTCCATTGCTATACAGATTCTGAATAGCAAGCTCGCCCATCTTTCCTGCACCTAATATAAGGACATTCTTATTTAGCAAGGTCCCAAATATTTTTTTCGCCAATTCTACCGCAGCATAACTTACAGAGACAGCGTTCGCACCAATGTCTGTTTCTGTATGTGCTTTTTTCGCAAAGGTAATAGCTTGCTTAAATAACTGATTAAATACCGATCCAGTCGATTTAATGGATTGCGCTGTTAAGAAGCTAGTTCGTATCTGCCCTAAAATCTGTGTTTCTCCAACAACCATGGAATTTAAGCCACATGTCACTTGGAATAAATGGTTTAATGCACCATCTTGTTCATACACAAATAAATAAGGAACAAACTCTTCTTGTTCCAATTGAAACCACTCTGCTAAAAATTGTTTGATATAATAGCGACCAGTATGAAGCTGATCTACTACTGCATATATTTCCGTACGATTACATGTTGATATAATCACATTTTCTAAAATGCTTTTTTTATTTTGTAATTGATTCATAGCTTCCCCTATTTGCTCTGAATCAAATGTTAAACGTTCACGAATTTCTACTGGGGCCGTTTTAAAATTTAGTCCGACAGCTACTATATGCATTTCTTTATGACACCCCCAAAGTAAGTTAGTACCTAATTTTTCCTATCGAATATTTTTAAACCCTTTATATAAATGGATTAAATTATAATAATTATTAACATGTAGTTATTATAACAAAATCATTTCAAAAATGGGTAACAATTTGCCTATTAATTGTGAACAAATTGTGAATTCATATGGTAAGATATAGTATTGATAATAGAAAAAGAATTATACTTACGTTATTTACTATAATAGTTTGTACTTCTTTTGCAAAATTATCGTTATTTTATTCGTTTTTTTGTACAATATAGCACTTTACTCATTGTACAGTAACAAAAATCTTCTATGTATTCAAGCTTAGTTTTTTGGAAGTGGAGGAAATAATGAAAACACAAAAATGGTTCTCTGGTATCGTATTAATCGGTTTTGGAATTTATTTTATCTTAAAGGAATTTGATATTACTATTCTACCCAATCTGTATACTTGGCCAACCCTGTTAATTATCATTGGAATTGCTTTTCTTTTTCAAGGTTATGGGGGAAAGGATTATGGCGTCATTTTGCCAGGTGTGATTTTAACTGGCTTTGGTTTACACTTTCACTTAGTGAATAAACTTGCTATTTGGCCTGATCATACGGGCACTTTTATTCTGATTATCGCCCTTGGCTTTATTCTTCAAAATCATAAAACAGGTCATGGCTTATTAAATGGTCTTCTTTTTCTTTTGTTAGCTGTTCTTTTGCTCTTCTATCAAGAAATTCTTGGTTCGCTAACATTCTTAAAGATAAGTCCTCACACGTTAAATAATTTAATACCTATTTTATTCATTATCCTGGGGGGATATTATTTAATTTCGAAAAAGGGGAAATAAAGATGTTCATACATAGTGCAGGGTGTCTTTCAGGAAAACTCACTGCCTGATTTCCTCTTCGCTTTCCGCGGGTCGGAAGTTCTATAGGCTGGCTAATCAGGAAAATATTTCATTTATACACAAATATAAAAAGCGACTCACTTTTTCAACCTTACTAGCTGATGTGAGTCGCTTTTTTTATTTATTAGCTAAATGCTCTAGTAATGACCAAACTTTATCTTTTCCTTCTCCAGTTTCAGAAGAAAATAGGATAAGGTAATCATCTGCACTTAGTCCTAATGTTTCTTTTGTTACCTTTAAATGTTTTTGCCATTGAGATTTTGATATTTTATCGGCTTTTGTCGCAATTACCACACATGGAATCCCATAATGCTTTAAAAAGTCGTACATTAAAATATCATCAGCAGTTGGCGGATGGCGAAGATCCGTAATTAAAACTACTGCTTTTAATTGTTCTCTTGAGGTGAAATACGTTTCCAGCATTTTTCCCCATGCTTCTCGTTCCTTTTTCGAAACTTTTGCATATCCATAACCAGGTACATCTACAAAGTGCATGATTTCATTAATTAAGTAAAAATTTAATGTTTGTGTTTTCCCTGGTTTCGAGGAAATGCGAGCTAACGCTTTTCGCCCAAGCATGCGATTAATGAAAGAAGATTTACCAACATTCGATCTACCCGCTAAAGCAAACTCTGGCAGATTTCCTTCCGGATATTGATTGGGTTTTACGGCACTAATTACTATTTCTGCTTGATTTACTTTCAAAGATTTACACTTCCGTTCAACGCGTGTTTTAATACTTCATCTACATGTGAAACAAGGATAAAGTCTAGTTCTTCTCTTACACTTTCAGGAACATCATCGATATCCTTCGCATTATCTTTCGGGATAATAATTGTCTTTAATCCAGCACGATGAGCACCAAGAGATTTTTCCTTTAATCCTCCAATTGGAAGAACACGGCCTCTCAATGTTACCTCTCCCGTCATTCCAACCTCTTTCTTGATTGGCTTTCCAGAAAGAGCAGAAACAAGTGCGGTTACCATGGTGATTCCTGCAGATGGACCATCCTTTGGAACAGCACCTTCTGGAACATGAATATGAATATCATATTTCTCATGGAAATTCGCATCAATGCCCAGTTCTTCCGATTTAGAACGTATATAGCTGAATGCCGCTTGGGCAGATTCCTTCATTACATCCCCTAATTTTCCCGTCAAGACTAATTTACCTTTTCCCGGTGCCAAGGATACTTCAATTTGCAAAGTATCACCGCCAACTGTAGTATAGGCAAGGCCAGTTGCTACGCCAACTTGATCCTCTTCCTCTGCTTGACCATAATGAAAAATTGGCTTACCTAGGAAATCCTCCACATTTTTAGCTGTAATAACGACTTTTTTCTTCTCAGCTGTTACAATCATTCTTGCTGTTTTGCGGCAAATTGTAGCTAATTGTCTTTCTAAAGTACGTACTCCCGCTTCTCTAGTATAGAGACGAACAATTTTCTGGAATCCATCTTCTCTAATTTGAAGCTGTGCTTTCGATAATCCATGATCTTTAATTTGTTTAGGCAATAGATGATCTTTCGCAATATGAATTTTCTCGATTTCTGTATATCCAGCTATCGAGATAATTTCCATTCTATCACGTAATGGACCAGGAATGGTAGCTAAATTATTAGCTGTTGCGATAAACATAACTTTCGATAAATCATAAGTTTCTTCAATATAATGATCACTGAAGTTATGGTTTTGTTCTGGATCTAGTACTTCTAGCATGGCCGAAGAAGGATCACCGCGGAAATCATTAGACATTTTATCAATCTCATCTAATAAAAATACTGGATTAATGGTTTCTGCTTTTTTCATTCCTTGAATGATTCTTCCTGGCATCGCTCCAACGTAAGTTCGTCTATGCCCTCTAATTTCTGATTCATCACGCACACCACCTAAAGAGATGCGGACAAAGTTACGATTTAAAGAACGAGCTATCGAACGAGCAAGACTTGTTTTCCCCACTCCAGGAGGTCCTGCAAGACAAAGAATGGGTCCTTTCAAAGAATTTGTCAGCTTTTGTACAGCTAAATACTCCAATACCCTTTCTTTTACCTTTTCTAAGCCATGGTGATCGTCATTAAGGATTTTTTCTGCCTTAATAAGATCCAAGTCATCCTCTGTTGCATTGGTCCATGGTAATGCCAAGAGCCAGTCAATATAATTGCGGATGACAGAACTTTCTGCAGAGGTGGAAGGAATTTTTTCATAGCGATCTAATTCTTTTAATGCTGTTACCTTTACATGGTCTGGCATACCAGCCTCTTCAATTTTTTCAAGCAGTGTACTGACTTCGCCAGTTTTGCCATCTTTGTCGCCTAATTCTTTTTGAATGGCTTTCATTTGTTCGCGTAAATAGTATTCCTTTTGTGTTCTTTCCATTGATTTCTTTACGCGCTGACCTATTTTCTTCTCGAGGTTTAACACCTCTTTTTCGTTTTGAATAATGTCGATAACATAATTCATTCTCTGCTTATTATTTAAAGTTTCTAAAATTTGCTGTTTTTCTTTTAATTTAATCGGTAGATGGGAAGCAATGATATCAGCCATTCTTCCAGGCTCTTCCATATCGGAAACAGCTGCATATGTTTCATGCGATATTTTTTTAGAAATTTTTATGTATTGCTCAAAATATTGAAGCATTGTTCTCATTAATGCTTCATCTTCTACGTCTTTGGTAGTTTCTTCTTCAAACAAACGTAGACTTGCAGCAAAATAACCATCTTCCTCTATCAATTCTTCTAATTCTGCTCTTTGTACCCCTTCAACAAGAACTCTAATTGTTCCATTTGGCAGCTTTAACATTTGCTTTACCTTTGTTAAAGTTCCCATTTTATATAGATCCTCTTCTTCAGGTTCATCTATATCCATATCTTTTTGCATTGTAAGAAAAATTAAATGGTCTTCTACCATTGCTTTTTCGAGAGCTTGCACTGACTTATCACGACCAACATCTAAATGAAGCACCATCGTTGGATAAACCAGCAAACCTCGAAGCGGCAGGAGGGGGACTACTGTTTTTTTATTTTCCTCCATCACGTTGCACCTCCAGCTTTAAAAATCTCTTTCCTTATATCGCCTATTTCTAATCATTATTTACCACATAGGCTCCCTTTGCATTCTAATGCTTTGTACAATTCTATCTTATTTATGAAAATGTGTCTATTAACTAGGGTTATTAGACAAGCCGTAAAAATAGAACTACTTTTCTCCCTCGATTTTTTTGCTGATCCTTATGGATATGGCTCCTTAAAGAAAGCAGAAAGATAAAAAGAGAAGATTGCAATTAAAAACAAGCCTTCCTTATTTAAAATGGCTTATTTAGACGATTTCCATTCAAGAAAAAAGACTGTTTTTATGCTTATACATATATATTCAATTATATAATAATAATTGGATTTATGAAAATATAGCCTTCATTTAGAGGGATCTTTCTGCACGAAATACATATAAAGCTCGTTTAGATTATTTTCCGCAAAAAAAAAACGCCGACTAACTCTCCCTATACCGAATTAGCCGACCATGACAATGCTTTATTTAAGTAGCATTTTAGCTTAAAATTAGATACTATCTTTCTTTGATAATGCAATGGTGGAAGCTGGGATTGCTTCTTCTTTCCATTCTTCTTTAAGGAGCGCATTCTCCAACACTTCATTTAATGTTTGCACAGGTATAATGGTGATATCCTTTATTTCCTCTAATATCGCCTGCATATTTTCCTGCGGGATAATAACTTTTTGAACGCCCGCAGCTTTAGCAGCTTTCACCTTTGCAACAACTCCGCCAATAGGCTTCACTTTTCCGTGAATACTGATCTCACCAGTCATCGCTACTTGGCGATCAACAGGTTGCTTGTAGATCGCTGAATAAATCCCTGTAGCCATTGAAATGCCCGCAGAGGGTCCATCAATTGGTATACCGCCTGGAAAGTTTACATGGATATCAAATTGATCAGCGGGAACATCCATAGAACGTAAAACAGTAATGACATTTTCAATGGAACCCTTCGCCATACTTTTCCGTCTAATAGACTTGCCTTGTCCACCAATACTCTCTTCCTCGACAATTCCCGTAATATTTATGCTTCCTTTTCCATCTTTTGCTGGAATTACCGTTACTTCAATTTCCAACAGTGCCCCGATATTAGCACCATATACTGCTAGTCCATTAACCGCTCCAATAACGGAATGGTTATTAATTTTCCTTTCCATTCTTGGAGAAAGTTGACTAGAATGAATCACCCATTCTACTTCATCATCTTTTATAAAATCACGATTTTCTCCAATTGCTAGTCCAGCAGATATCTGGACCATATTAACAGCCTCTCTTCCATTTCTTGCATATTCAGAAAGTGTATCAAGGGCTTTCTCACTTATCCGCATCTTCACCTTATCAGCAGCTTTTTTGCCAATCTGAATCACTTCTTCTTTCGTTAATTCTCGAAAAAATACTTCCATACATCTTGAGCGAATTGCTGGAGGTATTTCGTTTGGCGTTCTTGTCGTTGCCCCTATTAACCGAAAATCAGCCGGAAGTCCATTTTTAAAAATATCATGTATATGAGAAGGAATTTGCGTATTCTCTTCATTGTAATAAGCACTTTCCAAAAAAACTTTTCTGTCTTCTAACACTTTTAGAAGCTTATTCATTTGTGTAGAATGTAATTCTCCGATTTCATCAATAAATAGAACACCACCATGTGCATTTGTAACAGCACCTTGTTTTGGCTGTGGGATTCCAGCTTGTCCCATGGCTCCAGCCCCTTGATAAATCGGATCGTGTACAGAACCGATTAATGGATCCGCTATCCCTCTTTCATCAAATCTAGCTGTCGTAGCATCTAATTCTACAAATACAGAGTTTGGTTTAAAGGGTGACTTCTGATTTTTCTTCGCTTCTTCTAATACAAGCCTAGCTGCCGCTGTTTTTCCAACCCCTGGTGGTCCATAAATAATGACATGTTGGGGATTGGGTCCACAGAGAGCGGCTCTTAAAGCTTTGATTCCATCTTCTTGTCCCACAATATCTGAGAAGCTTGTTGGACGTACTTTTTCAGAAAGAGGTTCCGTTAATGATATGGCGCGCATCTTTCTTAATTGATCCATTTCTTTTTTTGATTCCCGATCAATCGAAACTTTTTGGGTTCTCTGGCTTTTTAATAAATTCCAGAAATATAGTCCGATGATAATTCCAAAGAATAGTTGTACAAATAAAGCAATCTCCGCCCAACTCATAAAAAAATTACCTCCTGAAATCTTGTTGTTTTAAAACTTCGCACATGTATTAGCTCAAGTTTCCTTCAATGGTTAGCGATATGTATCTATCCCTACAGCTTGGATGGGAA
This sequence comes from Niallia sp. FSL M8-0099, assembly GCF_038006945.1. Taxonomy (NCBI): domain Bacteria; kingdom Bacillati; phylum Bacillota; class Bacilli; order Caryophanales; family Bacillaceae; genus Niallia; species Niallia sp. FSL M8-0099. The sequence goes on from NZ_JBBOWF010000004.1 coordinate 62,254, forward strand.
GGAATTTTTTTTAGACTGAATGCCTGCAATTAATTCGGCAGTCATATCAGTCTATAAATAAATTCTTCCATAAATACTATATACAAATTGTGCCTTGTCTATAAAAAATAGTATCTCCTTCCCTTTGTTGGAATAAACAAGATTTCATGGAAAAAATATATAGGAACGATAAGATAATTGATGATTAGAAATTGAGTATGATCTTGGAGGAATTGTTGCATCCTTCAACTTTCACCAAAAAAAAGAACCAATGATAGATATCATTGATTCTTTCTTGTAACTGTTGTTAAGCTGAAGTTTTTGTTTCTTTATCCACCACTGTTCCATCTTCTAGAACAAGCTTAGGTGAAGCATTATCCGTTACTGTTTCTTTCGTAATGACGCATTTAACAATGTCTTCTCTTGAAGGCAGGTCAAACATTACATCCAACATAATGCCTTCGATAATAGAACGTAATCCGCGTGCACCTGTTTTTCTTTCAATTGCTTTTTTTGCAATTTCTTTCAGTGCTTCTTCTTCAAATTCTAATTCGACATCATCTAATTCCATCATTTTCTTAAATTGTTTTACTAATGCATTTTTTGGTTTTGTTAATATTTCCATTAATGCTTCTTCGTCTAATTGACCAAGACTAGCAATAACTGGAAGACGCCCAATAAATTCAGGTATTAACCCAAAACGTAATAAATCTTCTGGAAGTACTTTAGATAATAAATCTTTATCTTCTATTTCAGCTTGTTTACCATCAGAACCAAATCCAATTACTTTTTGACCTAGGCGTCTTTTAATGATTGGTTCAATGCCATCAAATGCTCCACCACAAATAAAGAGAATATTCGTTGTGTCAATTTGAATGAATTCTTGATGAGGATGCTTTCTGCCACCTTGGGGTGGAACACTTGCTACGGTACCCTCTAGAATTTTTAATAACGCTTGCTGAACCCCTTCACCGGAAACATCACGTGTAATAGAAGGATTTTCAGATTTACGTGCTACTTTATCAATTTCGTCGATATAAATAATACCCTTTTCTGCTTTTTCTACATCATAATCTGCAGACTGGATTAATTTCAAAAGAATATTCTCGACATCTTCTCCTACATATCCAGCTTCTGTTAGACTAGTTGCATCTGCAATAGCAAATGGTACATTTAATATTCTTGCCAATGTTTGGGCAAGAAGTGTTTTACCGCTACCAGTTGGTCCGATTAACGCAATATTACTTTTTGATAATTCTACATCATCAATTTTACTATTTGAGTTAATACGTTTGTAATGATTATACACTGCAACAGAAAGAGCCTTTTTCGCTTGATCCTGTCCAATTACATATTCGTTAAGAATATCGCGAATTTCTGCTGGCTTTGGTACATCTTTAAATTCTACTTCTTCTTCTGTCCCTAATTCTTCTTCTACGATTTCTGTACATAGTTCTATACATTCGTCACAAATGTATACACCAGGTCCAGCAACTAATTTACGAACTTGATCCTGTGTCTTTCCGCAGAATGAACATTTTAGCTGGCCCTTTTCGTCATTAAATTTAAACATGCCTTCACCCCTTAAAACTTCTTTTTGTATATTTTTACCGTTACGGATTATTATTTGTTCAGAAACAAATTTTACTTTTTTCAACAGTTATGTATTGAATTGTATCACATGATAGTAATGTACAGGAAATAATACAACTCGGATTTGCAGTTCTCTATCATCCAATAACGGTAAAATGGATATACTTCTTTAATCATAACCAGATTTCGCTTCTTTAAATCTGGAAAATTATCTCTTATTTGATTGTATTCTCCTGTACGGTTAGAGTAACTTATTTTATAGTTACCCATATTATATGTTATTTAACACTAATATAAAACTAAGGCACGAAATAGTCGCGCCTTAGTTTTTTACTTACTTCTATTATGCAACAGTTTTACTGTTTTCTACAAGGAAATCGATTGCTTTTCTCATTTTTATGTCCATTTGTAAGTTTTCAACGCCGCCTAGTGCTTGTTTAATAGCATCTACTGGCATATTGTACATTTGAGACATATTTTCAAGTTCAGCATTCACTTCTTCTTCTGTTACTTCGATGTTTTCTGCAGCGACGATTGCTTCAAGTGTTAAGTTTGAACGAACACGCTTCTCAGCGTCTTCTTTCATTTGATCTTTAAGTGCTGCTTCATCTTGTCCTGAGAATTGGAAGTATAGCTCAAGATTCATCCCTTGCATTTGTAAACGTTGTTCAAATTCACTCATCATGCGGTCAATTTCTGTATCAATCATTGCTGATGGAATATCCATTTTCGCATTTTCAGAAGCTTTTTCTACAACTGTATCACGAACTGTGTGCTCTGCTTGATGTTTTTTATCATTTTCTAAACGAGTTTTAATTTTTTCTTTTAATTCAGCTAATGTTTCTGCTTCTTCATCTACATCTTTAGCAAATTCATCATCTAATTCAGGAAGTTCTTTCCCTTTGATTTCGTGAACCGTTACTTTAAATGTAGCAGGCTTACCAGCTAAATCTTCAGCATGGTATTCTTCAGGGAATGTAACTTCAACTTCAGTTGATTCACCAGTTGCAACTCCCACTAATTTTTCTTCAAATCCAGGGATAAATTGACCTGAACCAAGTTCTAATGAGAAGTTCTCAGCAGTTCCACCTTCAAAAGCAACTCCATCTTGGAATCCTTCGAAGTCGATAACAACTGTATCTCCTAATTCAGCAGTTCCTTCTTCTTTTACTACTAATTCAGCTTGTTTTTCTTGCAATGCTTTAATTTCTGCTTCTACTTCTTCATCTGTAACTGTTGTTTCTACAGCAGGTACTTCTAACCCTTTGTATTCACCTAATGTTACTTCAGGTTTAACAGTAACAGTTGCTTTGAAAATTAAAGATTTTCCTTTTTCGATTTGTTCTACATCGATTTCAGGACGATCAACTGGCTCGATTCCAGTTTCATCAATTGCATTTGCATAAGCTTCTGGTAAAAGAATATCAATTGCATCTTGGTATAAAGACTCCACACCAAAGCGTTGTTCAAACATTCCACGTGGAATTCTACCTTTACGGAAACCTGGAATGTTTACTTGCTTAACTACTTTTTTAAATGCTAAATCTAAACCTTCGTTTAGTTTTTCTGCATCTAATTCAATTGTAAGAACACCGCGGTTCCCTTCTAAAACTTCCCATTTAGCTGACATACTATAAATTCCCTCCAACAATCTATTCTACTTTTTCATTACTTCTACTAATGTATAGATTAACTTCTTTATTCTTGTTTGGCTACTATTTCTATCGAAACAGAAAGAACCTCCTAATGGGAAAAAAGTTATCTAGTAAGAAATATGCATCTTCGCATTTTCTAAATGCAACCATTACATTATATCATAGGTTCTAGTTGTTTCAACATCCTTGCCTAAATATTAGGATAAGAAATTTGCTCCAACTGATAAATAAACGTTTTTGCTTGTTCAAATTCAGTCTCATCTAGTTCATATAATACAAATATTTCTTCCTCATCCTCTTGGCCAAAATATTGGTTTACAACTGCATGATAAGCCGCAGCCCATGTTTCATCCTTGTATTCTTCTAGTGCAAATGGGTAAAGTAAAAACATTTGTCGATCAATTAACATTTTAATATTTTCAAATAAAATAGGGTTATTACTTTCCACATAATCAACAAGAATAGTAATAATTTTCTTATATTGTTCCTGTTCCTTCATATCCTTTAGTGCTGTTGGTTGTATGACAATCTTTCGGTCAAACTTCTGAATTTCTATTTCTTTTTCATATTCTTGCTCTCTTAAAATATTGATTAGCATCGTTTTTAAAAAAGGATTTTTCTCCATATCAAGAAGATACTGCTTTACTTCTTCTATATATGCACGAATATTTTGGCTGGACATTTTAGCTATTTGCAGCATTTCTTCCTGTGGATCACCTAAGTTCATTAAGCTATTATTTATGTCTTCAGATTCCTCTTCTCGATAATCATCTGTTTGCGACTGGGATGCAGACTCAGCCATTTTTCTACTAAATAAAAGCATTTTAGAGAAATGCTCTATTTTATTTGCTGGGATTTGGTGTTCTTCTAACAAACCTTCAATCGTAGTAACTATTTCTTCATATTCATGTAACTGGACCAGAATCATAATATACAATTCAAGTACATGAATATAGTCCCCGTCATCTTGTTTCAGTGTTTCTTTCGCTAGATGTTTTGCCTGTTCCAACAATCCTAATTCATAGTAAGCGAGAATGAGTCCAATGTTTATGTCACGATGAAATGGATTTCGCTCTTTTGCTTCTTCTAAAAATAAAATAGCCTCTTTGAATTGCTTTTCTTGAATTGCATCTAGTCCTTTTTGCAATAACCGTTTATCTAAATCGGGAAAAAAAACAACGTTATCCTTTTTTTCCTGCTCCCGTTTCTTCATTCTTTTAACCGCCTATACATATTCTATTTGTTGCTAGTGTAGCTTTTTTTTCTCTCAGATGCAACTTGACTCTTCCATAATGTGGTTGCAGTAATTTTTTCAATCTACAAATAACCATAAAGCAAAAGGAAAGACCCTTAGAAAATAATAATGTGATCTCCTAAGGGTCCTATCTATTTCATTCGATTACTTTGAAATGGTTTTATTTTCGTATTCTGCTATTTTATCACTATATTGAAGGGTGATTTCGATTTCATCCCAGCCGTTAATCAACATTTTTTTCCAATATGGATGAATAGAAAATGATGTGGAGAACCCTTGGTCATCCTCTACCGTTTCATCTTCAAGATTTATATCAAGAAAATAGGGTTGACTTTGGGCAGCTTTTAAAAGATATTCTACTTCGTCTGTCTGCAATTGAATAGGAAGCATCCCATTTTTCAAACAGTTTTGATAAAAGATATCTGCAAAAGAGGGAGCAATAACAACGGAAAAGCCAAAATCCTGCAATGCCCATGGTGCATGCTCTCTTGACGATCCACATCCAAAGTTTTTATTCGCAATTAAAATAGAGGCTCCTTGATTTTCAGGTTGATTCAGTTCAAATTCAGGATTCGGTTCGCCATTTTTCAAATAGCGCCAATCAAAAAACGCAAATCTACCAAATCCAGTCTTTTCGATACGCTTCAAAAATTGTTTAGGGATAATTTGATCTGTATCCACATTTACTCGATCCATTGCTACTGCTTTATCATAAAGCTTCTTAAAACCACTCATAAGAGACTCCTCCTTTACACTGTTGCTTGTAATTCTGCATTCATTTTGCGAATATCAACAAATCGCCCATTTAACGCTGCTACTGCTGCCATTGCGGGACTGACTAAATGGGTTCTAGCACCAGCTCCTTGTCTTCCCTCAAAATTACGATTAGAAGTGGAAGCACAATGCTCACCGCTTGGAACTACATCGTTATTCATGCTTAAGCACATACTGCATCCTGCATCCCGCCACTCAAACCCTGCTTCAACAAACAGTTTATCTAGGCCTTCTGCTTCTGCCTGTTTTTTAACTTGCTGTGAACCTGGTACAACTAGTGCTCTTACTCCTGGAAAAACTTTTTGTCCTTTAACCACCGATGCAGCTTGTCTTAAATCTTCTATTCTTGAATTCGTACAAGAACCAATAAACACATGCTGTATCTCGATATCGGTGATCGCCATTCCTTCTTTTAGACCCATATATTGAAGGGCACTATGTAAAGCGCGGCGATCCGTTTCCTCTTGGTAAGAATCTGCTGTTGGAATCTTTTCGTCTACTTTAGCAGTCATAGATGGATTGGTACCCCAGCTTACCATTGGCGCAATATCATTGCCATCAATCGTGATAACTTTATCATAAATAGCATCCTCATCTGAAGCTAAATTACGCCATTCTTGTACTGCTTCCTCCCAATTTTTTGGCGCGTGTTTTCTACCTTTTAAATAGGCAAAAGTCGTTTCATCTGGACAAATTAAGCCTGCACGCGCTCCGCCCTCAATAGACATATTACATATAGTCATTCTTTCTTCCATCGATAAATTGCGAATTACTTCCCCTGTATATTCAATAACGTGACCAGTTCCAAAGTTGACTCCATGCTTAGAAAGCACATAAAGAATAACATCTTTCGCATTTACACCAAATACTAGCTTTCCATTGACCTCTACTTTTAATGTTTTTGGTCTTGTCTGCCATAACGTTTGCGTGGCGAGTACATGTTCTACCTCACTTGTGCCTATTCCAAATGCTAGCGCCCCAAACGCACCATGTGTTGATGTATGACTATCCCCACAGACGATTGTTTTACCTGGCTGTGTTAATCCAAGTTCCGGACCAATCACATGAACAATCCCTTGCTCCGGACTTTGCAGACCAGCTAATGGGATATCAAATTCTAAACAGTTCTTTTCTAATGTCGTCATTTGATTTAAGGCAACTTCGTCATCTATCTTAAAACGGTTAATCGTTGGCACATTATGATCCATTGTGGCAAACGTTCGGTCTGGCCTTCTCACTTTGCGATTTTTCATTCTTAATCCGGAAAATGCTTGTGGTGAGGTTACTTCATGGACAAGATGCAAATCAATATATAATAAATCCGGTTTTCCCTCTTCTCTATGTACTACATGTTTTTCCCAAATTTTATCGATAATGGATTTTCCCATTACTTTACCCTCCAATCCATATTTTTTCCCTGTTGTTGATTAAAGGGCTGTCAAAGTATTCTTTTGACAAGCCCTTTAACATTCTATTTCTCTCTAATATTAGTCCCTTATCCAATCACTGCCACTTTTGACGAACTGTGTTTTTTTATATGCCTGTTGTGCAGTTTTCACATAAATATGAGCTGTTCTCAAGGTGGTTTTCTATTTTTTTCAGCTAACTTGTTATCAGCCAAACTCATAATCCCACAGCATAACAGCAGCCTTTTTATATAACTTGTGTCACTTTAACAAGCTGATGAATTTCTTTCTCTACTGCTTCCACCATCGCAGTTGTCGAAACAATTTTACAATTCGGTGAAAGTATATCTCTTGTTCTATAACCTTGATTTAGAACATTATTTACCGCCTCTTCTATAATCGCAGCTTCTTTCTCCATTTGAAAAGATAATCGCAGCATCATACTTACAGATAAAATTGTCGCAAGGGGATTAGCGATATTTTCTCCGGCAATATCTGGAGCAGATCCGTGGATCGGTTCATAAAGATATGGTCCATCTGCTGACATGCTGCTAGATGCCAGCATTCCTAATGACCCTGTTAAAACAGATGCTTCATCGCTTAAGATATCGCCAAACATATTTTCTGTGACAATCACATCAAATTGTTTTGGATTTCGAACAAGCTGCATTGCTGCATTATCTACAAGCATATGTTCAAGCATAACATCTGGATATTTTTCCGCTATTTTGCTTGCGATTTCCCGCCATACTCTACTAGTCTCTAAAACATTTGCTTTATCAACAGATGTAACTTTTTTTGAACGCGTTTTAGCAATTTCAATTGCTTTCTCGATAACTCGCTCGATTTCTTCATTTTTGTATAATAGTGTATCTACAGCACCAGGTTTCCCATCGATAGTCGTTCGTTCGCTTGGCTTTCCAAAATAGATGCCGCCTGTCAATTCGCGGACAACAACCAAATCTACTCCTTCAATAATATCTGCTTTAAGGGGAGATGCTTCCGCCAAGCTTTCATAACAGGTTGTTGGACGAATATTTGCAAATAAGTTCAATTCTTTTCTTATTTTTAATAATCCTTGTTCTGGACGTTTTTCAACAGGAAGCGCATCCCATTTCGGTCCCCCTACTGCCCCTAAAAGAATTGCATCACTATTTTTACAAATGGCAATCGTCTCATTAGGCAATGGCGTACCTGTTTTATCTGTCGCGCATCCACCAATATCTGCGAATGTAATTTCAAACTGATGACTAAATAATGTCTCTATTGTTTGCAAAATCTTTATAGCGCCTGCTACTATTTCAGGTCCAATTCCATCACCTGGCAATACGGCGATTCTTTTTTTCATTTCTACTCGCTCCCTATATCAAACCTTGATGTTTTAGCCACGGAAACCTACACCTTTTCAAGAAATTGTTCTTTGGCAAGAATCCCTCTATTAATCGCATTTATATAGGCCTTTGCAGATGCTATTAATACATCTTGGTCTAAACCTCTTCCAGTACTTTCTTTTTCGTCATATTGAACTCTGACAAATACTTGAGCTAACGCATCTCTGCCAGCACCCAGTGACTGAATACGATAATCTTCCAATTGCACTTGGCCAGATATAGACATTTCCAATGTGTTATATAATGCTTCAACACTTCCAGAACCAGTGCCATGTTGAATAATCAGTTCATTTTTCGGACCGGAAATTTTCACTGTTGCATCTGCTTCATTATCATTTTTATGTTGAACCTTTACGTCCACTAACTCATAATATTTCTCTTCTTTAGCCAGCTTTTTCTCTAATACAATAGCAATAATGTCTTCATCAGAAATTTCTTTTTTATGGTCTGCTAAATCCTTGAATGCCATAAAAAGATCTTTCACATCTTCCTCATTCACTCCCAGCCCTAGTTCATTCAGCTTTGTTTTGAATGCATGGCTGCCTGAATGTTTCCCAAGAACCATATTATTGTTATTTACATTGCCTACAAGCTCCGGAGAAATAATTTCATAAGTCGTTTTCTCCTTAAGAACACCATCCTGATGAATACCAGATTCGTGAGCAAAAGCATTGCGACCAACAATTGCTTTATTTCCAGGAACTAGCATACCGGTTAATTCACTAACAAGTCCGCTTGTTCTACTAATTTCTTTTAAATTAATTCTTGTCTTTTCTTGATAATGATCATTTCTAATATGAAGCGCTACCACAATTTCCTCCATAGAAGCATTGCCAGCACGCTCTCCGATACCATTAATCGTACATTCTACTTGTGTTGCCCCATTTTCGATAGCTGCCAATGAGTTTGCTGTTGCCATCCCTAAATCATCATGACAATGAGTAGAGAGAGAAACTTTGTCAATAGACGGCACATTATTTTTTAAATATTGAAAAACTTCTCCATATTCGTTGGGTGTTATATAGCCTACTGTGTCTGGAATATTAATAATCCGCGCTCCTGCTTGAATAACTTCTTCTATTATTTCTGCTAAAAAAGGCAATTCTGTCCGACATGCATCCTCTGCACTCCATTGAATAACTGGGAATCTTTCGGCTGCATACTTTACAGCTGAAACCGCTCTTTCAATCACTTGCTCTTTCGAAAGTTTTAGCTTATATTCCCGATGGATGGGACTTGTTGCTAAAAATATATGAATTCTCGGTTCTGCTCCGTCTTTTAATGCTTCCCAAGCAGCATCGATATCGGATGTTACTGCTCTTGCTAGACCAGTAACAGAGCTATTTTTAATAGTGCGTGAAATTTGTTGAACAGATTGAAAATCACCTTTAGAGGCAGCAGGAAAGCCTGCCTCTATAATATCTACATTCAATTTTTCTAACTGTTCAGCAATAACTAGCTTCTCAGCCAAATTTAAATTTACGCCGGGAGATTGTTCCCCATCTCTCAATGTCGTATCAAATATCTTAATTTTTGCCACTACCAACCACTTCTTTCTTTCGCGAGCTTTTAACAAATGGCATCATTGCACGCAATTCTTTCCCAACCTTCTCGATTAGATGCTCGCTCTCTCTATCATTAATTGCGTTGAATACTGGTCTATTCGCTTGATTTTCAAGAATCCATCCTTTTGCAAATTTTCCTTCTTGAATATCTGTAAGGACAGCTTTCATTTCTTTTTTCACCTCATCTGTAACAATACGTGGTCCTGTTACAAAATCGCCCCACTGTGCTGTATCGGAAATAGAATATCTCATTCCCGCCATTCCATCTTCATACATCAAGTCAACAATTAATTTCAACTCATGTAAACATTCAAAATATGCTAATTCTGGTTGATATCCAGCTTCTACTAATGTTTCAAAGCCTGCTTTTACTAGTGCTGTCAGCCCTCCACATAAAACCGCTTGTTCACCAAAAAGATCTGTTTCTGTTTCTTCTTTGAACGTTGTTTCCAGCGCACCTGCACGTAATGCCCCAATCGCTTTTGCGTAAGCAAGTGCAAGCTCTCTCGCCTCACCAGTTACATCTTGATAGATTGCAAATAATGCTGGAACTCCTGCTTCTTGTTCATATGTTCTTCTTACTAGGTGACCTGGACCTTTAGGAGCAACTAATAGTACATCACTCTCACTTGGTGGGACAATTTGATTAAAATGAATATTAAATCCATGGGCAAACATTAAAGCTTGATTTGTTAAGTTAGGTTTAATTTCTTCATTATATACTTTTGTTTGTAATTCATCTGGAAGCAAAATCATCACAATATCAGCCTTAGCTGTTGCTTCTCCAACTGGGAATACGTCAAATCCGTCTTCCACTGCTTTATTCCATGAATTCCCTTTTCTTAACCCGATGATTACTGAAACACCACTATCCTTCATATTTAGAGCATGTGCGTGGCCTTGTGATCCATAACCAATCACTGCAACTGTTTTCCCGTTAAAATATCCTAAATTTGCGTCTCCGTTATAATACATTTTTGCCATAATTAATCTCCCTTTCGTCTGTAAAATTAGATTTATTTAATATTAGAATTAAACGATAGAATAGTTACTTTTATGAGCTGCTATTTTTTGAGAGCCACGAGGGAAGGCGGTTGTGCCTGTTCTAGCCAATTCTTTAATCCCATATGGTCTAAGCAGTTCAATAAAAGCTTCAATTTTAGATGATTCTCCTGTAATTTGAATAACGAGACTTTCTTTACTTACATCGATTACAGAAGCTCTAAATGGTTCAATTACAGAATATAATTCATGCCTTGTCTGCGGTGTTGCAAGTACTTTAATTAAAGCTAGCTCTCTTTGGACAATTGCTTGATCGGTGATATCCACCACTTTCAAAATATCAATCTGCTTATTTAGCTGTTTTGTGATTTGTTCAATGATGCCATCACTCTCAACATGCACCACACAAGTAATCCTTGAAATTCCTTCATGCTCCGTATGCCCTACCGATATACTTTCAATGTTGTAGTTTCGTTTTGAAAAAAGATTAGTAATTCGGTTTAACACACCAGATTTATTCATAACAGTTAGGCTAATTATTTTCTTCATGGCTTCATCCCTACCATTTCGTGTAATCCTTTACCTGGTGCAATCATTGGATAGACATTCTCATCTGGATCAATACGGAAATCCAATAATACGGGTTCTCTTATCGCTAACACTTCATCTAGAATATTAGCAGCTTCATCAACTGATGAGATCTGATATCCCTTTATTCCATATGCTTCTGCTAAAGCAACGAACGACGGTTGATAAGATTCTTTACTATGTGAAAAACGAGATTCATAGAAAATTTCTTGCCACTGTCTTACCATACCCAATGCCCGATTATTAAAGATAATAATCTTGATTGGCAAATTCAATTCTCTTATTAAGGCAAGCTCTTGACTGCACATTTGGAAGCCGCCATCCCCGCTGATTGCAAGCACTGTTGCTTTTGGATCTGCTAATTGCGCTCCAATACTGGATGGAAGACCAAATCCCATTGTTCCTAAACCTCCAGATGTTACCCATCGATTGGATTCTTTAAAATGATAGTATTGCGCTGCCCACATCTGATGCTGTCCAACATCTGTTGTAACAATCGCTTCCCCTTTTGTTTTTTCAAAGAGCATCTCCAATACTTGCTGCGGTTTTAGAAGATCGGATTCTTTGTAATAATATGGATACTCATTTTTCCAATTTTCAATCTTTTCTAACCATTCTTTATGGTCTGATTGCAAGCCTTTTTGCTTTATTAACATAGTTAATGCTTCTTTCGCATCTGCAACAATTGGAATTTTCGTTGGGATAATTTTGCCGATTTCTGCTGGATCAATATCGATATGGGCTTTAATAGCATTTGGTGCAAAATGAACTAGATTTCCTGTTAATCGATCATCAAATCTTGCTCCAACATTGATTAACAAATCTGCCTCATATAAGGCCATATTAGCGGCATAACACCCATGCATTCCTCCCATCCCAACAAACAACTTATTATCAGCTGGGAAACCGCCTAATCCAAGAAGCGTGTGTACAACTGGAATTTGTTGTTGTTCTGCGTATTCCAGTAATTCTGCACTCGCTTTTGCAAAATTGACACCAGCACCTGCCAAAATTACTGGTTTTTTTGCAGCACTTACAGCTTCAGTTAATTTTCGAATCTGCAAGTAATTCGGCTGTGTCTTTGGCTGATAACCAGGAAGCTCAATATCCTGTTCAGCAGGAACATCCGAAATGGTTGCAGCAATATCCTTTGGAATATCAATTAATACAGGACCAGGTCTTCCACTTGTCGCTATATAGAACGCCTCTTTAATGATTCGTGGAATATCTTCAAGGTTACGAACCTGACAATTATATTTTGTTATTGGGGTAGTGATCCCTAAAATGTCTGCTTCTTGAAAAGCATCTGTACCAATCACCCCTGTTGCTACCTGGCCTGTAAAGACAACTAGCGGTAATGAATCCATCATCGCATCGGCAAGCCCTGTTACAATATTAGTTGCCCCTGGACCTGATGTCGCAATGACTACTCCTGGTTTACCGGAAATTCTCGCATACCCTTCTGCTGCATGAATACCGCCTTGCTCATGTCTAGGTAGAACATGAAATATTTTCGAATCGTAGATCCTATCATAAATTGGTAAGACAGCTCCCCCTGGGTATCCGAAAATAAATTCTACATTTTCTTTCTCCAAAGCCTGCAATAAGAGATCAGCACCAGTTAACGGTTTCACTTGGGCCTTTGTATTTTCAAAGGCAGTCTCCTGTAACATTTGTATAACCTCCCTAAAATACTTTCCTTTTACTTCTTACTACTTTACATAAATACTACCAAGAAAGGCTTTGCTAATAAAAAAACCTTCCCACCTCCAATGATTACTAATGGTTTTTTAGTAAACAAAGGGGTGAAAAGGCATTTCCTTTCCACGGTACCACCCTCATTCATACACTAACGGATAAGTGTATGCACTTTATGAACGGTTCGTTCTCTTTTGATAACGAGTGGAAACACTCGGTTAGCTCTAATAGGGAGACCTTTCAAGCTAACACTCTGAGGTGAGTTCATTAACTATTGGTTCACCGATTTACACCAACCACCGGCTCTCTTTGGAATCCAAATAGAAAACTACTTATCCTCTTCATCGAATTACTATATTTACTATGTTAAACAAAGTCAGTTTGTCATGTTGTCTTTTGGATGTTTTTACAAGTTAAACATCTTGTGTTTTTCATTTATTGAGGTTATCTTACGCTGAATTTAAACAAGAGTCAACACCATTTTTGAGAATTATTTGATTATTTAAACAACAATCCACTAATCAGGAAACGCTTACATTATTGGTCTATAAAGAATGCCTGTACTTTTTAATCGTTCAAAAAATTTTTTAAAATTCTTTTTTTACTGAAAATATATCTACTTTCTTACATTTTCATTTTCCTATGGTGCTCATTATAATAAAATAATTCTTTCTTTTAAAGAAAAGTGTTAAAAAATCTAACATGGTATTTTCATTATGGAACCTTCTCCCTAAAAAAAGAAATGCAATCGTTCCCGAAGAAAGCGATTGCATTAGTGGGGTAAATTAAGATACAGCACAAATATCTTGAATCCACGATAAGCGGATTTGATACGTATTTTCTTTGTCATCTTTTAAATCAATCGTTTGATCGATGAGATTTAACTTCTGAACCTGTCCTTTAATTGTTTCTAATAATCCATTCTTATAATAGTTAATGACTATAAGCCTACTTCTTCCTAATTCCTTGAGAATCATGGTGCATATCTCCTTCTACATTTTTTATATTAATGTTCATCTATTCACATTATTTCATTTCTTGTTTATTTAACTTAAATCTATTATACACAATAATAGTAAGCGTTTTCAAGTAATTTACGTGATTTTCTGAACATTATTTTTCTTACTTCCATTATTACCTATTTTATTTCTCTTTATACCTTTGCAGGTAATTTCATCATCCTCTTTCCTGGAAATTTGTATCCTGAAGGGATTGGAAATTAAGCGCGAACAAACACTTAAATAGGAAAGAGCTATATCTTTTCAACTCTTACATTGTTTGTTAAAAAAGATAACTAATAAAGAGCTTATAAAAGGATTTAATAAAGGATATTTCTCCATCATTATTCTAAAATAAGATAGAAGTATTTTCTTTCCATTTGAAAAACTAACTTGTCAACAATAATAAAAAGGAATATTTTTTGCCAAAGATATTTACCGTTTATTCTTTTCATAAGTGGGAATATATACTATATGCAAGAATTAATTGTTTAAAGGAGGAATAGGTATATGACAAAAAGTATTGTAGGTATATATGATTCTCCTGAAGCTACAGTAAATGCTATTGAGGAACTACTCTCTAAAGGGTATTCACCAAATCATATTTCCGTTATTACAAGAAGTGAACAAACTGCATTAATCGAGCAAGAGACTAATGTAGACACTGCAAGTGGAATTGATGAAGTAGAACCCACATCTTTTTTAGATCGGTTAAAGACTTTCTTTTCCGATACTGATACAGAGCCATATGAAAAAGAGTTACAAGAAGGGAAATACATTGTTCTTCTTGATAATGACGCCGAATCAGAAGAAGAGAAGCTAAATAAATTAAACTTCGATAATAATGAAGTAGAAGTTATGCCATCTCAAACGATGAATACAACAGTAGAACGCAAAAAAGTATAAATAGAAAAAGAGGGTGGACTAAACCCTCTTTTTTTTGAGATTAAATTCACCTCTAACTTATTCCGTTATAGTCAAGCCTCTAATTATAAAAAAGTCAATGCTCCGTTCCAAAGGATTTCGTTATCTACTTTATTTTAAGAAAAGTAGACCAGGAAGTAATTTCTTTTAATTAGGTGAAATTTATTCTTCTTGTACATAAAAATCCTTCAGTTACATTTAAAACTGGAGGTTATTTCAAGCACATTTAAAAATGCTTGGATAATAGAAAAAAGGATTCTGAATCGATGACCGAAGTCATGACAGAATCCTTAATTGGTACGTCCCAGGAGAGATTCGAACTCCCGAC
>NZ_JBBOWF010000005.1:0-63870 GCF_038006945.1 Niallia sp. FSL M8-0099
GCACTATTTACTCGATTTAGTTTCGCTTTATTAAAACGTTAATCTGTCGCACACTGAACGGACACATATACCGGTCATTTGTCGAACTTTGACCGTATTAGAATACCATGTTAGGCGGTTATTTGTCTAGCCATCCCTCGAAAATACTCAACATTTCGCTTTTTCGGCTTAATTTCGTTTTTGACCGTATCGCTGTTAAGGTCGCCTGTTTCCAACTCGCAAATAAGTAATCGTCCATGCGTTTAACCTTGCGTTGTTTCGCTTTTAGTATCGTAGCATTCCACGCCTCAATGAACGGCGCTTCGTTATCTTCGATGACTACGGTCGGATCCACGCTCGCTTTTGCCCGCAATAGAATTCCGTAATATTTATAAATAGACTCGGCGTTATGGAAGTATTTCACGATTGCGTTATATATTCCGCTAGGCAGCACGTTTTTTAATGCGTTTGGCTCCACCGCCGTATCTAATACGTAATTGCCTTTTAAAGGCTTAATAAAATTCGATGGTTCGTTTTCGGAATTGCTTACCTCCGCCTTACTCTCCGTTGGCTTGTCGCTGCCTGCCCGATTGGACACGCTCGACTGGACATCGGCGGGTAAAATGCGAATAATGTTAGCGCCTTTGCCTCCGTTCACCTTCCGCGTTGTTGCAACCTTTTCGATGATTCCTAATTCCGCCAGCTTGTTAACGATGCGCCTTGCCGTCTTTTCGCTGCGATCGATTAATTCGCTAATAGTTGACGCCTTTAAATGGCACGCGCCTGCAAACTTAACGCAATAGCGAGCGATCATTTTCAGCGCCTTGCGGTCCGTTTCGTTTAATTCGTATGTATGATTGCGTATATGCTCGTATACTGCGGCGTTTAATTGCGCGGTAGAGTCGAACGTAGAATGTTCCGCTAAATAGTGCATAGAGCCGATTACTCCTTCCGTAATTTACTTATAACGTAAGTATAATTTACGGCGGGCGTATTTGTCAATTACGAATTGCGTAAACCTTCTATATAAGTTATAATTAAGGTAATACAAAACGGAAGGATTGGTTGCGGTGGAATTGCGGTTACAAGAGTGGTTGAATGAGCGCGGAATTGAACAAAAAGAAGTCGTGGAGCGTACGGGCTTATCTACGCGTACAGTTAGCGAATTATGCACGAATAAAATGCAAAGAGTCCCACGCGAAGCAATCGGTAAGATCGCGCAGGAATTCGGCATTAAAGATGCCAACGAACTATTTAAGTTATAATTGCGTTAATCCGGCTCGATCACTTTAACGCCAATCACATCCGACATATAAACGCGATCTAGCGATTCGTATTTGTCGAGCAACTTTATACGGAAGTTCTTACCGACGGCATCTACGTAATGAACGCGACCAACCGCAACGGAAACATAACCGTCATGCCAAGTCGTAAACTCGACCGGATAGTTATATTCCATTGCGTATTCAATTAACGAATCAAATTCCGCTTGCTGGTATTCGTCAATGATCGGCTTATCTGTGCGGTACTCTTCCTCGTATATTGCGTCGCGTAATTCTTCGATTAGTTCCGGTAGCATTATCGAAGTCCATTTCTTTGTTCCTCGGTCTTTAATCACGCCTAACACCTCCGAAGGCTTTTTCGTCATTATAACCGAACGTAAGTTCGCAGTCAAGACGTCCGTGATTCACTTCGTAATAATAAATCATTTGCGCTACGTCTTCCGGCGTGAGCCCACGTTCTTCTAATATCGCAATGAATTCCGACCAAGTCATCGTTACACCTCCCCGCTTGCTAATAGTTGCTCAACCGTTTGCCAATGGCGCCCATACATGCGCGAATGACGCTTCGTTAGGAAAGAATTATCGTATTGTTGCACACGCTGACTTGCCGGCGGTAACGCACGCATTAAGAATGCATTTTGCCTACGCCCTCCAAACCTCGCCAACACAATCGCATCGTACGCCTCGGTCCGCAACGCTAAGTCAACGTCGAACGTCGGTTTCAATTGCGCTTCCAGCCGTTCGAATACTTTACGATTGTCATTTGCGAATAAGAACCAGTTAATCCCACCGCTGATTAAATCGTCGTCTAATCCGTACCGCAATAAATCGAAATGGTGAAATGCGAATATGCCAGCGAGTCGCCACTTCGGACCTTCGAGCACGATACGTTGCATTAGCGCTTTAAGCCCCGGCGTAAGGAATTGATGTGGTTCGTTAAATACGATGAATGCACCGCCATCGCTCGGATCCATTAGCAACTTCGTCATGAATATTTTTAGCGTTATCCAATGAATCAACGTTTTCGCCGACAATGCGCCTAGCTTACGATTCGGCACGCGTAATATAACGACCTTACCCTCGCGAATCCACTTTGCGAAATCAATGTCCGCCGATGCTGGTTGCGCAAAAATACGGAACAACACGTCGTCGCCAAGCATTTCGTCAAGCCGGTTAAGTATCGCGCTTGCTTTGCCGTCGAGCGCTTTTTGACCGTCGCGTATTAACTTCGGATTGCCCTTTGCATCTACGCCCCATTCCGACGTGTATTTAGCGATGAAATCCGCAGTTCTTACGTTACCTTGCTGTCGTAGTTCCCTCGCCTTTTCTGCGCGATATCCCTCGTCTTCGAGCAAGCGTTTAATTGCGAATAATGAGCCGCCACTTGCCTTCGCAAATTCTCGCAAGATTGCACGCGATTGCCCCATCGATTCCATGTCGCCGAAGAAGTCGATTAATTCCTGCGCAAAACGATTCGCACCATTTGCGCCAAGCTGCTCGACTATTTCCGTAAGGTCCATCGGCACGGGATATTCTGCGTCAGACAAATCGATATCAATTATGCGATCAGGCGGCAACGAATCCCGCACTCCGTCGGCAAATCCGCGTTCGCCGTCTTCCATTATTGCGTCGATAACAAACGAAGCCATTCCGTGCTGTAATGCGCCTTCGATGACGATATTTTTCGCTAATGTATCTTTGCCCATCCGAGGCGCTCCGACTAACCCGTAACTGCGGAATGTTTCGTCGAGGTTGTTCGTCGGCAATCCAATCGGATACTGGACGCCCCGCACTTCGCTATGACCGACGAGTATCCCGTTTGTCTTACGGCAATTTACCGGCAAATTAGCGCCTTTTCGCGT
The DNA here is from genome assembly GCF_038006945.1 of Niallia sp. FSL M8-0099. NCBI lineage: Bacteria > Bacillati > Bacillota > Bacilli > Caryophanales > Bacillaceae > Niallia > Niallia sp. FSL M8-0099. The sequence continues at coordinate 3,125 of NZ_JBBOWF010000005.1, forward strand.
TATGTTACATTCGCCTATACTAATGCGGATTCCTTCTATTTCGACATATTTTTGCGCTGGTTTATGTAGCATCACTTTCGGCAGGTCCGTTTCTACTCGGCGATTTGTTGCGAGTTCTTCCTCGTAACGTTGTTGCACGATTGCAGTCGGCATTTGCAACGCTACTTTCGCCAGTTCATCGCATGATAGCAACGAAACGTCCCCGTCGGCTCTTGTTCGCGCGGAAAGATGCAACGTATTTAATTCGTCGAGTATTTCTTGCTTACGTGCTTTCATGCGAACCTTAAACGGCACCAATTCGTTATTACCCGCTAATTCCCCAAACGCGCTACTTATCGTATTCGCTACGAGCTGACAGCGTAGAATTTCTTTCGTGCTAGCAACAACGCGAACGTGCGATTTCCAAACCGCTTGGTTTATTTTGTCGGCAGACTTAGCGCTTAATTTATTCGCCTGGATTTCTTCGATCAAAGCGTCGGGCTTATCGATTGCCTTGCGCTTTTCAAAGCCACCAGTACTTTTAAAGAATACGTTACTGATTGCGTGTAGTGTGTCGTTTACAATATCGTATATTTCGTTTAACATCGTAGCGAGCGCCTTACCTAGCGTTTTATACGCCTTGTCTGCCGTTAGTTTAGCACGTTGTGGTACTTTGCCCTTCGTTAACTTTTCATGCGCATATGAGGCGTTCTGTGACCACTTACGACGGTCTAGCGTTTCGGAACAAACGGACAGCCTTGCGTAATCTCCGTCTTCCGCAATATCATCGAGCGCGGTTAAAATTGAAGCGACCGGCGAAGTCTGTTCGGCAGCATTCGTTTGTAGAGCGAATATATCATGGCGGGCAAGGCGCAGTTCATTCAGCGTTACTTCGTTTTCCGCCGGCACAACTAACGCTGATTGGTCCGCAACTTCGACCGTTACATGCATGAAATTTTCGACTATCTCCCGAAACTTCTTCGCCCATATTTGCGAAGTGCTGACGTAATATTCGACCGACTTTACGCCGGCAACTTGGCGAAACACTACGTCAATCCAAATCGTATCTTTCTCTCGTAGCGTAAATCGAAATCCTTCGCATGTTAAGCGTGTTGGCATGCGATCATATATTTCGTACATTTTGTGCAGCACCCGCCACATCTTTGCGTTTTGATTATTCGTTACATTGCTGTGCGGCGTGATTCGGTACGTTACCATTTCGTTGCGTTGATAGGCGAAGAACTCGCGCAAGCTCATGCGTTGAGTAGCCATATAATCGCACCACCTACGCCGACCGCCATACGACCAAGCCATTTCGGAACATCGCCCGTTAACATTATCATGACACCGCAAATTAACATAACGCCCGCACCTATTTCCGGCATAGTTGCCGTTAGGATTTCCGTTAAATGATTTGCGCCTTCCACTAACGCCTCGCCGATCGGTTTTAATACAACCTTTACGCTAAAATCTTCAAACCATCCCATTTCGTCCGCCTCCTTCGTATTTATAACGCTTTGAGAAAATTACGCATATCAATCGCATGCCTGGCGAGTATATAGCCGGCTGCCCCGCCGATTAGTAATTCGAGTGCCTTCGTGCGGTGTCCGAACATCCACGAAACGCCAGCGAATATAAATACGCCAACAACGATCCAGTCAACTGTATTCATTATTGCCGACCATATATTGCCGAACGTTGCGTCTGCCGTCGCCGCAAGCGCATGTCTTGGCGCCATAACAGCGAATAGTTTTCCGCCTAGCGCAATTACTTTATAAACGTTGGTACCTTCGCTTCTTTCCGGTTCCGTCGGACGCATAAACTCGCCAATGGTCCCGACCGTTTGTAACTTTCGCATTTTTCTTCGCCTCCATGAATACGTACGCGACTTAACGTACATACTATCGTTATAACTAGCCGAAGGAGTGAGTCGCATGAATTTTCTTATAGGCGCTGGCATTGGCGCATTAGTTGGTTTGTTTACATTGATTTTCGGCTGAACTTACGTTAGATAAGACCGTGCAGCATATCGTCGCTAATTACAACTGGCGGAACCTCCACTGTCTGCTGCGCGTTACTTATATGACCGCCTTCCATGTCGCGTTGAATTAACGACTTTATATACGCAGAGTAGTTCGAATACTGTAAAGTGTGTTCGTATAACTTGCGTTGGTATGGGTCGTTAATATTAAACGAGACGGGGCGGTTTTTAATTTGTTTTGGCATAGACAGCGCTCCCTATTGCGTATGAGCCTACCGCATTTGCATATATCGCGTCGAGCCTTTCGCCCTTAAACATCGGCGTTATTTTTCTAGCGTTCGGATAATACGCTTGGAATATTGGTGTAAGAACTGTCGCCGCTCCGCCTACTACGTAAATAATATCGCCTGGATTCCATTTCTTCGAAGTCTGCGTCACAACTCCGCGCACTAATTCGTTAGGGTCTGCGTTCTTAACCGTGTTCAGTCCGAACGGCAACGTAAAGGAATCACGGTCGATGAATCGCTTGTTATTAAACGTTGCGCAATTTACCGTGCCTCCGCCGACATCAATCACGCGCACAATGCCCGCTCTAGGTTCCGATAAGAAAGCCGCTCCGCCTTCCGCCGCAATTACTACGTCATTAATGCGAAAAGTCCGCTCGATTTTATTCACCGTGATTTTGTGCTCGCCGATTAACATTGCCCGTATCGCTGCCTTTTCCGCATCGTCGTGTTTGCTTATCGGCTGATTTACGACGAGGTCATATACGTTCGATGCGCCGAGTCTATGTAACGCAATTAATACGCGCAACTTTGCGTCTAAATGCGCTTTACTTTCGCCCATGATAGCACCGCCGTATTCGGATTCATAAAGCGCTAGTGTGCCGGCGAATCCTTTGCGTCCTTCATATTCGTAGATAATGTCGTCCTTGCCGTGCTTCTCCTTAATATTGCGCTCACGATATTCTCCTATTGCGGACGGAAATCTATCCACTCCGTGAGCACTTACCGTTTTAACTTCGCTATTTCCTGCGTCTACTGATACTATCATTTCGTTTCACCTCGCGTTAAAGTACGGTTGATATCTAGTTGATAACCGATCGTTTTCGGTTGATACATAGATGATAACCACCGTCTACTTTAAATATACGTGAATTCACGTACTCTATGCAAGTCCTAGTAAAAATATTCGCAAATTAAACAAAAAAAAACGCCGCCTACCTCGAAAGATAGACGGCGCGTATTTCTCCTATGGACGCTTTATCGCGTTGCACTTACGCTAAAGCATATGCGGGCACATGCGAATTAATGCAAGTACCGGCGGATATTTTTATTATTTCCAATCGATAACGGTCAGTTGGCGACACTTTGAGCACGTAAAATTTTCCGCTGTTTTAATAACCGGTGATTTCTTACCGCAATGAGGACACTCGACTTTCTGCTTTCCCATTGCCGCGTAAATGATTCCGAGAGACATTCCGAATAATCCAATCGCGGGCAATATGCCGATAATTGTTACGAACAATATACATGAAATAAGCACGCCGAATCCTCCGACGATAAAGCCGATCATGCGTCCGACGAAACCCATTGCGCTACCTTTTTTGCGTTCTACTTCTATTATTTGCGTTTCACCGCTAATTACTTTCGTTTCCCCCACCGTAACCACTCCGTTCGTTTTTACTTAATTTTACCGCGTATGATAGTATGTACGCAAGAGCAAGTGAAAAGTTTCACCGCTCTTGCAATCGTTTTATTCGTCTAACGTATTTCCTTCGCGTTTATTACCAATTTCGAATAGTCCTGTCGCAGATAAACCAGCGAAACCACCGGCCCACAAACGCAAGATTACATCTAAATCTGTGAATGGCGCGGCTAAATAACCGACCACCAATCCGATAACCAACGCAGTTACCGGAATTAAGTTTTTCGGAAAGTTAACCGTTACTTTTACGAGTTGCACCAACGCAATGATAATTGGCGCGAGAATAGTTGCGAAAATTAATACTTGTTCCATTCCGTTTCCTCCTTCGCTTGTTTGCGTTATTTCACGCGTAATTTTTGACCAGGATAAATCGTATAGTCACTATCGAGTTTATTCCACGCTTTGATTTGCGCAGAAGTAGACCCGAACTTAACCGCTAACTTCGATACAACGTCGCCCGACTTAACGGTGTGGTACTCCGCCTTTGTTGCCGATTTCTTTGCCGGCACTTTTAGCTTTTGACCTACGTAAATTTTATTCGCATTTTTAATTCCGTTTAGCTTTTGTAATTCAGCCGTTGTCGTTCCGTATTTCGCTGCGATCTTACTTAATGCATCGCCCGCTTTAACGACATATGTTTCGGGCGTCGTTTTCTTTGGCGCGCTAAATCGCAATTTCTGACCTGCTGCAATTACGTTCGGATTAGCGATATTGTTCCACGCAACTAGATTCGCAATAGAAACGCCGAAGTCCGCTGCGATTTCGCCCAATGTGTCGCCTTTAACAACGATATATGTGCCGTCGCTGTTTTTCTTGCGCTTCGGTGCTGGCTTCTTGACAATTTCCGCTTCGACTTTCGTCGCTGGCGGTTTAACTACGCCCGCTTTGCCGGTAAACCATTCAAGCGATTTATTGCCGTTCAGCTTATTTAAGTCGACGCCACCATTTACGCCGCCAACTTTTCCGCTTTCGGTATACTGCCATAAGTCGCAAGGATAATCGGGCTTTTTCGTGCTATAGCGCGGAATCCACGTAAAGTCTAAGCCGTCCACTTTGTCGAGTCCCATCGCCTTATACGTATGATGTCCGAAGTAGCCGCCGACTTTCTTAGCGCCTAGTTTACGTAACTCATCTACGTATGCTTGCGTTCCTGCCGTCATATCGCCCATCGTTTTTACTTCGACGTCGGCAACCCAAAACAACGCATCTTTGTCGCCTCGTGCGTAGAAGTCCTGCGCCTCTTTGCGCGCGTCGGCAACCGAAACAAATCGGCAAAATGCATAGTGACCAAACGGAATGCCTCGTTTCTTTGCCTCGGCGACATACGTTTTGTATTCCCGGTCGATTACGGAACTACCGTCTTGCACACGAATGATTACTAACGCAACCTCCTTCGCGAATTTATCCCAATCGATTTTACCTTGCCAATGCGAAATATCTACGATTTTATCTTTCGCCATTATTCTTCGTCCTTTCCGCCGCTTAGTCGGCTTTTAATATCGCGAAGCTCGTCAATTACAACGTCATATTTATCGCTAAACTTTTCGAGCAAATCGTGGAGGCGGGCTTCGCGCTCGGTATTGCGTTTCATTACGTAAAAAAGGAGCCATACGAATAACACTGCGAATGGCCCCTGCGTGATAAAAAATTCCGTTACATTTATTCCGTCCATGCTACACCGCCTTTCTTTTACGGCATAAGAAAAACGCCATATCCGCGTGGGACTGGCGTTAAGTGATTCCGTGTTTGGTTATTGCGCAGTTGTATCCAACTAATTAGAATTATAGTAACTTGCCATTTGTTTAAGATGTTCATATGCCTGAAATAAATAGTTATTATTTGTCTCTTTTCTTTTTTTTATATTTATATAAACTAATAACCCTTTTCATATGTTATTACCTCCTAATTCCTAAGCAACTTGCCCATCCTCTAAAATGTCTATTGCATTTGAAAACTCATCCAAACTCTTAAGGTGATTATATCCTTGTCTAATAAAATCCGGGGAATCATTTGCTACGGATGGAATAAATTTATATGTGTCGACCTTTATAAGCCAACTCTTTGAAGAATCTTTATACATATTTAACACGATTGTTAATTCTTCTTTACTACCCTCTATTTTATCAATCATATAATACGCATTATTAATATTAATAGTTTGTACAATGCTTTCCTTTACAGTCGGGAAATTCAATTTAAAGTTTTCATCATACTTAACCATATCATTTGTATAAATTAAAGTTATAGTGGTGTTCATTTGCAACGCCATGTTTTCACTCCTTTATGAGAATAGATAAGGTGAATCTGAAATTTTAGCATACATCCAACTAGTCCCGTATCTAGCTATACTATAAGTTCCTGTTCCAAATATTTTAGAATTAAATAAAGTATTTCCGTCAGAATCTTTCAATGTTACGTTAGAAGACGAACTTACATTTAAATCAAACTTATATCCACCAATTTCAACATTTTTACCAAGCGTAATAGTGATAGTAGTAACTCCAGGGAAAATATTAAGGATTGAACATAAGCTATTAAGCGTGTAGTTTTTTGTCCCATCTGCAATATACGGCGAATTGAAAACATCACTTAATAAAGAGAATCGATAACCGTTGTATACACACATACCTCTGTCAATTAAGTTAACCATATCGCCACTTGTAGGGTTCGTTATAAAATTTTCCCTTACAGCAAAATTGCTTGAAGCTACTCTTATTTTATTGATACCTTCTGCTGATTTACCAACTAACGAGCCTACATTACCCTTTATATTACCGCAGTTTATAACTGTTACATTATCTTTAACGGAACTCTTGTAATAAAAATATCCTTGCGGTGTGGTAATCGCATCATTGTTAGCATAAATATTGTTGAAATATATATTGTCAATTTCCCCTGTATCTACTATAAAAGGATTGTCACCCGCCTTTTTATTGCAATAAAAACCATCAAGAGAAAGATTTTTAATCAGTGTATCCGTAAAAAGGAAGGCAGTGTATTGGTAAGGATAACCATCCATATTAAAGAAAGATACATTTTCGAAATTAATATTTTCAGCTTCGAAATATCTAGCTTGAAATCCCATAGTTTCTATTCCTTCAAATGTTACACCTACATTTCTGATTGTTATAGAGCCAAATTTCCCTCTTATTCCCGTAGTGGTGTACCCTCCTGATGACATAAATAATTCATGAACAGATTCGCCTTTTACATCCTCAACGAGAACATTGCTCATTTCAAAACCGGATTGTACGTGCAGACTAAATGCTCTGTAGCAATATTCAGTGATAGTTTCTCCGTTATCATTAACCCATATTTTCGGTTTAGGATAGACCCCTCTTATGGTTACGTTATAAACATTAGATTGCTTTTGAAACCAAGGGAATCCTGCGTTAAGTGAAACTAAATCATCTGATGTATACCCACTAATATTTTCAATCAGTCCATTACTAGATGCTCCTGTGATGCCATCTCCGTTATATCCATATTTAGATTCAGGCGCCTGATCTAGTTCAATATTATAAAAGTGGAAGTTATTACAATTTGTATGAGCGATACCCCACCCAGAAACTTCTTTAATTTTTATGTCGTGTATTTTAACGTTGTTTACATTTTCTAAGAAAAAACCCCTATGAGCATCTCTAATTTGAGTAGGTGCAGAACCATCAATACAACCGCCAAAGATTTCAATATTTTTTGTTCCTTCAGTAGGATGATTTTTAAAAATATGCCTTCCACTATAATCATTGACTCCATTTCGATCAGTGAATTCATACTCTTTAAATTTAATGACTGCGTTTCTCCCTAACTCATAAGTACTATCATCAAATATTATTAAAGAATCGCTTATAAGATAAATTCCGTCCGGTATAACTATTTTCCTTCCTCTATACAGACTAAAAATATCGTTTAAACTTTGTGTTGTATCAGTAACCCCATCTGCAATGGCCGGAGGTACTGACGATGGCTGCGGTAAAAATAAAACATTGATTTCTTCGCTTGACATCTTCAGCTGATTAGTCGCCAACTCTGCGGAAGTAGCATCGAGTCTTTTCGGCAACGTATCATAAGTCTCACCACTAACGCTATCGTGCCTACTCGCAACAATCTCCGCATTTGAATCCCCCGCATTTATAATCAATTGATCAAACGTCGCTTCTAAATCGCCCTGCTTCTTCGATGTCGCTTCCGTTTCTTTATTTACAGCATCTAGTCCATCCGCTAAGCTACCGCGCACTTCTTTACCGTATATAGCCGTTCTAATTTTATCGATAAAACCTTGTATATTCGCCATTATACTCCCGTTCCCCCTTCGCTATTCTCCAACGCTGTTACTCGCGCCGCCAAGTCTGCGATTTGTGCATCCGCCGCCGCCAATCCGTTCGTGTTCGCCTCAATATCCGCTTTCATTTGCGCAATTTCCTCCGCCGACACGACGCTTTCTATTTCGCCAATAATCGTTTGCAAGTCCGCAATACTAGCGTTAATATTTTCAATCGCCGCATTAATCTGCGCCATCCCTTCCGTTGTACCACCTTCGAATTGCGCGAGACTTTGCTTCGTCGCTTCTAGTTCCGCTTTTGCATCCGCTAATTCAGCGCTAATTGTGCCGATTTTAATAGTTTGCGATTCCACTTGCGACCGAACATTTTCGAATCTGCTCGTAAGCTTTGTTACGCCTTGAAGGTACTGCGTTAAGGTTCGCGCCTTTTCCCCGAACGTTAATCGTGACTGCTGCGGATTAGCTAAGTCGATTACCTTCTCGATTATTTGTAATGATTCTTTCGAAACAATATACGGGTTGTCAATGTAGTACCAATTGCCGACGGTAAATTCTGCGACATCTAACCCGAGTAATGATAAATCAACCGCGCTAATATCGAACGTTTCAATTGCCGCTTTCTGATTCGCTAAAAACTCGCGTCCTTTTGTGAGTAAGTTCTGCGGTAGTGTAACGTCATCCCATACGACTTCTTTATTAACGATGCCGAATTCCGCTTGCAACGCTAGATCGTCGAGATAATCAACGCCTTTATTTACGCTTTTAATATCAACGCGCGCTGTACTTGCGCTGGATTGGTCGTCTGATTCTAAACGTGCGCCCAACGGTATTAATCGCGTTATAACTTCGGTCGGATCAATGTCACGCGAAATACTTTTTAAGTTACGGCGAATACTGATTGTCGTATCACTGATCGAGCCGACTTTCGCAAGGTAGTCGATATACGTGCCGTCTGATTCTTCGCGCATAACTAAAAAGCCGCCCAATCTATCGAGCAGCTTATCTTTAATCGTCGGATATGTTTTTTCGTAATCAATATAGCGATATACATTGTCGGTCGAGTTTGTAACAGTAACATTACCGACTTTAAAACGTTTGTGAGGCTCAACCGTTTGATTGTGACGGTCAATTAACAACGCAAAGAAGTCACGAACGCTTGTGTTGTGAATTTCATCAAACCGTTGTAATGAATCTTGCAAATACGCTAATTTTGATTCGCATGTATACTCGTCGATGAATTGCCCGCTTTCCTCCATTCGATAAGTCGGCAATAGCACGCGACCGTCGAATATTTTTTGTCCAGTTTTAGCGTTAGTAATTCGCACAAGTGTTACCAACGGTTTGATTTTACGGTAGCCTGGATTGTTGGGACTAAGACGAAATGTAAATTCGTCAATTCCCGTCAATTTAAGCGTTATTTGTGCGTCGGATAATTTAGCGCCTCCTACATACGGAGAATGAATCGTAATGCCTTTTGTGTCTGTTGGACCGTCGAAAATTTGCACGAGATACATTACGCCATTACCTCCTTGTAGAATTCGAATTTAATTGTTCCGCTACCAGCAATCGTTAGAATATTTTCGCCTATTTCTAAACGCAATAAGTCGCTTTTTGATTCGCCCGCCGGCACGTTAAATTGTTGACCGTCCTTCGTAATAGTCATCGATGCAGTCGAAGTTATTTTCGGCGATACTCCGTTTGAACCAACGTTATAGAGCTTAATCGTTTTCGTTCCGTTAATTTTATATTCGATATCTTGTGCGACGTCAAATTCGAAATTGAATTCGTCCCATATGTCATTGCCTTCCGCTAACTCTCCGATCATAAACGGGTAACAATCGAAGTCAGCCGTTACTATCAGCGTTCCGTCTTGATGACTATCCTCGACCGATACTTGCGAAAATTTGCCGAGCCAGTAATAACCGTAATCATGCGTATCGTACAGGCGTTGTATTTTCGCGGTCATGAGCCATTTTTTCAATGCTATTTCCGCTAATTTACGCGTACCATACACGGATTCAAGCAGTAAAAACCGATACGTAATCGTGCGATTCTCGAAAACCCGCTCGCCCAAAATGGCGGAAAAATCATATACGCCTTGAACGAACGGTAAACTTTCGATAATCGTTTTTTCGGCAGGACTAGGAGCATCGCGCCCAACTAACCGCAAACCTTTCGACATAGTCGATTCGCCTGCGTACGTAAATCCTTCCGTAATAGCAAACGTCTGCATCCTAACCCCACCTTTCCGCTAATTTTCTTTTATTGCCACCGTAATTGTCGTAATCATTGTACGTTGCCACAGCGAATTCTCTTCCGTTGATTACTAACGATTGATCTTTTTGCAGTAATTGTTCGAGTAATTGCTCTACGCGTGACATTGCGTTTGTTGCTTGCGTATCCTCATCGAATGAATGATTAACGCCTAGTACGCCCGCAGATGTAAAGTTTGGTGTGTTGTAAGACATGTCGATCGAAGGCGTTGCTGCGTCGACTAGTTTATGCGCCATTGCCTTAACACTTCGTATGGAATTGTCGAGACCTTTTACCATACCTTGACCGAACATTTCCATTAGCCAAATCGCTTCACGGCTCGGTGAGTGAATTCCGAGCAACTTCTTGACGCCGTCCGGAATTAACTTCGCTAATCCTGCAACTTTTTCTTTAAGAGCGCCGGTCATCGATGTTATACCTTTTAATAGACCATTTATTATGTCTTTACCTATACTTAACATGTCGATACTTTTAAGTTTGTCGACGATGGCAGGGATTACTTTTGTGAATATGGCCTTGCCTAAAGTACCAACTATGCTGATTATTCCTTTAATTAATGCAAGAAGTATATCTTTACCTACTGAAAGAATTTTAGGTAGGTTTTGTATTAAAATAGTTGCTATTTGCACAATCAACTTTAATGCTGTTGCTATTAATTGAGGCAAAATACTCACGATTCCATTAATTAAAGCTACAAGAATTTTAACCCCCGATGATATGATTTTTGGCAGATTAGCAATCAAAACACTAACTATCTTTACGATTAAAGTAAGCGCCGTCGCTATTAACTGTGGTAATATTTGTAAAATACCACTAATTAAAGCCATTAGAATCTTCATGCCTGCATCAAGTATTTTAGGAAGACTTTGCAGTAAACTTGTTGCTATTTCTGTAATTAATAACACAGCCATGCCTAGTAACATCGGTAATGCGGTAGATATTCCCTCAATTAATGCAGTCAGGATATTTACTCCCGCGTCCATAATAGTAGGCAAATTTGATAAGAGTACATTCGTTAAAGAATCAATTACTAGTATGATTGCCTCAACAATTAAAGGGATTGCAGAAACAAGCCCTTCTAAAAGAGTCGGCAGTAGTTGAATTCCCATCGTTAGTAACTGCGGAATTAATGTCGCTAAAGTTTCGATAAGAGTGCTGATAATCGTGACAGCCACGTTAATTAGCGTCGGCAAACTCGCTAAAATTCCGTTTATTAAATTCAATATAATTTCGAGTCCCATCTGAATCAGATTAGGTAAACTATTCTGCAAGAAATCAATAATTACGCTAACAACGTTATTGATAACTTCGACAATTTTAGGTGTTCCGGATTCCATTCCGTCAGCTATTGCCGGTAAGAATCGCGAAGCCGAAATCAATAAACCAGGTATACCTCCGATTAATAAGCCGATAATAGTTGGCGCAAGTGTTGTTATAATCGGCACAAGCGCTTCTGCATCGCCGGTAAATAACGCCTTAACCGCTGAAAGAAATTCCGATGCCTTTGCGACAAAACTACCAAATATCCCCGAAGCCGCTCCACCAATTGCGGAACCTATATCGGCAAATTTTTCCCCTACTACGCTAGTTACTTGCGCAATAAATCCGCCAATAATTACCACTAATCCTTTTAACTCTCCGAATTTTCGCACGATCCAATCGACCGTTGCTCCGAAGACTGCTTGGATTCCCGGACCGAGTTTTTTCGTTGCATTTAAAATCCACGCCCAAGATGAGTCGACTACATTACGGAACCCTTCAACGTTTTTATACGCCGAAATTATCGCTATTGTAACCGCAATAATCGCAGTGACTACTCCGAATATTGTACCGATGGTCGTTAAAATAACAGTCGATGTTGTTCCGAAAAGAATCGCTAATGAACCAACACCGCTCGAAACCAACCCAACGAATCCCAATAATACGCCTAATCCGGCTGCTAATAATGTTATTCCGCCAAGTACCGCAGTCGTAATAACGAGAAATTGTTTCATGCCCTCCGGTAAATTAGTAAACCAATTCAATAATTTCGAAAGCCATTCCGCCACAGTTTGAACCGCCGGAGCCAATTGGTCTCCTATCGTAATAACTAACGAATCGATAGCGCCACTTAGTTCCTCTAATGCGCCACCTATTCCCGCTTTCATCTGATCCGCTGCTTTTTTCGATGCTCCTTCGCTACCTTCTAGCGATGCTGTCATTTCGTCTATCTTATCCGGTCCCGCTTCCATCAACGCTAAAAAGCCGGATACCGCTTCGGTTCCGACTAATGATGCAAGAGTGGCCGCTTTTTGTGTGTCCGTCATACCTTCCATTGACTTCGATATATTATCGACTAATCCCGAAAGACCTACGAAATTTCCCTTCGCGTCTGTTATCGCAATTCCCATCGATTCCATCATCTTCGAGTTTTTCTCCGATGGATTCAATAACGCTAATAATGACGCACGAAGCGCTGTCCCTGCGTTTTCTCCTTTTAAACCAGCATTCGTCATTAAGCCGACTGCTCCCGCAAGTTCTTCCATCGAAACACCTAACGCTGCGGCTGGCGAACCCGCATATTTAAACGCATATTGCATATCTTCGATTCCTGCTGCCGTTGAATTCGCTGATTCCGCTAACACGTCCGCAACTCGACTAGCCTCACTCGCTTCTAATCCCCATATGTTTAACGCCGAAGATACAGTATCGGATGTCATCGCTAAGTCTTCACCGGATGCCTCCGCTGCGGATATTACGCCAGGCATTGCGGCGATTACTTGATTAGCGTCGAATCCTTTGGCAGCAAGTTCTGTCATTGCGACCGCCACTTCGCTCGCACTTTTCGATGTATTGGCGCCGAGTTCAATTGCCGATTGTTTCATTGCGTCAAACTCTGCCGTGTTAGCGCCCGCAATTGCGCCAGCTTTACGCATCGCAGAGTCGAAATCCGCTGACTGTTTAACAGCATATCCTAATCCTGCGCCGATGCTTAGTCCGACCGCTCCAAATCCTTTTGCGATATCCGCGCCCAACTGCTGCGTTCTAGACCCAAAATCGGAAAGTGTATTGCTTGCAGTTCGGAGATTATTCGTCAAGTTTGATATATTTGCACCTAACTCAACGATGATACTATGGTCTGCCATTCGCTTCCTCCTTTCCGCTAAACTGCTCGAATTGGGATAGCCATTCCGAAGCATGTTTCGCTTTTTCTATACCGACTTGGAGTTCCGCTTCTGCCTTTTCATCTGCCGGTCGTTTGAATAAGTCGCTTGCCTTGATCGATTTTTTAGCGTTTTGCGCTTTTACGTTCATGATTGCGTAATGCGATTGGCGTTCATATTCGTCGTAACGACGTTCGTTTTGCGCTTCAAATAACAACACAAACTCTTTCGGCGTTAACGCGTATATCTTATCGGGCGTTAACCTTAAGTAGCGCCAGCCGTCTTTTATTGCGTTATCTACGCTAAAAGATCTTTCAGCATCTCGAACGCTTTCGGGTCTTTCGCCATCATCTTGTTTACCGTCTTCTTGAAGAAAAAACTTTCGATTACCACTTCATTGGAAATTTTAAGTATCGCATCCATGTCGAGTTTTTCTTCATCGAATAACTTTTCAATTGCATCATTAACTTTTTTAAGCGATATATTTTCGTTCGTGTGGAATAATGCGGCGTGTACGATATATGCAAACGTGTCTAAATCTCCGGAGATAGATTTACCGATTAGCGCCAACGCGCCACCTTCGTAAAGAGTTCCTAAGTGCTTAACAGACGAAAATGTTAATTTCAATTCGTATTCTTTTCCTTCTATTTCAAAACGTGCCATATATGATCATCCTTTTCGGTTATTTTAGTAAGTAAAAAGGCGCTTATTGCGCGCCTTCGGGAATTTCAGTTAAAGTTTCTTCTGAAAGTTTTCCGTTTAATGTTCCACTTAATGAATATGTTGCAAAATCCCCTGTTCCGAAAGATTTCTCAAAAGATGAAACCATGAACAAACCATGTTTTGCTTTTTTTGTTCGAGTATTAACTTCATAGATTTTGACAAATTCTTTTGATGTCATAGCCTCTTCGATATAGTCAACGAATGGATCTCCTTCCGAAATAACCCCTTCGATGGAAATTTCGCGCGTTACTTTACCGTAATCTGAACCGGATTTATCCTTCGTATCTAAATCGATTGAATCCGCTGAAATGCTAGTTGATCCTGCCGTTTGGTTAAATGGTCTTGCTAACGTCTCTCCGGAAGTTTCATCCGGGATTGCTACTACGAATAATATCTCGTCTCCTCTATACTCAATCGCCATCATTTATTCCCCCTATTTTTCGTCAATTCCACCGATATATCGAAATACATATGGTGGTATTGCGTTGTATTACTGATGTCATCCGCTGGTATTGGCGTTTCAGTTGCTACGTCCACATAAAAAGAACCGATAGTTTGCGCTGGAACTGTCGCAGTGACTAACGGTATCTCGTCGAATAAAAATATTTCTTTTACGGTTTCTTGTAGCTTCGCACGCTCACTCGAACTACTCGCAAATAAACCAACTTGAAATCGGTACGTTGTCGCCATAGTTTCGCGTAACTTCGCAACTTGCGTTATATTATTCTGCAATTGCTCTATCGTAAGAAACGGCTTAGTCTTCGGCAACTCAACCCCGTCGAACACCCATACGCAATTCATGCCGGTTTTATTCGTAAGCCAAGTACGAATGGAATGTTGCAAATCTAATTGCATATTATCACCTTCCTAAATCGCGAACGTATCCGAGTATTTTTTCGCGGTAAGGTTCTTCGTTATTCCAAACGGATTTACGGATAAATGCCTTCTTCGTCTTATTCTCGTATTCTTGTTTTCTCGCATACTCAACGTTTGATCCGTACTGCCAATGTGTTTCGTCTATTTGCTCCGGACTAGCAACGATAGAGTTTCGTAATATACCGTCTTTTACTGGCGCCATTTCCGCCGCCTCATTCGCAGCTTTGCGCGTATACGCTTCTGTTGTGTTTGCGACATCCCGCACTAAATCGTCATATTCCAACGAAGACAACACTCGGTTTAATCCTTGGATGCGAATAGTCATGACCGCTTCCTCCCTAAAAACTCGATTCGATTCCGTTTGCCAATCCCTTTTTTATCCTTCGCAAGGACTTCATAGTCAACTCCGTCATATTTTACAAGCGTAATAGTTTTCGCTATGTCTTCAATTAAATCGATGTTAACCGAAAACCAAATGTCGCCTGTTTCGATTAATATTCCATCTATTAACGAACGTTCACTATTCGCCGAAGCAGTCGAAGATATTTCCGTCACAACTGACGGCACAACTCGTTCGCCAGGTACTTCGCCAATTGGCTCGTTTGTAATCGGATCGTATGAAACTTCACCGGCATAATAAACGGTTATATCGTGCGTACGTTTGGCGGTTATTTCCTCCCGGTTTTGCTTCATAAATTCGATATCAGCATCCGTTAGCATCTTATAACCACCTTTCGTCTAGTACGTACGTTAAGAATCCGGTACAATTCGGATGCATCATGTAAATTTCGCTTGCCGTTGCGGGATATATTCCAGGACCCATTCCGTAAGAATCTGCCTTTTCGAGAATCGTACACCGGTGATTAGGTCGGTCTGCTTTACCGTGGTGTACTCGCATCGCTTTTACTACTTTGCTCTGTTGCGCCGAATATGCCGCTGCGGTACGAAATGCCGTATTCCCTTCCGTCGAAACCAATCGCTTAATTTTCCACGTTTCATTTGCGTAAACCTTACGGACCGCAGCAATAATAGTTGTTACGGACTCACCTTTAATTACGCCTGACCGAATTGCTTTCGATAGTTCTTCACGCTGATCTCCCGCAAATTGCCAAACGCGGTCGGAAAGGACCAATCCGTCCTCTCCAATCCGGTTGACTGTATAACGAAAAACATTAGCGTTTATCTTATCGAACGCTAATCCGTTAGCGATAATCGAAGCAGCAATGCCTTCCGTTAAAGCTGACGTCGATTCCTTAATGATCGATTCCAGCGCGTTCATGCCGTTCTTGCGGACCGCTTTTTCAATCGTTTCTAATTCGCGCAATAATGCGTTTAAACGCTGTCGTTTAATTATTCCGTCGTCATTTGCATATTCCGCTAATTTTTCGACCAACTCGGCTCGCACCCTATTTATTTCCGCAATGGCAAAACGTTGCTGCTTGGCGTTAAGTTTAATATATTTATCGGAAAGACTTTCGAGCAATTTGTCGAGTTTTTCTTGGTTCGTCATCGGTCGTCAGCTCGCTTTAAATACGAAGCACTAGCGCCGTTGCCACGTTTATATTTTCGATAGTATTTTCGTGCGCTTTCCGCTAGTTTCATATAGTTCGCATAAACGTTTGTTTTATTTACCGATTCCTCTCCGTCGGTGTACGAAAAGTAATTTGCGGCATTCGTTGCGATTGTTTCATACGCAATTGCCAACGCAATATAAAAAATAGCGTTGGGATTTTCTTCTTCCGTTAAGCCCGATTCGGCAATAGCTTCGGCGATCCAATCGTCGATGTCATCCGACGTTACGCCCGGAACTTTAGATAATCGTGACTTCATTCGTTCTGACACCGTCATTTGGCGTCACCTCCGTTATTATTTCGCTTTCGATTTTGGCTTCGGTTTTGCTGCCGGCTTAGGTTCCGGTTTGTCAATTCGTTGTATGAACGGTTTAGCATTATCGAGCGCCTGGATTACCTTTTGATCGTTTGTTACGAGAATACCTTCGCCGTTAAATAATGCGTATACACCATCGCGATGATATTCGTAATTAGGAATTGTTTTATACTTAGCCGTCTCCATTAACTCATCAGCCCCGCTGCTTTTAATTTCGCAAGTAATGCGTTAAAGTCCGCTACTAAGCCGGCCACATCGGTAGCCGTACTATTCGCTTGTGTTGCCGCTTTTGATGCGGTTAATTTTCCGTTAAGTGTTGTTTGTAAATTCGTCACGTCGCTAATCGGATGTGTATGTGCGGCTGGCGGAAAGGTTGTTGGCTTATTAGTTACATCGCCCCACGCAACGCTAGACGGTTCGCCCGACTCTTCCGCTAGATCTTGCAATAAATCGCCTAGTTTTAAATCGTTTGCAACTGGGCTCGAAATGTTTAATCGTTGTGCGTCTCTGTCTGAAATAGGCACTCAATTCGCTCCTTTCAAAATAAGAAGGGAGGCGCATGGCCTCCGTTAATTAGGAAATAGTCTTAGAAATATTACTTAATACTGCGATAGATTCTTTCGCATTCTTGATTTCAAATCCAAGTTCACCGCGGACTACACGAGCAAAGTAGTCAGCACCTGGATTAGTAGCATCTTGATCATAGAAGTTTTGCATATAACGAGCTTTAATATTATCGACGTCAAGTAATAACGCACGGTCCTTCGGCATGTTTTGGTCGACTACAACGCTAGACACGGAACCACCAGGAAGGTCGGACATGAATGATAAAATTTGGTATCCGCTAGTTGTTTCGCCACGAGTTGTACGGATTGTGTCGCCACCTAGCTTCGTGATTTGACGAGCAACGTTCGGAGCACATACGATTGTATTTACGCGTCCGCCACGTTTGAAAGTTTCTTCTACTGCGTCGTTCAATTTTTTAGCGCTGATTTCAGCATTTCCCATATCGATATTTGCTGATCCTTGTTCTTGTGCAAACGCAAATAAACCGCCAGTAGTACGCGGAATTGTGTCGCCGGACCCTTGGTACTTACGTCCATAGATAAGCGTGTTATTTACTTCGCGAATCATTTCTTGTAAGCGTAAGTTCACTTGGTAATCTAGTTCGTTAGATACGCCGTATGTGTTAACTTGTTGTTGCGTACGAGATACTTTCGCGAAACGAGAGAAGATTTGCGAGTAGTTGAACGATACGATACGGTCGTGAATTTCGTTATGTCTGAACGCTTCTTCACCTTCCGGACGTGGTCTTGCAATAACTTTTAATTCTGCATCTGCTTCGATTGCTTCCGGAGTAGTTGCGTCGTATCCACGTTGTACAGTAATTTCGTCACCATTAACTGCAGTAACCTTTAAAACTTCAAGACCGTTTTGAACTAATGCGTTAACTGTAAATTTGTTACCGTCACCGGGTTTAACCGTAATTACTGTTGCGTCTGCTGCTGCTGCACTTGCGGCTTCACCTGTGTCACTGTTTAAATAGTCGTTCTGCCATTCGAACTTAGTTTGCGTTAATGCTTCACCAGTTCCGATTAATCCGAATAATACTGGTGCTTTTGTTAAGATTAAATCTACGTTCGCCTGCATTTGGCGTACTTGTTGTTGGAAATCATAAGTAGTTGCTACGTTCATTTTTTATATCCCCTTTTTGTGTTTTTTTTGTAATTAAAAAAGCCGCCTATTGGCGACTGAATTACTTTTGTTTTAGCGCTACTAATTCGTTATAAATGCGCGTGACTGCGCCCATAAAGCGACTATCTTTAAGCGCTTTTTCTTTAGCCTCTGCGAGTTCCTTTTCTTTTGCGGATATCTCGTTAATGCTCGGATTTTTCTGCGGATTTGAACCACCGCTGGCATCAGCGCCTATTGCTGGTTTAAACATCCACGGTTTCGCTTCTTTTAGCGCTTTAACCGCTTCTTCTGCGCCTTTAACGTTTCCGTCTTCGTCTACTTCAATTACGGATTTATCTAGCAACGCAAGCACATCGTTTAAGTCATTCGCATTCAACGCACGAGCAATCGATTTAATTTCCGTATCGACAATGCGCTTGTTCGCCGCTTCTTGCGCTTTCTTCGCTTGTTCCTCTGCTTCCTCCGCTTTCTTTGCCGCTTCTTCCCTTTCGGCTGCAAGACGTTCTATCTCGGACATTTCCGCTTTCTTGCGTTCCTCTTCGGCTTGTTCATACGCTTCGAGCTTCTTCAACTTTTCGTCGAGTTCCGCTTGTTTTTCTTTTTCGCGTTTCAAACGTTTCGCTAGGATCTCGTTCATTTCCTCTTGCGTAAATGTTTTTCCGGCTGGCTTTTCGGTTAGTTCCGGGTTATTTTCCGCCTCCGCAGGCGTAGTTTGTTCGCCGCCATTTTCTTCTGCGAATGTTTGTAAATTTAAGCGTAATAATTTTCGTTCTTCCATTTCGTACCTCCATCCGTTTATAGTCCGTCGACTGTTAAATGTTGCGAATAATAACAACCGACAGTTTAACGACATATCGTAGGTCAATTGCGCGTTATTACTCGCCTAATACTTCGATTACAAATTCGTTTTCACGCTCTTCGATAATTCTCCAACTCTTATATTGCGTATCCGGTGTTACCGTTACTTCTCCGTTTTCATTAACGATTTTCTTGTCTGTTGTTATAATCATCAAATTTCCTCCACTGTAAAATCATCAAAGCGAGCAGTTAAGTTTCCGGATGCCATAATACCGTGACTTGTATTTGATTGTCCGCTTGCCTCCACTACAGTTCCACGCAAAACACCATTCTGATAGACTTTAATTTCCGAGCCGTTGCATTCCACACTCCAAACATCTCCATTTACCAAAGTTAATCCGCTTAAAGTCATAATGGTTGTATTGTTCGACCCCCCTACCCATCTATCAACACGCATAGTCGAACCGTCAACACTTCTCAACGACAACATAGTGTTCACTAATGGATCGGATGAACGTCGGAAAGTGATTCCTGAAAAATTAGCATACGCAACAAACTTAACGCTAATTTTCAAATTATCTGATACCCCACAATCCTGGAAAGCATTTGCGGATGTGATTGCTGATTTAGGCGCTGCTGTATTATTATCGATGCAAAAAGTAGTTAAAAACCCGCTGCCAGTGTTGTAGTACTGCCACCCGTTTCCTAATACGTCGCTATTCGCTCTATTGAAATCATCTTTAAATATCATTTTGGTTTTTGCCTCAAATTTTGGTGATAGCAAACCAATTCCCATACCTATAATCACGCTAGTACACCGCCACGATATTCGTCGCAGTTGTGCCGGTTGCGCGAACTTTCGTCACACTCAACGGATGAATCATTCCTGCAGCTAACGATTTGAAAACGACCTGTGATCCGTCTTTCATCGTAACCGCTAAATCTCCGCTTGTTCCTAAATAAACACCGGCAGTCGTTTCGAGTTGTGCGGAATCACTTGGCGTAACTGTAACCGCCTTTTCCGCTTTGATTCCCGGAACAAACACCGGACTAAAACCGCTTGGTACGTTCGCCATTATTCCGCCTCCCCTTCATTGTACGGATCTCTTTGAACCCGCATTAAATTACGTTCCTGCAGTATTTCCATAAACTTCGCTTCGGCGTTTTCTTTTCCGCTACGAGTAATCGCTCCTTTGATCGATTCCATGTCTGACGCAATTTCTGCGGTTAATTGTTCGATGAGCGCTTTTTGATCTTGCGGTAAAGGAAGCCCGAAGATAATTTCGCTATCGTAATAGTTGTCAACTTTCGCAAGTAATTCCTTATCATATTTAAAACGCGGATGGTCTTGGCGTGCCTTCATGTAACGCAAGATATACTCGTTTAGCGTTTGTAGCCGCGATTGCCAAATAATCCAGTTACGCTGTGTCTTCGAAATGATTGTCGAGAACATTAATTGCACGGCCATATCGTTGATTCCGCCCGTATTCATGTCGGCTGTATTAACGATTGGCACTTCGGCTTTTTCATGTAGGCGTTTCTGTAATCGGTCGAGATACGCTTCCACTGTTTCTTTAAAATTAAATCCGCTTTCTAGTTTCGTCGCTTTCGGTTCGCCTATCTCGGGGGAACCTTCGCCTAGATTCCACTTTGCACCCGGCGCAACTTGTAATGGATTTTTCGGATCTTCGTCAACGTTACTCAATAAATTAATCGCAAACATTTCGAACCGTAGTGCGTCCGAGTAATCGCTCATCTTTCGGTCGATTTCGTCGGCTAGTTCAATCGTCTTTTCTAATTCGCTATATCCCCGTATCTGTCCGCTAAGTTTTTCCGTCGGCACATGTACAACCGGAATAAAATCAAGCCCCATTGACTTTCGCTCTACTCGTTCATTAATCATTACGAATCCACTATCGAAAATGCCTTCGGCTATTTCGCAATCATACACGCCAGCTTCTTCGTGCCAAACGAGATAATACGAAAGTTTCCACAGCTTTGTTTCTTCCGGATCAAGCCACGCAATAAAATGCACCTCGTCCAGTTGATCGACATCCCATTCGTTGTGTACTGCGATTACCTCCGTCGATGGATGCCATAACACTTTAATTTCTCCGCGGCGATTATCGTAATGTAATCGGGCGTAAACACCGGTCTTAGTGATCGCTCGGTCTTTCGCAGCCGCAAGTAATTTCTCGTGCATGCGATTGTCGTCCCATACCCACGTTAGCAACCGTTCTTTTGCTTTTGCGCGCGTATTCTCGATTTTCTGTTCGTCGCTAGCTTCGTATCCCGGCTGCATCATCTGCGCAGGATCGTCGATAACGTCGGGCGGCACGGTTACTTTCGGCTCTTTTTCGAATTGCCAAGCCGCAATCGTGTCGACCATTTTACGCGGATAATTAATGGACAGTTTAGTCGGTTCGTAGTCAAGTCCTTCCGGTTTAATATAGTCGCTCCAAACGTTTAAGTCGCCGTCATATCGGCGGTAGAGCCTTACTTCGTCGAGCATTCGTTGCCATTCCGTTTCGCCAAGCGCGTCTCGCATCGGAATAATCATTTCGATTGGATTTAATAAATTACTATCGATAATTGGCAAGCCGTTTCCTCCTTCCGTTTAATATCGGTAATTGCCTGCATTGCTGGCTTTACGAGTTCGCCCTTTTGTGGCGATTGATACAGCCATGTGAGTTGCGTCCGGACCATCGTCATGATTATGATTCGGATACATTTCGAACATTTCTAATAGAAGTTTCTGCTCACGCTTGAATCTAATTTTTCCGTTTTGTATATCCGGCAATAGGGATTCAATTCGTAATGCCTTACGAGTTCGTTGTTTTATTTGTCGTAGGCGGGTTGTTGCTGGATATCCTTTTGTTTGCAATAAATCTGATAATTTATCCGCAAACCACTCTTGAGCGTTTTGGGCCTCGACAGCCATGCCGGCATACTGATACTCCAATGCTTTCTCTACGGCGGTATCAAGTAGAACATCCGGATGCACTCTCTTTAGAAAAACATCAACTATATAACAAATTCCTGTCGCCTTATTCCTAGCCACAGTTATAATTGCTGAATAGTCTCCTTTTTCTTTTCCCATCGCAAAGTCGATTCCGCAATAGTAATCAACTTCTCTACTTTGAAGTTCAGCGTCTGAATAGTAAACGAAATCATCAGGTTTAAAAATTTGAGATTCTTCGTCTACAGGGTTACCTAAGTACTCCTGATTGAAAGCTCGCGCGCCCATCGATTCGCGTTTCTCCATGAAATATTTATAACTATACGCTTGTGGCCAAAGGACCTTCGTGCCTCGATCCATTTCCGCTTTGTTTGCTTCGTAAAATGCATCCGCATTTATCTTCGCGTCTTTGTCATCGGCGTTATAAATCTTGCGCCATTCTTCCCATAAATCTTCGCGTTCAGACCACGAAAGGATTGCTGGGAACTTCTTTGATACGAAGTCTTTGCGTTTAGTTAGTACGTGATTAAGGAGCGAATCGTAATGAACGATTGTACCCATGTAAATACACTTGCCGCCAAACCCTAACGCCTCTAACATTTCCGACCGGAACCAATGCAAGTTCTTTGCACGTAGTTCGGGCGTATTCGTATTCTCGCCGCTTTCTAAATCGTCCAGGATGAAAATTCCAGGGCGTTCGGAAAGATGGCGGAGTCCTCTCATTTGCGTTCCGATGCCTTTCGCTTCCACCTTCGTACCCGCCGACGTAATGAATTCGTATTTATTATCGACTTCATTCATCGAAGGACGCGGATGCAACAAAGGACCGAAATCGTCGCGAAGCTTTTCGTTAAACTTCAACTGATTTACGGTCCATTTAATAAAGTCGCCGGCAACGTCGGTCGTTTCGGAAACTTCTACGATGTATTTTTGATGTCTAAACGCGCATTGATGCGCCAAGTAGGAATTCGATAAGTAAGCCGTTTTCGCATGCCGCCGACCAACTGACCAGCCTACGTTCGTTTCTTGTTCTCCGCGTGTCACTTCGTCGAGCAGCGAGCAAAGCGTTACGTGAAAGTCCGCCGCATCTTCGTGTCGCTGTCCTTCCGGAATCAAATTCGACGGGTTTTCCGGGTTGCAGTCCGCGCTAAAATATTCGTACGTAAAGTAAAGTAAATCGTACTCGGCGCGATGTACCCGGTTAAGTTTTTTCAATTCCGCCGCGTCTTGCATCATGATATCAATATGTGAGTCGGTCGCATTGCCCGCTTCGTAAAGCTTGCGTATCTTACCGATGCGTTCCTTTATCAAGTCGATGCGAGCTTGACGGGCTTCACGGTCGAGCCATTTTCCGTCTATATACGCCATCCACCCGTCACCTCCCTTATTTGTTTTCGTCTTTAAGCAGCGAATCTAGTTCCGCTAACTGGCGTTTAATTTCGTCCTCACTTCGCTGTGCGTTGTCGTTATTCTCAACGATTGTCTTATCCGTCAGTAAGCTAAATCGGCGCATAAACAAATCGATAGCTTTTACGCTTGGCTGATCGCTTTCGATTAGCTTAAGCAATTGACCGTATACTTTCGACCGTTTTTCACTAAGAAAGTCGTCGCTTATTTCGTTTTTATATTCGATAAAATTGCGATTCTTCGTTTTCCATTCCCAAATCGTTTTATATGTCACGCCTACCTCTTCGGCAATTTCAGCGTAAGATAATTTCGATTCATCTTTGTTCGACTTCAAATCGTTTTCGACGAGCATATACGCTGCTTTCTTTTGTTGCTCCGTTAATTTTGCTGCGAGTTCTTGTAATCGGCTCATTTCGTTGCCCCTCCTTCGGTTTATTTTTGCGCATAGAAAAAGGCAACCGGCTGTGCGTCCGATTACCCTTTGCGTTCTTTTAAGTATTTATATAACGTTGTTTTTCCAATGCCGGTCATTTCTGTAATTTCCGGCACAGTATAATCGCCACTGTCGTATAGTCGCAGCGCTTTGTCTACTGCGTCATTCTTGGCGCTTGGTCGTCCGCCTTTGCGTCCGCGTGCCCTCGCCGACTCTAAGCCCGCCTTAGTACGCTCGCTTATGATATCGCGTTCTAATTCCGCAATAGAAGCCATTGTGCGAAAGAAGAACCGTCCCATTGCCGTTGACGTGTCGATTTTATCCTGGATTGATTCGAAGTCCACTCCGGCAGCCTCGAACGTTTCGGTCAATTCGATGAGATGCTTCGTTGACCGCGAAATACGATCGAGTTTGTATACGACTATCTTGTCGCCTTTTCGCATCTTGCCGAGCATTTCGTTTAGCTTCGGTCGGTCTTTCTTTGTGCCGCTAATTTTTTCGACGAATAATTCGTCCACTCCGATTTTAGTTAACGCATCAATTTGCAAATCCAACGATTGATCTTCCGTACTAACACGCGCATATCCAAACAACATTTCCAACGCCTCCATTTTCGTTTCATTTCGTCTGTACTTCGTTTATAATTCGATTGTACACGAAACGAGGAATTGCGTCAATAGATTTACGGACGTTTTACGGAAGATTTATTCGACGCCCCGAGTTTGAAAATTTTGCGAGAAAGTTTCCGGCACCAGGAGCGATTCGTTTTTCCGGACCGCCCCGGCCCCTTCCGCTTTCATCGTTCGTTTAACGGTTTGCATTTCCGAACTCCGAACGTTGATTAACGAACGGCTTTTCGAACTGTATAATCGGCATTAATGCGTTACAATCATCGTGTTACTCATTCGTTCAGTAAACGGTCGTTAAACGAACGCTTATACTTTGCAATACGTGAGCAACCCCGTGAGTTTGACAAGCGTCTCTCCTTCGACGACCGAAAGCTGGTTGTAGTTACGGTAGATAACCGCATAGCATACGTATTATTCCGAGTTCCTACTATTATATTGTATGCGTATATACGGGCGTAATATGGTGCGCTATTTCCTATCGATAACCTAGCATTATAATTGCGTATATAACTAACACATACGTCCATAATACCGCAAACTTAACTACGCCTAATAATTCGATGTTATTTCGACTATACATAAATGTTAACGCTAGAGTTATCGTAAGTCCGATCGTTAAATATATCGCTACTACCCATAATACAACGGTTAGCATATACGCACATCCTTTCCGTTTAATATAAATACAAAACCTTGCGCCCAACTTCGCACTTATGTGCTTGTTGAACGCGCCCTTTCTTTTATTGCATATATCCTTTTACGCATAATGTATTTTGCATATAATACCAGCGCCGTATGAGCGATAGCGAATTAAGGCGCAATGTTTCGGAACTAAAGATTAAGAAATAAATTTGCGCTTAACACACGCTAAATATCTATATATAGTATTTAATCGTTGTTATCACGCCACATATACTCTATATATTGTGTTTTACCACTACGAAAAAGTGTCCGCGAATTTACCGATAGACCCCCAAAAACGTCCGCGAATTTACCGATAGCTTGTATAGACAAGTTAGCGACCGCTAAATCCAAGGCGGAACATCTCACGCAATGTAGCGTCCGGTCGACCATTCTTGCGGTAGAAAATGAACGGATTCAACTTGTAATAACGCTCATTCCCTCGTCTGATTTCAGCGAATACATATTCGTCGCCGAGCTTCATTTTGCGCAAATAAGTATAAACCGTCTTTTCACTAACGCCAGTAAGTTGCGCTATTTCCTGCTTCGTTAATTGCGATATGTCAGCGACTTCCTTTTCGTAAGGATTAGCGCATATAGTGTTCGTTTCGAAATGAACGTATGGCAGCAATTTATAAACGAAGCCTAGCTTATTCGCATTACGTCCGGTGTACAATTCGCGCACCTTCGTAGTGAACGATTTGATAACGTTAGGGTTGTCGGTTGTGCCTTTGAAATGATACGCACTATTAACGCTGTATGAGCCGTCCTCATTTGCGTAAATAATTCCGTTAGTTGTCATGTCGCGAAAGAACTCGCTGAATGCCGTTTTCTTTAAGCCGACAACCGCTTGTATGTCCGCTTTACTCATCGCCGTCTTTTCGTGATTAGCGTTAACTAGCACGCCGTCATACGAAATAAAGCACTGCAAGTACAATAAATACCCGCAATTCTTATCGTCTATTTTGCCGATGACTTCGTGTATGTTCGTCATGTCCGTAAAGGTGAAATCGTGTTTGCGACCTTCTTGTGATTTAATTAAGCCGAGTGCCTGGCGCTGTTTAGACGCTTGGAATTCGACAAAGTCGCGAATCTCGCCCGTTTCTTTGTTCAGCGCTGCCCACTTACTCAATATCATCAACCACCTTACGCACTAAATCAAAATCACCATTTATATAATGTTCGATAGCAGAAATAGTTTCCTCAGTGCCGAGTTCTCCTCGGTTATGACCACAAATTGTGTCATACGCAAGGTCTGAGTGATCTAGTCCTAACGCCGAAAATAAGCTATCATTATCTATTAAGTCACTATCGGGGTAAGTAGCAAACATCACACATATAGAATCAGCTAATTTCTTATAGCTCCTCTCAGCCTGTAAGATGAGCCTTATTAAACTTTTTTCGGATTCTGTAAACTTTTTCATTCTTCTCCTCCTCTATTTTAATAACGAGAAGGCTGGTCGGAGCATACCCGACTCGTTCTTACGCCTTGCCAATAAAAAATAAAAGCCCGCTAACAATGTGCGGAATGGCTCCGAAAGGAATCCCGAAGCTGGATTTTAGCGCCATAACCGGCGTGATACCATCCGCCTAGTATCGATTAATCTACGATTTTAAGGCGATAATCGTGAACGCAATTAATTTTTCGCTAAAAGGGGCTTACCCACTTTATATACCGCGAAACTAAGCGAAAGTAAGACGAATCACCTTAAATAACTCGCCGACTTGGCGCTCTGCATCGTATTGTCAGCGTCTATAAATGTCGTCGCTCGCTTGCCGGTTATGTGTGCCGGTCCTATTTCGATTTCTTCGCGCCACCATTCGCGCTTTTTCCTGCGGTCATATTGGCGATCACTAAGGACCGGCTCGTCTTCGTGCGTCATTTTATGCTCGTTGGGATCCGTCACTTCCTCGTATAAACACAACGTCGCCAAACGGTCCAATGCGTTTACTGGCGGTCGTTTCCCATTCGCCGAAATATATCCATCCGTAAGCCTTTCGATTGCCTCAAATCGCTGCTCGCGCGGTAAGTTGCCCGCTTTTGTCTGCGCCCATAATGCGTCTATTTGCGCGTTTATCTGCTCGTTGTTCATGCTTCCGCCTCCCTTTCGTTGTCATTACCGGCTTTCCATTCCGCCACTATCTCGTCTTGCCAATCGAAATCATACGTACTTACTTCGCGCCCATTCCACTCGACTTCATCGCCTGCACCTAGCGTTAATTCATTCCAGCGATATGGTCCGTGGCTATAAACCGCAGCTGCTTCGCGGTGTCCATCGCATGTATCGTTACCGTTCGAGAAGAAAAACGATGTTACGTCTTTCAGTCCGTGCCAACTCGGTATATGCGGATATAAGTTTTCGCGCACTAAATTACCATCGGTCCAATCGTCGACTAACTCGTCAAGTTGCGTTAATCCATCGCCCCATTTGTCGGTTGATTTCCCTTTCGCATCCCAACCGATATCCGTTACTTTTGCAAAATAGGCAGGCGTTTGCCCTTCGTAAAATTTCGCATTGAATTCGGTAATATCGCCATAATCACTTCGGCGGAAGTTGCTGCCCCATTTCTTCGTTGCCGGCTCAATCATCCGCGCGTTCGGCGTTACTTTTCGCAAAATAATAATCTGCGTTTCAATCGTTGTACCTACGTGTTGGAAAGTTTCGCCTGGCAGAAATATCGTTGCAACTTGCCAGCATGTTTCGTACATATATTGGCGCAACTTTGCCGCATAGTTTGCGAATGAAATACCTTTCGGCAGCACAAACGCAATGTAACCGCCAGGCTTTGCGCATTTAATAGCGAGTTCGATAAACGCTACTTCCGATTTTCCTTTGCGAATTCCTTTGGTCGCCTTGCCTAATGACGGCCAATCTTCGCCAGTGTCAGGAAAGTCCACGCTCACACCATACGGAGGATTTCCGATAACTAAATCGTAATAGTTTCGGCGGTCATGGACCAGCGCATTTCCTTCGATTATTTCAGCGTTTGGGTAGAGCAACGACGTCACTTTTGCCGAAGTTTGGTCGAGCTCCAACGCTGTTATTTCTGCTTCTGTTGGTGCATGTTCGAGGAAAACGCCGGAACCAACTGACGGCTCTAAAACGCGTGCTTGTTTCGGTAGTCTCGGCGTTAATATATCCCATATAAATTTCGCAACGTGTGTCGGTGTAAAGAAGGCTCCGCCGCTGAATGCGTTCGGCAGCAAACCGCCAGCCGACGTATAGTTTTGACGCAAAAATTCGATATCATCAGCGGTTATATCTGCGCGATCCTTTGCGATTATTTCCATCGATTTTACATTGCCTTCCCAACGCTTACGGTCCGCTTTTCCCATTATTCCGCCTCCCTTTCGCCACTCAACGCATAACCCTCTCCGCGCCGACTCCACGCCTCATACACGCGAGCAATCTTCGTCAGCGCCACGTTTACCAACCGATTCACCGTTTGCTTACTTACGCCGAGCTGCTGCGCCGTGTCCACTTGCGACAAGTCCTGGCGAAACACCAGCGTCAGCGCCTGCCGTTGCCTAACCGTTAAGTCCGCGCGCTCGATTGCCGTGTCCAAGTCAGCGAGGATAACGCAAGCATCGTAATCGCCTGCATAACGCCTGCTGACCAGCGCATGGTAGTCGCCGAGCAAAATGCGAACACCGTCGGCATTGTCGAGCGCTGGGTACTTCGCTTCGAGTACGCGCTCTTTGCTATGCGTATCTATTTTTACGCTTCCGATATCAAACGCCTCCTTTTTCGCAAATAGTAACGATATGTTCGCATAATTCAGCCGGTATCTTACTACGTTCAACCGAGCCTTTTAGTCCTTGCGTTCCGGTCCGACTTCCCCTCGGTGCTGCTACGTGACAAGGTGCGCCGTTTTTGCAAACCGGTCTAAAGTTTGGCGATGGATGGTTCGTCCATAAATCCGTTGGTTTCATTCGTGTGTCTCCATATTGGCAATACGTAACGGTGTAGCGAGGTAGGTCCTGCATAAACCGCATTTTACGCATACCACCGCGCGGATTTTCGATGAACCAATACTTAGGACGCAATTCGTTTATTAGTCGCAGTACATTCTCGTTAACTTGATCACAAAACTTCGCGTAATCGCTCTTAGGCGCAAGATTACCGTCTTGTTCGCGCGTTCTGTGGTGTGAAATAGCCGCGATACTATATGATGTGCAATCCGGGCTGGCCCAAATGACGTCTGGCTGTCCAAATCGCTCCAGGATGTCCGCTGCTGTTATCGTACCGATGTCGGCGCGCCAATCGATGTCCGCGTGTTTTTCGTCCCATTCGACGCTATATACTTCGTGGCCTGCTGCTTCGAATGCTTTTCCGATGCTACGTGTTCCTGCGAATAATTCAAGTATTTTCATGCCCATTCCTCCCTGCGTTGTCATTTTCGTTCTAATTGCGTATAATGTTCGTATAAATCAATGATTGGACGTGTTATTATGCCGTTTGAACCGTTAAATTTCGGCGGTCGTGGTCAAGTCGCAATGACAATCGATGTGTCGATGCGTCTGCGTTTTTCCGCCAAAGCTGTTAAAGAATTAGCGTTAACTCAATTTACGCCTGTCGTCGTAAGTGTCGACGTTGAAAATAAGCGAATCGGTGTGGCGAAACAAGAACTTGCGAAGGTGCCTAACGCCTCGACTGTGCGCCCCGACAAACGCAATTACCTCGGCACGAAAGCCGGTAAGGACGTTTGCGATAAATTAGCGTTGACTAAGGCGGACTTACCTGCGACGTTTAAATACGTAGGAACTATTGATGAAGGGACCGTCTACTGGCATGCGTTTGAGTTAAACCGTGGATGAACGATTGCCTATTTCGCTCATCATTGCGTCTACTTTCGCGTACAACTCGTCGATAGTCCCATCGTTAACTATTTCGTAATCAACATCGAACGCTCCAACGTGCTGCTCGGTATCATGCGCCAAGTCCTTTGCGTCAAATTGGTCGCCAGCAGCTTTCGCCCGTGCCAAGCGTAGTTCGTCCGGCGCTGTTACCCTTACGATAATCCAGCCGTTTGCTCGCGCCCATTCATATTCGTTAGGCTGGCGCAAATCGGTAATCAGCACGCCGTCGGGCCGTTTCACGCGTTCGTAAAATCCTAGCATCCGCTCGGCATGGCGTATCCATATATCTTCGCCGAATTGTTCGCGGGCAAGCTGACCGAATTTCTGATAGCCGGCGCGCGGTTTCGGGTCGGTCGGCACCCACGGCAGCAATTCGTGGTAGAGTCGTTTGAGCGCGTCGCCGAACGCCAGCTTTTCGAAATAGTCATGCGTATGGTAAATGCGATTGGCCACTTCGTCCTTGCCGGCGCGTAGCTGACCGCAGATGGCAATTTTAATCATTGGCGCCAACTCCCAACGCTTTGATGATTTCGGCAACCTGTTTCGCAGTGAACTTTTCGCCCGACTGATTCGCTAAGTCGCGAAATAGTGCGTTGTATTGGCTGACGCGTTGTTCTAATTCGGTTACACGTCGGGCAAGGTTTCCGAGTAATTCGATTATTTGGTCGGGATTGTCTGCGCTTGCTGTTACGAATTCTTCTTCTTCGGAATCGATCGGTTCTATTACTACGAATTCACTATCGGCAATGAAACCGTCTCTGTTCCCACTTCCTGGCGCATGGTATTCAGCCGATTCGCTGTATACTCCGTTATCTGCAATTCCGCCCACTATTAAAATATCTCCGTTATTATACATATCGTAAGTTTCTACCGCAGCAACTATGAGAATCAAATCGTCTACTCTAACATTTCGTTCAACCTCAACGTATTGCTTTCCGTCAATTGTGTGTACCTTCGGTTGTTCCTTCGCCATATTACTTCGCCTCGCTTTCGAAGAATTGTGCCGTCCACGGTTCAACGGCTATTACTGCGTTCTTTAATTCCGTTGCTAAGTCCGCTATTTCTTTCTGCGCCCCATTGCCCGGCTTACGTTTCGAATAGAATTCGAGCAGTCCGCGAAGGTTAGCCGTCATTACTAGATTCGTAGCTGCTGCGTTAGGTAGGACTGCGCGTGCATCTTCTGCAGGAACACCGGCACTCCTTAAAGCATCATAATATTCTTGCGCAGATATCATCGCAGTTTCGAATATTTCTTCGGCACTATGGTCAGTTACTCTCGATTCAGCAACGTTATAAAATGGCGTTTCCTTTTCGTTCTTTTTAACAGTATCCGGAATTACGTAACTCATTCCGCCACTGCGATCGCCCGAGCCGAATCGAACATAGCGCTGTGACTGAACGCTAAAGGAGAAGCCGACACGATGACGAGTTAATTGCGCTAGTAATGCGCGACTTACGCCTTCAATTGCGAAGGTAAACGATAAATGCTCCAAGGTCGACGTGTGTCCGCTGCTAACAATCATGCGGAATAGTCGGTCGGCTTCCGTGCCGGCTTTACCGTCGGTTGCCTTTGCGCCAAAGTATTTCGCTCCTTCCTTCGCAACTATTTCGCTAGGTAGTCCCGGCGAGTAACACGTACGGATTGCGGTAAGTGCGACCGCTTGGCCATGCGTTGTTTTAAATTCTTCCGTTCGGTTATACGGATCTTCTATTTCGTAACGAAAGTCTTCGCTCAATTGCGTATGTGCTAATAATTTAACGTTCATTCATTCGCCCTCCACTTCGTTATCAAGATAAATCGTCGTTTCCGTATGATAGTCGGATAGTTTGCGAGATTCAGTGCGTAGTTCCTTTTTCGCCTGTCGTTCAATTTCCGCTTGCAGTAACGGTTCGGGACGAACGAACGTTGGCGGCTTTATGATTTTTCCTGTTTCGGGATCCGTATGCGGTTTTCCATCCGGCCATATCTTCGACATATTAGCTTCGTGAACAATTTCGAATAGCTTTTCGGGCTTTACACCGAGCTCAACCATCGTACCTATTGCGAGGTATATTAAATCGATCATTGCGTCAGCTTGGTCGACAACTTCGCTCGATTCCATAAACTCTGTCAATTCTTCCGACATATACGCGTATCTATCCTTTTGTCTTGAACGGTTCATAACGGTCGGCTTATCCGCTACCGGTTGCCCCATTTTCGATTGAAATTCGCGTACCATTTCGTATTGTTTATTCATTCGTTTGCCTCCTTTTATTGCGATTCATCGTACCGACTCCTTTCGGTCTAATCGCTCCATGATTGCGAGTATTTCCGCTGCGCCTTCCGGTTTGTTGCGTTTAACCCATAAGCGCAATTCGTTCCAACGTAGCGCATGCTTTTCTTCGCGGATACGGTCGGCATCGCGTTTCCAATAATCGGCAACCTCGCGAACTTTACTGTAGATGTCATGGCGCGATTTATCCGAAAGGTGGATCGATTCGTTCGTTTGAACGTGATAGACGATTAAGGACGCGGCGTGCTCGATGCGTTGGTCCTGCGCCCTTACCATGTTAAATCGTCTGCTTTCTGCGCTAATTTGCCGCGGAAGTTCTTCGTCAATTCGACCGTTTTGCAATACGGTTCGTCGGCGAAGTGATTAATATACGGTACAAATCCGCTTTTCTTCGGGTCGGGCAAATCGCATTGGCCATCATGACCGATCATAATAACGTTGCAGCTATCGTGTATACGCGTTAGCAATTTTTTTAATTCGCCGCGTGTGAAGTTTTGGCATTCGTCTATAATCACCGTATATTCTTCCATGTTCGTACCACGAGCGAATATATGCGATTTCGGATAGACCCAAACGTGCCCTGCTTTGAGCGCGTCCGGGTTATCTTCGCTATACATTACTTTCGAAGGGTTCTCGTTGATTTTCAGCAACGCATCGACTAACGGCTGGTAATATTCGTTTTCCTTTTCCGCTTGCTTACCAGGTCGGTAGCCCATCGCCTTTTCTTGCACCGGCGCGAATACGTATACTAAAGGCTTGCCGATTAACTTAGCGCATGCAACTGCTAGCGTTGTCTTGCCGGTACCACTTTTCGCATTAACTATCGTAAGTTGATTATCGAAAATTGAGTCGACGTAAATGCGTTGTTCGTCCGTTAATCTATTCGCAAATCCAAATAGCATATTATCTTTCGGCAATGGCATGATAAGATCGCTCCTTTTATCCGTTTATTTATAATAAGTGCGGTCGGTCGTTGTCGCGCAGTTTATAACCTGTTTGATTAATAATACCCGCGCCACTTTAATGTCGCGCAATGATTCGCTTATACTAGGTGATACAATTTACGGCGTTCCTTCGCACATCTATGCGTCAGCAAAATCGAAATCGTCATCCGATAAATGCTCGACCTTTGTCGCTTTGACATAGCCGTTTCCTTTTACGCTAAAGAAATCGTGATTCTTCGTGTCGGTTTTCAAGCCGTTTTCCACTATCGGATTGATTGGCTCGCTCTCAAACGCCGGCGCAACTCCGAGACACATGCACGCTTTATTTGCGTTGTATCGAATGAATCGGTTCACTTCGTCGACTAAACCGATGTCTGCGTAAAGGTCATGCGTATATTCCAATTCGTTGTTGTATAATTTCGTTAGCAATTCGGCGCGTTCTTGTTCCACTGCGTCTTGTACGTCCGGCTGTAACTGTGCGAATAATTCCTGCGCAAGCAAGCCGACATATACGCCGTGAATCGATTCATCGCGAATTATTAAGTTGATGATTTCGCCCGACGCCGTTAGCTTTCCTTGACCGGCAAGATACAACGGATAGAAGAACCCGGAATAAAACAGGAACGATTCGAGATAAACGGAAGCGACCATCGCCATATATAAATCGGACTTACTGA
This sequence comes from Niallia sp. FSL M8-0099, assembly GCF_038006945.1. Classification (NCBI taxonomy): domain Bacteria; kingdom Bacillati; phylum Bacillota; class Bacilli; order Caryophanales; family Bacillaceae; genus Niallia; species Niallia sp. FSL M8-0099. The sequence continues at coordinate 37,334 of NZ_JBBOWF010000005.1, forward strand.
CCGATGGCTGAAACAGGCGCATGTAGTAATCGCTGACGATCTTTCCTTTGCGTTGTAATTGCGGATGATTATGCACCCATTCGAACACCTCGTCGATTTCTGCGTCGGTTGCAAGCGTTGTGAATATCGTCGAGTAGGACTTCGCATGTATTTGCTCCATTGCGCCCATGAACGCTAATACTCCTTTGCGCTGTAACCCTTCGACGTGCATTGCGATTAACGGCATGCCTTCGCCGCCTTGTTCCGTGTCGAGCAACGTTAGCCCGCCGAGCACCTTTTTATACGTTTCTTTTTCCGCAGGCGTTAATTCCGCCCACGTATTCTTGTCGGCGCTAATGCTGATTTCTTCCGGCAGCCAAAACTGGCGTGTGTTCTGCGTATAAAACATTTGTGTATAGTCGTCTTCGTGTAAATTCCAATTCACCGCTAATTTAGTCAATCCGTTCCCTCCTTTTCGTTTAAACCGCGCATGACGTGCAATCCTCAATCGCAAGGTTTCTCGTTCGCGTGTAGTAAAGACCTTTCAAACCGATTTTGTCGGCGTAAATGTAATAGCGTGCAATATCTTTCGTCGACGCATCCGCATTAACGAATAGAATCGTCGAAATGCCTTGGTCGATATGCTCCTGCGCTGCTGCGAATAAGTCCATCACGCGGAATTGATTCATGTCGAACGCCGATTTATAAAACCACATATTCGATTCGTCCATAAACGGCATTGGATAATACGTTGTGCTATTTGCGTATGTGCGAGACTCAATTTGATTAACGATAGGCGCAATCGAAGCCGTGGCGTTTTGAATGTATCCGATTGATTGTGTCGGTGCGATCGCGAGTCTATATGCGTTATATAAGCCATGTTCTTTTACTTGCGTTGCTAATTGCGCCCAATCTTCGCGTGTTGGCACGTAGATACCCTCGAATAATGCTTGCGCTTTTTCCGTTTTCGGCGCGTAGTCATTGTGCGTATATTTTTCGAAGTAAGTCCCTTTCGCATATTCCGACTTAACGAAGTCTTTGAACGTTTCGCCTCGCTCTTTCGCAATCAACATCGATTTTTCCAGCGAGTAGTAATTCATCATCATGAAGAACGTTCGTACAAAGTCGCGTGCTTCGGCGGACTCGTAAGCGATTTTATTTTTCGCAAGGTAGCCGTGCAGGTTCATTGCGCCAAGACCAACCGCGTGCAATTCTTCGTTCGCCTTTTTGACCGACGGCGCGTTCTGTACTCGCGAAATGTCCGAAACGGTCGTCAGCGCTTCGATGCCTACGTGAACGGAATCGCGGAAAGTGTTGCCGGGCTTCATTACGTTTGGAATATTCAGCGAGCCGAGATTGCAGTTGATATCGCGACGAATAACGTCATCGACGCCATAATCGTTTATTTCCGACGTTTCCTGTAGCTGGTATATTTCGGTGCAAAGGTTACTCATTTTAATCTGACCGATGTCTTTCAACGCATGCGCTTCGTTCGCATTCGATTTATTCATAAAATACGGATAGCCCGATTCGAGTTGTATTTGCGCAATCTTGACGAGTAGTTCGCGCGCAGTCATTAATACGCGTTTCTTTACGTTCGGATTGGCGACTAACTCTTCGTACATATCGTCCATTCGCATATCGTCCATGTGTACGCCGTATTCTTTATACACGCTGTATGGAGCGAATACGTATAAGTCTTTGTCGGCGCGTGCTAATTCGAATAATTTATGCTCGACAATTAACCCGATCGATAACGTTTGAATGCGCGACTTTTCATCGGCGTTAATTTTCTTCGTATCGAGGAATTCGCTAACGTCCCAATGGAAAACGTTAAGGTAAACTGCGCCTGCCCCTTTTCGCTGCCCTAATTGATTCGCATAGGAAAACGTATCTTCGAGCAGTTTCATGACCGGCACTACGCCCGACGCAGCATTATCGATGCCTTTTATCTGTTCGTTACGTGCGCGTAATTTCGATAGGTTAAGCGCCACGCCTCCACCTATTTTCGAAAGCTGGCCAGCGGTATTAATATTATGGAATATCGAATTAAGCGAATCGTCCATTTCGAGCAGGAAGCACGAAACCATTTCGCCTCGTCGACTGCGCCCTGCGTTTAAGAACGTTGGCGTTGCCGGCTGGTATCGTTGTTCCATCATTGCGGTAATAAGGTCGATTGCGATTCCGTAATCACCTTGCGCCAAATACAACGCAACAATAACGACATGTTCTGCGTAATTTTCTAAGTACTGCGTCTTATCGTTCGTTTTAAGCGCGTAGTCTTTATAAAACTTCGACGCTGCCATATACGATTTGAATTCAAAGTTATACCTATCCGCTAAGGCTTGCGCTTCCAATAACACGAGGTCTTCATATTGCGCAAATACATCGTAGTAAAAATCGTTATCTACTAAATATCGTAATCGAGCGATTGGGTCCGCAAACTTCACCGTGCGTTCTTCTACTTCGCGCATGAATTCCGCCACTGCCTCGCGATCCTTTTCCAGCCGGTAAAATCCGTTTTCCTTGCGTTGTGTTATTTCGTTATTTAACTCGATATGTCTCGTCAATACATCGCACCCTTTCCGTAAAATATTTCGTATCCTCTTCCGTGCCCGACAATTCGAATTTAAGTATGATTGGCACGTTATATTGTTCGCTGATTAAATCGGATGCCCTCGCAAAGTTGGCGCCCCAGTTACGATTTCCGCTGCTCGCAACCGCAATTAAATGGCGGTGGTTATTGCGTAGGAAGGCGGATACTGGCGCAGGCACTTCGCCGAATCCGAGCGTATTCGTAACGAGGACGAACGGCTCGGCTGCGATAGTGCTTGCGGTGAGTAGTTCCGCGTCAAGTTGGCAGTTTGCGAGAAACCGACGAATGTTGCCGGCGATAGAATAGTAGTATATTTTCATTGCGACTGCCTCAATTCTGCGATTGCCCTTTCGACGGTGGCTCGGCGAGCGATTAAGTCCGCCCTTTTTTCGTCGACGCGTTTAATGCGGTAGTTTATGTCTGCTAGTTCGCGTAGGTTAGCTTCGAGTAACTGTTTGTTTAGGTTCATTCGCCTTTCTCCTCGATTTCCTTTTTCGCAACATATTTACCGAGATAGAACGCGGTGAAAATTGCCGCCATGTATATAACCACCGACAAAATATTTTCCCACAGGAACATACGAATCACTCCTATCGCAATTTACTTTCGTCGTAACTATCGAATACTATCTTAGCTGGACAACTCTGCATTTTTCCGTCCTTGAAATATTTAACCCATAAATCGCCGGACTCTTCGCCTTCACCTCTCAGCGTGAACAATACTCCCGGAAATTCCTTCGAAACTTCTTTCATATCCGTTTCATGATCGTACCACTTATAGCCATCCCAAGAGTTTCCATCCGCGTCGAAAAGACAATCAAACGTTTCACTATACGAGTTAATTTCCTTTTTGAGTAATTCTTCCATTACTTCCGGAACGTCTGTTTCTAATTCGAATCGTGTATAATAGCCCATTCCGCTCACTCCTTCGTTATTATTTTCGCATTTATCAAATACGCCAATCCAATCGCAACAGCATCGCTTTCATCGTCGCAAGCAAATTCGCCAGCGTAACCGGTCCATTCTCGCACCGCAGCAGCTACTTCGTCTTTCTCCGCCTTGCCGACGCCGACTACCGCTTTCTTAACGGCTGACTGCGAAATGGCTGGCGTTGTAAAGTTTAATCCGAATTTGTTCAGCGCTTGGTCGATCGCTCCCCATGCGGAGTAAACAGGATGCGCCTGCTTGCTCGTTCGGCCTACAAAATCTTCTCTGACGATTACGTCGAATTTAGCGCCATGCTTATGAATGAAGCTGACCGCCCACGCCTCGACTATTTCAGCGCGAAGGCCGTGCGGCTGGCTCGACGTTGTTTTAACGTGGCTGACCGCTAGGACTTTCGCTTTGCCGTTTTTTACTTCGAGTAAGGCGACTCCGGGCGATGACATCGATGTGTCGAACGATAATACACGCAAATCACTCACCTTCTCGCTCTCTACCGATAACAATTGCGGAAAATAAAGCTATTCCATTCGGTTGCATAGTTGTTGAGTATTGTATTTCAGCATAGTGATTGCCTACCCTAGGTATAATCTCTTGCATTGCTTTGTAAAAACTTTCTGCTCCCTCTTGTGAAATGTGTGCAAAATACTTTATCTCTCCTTTGAACGTCATCAAACCGCCTCCCCTTTCACTCGCGTTTCTTTTATAAATTCGTAAGCGTCGTAGTATCCTTCTTTCTTAAATTGCGGAAGTCCCGATCGCATCACGTTTCGCACTTGCGTTTTTACTTGCGCAACTTCTTCGTTCGTAAGCGATAAAGCACACGCCGTCTTGAAATTATTGAATGTCCAGCGCGATAAATCCAACGGCGGCGGCGTATCGTTATTAATTGCCGCTGTTATTTCCGCAAAGTTGTCGAGCAGCTCCGTTCTTTCTGCGTCAGTAATTTCGAATCCAAACGCACGAATGTCCGGCGTCGCTTCGTATTCTTCGTCGCTAATCACCCAGTTTTTCTTCGCTGCGTTAACGTATAGGATAATGTAGTAATCGACGTCATACATTAGCGAGTAAGCAACGCATTGCTTTCGGTGTCCTTCTTCCGCTTCTTTCATCGAATATAGCGACGTTTTGCTCGGCGTTGTTTGCTTCGATTTGATTTCGAGTCCTACGCGGATTATCTCGCCGTCAGCGTTAACGTATTGCATTATGCCGTCACACGTGCCGTATAAATAAAAGCGCTGGCCGTTGTGTGTGATTTCGTGGTTCTTTTTCGCAAAGTCTTCGAATACTGGCGTGCCGTCGGCATTGCGTTCGAATCGGAAAGGACAGTCGGGCAAGTTACGTTCCATTGCGAGTACCGTGCGCTGAATGATGTCGCCGATTGCCGTTCCGATTTCTTGCCAGCGTCCCTGATACGGCGGTTTAGGGAAAGCGTCCTTTTTCGCCCGTTTCGCTTTCATGTACAGTTCGCGCGGGCAGGCTTTCGAACTACTCGGCGAAAAGTAGGGACGCTTAGGCCAAACAGTCGGTGGATTCGAATACCAGCGATGGATCATCGTGTCCAGTTCGTTATCATATTGCTCCGGTAAGGAATACCATCGGTCGAGTTGATTCGTGAATTCTTTCGCGATTACTTCGATGTTAACTGTCAAACGACCACCCACTTCGTAACTGTGACTTCGCGTTTTTCTACTTCGGTAAGCTCGCCGTCGTTGTAATCCTTTTCGAATGAATAATCTTCGTAACCATATCGAACCCAAAATAAATCAATTCGGAAATACTTGCCGTCAGATTCTCGCTGGTAAATGTGAGAAACGTATCTTCCGTTATCGTCCATATCCTCTGGCAATTCCTTAACGTGTTTGTAATCTTCTCCGCTTAATTCGAAATCATATCCGTCTCTAACAAGATCGCTTAATGTTTCGAAATCAACTTTTAATTTCATCTATTCGTCCTCCCCTTCGTCTTCTACTATTCGCCATGTATGAAACGGCTGTTCTTCCGCTTTCACTGTAATGCCTTCCGTCAGCACGAACCGCGCTACGAAAAGCAGCAACGTAATGACTGCCGATTGCACGATCGTCGGCTCGTACGGAAAGCCCATCGGCACGATAAAATATACGATAAGCATGACGGTCATAAATCCGATTACTTTCATGCGTTCGCCTCCGCTAGCATTCGTTTAATTACCGTCAACACACGATATGATCCTCGAAGGTAACCTTCGTCTTCTCCCATCGAATATGCATCATCGAAGTTACCCCCGGACCAATCCATCGGATCGAAACCTTTCGCATGTCGTTCGTTAATCTCGTCAATTTCTTCCGCTAATACATCTAACTCCTTATTAATGTACGACTCTATTTTCGCTAATTTTTCACTCATTCCGATTCCTCCTTCGGTTTACATTTTTCGAAATCCCATTCGTTCTGTGAGTATTCTGCCATCCATTCCGTTTCGATTACCGTATCGCAATCCAACGGCAATACTAAGTGGAATGTATTCGTCATAATATCATCGAATAGCTTCGGCGCATCCGGCGTTAATTGTCCGTTTGGTATCGCCGCTTTAAGTTCATCGTGCAGTGTTAGCGAAAATTCCCATCCGCGACCTAGCACGCATTGGTAATAAACGCGAATCATGCAAAGTTGCAATATGTTGGCGCCTGATCCTTGAATCGTATGGTTAAACGCTGCACGCTCACAACCGCCAGTGAAACTCATTAATTGCCAAAATTCCGATCGATCTGACCATGGTAATTTATTCGTTTTCTTTGCGAGTTGAGGGTCATTTTTTCCGTTAATACCGCATTTACGCATTAATTGGCACAACCGATTATATTTTTCGATGTAACCAGGGAATCGGCGTTTTTGTTTGAATATCGTTGCCGTCCAACCGTGTTTGCGTAAATGTGCGAACGTTGCTTCGACCATTCCTTTATATCCTGGCAATATCTCGTCGAATTTGTTGTACGCGACGTGTGCTTGCTCTTCGCTAATTCCGAAAGGTATAACGCCCTTATAGAACATATCGAACGCTTGCCCGTAACCAATCGCAAGAAACATTTGCTTCATCGCTTTTCTGTACGCTGGAACTTCGTTCGCTGTCCCTTTCACCGATTTATAATACTTTTCGGTACATACTTCTTGCGGAACCTCGAATAATATTGCGGCAAATTCAACGTAAGGATCTAATCCTTTGCGATACATTTCTGCGAATATTTCATCGCCAAACTCGGTCGCCATTCTATGCGCTTGTATTCTCGGCTCAATCGATGATAAATCGGAACCGATAAACGTGTGATTCTCCGGCGGCTTAAACGCCATCCGAACGCGCTGACCTCGTTCTGTTCGCGACGGGATGTTTTGAATATTACGCCCTTTTTCCGTTTTCTTTTCTGCGTCAACTAGCAAACGCATTTGATCGAGATAATTTTCGTCGGTGATTACTCGTGCGAATATTTCGTTTGATTTTCCTTTGTATCCTCTCGAACTATAACGTCCGGTTGAAACGGTCTGTAGTTGCGTATGCAATCTTCCGTCAACATCAAGAACGTGCGGAATTCGCTTAATAAATGTTCCTAATAGCGTCGATAACTCCGAGTATGTTGCTAACGGTTTAAGCGAAGGTTCCTCGCGGAAGTACATTGCGAGAACATCTTTATTCGTTAAACGCTCTCTCTTCTTATCGAATAGCTTCGTTTTGTCCTCGATTTTCAACACGTCGTATATTAGGTATTGTAAGTGCGCATCGGAATCGAGATTGAACTCGGTAATATAATCCGGCGCATTTTGCGGTATTGCTGCCGGTAATGGTTGCGATTTATACTTCGCGATACGTTCTTTTAATTGCGCATATTTCTTAGTCGTTGGGTTTGCCGTTTTCAACTCGGCTTCACAACGCGCTAGCATGTCGTTTTGCTTGGCGATTTGTCGCTCACGGCTGGAAATCCATTCGCGAATCTTGTCGCCTTTTAAATGCATTGACATTTCGTATAGGAACTTGTCGTCGATGTTGTATGCGGAATAAATATCGTTAATCGCTTGTTCAAGCAACGGTTCATATTCGCGCTCTAATTCGTTTAGTTCTTGCGTATCAATAACGAATCCTGTACGTTCGATTGTCGTATTTATTTCGTATAGATACTGGCGAATTTCAAAGTACGGATAATACAAATCGTCGGTTTTTAGCATCATATCGATTTGCCATTTCGTATAAAGCCAACCTTTCTCAACGTCCTTGATCGCATATATGCCGACTACTAATGGCGGATAAACCATCGGCGATCCATTGCCGAATAAATCTTCGAATGTATAATCGTCGAGGTGTTCCGCGCCGATGAATTTTTTGTACTTCGTCACTAACGGCTTCAAACCGAAAGATTCTTCGTGCTCATTCATTAATTGCGCTGCGTCCATCGAGTCATATCGAAATCCTTTAGGAGCTAACCCGTCGTTCAGAAACATTGCGTAGTCAAACGGCGTATTATGAAATGCTTTGATATGCTTTGCGTCTTCGATAAACACTCGGATAATTTCGAGCGCTTTTGATCGCGTACATTGTGCGTCGTCTGTTAAATGTCCGTATGCAACGTAATAACCTTCGTTTAATTTCGGCAACCAAAACGAGTAACCGCCGGATAGGTCGATTCTCGTATCCGTGCCGCTTGTTTCCGTATCCCATTCGGTAAATGATTGAACTAACGGAATCTCAATGCCTTCTTGTATTAGTCGTTTGCGAATATGCGTATTATTGAATAAGTCGAATGCTTTGCGGAACCACACGTCATTCTTCTGCGCTTCTACTTCGGCGTGTAATCGAGCCAACATTGCCGGCAAGTCATCGTCATTTGTAATAACGAAGTAATTGTCCGGCTTAGTTGCAACAGTGTCGCGAAGCCGTTTTTGCCGTAACGACTCCGCTTCAACCGCATGTGCTCGTTTGCCCATTTCGAGTATTTCTTTTTTCGTCCATTTTCCGTCTGATAACCTGCCTATCGTACCCGATTCGGAAAAGTAGTTTCGTTTAGCAGCTTCGAAGTATATGCGTTCTTTTGGCGATAGGTTGCCAGCCCCAATTCGCTCGAACGCTTCTGCTGCTGTCTCCGTCGCGGCTTTCTTTCGCTGTGCCGCCGCTTGTATTCTTTCGTTCGCTTGCTGCGCTTCAACTTCGCTAGGTTGCGCCACGTTTAGCCGTAATCTCAATCGCCAATCACCTCCGTTGTTAATTCGCCTTCGCCGCGTTGCTGCTCAACGTAGCAATTGTCGTCGCAATAGTACCGCCCCGTGTTAACGCATTTTACGTATTCGATACTTGCGTATAGGTCGCCGTGGCAACATGCACATTTTCCTGCGATGTGTGGTTCAGGCGGATTTAGATGCGATTCATTCATCGGTCAAAACGGCTTTCTACAGGAGTGATTAGTTCGCAATTGTTAGCAAAAGTCTGACCGTTAACTTTAACATGCGGATTTCCGCTGCCGAGATTTATCGGTACGGCGTCGAACATAACTTCACCGATAGCTCCTTCTTCATGACCGTTACTTACGCCGCCTTCAATTCGAACAACGCGGACAATGTCGCCCTCTTTAAATTCGTTCGGCTTGCGTCCGATTGTCGCCCAACGCTCCGCCTCTTTTGCTTTCGCCTTTGCTTCGGCTACTTCTTCCTCGGTTGCTTTCGTCGCAAAACTTCGATCGATAAATCCGTATGTTTGACCGTCACATCTCGACTTTCCTGTTACGTTAACAAATTCAACGCGGAAATCATATAAGTTACTTTCCTTCGAAATAATTTTAACGATATCACCGACTTTATACTCGTAAATATCTTCCGTAATTTTCGCATAGTCACAGACACTAAGTGCGATACTTTCGTCCTCCGCACCTACCTTTTCGTATAAATCCCAGTTTTCGTAATCTGCTGCGTATGTTCTGTAACCTTCATCATCTATAAATCGAGGATCTCCGTCATAATCCACAGAAACAACTTCGTAAAATTTTCCAACGGTAATATCATCATCATCGTTGTCCGAATTATACTTAACAAAATCCCCAACGTGTGGCTCACGGTCGGTCACTTTGCGATACTCACCGTCGCCCACTTCGTTCCCCTTCTGAACGTTTCCTAACGCAGCCTGTAGCGCCACAATTTCCTCGACTGTCCCTTCGAATACGCTTCCGTCTGCCATCGTAATTTTCGCCATGTTCTTCCTCCTTATAGTCGGTCGCCCATTACTGCGCCGCCTCCGCTATTTTTAAATTTTCGATTCCCGTCTTTAAATGCGTCCATTTGGTCGCTAAGTCTTTCGCAGCCACCCAATACTCCGAAATGCCGCGGTTGTCGAACAGGTACACGTCGCCGTTCAGCACCGCAATGAACATGTCGCAATCGTTAGCGTCGTAAGGCTTGCCGTTGTTCTTGCGTGCGTTACATACGATTTCGCCGTTTCGGTCGTCGCGAACTCTTGCGCTCTTAATTTGAATCGTGGTCCATTCCGCTGATCCAGGCGCACGGGCTACGATGTCGAACGGTTCAGGCGCCACCGGTTCACATACTTCCCATCCATTTGCCAATAAAGCAGTTATCGCGATAAGTTCGGAGTGACGTCCTTTCGTTATTGTGATATGGCTCATATTATTCACCCTCTTCAATTCTATTTAGCCACGCAAATTCACCGTATATGTCAGCTGCCCAAAAGTTATACATTCTCGCTGCATCTTCTTTGCTACTAAACCTCCCTAGATTTACTCGCTTTCCCTTATAGGTTACTTGAGCCTTCCATTTCCCTGACTCTTTGCAATAGGATACACCCTTATATCCGGAAGTATTTAATACAGATGGTTTTGCGTTTCTGTTATTCTGAGCCTTTGTCGCCAATCTTAAGTTTGTTTTTCTATTATCTAAAATATCTCCATTAATATGATCTACACATATATCGTCAGGCGCATTCAATAGAAAACGGTGCAAGGCCAACGTGGTACTCTTTTTCGCCTTCTTATCGATCCATACCGTTCTACGAATATATCCGTTTTTATCACATTTCCATGAATGCTTAGATACTTTTTCATAGTCTTCTGAATCGATAATAAATTTAACACCACTAGAAGTTTCCACTATTGTATACATTTAAAATGCTTTCGTTGGATCTTCCGCGCCTTCATTTTCGCTTGCCTGCGCGCCTGCACCAACCGTTAAGCCGATCAGCGAAATATCAAAGCCCGCTGCGACTAAGTTTTCCGTTTGTGTCTTTTCGTCCGCTTCGAACAGTAAGCCTTCGAATAACTTAACGTTAAATTCCTTACCGACGAACTTTTCGAAGTTAGCGCGTTCTTTGTCCGTCAAGTCGTCGTCCATATCAAGCACCGGCGTAATCGTGATTTTCGTATCCTGCCTTGCGCCTGTCTTTTCGATTTCGAACGCAACTTTATCGCGCTTGGCGTCGAATTTCACTAGCGCAGCCTTGATGATTTCTTCGAATTGCTTCTTCGTAAAGTCCAACACGATTTCCTTGCCGACTTCTAAATCGATGAAGCCAACGGCGTATCGGCGCTTTCCGCTGTACTTAAATCCTTCGGTGCTTAACGCTTTGTATTCCGCGCTTTCCTTGATCGCTTTTACTTCCGCTTCGTCCGTTACGTCTTTAACCATTTCGTAAGCCTTATCGTAGTAATACTTTGACGCTAAGTCCCACGGCGTATGATTCGCTTCGACGAAGCCTTTTTCGTTGCGGTCTGACGGATTCTTTGCAATAAACGTATTCACTTTTTTAAATACGCCATATCCGTAGTAGCGCATTACGTTTTGCAAACCGGTTAGTTTTACTTTCAGCGATGTACCGCTCGGTAGTTTTGCGAATTCACCGCCGCCAGTTGAACCGCCTCCGCTTGCGTTTGTTTCTTCGATTGCGTCCATTCCGAATTTGAATTGACTCATTAAATCGCTCCCTTTCGTGCCTTTCGGCGTTTATTATTTTCGATTAGCAACGCGTTTTACTAAATGCTTTTGACCGTTGTTCATTTCGCTTGAATCTGAAACGATAGTCACCTTTGAAATTAAGTCGATAAATTTAAACACATTAACGCCTCCTACCTCGTTATTCGAACGCCGGCTTATTCCCGCGCCCGCTGAACCGCCAAATTCTACGTAGTAACCTTCGCAATCAGCCCTGCAGTTCTCGGTCGCGGGGAAAATTGCGCGGGTAATTTGACGGTTTAGCCGACGCGGAGTCGACCTCATATATCCACCGCAGACAGTTGCCTAGACCAATCTCCGGAACATATACGATAGTAAAAACCGGTCGTCCAAACCCTTCGCTCGGACCGGTGATTGCCAACGTATTGCGGTACGTCAGCTAGCGTTTTAAAGGTACGCGTTCAACCGCAAGTCATGCGTACGGGTTTTCAAAGCGCAGTAATAAGCGATTGCGATAACTTATCGACCGCATGGGATTTACGATAAGCCTCCGCCTTTCCCGCGCCCGTCGCAAAGCACGAATCTCTACAGCCGAAACCAAACCGGCAATCCTGCGGCAGCTTGGCGACAACTTTACTAAACGACTGTCTTCGTACTCTCCGACTGGCGCCGGAACGATTTTCTCCGGCGGACGGGCGAACTTATTTCGCCTCGCTTTGTTTCGCTAATTCTTGCGAGATAATACTATCGATATTTGGAGTCGCAATATTAACTGCCGCATTGTAATCCGCGTTAGTTTTATAACCACAAGCAACGCATTTGAATTCCGCCTGTGACTTTCGATTCTCTTTCGCAATATATCCGCAACAAGAACACCTTTGCGAAGTGTATCTCGGCGCAACCTTACGCACTTCAATGCCGACCGCTTTCGCTTTTTGCGTTATCTTCGTTTGTAAATCGTAATATGTCCACGATTTTAAAAACCGTTCAGCGTCTTTCGTTATTTCCGATAAATCCTCCATTTGGATAACGCCGCAATTATGCTTAACCGCCATATCGACGATGTATCTTGCGTAACGATGATTTGTCGTATCTTTGAAATTGGCGACTTTTCCTTGCAACTTTTCGATCGGTTTTAGCCGCGTTTCTCGGCCGTGCCCTTTTCGTCCTTCTCCGCAATATTTACCTTGTCGTAGTAGCGCGTTTCTTCTCGCTTCTATTCGCGCCCTAAACGATTGTATCTCGCTACCGCCGATAAAATATCGTGCTCGATCGTTATTAAATGCGATGGTGGCTGCGTTTATAACTCCTAAGTCAAGTCCGCATACATTCGATTTTAAAAGTGTTGGCTTCGATTCCGCTTCAAATGAATACGTAAGCATTAGATAATACTTCGTTTTTATTTTCGAAATATTACTGTCGCACATTTTATAAGTACCGTCGATAATACGGTCTAATATAACGTTGGCACCTCTGCCAGTTTTCAGTGATACTTGTTGCTGTGTTGTCGTGTTACGTTCCTTTGCTCCTTCTTTTGATAGTAACGACAATTTTATCGTGTATTTCGAAGTGTTTATGCGTGTTAATTCTTTCATTGATTGCGCCCTAATTGGAAATGATCCTCCGCGTTTGTAATTAGGTATTGAAATCTCTCCGCGTACTATTTTATTTTTATCATTTTTAAATTTAGTTAGTGCTTCTCTTATAGATTCATCTATAACTGCTGACCCTATGTTTCTAGAAAATTCTACTACGTTTTTAGTAATATCTGATTTAAGCCCTACGCCGATTACTTCTTTCTCTTTAGGATAACTTCCAAATCTTTCATTAAAACTAAACGAATATTGTTGCCAATCATATGCCATAGATATTGCTTTATTTTTAATACGCCAAGTTGCATATTGAATATCACTTAATAAGTTATATATTTCTCTATCGAAAGAGATTTCAAATCGCATAATCTGTGTAACTTTAGTCATTTTATTTCCTCCAATATGTGTGCTTCACATTCGCACCATTATCTTACGCCTGTATATACGTTGTAACATTATTGCATATCCTTTATTGCATATATTTTAAACCTCGTAATTCACGCCTGTATATACGTTGTAACCCGCAAAACCTAACCCAGCAGCGGTTGCGACCCCCTCGTAATTCACGCCGGTATATACGTTGTAACATTATACGGTGGTCTGCCATTAGTACATCGCCCCCTCGTAATTAACGTCCGTATATACGTTGTAACAGCGTTTCATCCGACCGGAATTTGTGGACGGAGTTTCACGGTTATATAACCGATACCTTATCGAGCGTATTGCGATTTCTTCACCGCCACTTTCTCGATTTAAGGACGCCGAGTCGCCCTAATAGGATTGCGCGCTCACTTTGCGCTTCGCTTCGAATATCCATTTCCGTAAAACGCAACGTATTGTGCTTCGATTTCTTTGCGTTTGCGTTGCGCTTTTAACTTCGCTAAATCGATTACGTTAGTTTTCATCGCTGCCAGCCGCCTTCCATACCGTTGCTATTATTGCGATGAAGTATATTGCGAATAATAGGGCGAAAAAGTTCATCCAAGCCGCACCGCCTTTACTACCGGATAGTCGTGCTCGCCGGTACCTTCGTATAGACGTACCGGATCTAGTGCAATTCGTTGAAATTTTTTCGCTAAATAGGTTTTATCGCCGAATAATCGGGCATATTTATTAGTAGACGGCTGGTATGCCGAATTAAATTTACATTTCATGGTAATGCGAACCTCCGTTCTGTATTGCGGAATTTGTCGAATGTTGTTATGATTACACTATAGTCAATGGTTACTAAAACTTTGACTTTCGTGTATAATAAAACCGTGGTACGCCACACGACACAGTGCCTAAGTGCCGTGTAGTCCACTAATTTAAAGCGCAACTAAATAATCGCGGTGTGAACCGTATTGTTTAGAATCGAATTTGCTCGCCAGCTTTTCGAGTTTGCGTATCACCGTTGAATGATGCAGTCCTAAGCTTTTACCGATTGCCGTCGGTGTAGGTTTCGGATGTTTCAAGAACGTTTTAACTACGCCAATAGTTAATTCGTCCGCGTCTTTCAGCAAGGAGTCGATCAGCGCCAACTGGTCGGCTTCTTTAATATCGCCAATTTCTATGTTTGATGATTCGTCTTTGATTTCGAATAACTTTCCGTCATCCGATTCGAGTTGGTGTATTTCGTTCTTCAAGCGATTACCGTTTTTTAAGTAAACATCGCGTCTTGCTCGCCAAATACTTCGTTTTAACAAATTCGTAAAGTTTCCTCTTCCGTCATACACTTCGATACATCTTAGTAGAGTATCTTCGTATATTGCTAACGCCTCGTGTTCGTCTGATCGTATCGACCTTGCTACCGAACGAAGACCTTTCCATTCTGCTGAAACAATACTATATATCTCGCCAAAGATAATATCACATCGTGTTTCTTGATAGGAAATAACCAACTTATTTAATTTTTCGTTTTTATCCAATTTAATACTCTCCTCTCATTTACATATAATAATAAGGTTGCTCATAAAGATTCGCGCAGATTTTTTAAATCTTTTTTAAATATTTTCTTCTTACCGTTATATTACAACAATTTCCTTTAATTCCCTTAATTTGTGACTAATTTTATTTTCTGAAAATAGTTCACATAAGTGAACATAAAAAAAGTCCAATGGGGAATTGGACAATTGACTTCGATATTTGTTTGGATGGTTTATCAGCCTCCTCCGATACCTCCACCACCACCAGGAATATACATAGGAGAAATTACTCCCGACTCTAACTGTCCGGTTTCTTCCTGCGATGAAGGTTCTTGTTGTTCCTCTGCTAAAACTGTTGGAGACGATACTCCAATAATAATTGAGAATACTAATAATAATGCTGCTACCTTTTTCAAACGATCTTCCTCCCTAAATAATATTCAAGCTGCTTAATAACGGAGAAACGATTTGTTTATGTGAATCATCAAGGTAACTTAAAGGAAGTTTAGCGAATAGTTTATTGCCTGAATTTATCAATTTACCTATAGACTTAACTAAATAATCAGTCGATCCTAACGCCAACCCTTTATAGCACTCAAAGAAGGGATCACACTTATCTTCTATGCTGTCTAATATCGTTAAAGCCAAATCTGTCTCGCCCGCCTTAGCATAAAAATGCGCTTGTTCAATCTTAGCTGAATTTTTAATCTCGGTTTCTGTATTTACTCCCCAAAAAGTACGTAAAAAAGGATAGTCGTTTTCTTTAACATAAGTCAATTTCTCCTCAA
This sequence comes from Niallia sp. FSL M8-0099, assembly GCF_038006945.1. Lineage (NCBI taxonomy): Bacteria > Bacillati > Bacillota > Bacilli > Caryophanales > Bacillaceae > Niallia > Niallia sp. FSL M8-0099. Next base: position 53,047 of record NZ_JBBOWF010000005.1, read on the forward strand.
GACCGTACTCTTGTAAATAACCGACATATTCATCTAAGTATTTCACGGCCGTTTCGTAATCTTCAAAGAAATACGAAAGGCTCATATTATAATAAGCGAAAAAATTAAATCTCGCGCAAGTTAATGGAGAAAGAATTAACGAATTTAAGAAAAACCTTGCTTTCTTCTCTTCCCCTTTAGCAAAAAGATAAACATTAGCTAAAATCTCATTCAATCTTAATCGGAATGTATCTTTTAAATATTCATTCATTTTTTTACTTTCTAAATTTGCAGTTATTTCTACAGACATTTCGAGAACTCTTTTATAATACCCTTTCTTATAGTATAAGTATGCTACTAATATCTTTTTAAAAATAACCATGTCATATGATTTTGCCTTTAGATTATTTATTTTGTTTTCCATATCTTTAATTGATAGTTCTTGAGTTTGAAATTTATGAGCTACACTGTACATTTGATGCCACTCTTTACAGGTTGCATTTGAGGTATCCATAGTCATTAATGTTTTTCCTAACTCATCCAATAAACCATTAATAGATAAATATTCAAGCGAAAGCCTTGTGTTTTGTTGTTGTCTCTCCGCAATAAAAATTTCTATCGCTTCTATCATTAACTTTTGCTCGTTGTTTGGATTCAGAAATTTAAATGATTTTAATACATTATAGAAGGATAAATCATTTTTATAGTTAAAAAACTTCGAAAAAGTACTATGATGAACATTAATATTTGCTGCTAACTCGGTTGAATTAATATCATATGTACCGCGTTCCATTTCTGATAATAAGAGTCGACGAAGTGGCATATTGTTTGTCTCCTTTGTTTTAAATTACCTAGGTAGGTAGAAATAATTAATAATATCTGTTATATTTATAGTATACTATAAATGTTCATATATGTGAACATTTTTGTCCAAAAAATTATAGGAGGTGTAAGATGATTAGTTATGATCCCTTATTTAAAACCTTAAAGGATAGAAATTTAGTCATAAGTGATTTAAGGAACAAACCTTTACATCCAACTACAATTGCTAAAATTAATCGCGGTGAATCTATATCCCTTACTAAAGTTGATGAACTATGTAAGGTTTTGAATGTAAAAATACAGGATATAGTAGAAATTATTATAGAAGATTAAATCAATTACATAAATACGAGGTGAAGCGCCACGAAACGGGTCGGAAGGTGCTTGATCGGCGACTATCGTAAGCGTATGAAACTAACGCAAACACAACTTGGCGAACTAGTCGGCATGGATAAGTCCCGCATATCGGATTACGAAAACTTGCGCTACGTAATGAAAGTCGATACCGCGAAACCATTTGCCGATGTATTCAATTGCTCCATCGAAGAACTTTACGAATGGGTCGACGACGAATCAAGCGACACGGAAGGGTAAGCGAATTAAACATTACTTACCCGAGGCGCAACGTACTCAAATTCACGTACAAAGAACTACTACCTTCCGCCCGAGCAACCGCATCCCTCAACGAAGCCACTCCGAACTTCATCAACGCCTCATTCGCGTCTTTCGCCCGCTGGTCCACTCGCACATGTCCGATTCGCACTCGCCCTTTCAACGCCTGCTCTATTTCCGCTCGTAACTTTTCGCCAGCCTTATCGTTATCCGTTGCGATGAGTAATTCTTCGATTGGCGACGTTAAAATTAAATCGCGCTTAAACTCGTTAAAGCTTGCCCCGCCAGTCGCCAGCGCATCGTAGCCAGCAACGCGCCAACTTAACGCATCAATCTCTGCCTCGCAAATTAATGCGGTCTTGCCTACTCGGTCGATTCCGAATAGTAGCTCACGGATTGGCCACGCCCCTTTCGCATACCAAAACACCTTGCCGCGTGTTTGGCGATACTTTACGTTCGCAAGTCGGCCGTCCGCTTGTCTCCACGGTATCACGACCGCATGACTTTTCACATCGTACTTTATTCCTAATTCCAATTGGTAATTCGCTCCAATTCCGCGCGACTCTAAGTACGAAAAATCCTCGGTGTATTGCGCCAGGAACTCGGAACCCAACGCTTGCCTAGTGCGCTGGGGCTTTACGTGTATTTTGCGCAATCGGATCGGCGCATTTTCGTCGGCTGCATACGGAGCATATTCCGCCAATAAATAGTCTTCCGTTTCTTCCGCCGTTTCGTTGCGCAGAAATGCGAGTAATTTTACAAGGCCGCCGCTGGACCATTCGTTGTCATAGGCGCCGCTGTCGTGGAAGGTGCCCGCCGGATAGTCACCGTGTTGTTCGAGCCGCACGAAAAAGCTAGGCGTTCGATCATAGCGAAAAGGACTGGCTGCGATTAACTTGTCGCTGGACCAATTCGGTCGAGTCCAGGCGAACTGTTCGAGTTCATAGCGCACGTCTATATCGATAACTTGATTGCGAATATATACCTCCGCCAATGGTACCGCCTCCTTCTTCACAATTTCGTAATATGCGAATTTTGTCGCTTGACTAAAAGCCGAACTGTTTCGCCGCCTCCTCACCGGTCGGCAACTCTCGCAGCACTCCGTAATCAAATAATGCCGTCAATTCCAAGCGAAAATCCTCTCCGCCATTACGCCCCTTTTCGATACCTAACATCGCTATATGCTGCTTCTCTACGCTGTCAAATCCGATTAGATTCGTTGCAATATCGAGCAGGCGTTTCGATGTTTTTACTTGATCACGCGTTGGTATTTTCAGTTCCCTTTCGCCATCCTCGTCCGTTTGCTTTTTCTCCACGGTCGCCTGCACGGTATAGAACCCTACCACGTCATTATCGCCGATAATTTGCTCGAATCGAGTTGCCGCATATTCAGCCGCACCACCAGCCGTTTTATTTGCGTTTTTTCCATATACGTCAGTCAGCCCATAGAATGGGTCGAGTATCACCACGTCCACTGCGCTGGTCAATAATTCGCGTTCCAAATCGTCGAGTGTCCGCGTTAGTGACTTATCGCTTTTGCCCTGGAAGTACAACTTGCCGGGATAATACGAATCGAGCGCGTCAATTACTTCGATGAATTTATCGCGCACAATATCTTCGAGCGATCCGCTAAGTATTTCCTTGTTCGGAATACCTACTTTGCGCCCTAACTCATCGGTGAATGTTTCGTCTACCGCGGTGATAATCGAAACTAATCGCGCAAAGAATACGAATTCCTTCACTTCGAATTCCTTTAGCAGCACGGTCGCGCCCTGTCGAAGCAATGAATCGACTATCACGCCGATTAGGTACGTTTTACCGCGCCCTGATTCCGCCATGATTCCGTACACATCACCGCTGAACCAACCGCTAATCACTTTCGTTAGTTGGTCGAATGGAGTGTTCCAGCGCTTGGACGATTTTCCTTCCTCGCGCTTTAGATATTCCGCCTTGAAGTCCGACTTGATTTCGTCGAGTGTTCGCCCAATCTTGGAACGTATGTTCGTATTCATTTTAATACTTTCGAGTTCTTTTTGCAATACATCGATGAACGTTTGCATATCTTTTTCGCCATACTCGTTGAACAACTGTTGTAATTCGCCTTCATTTACGAATGCTTCGAATTGGCTTACAGCGGACTGTTGCTTTATTTGTTTCGCAAGATATTCGTACGGATCGCTGACCATTGGCGTGTGAATAAACGCTGGGCATTGCGCCGTCACAGTTGCGTATGACGGAACCTGCCCGTTTTTCTCTACATAATCGCGAATAAATCGATAGGTAGCCCGCTCGCCGTCCGTTGTCAGGTCGCGTTCGGTAATGCCGTACTTGACGAGTGCTTGCGGGTTATTTTCGTCGATGATTTTGCTAAACAATAAGTTTGCGTGTTGGCTCATGCGTTCACCCCTCCGTTAAAGATTCGCCATAATACATGCGTGACATTCGTTTTTTACAGTTGCGGTCAATGACGGAATAAACTTAGCCCCGCATATCTCGCACGTCTTAATTTTATTTGTATTTCCCACCTATTCGTCAGCCCCTTCCGTTATCTTCTTCAATTCCGCTTCCACTTCCGCAATCTTAGCCGCATATTCCTGTTCGCCAGTATCCGCAAACTTCTTACGATTCCAATTCGCAATATCCAGCAAGTTATCGATTTGGTCGGCGCGTTCCTTTTTCGCCTGTTTTCTACGTTCCGCTTCCTGCGCTGACAATTCCCTTGCGGTCGGCTTGCGTGGTTCCTTCGGTTGTTTTCCGTACATAGTACGATCCTCCCCTTTCGCCCAATCTACTCCGATTATCAATTCCGTCAAGTCAATCGTCGGCTGCCCGACCGTGGTTAAATATTCTTCCGCGTTGGCTGCCGGCGCAACTAACGTCAAATCTTCGACGTCTGCTTCGAGCCATTCCAGCGTAAATGCTCCGTGCAATTCGTATACCATTTCGGTCCATTCTTCGTCGGGATATTCGTAATGTTCTTTGCGTCGACCATCTACGACGAATACTTGCGGCCAGTAGCCAGCGACACGGACCAAATCGCCGAAGTTAAATTGCGGTTGCTTTTCGTTGGTCATTCGGTTGCCTCCTCATTTTCATAATACCCGGCTAGAATTTCGGGATTATTTAACAATACCTCCGCCTGTTCGATTTCTGCACGATTAGATTTACCGTATATCTTTTCGACTTCTCGAATCATTTCTTCCGTAATTCTCTTCACTTTCGCATCCCCCTTTTCGAACCACCAACGAACCCCAACTCGGCACATTGATCGCGCATTCTATCGTAAAGCCTTGCGTCAAACACTCGTTCCATTTCCGCCAGTGGCAAGTTCGAAGTATACACGGTCGGCAATCCGTTCGTCACACGCGCATTAATTACCGCATGTAAATCGCCACGAAATGCTTCGGTTGCATTGCGGACGCCAATATCGTCGAGTACTGCGAACGGCGCCGTCTTAGCTGCTTGCATTTGGCGATAATACTGACGGCTTGCCTCTTCGCCAATGTCGGCCGGAATGTTGCTGCGGTTAAACTCGTTGAACAACGTTTGCCAGGCGTTGACATCGAGCATATAAGCCGGCTGCTGCAACGCTTGCCTACTACGCTGCAGACTGCCGATATAATGTTGCGTTAAATATTCGTTCAAGATAGCGCTTGCCGTCGTCGTTTTGCCCGTGCCAGGACTTGCGCTATACAAATATAACGACTTAATCCTTTCGCCATTATCATCGAATTGCCGTTCGAACGTCTTAACGTATGCATCCACCGACTTATACACCGCGGGCTGACTCGCACGGGCTGGCGAATTTGCTACCGTCACCAATCGATAGTCCGCCGGCACTCCGCTCGCTCGCAATCGGCTGTTCGTCGCAATGAAATGCGGGCACTGGAAATTGCACGATTTGCCGTTCGCGACGGTGCAGCGAGATTTTAAAACGCATTTGCTTGCGTGGTTATTTTCGTTCATTGGCGCTCACTCCTTTTCGCGGCTGTCGTCGATTATTTCGATTTCGTCTCGCCATTCAAATCCGCCACTTTTCATATAATACCGTACTACTCCTTTCTTGCTTTCCACGCTAACAACGGTGTCTGTTGCGGATTCCATTATCGGATCTTTATAAATAATCACGTCGCCCACTCGCACTTCCGTCGGCTGTGGCACGTTTAAATATTCGCTTGGCACGTCTAAACCTAACGCTCGGCGCAACGCAATAGCCTTGCCGATATGAACGTTAAAGCAGTCGGTCGGCGCACACTTGGCGATTCCTTTTTCGACTAAATATCCGTATTCACAGCAATAAACTAGCGCTGTAACTGCGCGTTTCTCTTTGTTAACGAAGAATTTAACGAACGTGCGCATTTCCATGAACGTGTTATTACCATTAATTGGTGGTCGGAAACTACTATCCATTATCGACTCTAATTCCGCCACATCGCGCTTTGCCTGTTCGATAATCTCATCGCGTTGTTGCTGCGGGGTTTTGAATGGCGGAGTAACTGCGGTTAAATCGCGCCTTGCATCTTCGTACCCTTTCGCTAATGCTGCGAGTCTCAATTCCTCAACGGCTTCTCGTACGTTATTCACTGCCAATTCGAATCGTTTTTCGATATTCATTTCGTTTTCCTCCTTCGGATTAACTTCCTCGATAATAACTTCGTATTCACAATCCGCTACCCCTGCGTTTACTCCTTCGAATTGAACGAATACACTCTCTACGCCTAAGCCTAACACTTCGCCCACATTTCCGTTTTTATACCGATGTTCCCATTCGGATTTATTCGTAATCAATATGCGCTCCCCTACTTTAGCCCTGCGTTTAACTGTGCGAAATTGTTTCATGCGTTTGCCTCCTATTCGTTTGGTGCATATGTCATGTCTTCGTCGTATCTTTGATTCGCCTTATTCCAAATTTCGTCATTATCAGCGTTATTTACTTCGATGAACAAATAAATCAATTGCAAAACGTAACTATACTCTTCCGCCAATTTATTAAATTCCGCCTTCTTTTCCTCGCTTAAATCATCGAAAGGTATTACGTACTCATCTTCCATCCCGCTCACCTCCACTCGTTTTATTTTCGGTTCCTTATGCCTAGACGAATTAGTCCTACCGTTCCTACTGCTCCGGTTATCACGCCAGTTAAAAATACGAATACGACCACGCAATCACCACCAATCTTCGCTAATTTCTTCGGATTGCTGTGCCGTTTCCGCCTCGCGCTGTTCTCTCGCCACCGCCGATTGTGCCGCCAGCCAATTACGGTCCATCCATCCGAACATAAAAGTTACGGAAGGGTACGGGTATTCGTCCGGCTTGTTCGTGCGGTATTCCGCCCAACATATTTCGATGAATCGCCGCAACACCGCATTGCCGTAACGCCCTTGCGCCTGTTTCAGCATGCCTCGTTCGCGCGCCCACCGCGTCGACTTAGCGCCTCGACCGCCCGGCTGATATTCCGCGTTGTAGCGTTCAGCTGTCGTTTCGGTAATAAATGCGATGAATGTGCTAACGTTCCAGTCGGCGATGTTGCGAGCGCGCCAGTCCGTTGCGGGCGGTAATTTCGGTTTAGTCATCGCTATCGCCTCCTTCGCATGCCATTTCGTCGAGTATTGCGCCGTAATTAAATTCTTGCGCAAGGGATTCGTAGGTTGCTATTTTCGATTTGAGCGTCACCCTTTCGTCTAGCAAATTCGACCAATCTTTCGCAATTTTGTCGCGAGTTTCTTCCGTTTCGGCAAGTATGGCGGTGAGTGCCTCGACAGTTTGCAATAACGCTGGAATATCTCCGCGAGCATGTGCGATGAATTCTGCGTCGTCATTTCCATCCGCAAAAGCTATTCCGTCAGCGAACGAACTTCCTGGCGGATTTTCTACGGCTATATCCGTATGATGCAGAACGAACCATTCGCCAGCCGTCGCCTTTTCCGCACGTTCTTTTATTGCGTTGAGTTGTTCCGTTGTTAACATCGTCATTCCTCCTCGCATAAGACGTGTAATACTTTTCGCAGTTCAGCTTTGCGAATACTAAACGTACTTCCGTTGTGGTGATTAATTTCGATAAAGTCGCAATCATCTTCAAACGTTACCCGATCGTCAACCCAATCGGTATGTTGTTTCGTTGTCAATTCGATTTTAATGTGCATCGTACCGCCTCCAATTCGTTTTTAATTCGCCATAAATTTTCGATGTAGTCTTGCGTAGCTGCTTCGAATTCATCGGTCACATTAACGCAATATTCAACCTGTTTTGTTTCTGCGTTAATCAGCATAAAACGGGCTCGGCCAGCGAAGTTATATTCGAATTTAGGTTCCAGCGATACCATTCTGCTTCGCCTCCAATTCGTCAAGGTATTCGTTGACTGCTTTCGCTAAGTCAAATTCCGGGTCCGGATTATTCGTTATGGTAAATTCGCGTGTGCCCTGCGGTGTGTGGATATCGATTGCCGTTACGAGTCGAAAGCCGGGATGAATCGTCGATGTTACGTAACGTGCTTCGGATATCCTTGCGCAACGTTTTAATATATCGTCGAGTTGTTTTAACGTTGTAGATTTCGTTGGTTTACGTGCCACTTTTCCGCCTCCATTACTAACGTATTTTACGCTTGATTTTAGCGCCTCCTGCGGGCTTTATTCACCGCCAAGACTTATTGTATTCCGTGCGATTTAACGCGTCTGTATGCGCCTTATATTGCGTTTGAAGGCTATGCGTAGATATCTTCGATTGAGATTCCGAGTATCTTGCGATAAATTAATTCATTGTAATACTCGCGCAATTTATCTTCGGGCGATTGCTCGACTTCGTATCCGTTGATTAGTGCGCTCATGAGTAAGTCGGGTGTGCCTCCGTGCTCGCCTTCGAATGCGTAGCGTTTTAGTGTTAGCGCTGGACTTTCGAATATTGCTCCGTGTGATATGCGCATAATACCGTAATTACTTACCTTTTCTTCGCGTAGAGATTCGATTGCGTTGGCTACTGCGCGTGGTAGCGTTGGTTTTACGTTGGTCATTGCGATTCCTCCTTTTTATTTGCGGATAAATTTCGAATTGTTCAGTTATATTTCTCGATTCACTTCTTTTTCCATACAGTTTTTACACCATAAATTGCCGACATAATCGTATTCATATTCTTGTTTTTTAGTTAGATCAATTTCTTTTTCACATTGACAACATTCCATAATTCATTCTCCTTTTATTGCATAATAGTTATCTATTAAATAATATCTAAGTCACCATTAGGGTTAGTTTTTCGCTTGAATTCTTGTAAATAGATATTAATTGCTCTTCTTATTTCTTCTTCGCTTTTCCCTTGTTTTTTTAAATTAGAAGTAATTTTCTTTAATTCCTGCACTTGCTTTAAATACATTTCATACACCTCACTTTAGTTATCTACTTTTCGCATAATTCTTTTTATGCAATATAAGACTCGCAACAAATAGTGATTTTCTATTTGGTGCAATTATTTCTTGTTAAATGGATCTTGTTATATGGTTCTTCTTATTGAGCGGTTTACGTCACACGATTTCTCACATATACATCACACGGTCTACTATATCAGCGTCACACGGACTGTCTTCTTCCGCTCTATTACCGAACTGAAAACCGCTTTCTCTTCCGATTAAATATCGAACTTGCAGATACGTTTGCTTAGTCGGATGTTTCGTTTGCTCTTTTGTAATTATCGGATGCCCATTCCAGCGAAAATCACATAGTGACTTAATTCGCCTATTCACCGTTTCTCTTCTTATGTCAAGGTGTTCCGCTAGTAAATCTTGCGATGGGAAACATTCTCCACGATCGTTCATGAATAACGCCAAAGCCGATAACGTATGCCATCGTTCCGCACCTAACGCTCCCATAAGACCGCTAGTTAATGCGTGTTTATGAAACTTTACGTAAATATCTTGATTAGTCATTTCGTCCTCCTTCCGTGTGACTTAACGTTCTCAATTAATAATACCCGAGCCAATTTAAAGTCGCGCAGTTTTGCGGAAAATATCTTCCGTGTGACCTTATATTTACTATGACGCATTTGGCTTAATTCTCGCGCAATAATTTCGAAATTAATTCCGTGTGAGTTGCGCCTTATACTCGGTGATACATTTCGCAATAACCACTTCGCACACTTTCAGCGAAATTAATTCCGTGTGATTTACGCTACACTATATATTAAGGATGCCGAATCAACCTCGCGCACTTTTTACGCAAAAAAATAAGCGCCCGCGATGGACGCTCACTTTCGTTATAAAAATCTCCGCAATTTCTCGGCGACTTCTTCCTTATCTAAATGTAAATAGCGCGATGTCACTCCTAAATCGCTATGCCCTAGCGCATTAGAAATAACGGCAATGTTCGCGCCTTTATCCAGTAACGACTTCGCAAATCCTCGGCGCAGCGCATGCGGATTTATATTGCGCAATCCGTATTCCTTCGCGTATTTGTTCAGCCGTTTTTGAATGTTATTATTCGATGGACTTGTCGCCGTTATTGTTCCGCGCTTCGTTATAAATACGTAATCATTCTGCACTTTATACTCTCGCCTAATTTTTTCGTTTTGCTTGATTAGCACCGCCAGCATTTTCGCCAATGTGTCGCCGAATGGTAAATACACTTGCCGGCCGTTTTTCACTATTTCGCCATCTATGCGTAACTGCTGCGTTTTAAAATCAACGTGTTTCGTTTCGAGATGCACAATCGTATGTATACGAATGCCTGTCTTAAACATCAACAACGCCGCCGTCGCATCTCGCAACTGAACGAAATCATTTAAGTCGAGCAACGAAAGCAATACGCCTACCTCGTGCTCTGTTGCGCCTTCCTTAACGTTCGTGTCGACTTTTACGTTGACGGTTTTCCAAAACCTTTGCGTAATCCAACCGTTATCCATACAGCGCGTTAAGAACGCCTTAACGCACTTTAAGCGCGTCAATTTCGTTTGATTGCTGACGTTCATACTCGAAAGCCATACGTACAGACTTTCCGCGGTGATTTCTTCGACGAATTGTATTCGCGTTGCTTTGGCGAAATGTCTGACGTGGATATTGTAGTCGCTGATTGTTCGCTCACGATAACCGCTGACTTCCATTTGCTGCGTAATAATTTTAAGCGCCTGTTCGATCGAACGCCTTTTCGGTCGAGTGACCGGTGTACTGTCCGCAGGACTGACCGGCTTAGTGTCGACAATGCTCCCCGAAAACAATCCGCTTAGGTCTTCTTCGACGATTAAACTCCGTTTTTTCCTCGTCATATGCAAAAACGCCTCCTAATACGTGTATTATGCGTCGAAAATTCGGGCAAATAACGGGCAATCTGACCGTACACTGACCGACAACACTATAACGTAATAGAAAGCGTTTATACCAACGGCTAACCGTCGTAAAATTGGTACGTCCCAGGAGAGATTCGAACTCCCGAC
>NZ_JBBOWF010000006.1:0-59199 GCF_038006945.1 Niallia sp. FSL M8-0099
AAACAATGAAAAATCCTTAGGAATGAAACCTAAGGATTTTTTTGTTCGTCTAGGAATTCTTTAAATGGAGAGACTGTGGATAACTAAATAAAAATAAAATCGCAAGATCAGAAGGTTTTCCACAAAAAACAAAAGACTACCTTTAGACTCAGTGGGTAATTGAGTATAATAAAAGATAATACCATTATTAAATTTGTATTAGGAGTAATTTATGAATAACTTTGAATGGAAGGCAGATACTGCGGAAGGAACGATTGATTTTGCTGAGCGGATTGCATGGCTTTTACAAGCAGGAGATGTAATCACTTTAGAAGGTGATTTAGGTGCTGGCAAAACAACTTTTACAAAAGGAATAGCGAAAGGGTTAGGGATAACTAAAACAGTTAATAGTCCTACCTTTACAATAATTAAAGAGTATCAAGGGAAATTACCATTGTATCATATGGATGTTTATCGCTTAAAGGATAGCGATGAGGATTTAGGATTTGATGAGTATTTCGAGGGTGAAGGCGTTACAGTAGTGGAATGGGCTCATTTGATTGAGGAGCAGTTACCAGTGGATTATCTGCAGATTAACTTATACTATGATAATACATCGGGAAGAAAAATTGTCTTATCACCTAAGGGCTCCCGTTATATGCAATTATGTAAGGAGTTATTTTCATGAAGATATTAGCAATAGATACATCAAATTTTGTATTAGGGGTTGCCTTATATGAGAATGGGAAGGTAATCGGGGAGTATATTACAAACCTAAAAAAGAATCATTCGATTAGAGCAATGCCAGCAATTGAACAGTTAATGAAGGACTGTGATATAAAACCAAAGGATCTTTCTAAAATTGTGGTAGCAAAAGGTCCAGGATCTTATACAGGTGTGCGTATTGGTGTTACCATTGCGAAAACGCTGGCTTGGACGTTAAACATCCCACTCGTAGGTGTTTCTAGTTTAGAAGTGCTTGCTGCATCTGTGGGAAGATACTTTGATGGATATGTTTCTCCCTTATTTGATGCGAGAAGAGGACAGATTTACACAGGGCTTTATCAATTTAGCAGAAATGATATCGAGATCGTAAAAAATGATCAGTTAATCCTTTCAACTGATTGGATAGAGGAACTTGTCCCATTAAAACAGCGAATATTGTTTGTAGGAAATGACTTACCTATACACCAAGATATCTTAACAGAAGGATTAGGAGAGTTTGCTCAGTTAACAGATGCTGTGGACTTTAATCCTAGACCGTCGATTCTTGCAATGTTAGGGGAAGCTAGAGAGGGAGAAGCGATACATACGTTTACCCCTAATTATATTCGCTTAGCAGAAGCAGAGGCAAATTGGCTGAAGGCAAATAAAATAGAGAAAAAGGAAGACAGGGGATAATGTCAACATTTGAATTTCGCAATATGACAGTCGCGGATATCGATGATGTTTTTAAAATTGAAACGATTTCTTTTAGTACTCCATGGAGCAAAGAGGCTTTTTATAATGAGCTGACCCAAAATCGGTTTGCAAAATATATTGTCATCCAATATGAAGACGAGCTTGTTGGATATTGTGGTGTATGGATTGTTGTAGATGAAGCACATATTACAAATATCGCTATTCTGCCTGATTTTAGAGGGAAAAAACTTGGTGAAATGCTGCTCACAAAGATTATGGATGAAGCAAGGAAGCTTGGTGCAACTAATATGACACTAGAAGTTCGTGTAACAAATAAAGTAGCACAAAATTTATATAGAAAACTTGGATTTCAAAATGGAGCAATTAGAAAGAAGTATTATACAGATAATCTAGAAGATGCTTTAGTAATGTGGGTGAAATTATGAAGAATAATAATGTAATAATAATGGGCATGGAAACAAGCTGTGATGAGACGGCTGTTTCTATTGTAAAAAACGGAACAGAAATCCTTTCTAATATTGTTTCTTCTCAAATAGAAAGTCATAAACGATTTGGCGGAGTAGTTCCAGAAATTGCTTCAAGACATCATGTGGAGCAGATTACGCTTGTGATTGAAGAGGCCCTCTCGAAAGCACAGATAAGCTATGAGGACATAGATGCTATTGCTGTAACGGAAGGTCCTGGTTTAGTCGGTGCTCTTTTAATAGGTGTAAATGCAGCTAAAGCAATAAGTTTTGCACATGATATCCCCTTAGTTGGTGTACATCATATTGCTGGGCATATTTATGCTAATCGACTTGTGGATAACTTAGAATTCCCTTTATTAGCGCTTGTGGTTTCTGGTGGTCATACCGAATTAGTATTAATGAAAGAGCATGGTCACTTTGAGGTTATTGGAGAAACAAGGGATGATGCGGCTGGCGAAGCATATGATAAAGTCGCAAGAACGCTCCAGCTTCCTTATCCAGGTGGTCCTCATATCGATCGATTAGCAAGCGAGGGAGACCCAAAAGCCGTAAAGCTGCCACGGGCATGGATAGAAGGCACGTATGATTTTAGTTTCAGTGGATTAAAATCTGCAGTTATCAACACTGTGCATAACGCTGAACAACGTGGAGAAGTTATTAGACCAGAGGACTTGGCTGCTAGTTTTCAGGAAAGTGTAGTGGATGTATTAGTTTCAAAGACTATGGAAGCAGCAAAGGAATACAAGGTAAAACAAGTTGTATTAGCGGGCGGTGTTGCTGCTAACAAGGGTTTAAGAACAGTACTTGCAGAGAAATTTGAACAGTTAGAATCTGTAAAGTTAACCATTCCTCCATTATCTTTATGCACAGATAATGCAGCAATGATTGCAGCAGCCGGTACCATTTTCTTCGAAAAAGGACAGCGGGCACAATTGGATTTAAACGGAAATCCAGGATTAGATATAACTATCCACAATGAAAAGGAATAAGCCTTTTTACTTATATGCATAGAAAAGAGTAATTGTGAATAAATATGATGTTATATACATAAAATGTGGATAACGTGTATAACTTATTATTGTTTTGTGGATAATGTGGGTAAATATGTGGAAAGCTTATATAATAACTCTTTAATATGTGGATAATAATGTGGAAAAAAAGTACTGGGTATTGGCATACCCAGTACTTTTTACTTATCTGACAATTCGGTCCATTCATCCATCAAACGATCAATTTGACCTTTTAACTGTTCAAGGCTGTTATTTAGTTCTAAAACCTTGGCATGGTCCTGAAAAATTTCAGGTTCACATAGGAGATTTTCCTGTTCCGATACTTTTAGTTCTAGTTCTTCGATCGTTGTTTCAATTTCTTCAATTCTTCTGATTCTTTGTCTTTCTAGCTTTTTGGCTTCCTTATCCATCTGGTAAGATGTTTTGTCTTCTGTACCATTGTCACGTTCAACCTGAATAGAAGCCGTTGCTTCCAATGCTTTAATCTCTGCTTGTTCTAACTTCTTTTCCACATAATAATCGTAGTCACCTAAGAATTCTGTAGATCCCTCTGCACTTAATTCAATCACTTTTGTTGCGATTCTATTTATAAAATAACGATCATGTGAAACAAATAAAATGGTGCCCGGATAATCAATTAGAGCATTTTCAAGTACTTCTTTACTATCTAAATCTAAATGGTTAGTTGGCTCGTCCAATATTAATACATTGGGTTTTTCCATCATTAATTTGGACAATGCTAAACGCGCTTTTTCCCCGCCGCTTAATGAGTTAACTGTTTTTAAAACATCATCACCTGAGAATAAGAAGTTACCAAGTACCGTTCGGATATCTTTTTCAGGAGTTAGTGGAAAATCATCCCATAATTCATTTAATACGCGTTTGTTTGATGTCAATTCCGCTTGTTCTTGATCATAGTAGCCGATCATTACATTTGATCCAAGTGAAATGGAGCCAGCATGCTTTGGCAGCTTTTCAATAATTGTCTTTAATAAAGTAGATTTACCAACACCGTTTGGTCCGACTAATGCCACACTATCTCCTCGTTTTATTTGGAAGGATATGTGTTTGGATACAGTATTATCTTTATAACCAATAGAAAGATCATCCATTTTTAAAACATCATTTCCTGTTTGTTTTGTAATTTCAAACCCAAAAGAAGCTGATTTTTCATTTCCGTCTGGACGATCCATCCGTTCCATTTTATCCAATGTCTTTCTACGGCTTTGTGCTCTTTTGGTAGTAGATGCACGTGCTAAGTTTTTTTGAATAAATGTTTCTAGTTTGGCAATTTCATCTTGCTGCTTTTCATAAAGTTTCATTTCACGCTCATAATTTTCTGCTTTTTGCTCAAGATAACCGCTATAGTTACCGAGAAACTTTTGAATATGATGTCTAGATATTTCATAGACTTGTGTTACTACTTTGTCAAGGAAGTAACGGTCATGGGAAACGATTAATACGGCTCCTTTATAGCCTTGCAAGTATTGCTCTAACCAGGAAAGTGTTTCAATATCTAAATGGTTAGTCGGCTCATCTAGAATTAAAATATCTGGTGTCGTAAGAAGCAGTTTAGCTAATGCCAGTCTTGTTTTCTGGCCACCACTTAAAGAGGAAATTTTAGTACTGTAATCGAATGTATTAAAGTTAAGTCCGTGTAAAACGGAACGTATATCTGCTTCGTATTGATAGCCGCCACTTTCCTTAAAATCGTATTGCAGATTGTCATATTCTTTTAAAATTTTCTCAAAAGCATCTGGGTTCTCGATAGTGCCAGGATCTGACATCTGTTGTTCCAGTTTTCTTAAATGCTTCTCTTTTATTTGAAGTTCGTGGAATACAGTTAACATCTCATCCCAAATGGAAAGACTTGATTCCAGCCCTGTATTTTGGGCGAGATAGCCTATTTCGACATTTTTCGGTTTTATGATTTCACCAGAGTCATGAGACAGTTGTCCAGCAATTATTTTTAATAAGGTAGACTTCCCAGCACCATTTCTTCCCACGAGAGCGATTCTATCTCTTGCTTGTACTTCTAATTTTATATTTGATAAGATAAGTTCAGCTCCAAAGTGCTTGGTTAGCTGATTTACTTGTAATAGTATCATTTCTTCACCTCAGGGGATTATGTACCATAAGTGTAACCTAAAAATACGTTATACTGCAATAAAGGTGAAATGGGAAAAAAGTGATAATAAATACACATTCTCTTTAAAATAGTGTATCATTTTGCTTAGAGGTGTTATTATGGGGGAGTTTACACATTTTAATCATGAGGGCCGTGCAAAAATGGTTGATATCTCAGAAAAAAGTGAAACCGTTCGCATAGCTGTTGCTCAATCTAGCATTAAAGTAAGGGAAGAAATCTATCAGAAAATCACAAATCTAGAAATCAAAAAAGGGGATGTCTTAGCTGTTGGGCAAGTGGCAGGAATTATGGCTGCTAAGAAAACGGCTGATATTATCCCTATGTGTCACCCAATTATGTTGAAGGGTGTCGATATATTGTTTCGATGGGAAGAAGAGGCAGGATTTTTCCACCTAATTATTTCAGCAACGGTAAAGACAGTTGGGAGTACGGGTGTGGAAATGGAAGCCTTAACTGCTGCTTCTGTCACAGCGTTAACTATTTATGATATGTGTAAAAGCATGGATAAAGGGATGGTAATTGGGCACACCTATTTAGTCGAGAAATCGGGTGGAAAAAGCGGCAATTACAAAAGAGAGCAGTAGAAATAACTGCTAATTTTTAAATATAGGTAGGGGATAAGTATGCATAATGAAGTAATGAAAATACCGCAGGCAACAGCGAAGCGGTTACCATTATATTATCGTTTTTTAAAAAACTTGCATTCATCGGGAAAGCAGAGAGTTTCTTCCGCTGAATTAAGTGAAGCAGTCAAGGTTGATTCTGCTACGATAAGACGGGATTTTTCATATTTTGGTGCTCTTGGAAAAAAAGGATATGGTTATAATGTAAACTATTTATTGTCATTTTTCCGTAAAACATTAGATCAAGATGAACTAACAAAGGTTGCTTTAATTGGTGTTGGTAATCTGGGGGTTGCCTTTTTAAAATATAACTTCTTAAAAAATAATAACACAAAAATAGAAGTGGGATTCGATGTGATAGAAGAAAAGATTGGCACTTTAGTGAACGATGTGCCGATTCATCATATGGATGATCTAGAGAAAGTTCTGCAAGAAAATGGAGTAGAAGTGGCGATATTAACGGTTCCTGCAAGTGCTGCTCAGATAATTACTGATCGTTTAGTGGAAAGTAATATTAAAGGGATATTGAACTTTACTCCTGCTCGTCTAAATGTGCCATCAAATGTACGAGTTCATCATATTGACTTAGCAGTAGAGCTGCAATCTCTTGTTTATTTCTTAAAACATTATCCTACTCCGGATGCGGAAGTAGAAGTAGAGGCTGAGGAAACGGAAGAATAAAAAGGAAATGCGTGTATAAGAGTGTAGAGGGAACTACATTCTTATACACGCATTTTTTTGAGAAATTTTTGCTCGTTGATTTCCAACAGAAGCCAACGGACTTGATTATTGTTTTGGTTTTTTAGTGTCGCGTTGTTTTTTTTTCAGGAAAAAGTGAAAATTGATTAGCTTAATTCCTGAACCGATATCAAAGGTCGCGAGGATGACTAGTAAATATGTATAAAATCCCCATTCTTGGTTTCGTTGTAAATCATGTACTGCAAAGTATATAAAGAAAGCTCCGAATATAATATATAGAACTCCTGAAAATAGCGGTGATCTTCTCATTTTATAAAAATCCTCCAATAAAGTGTGTGACGCCTGAGTACTTTTCCTGCCATTCGATAATTCTATCATAGTTTAATTGCATGATAACTACGAATGAATTCATTGCGACATGGGCGAAGATTGGCACAAGAATCCTTTTGGTCCTCACATATAGGAAAGCAAATGTAAATCCCATGCTTGCATATAGTAGAATATGGGAGAAATCTCTATGAGCAACCGCAAAGATAAGGGAGCTAATTAGTGCAGAGATAAAAAATCCTAACCGCTTATATAGGGAACCGAAAATAATTTTACGAAACACAATTTCCTCGAGAATGGGTCCAATCATACTTACTACGATAATGACAAGAGGTGCAGCATTAATAAGCTGCATGATTTGCTCTGTGTTTTCCGATCCAGCTTCTATGCCTAATAGTCGTTCGATTATGCCTGCGAAGGTTTGTGCAAATAAAGATAGAAAAATGCCCCCGATTGCCCAGCCGATAGAAGAAGGAATATTCATCATATCGGAACGCATTGGATTTCTCATTTCTTTTCTTAACAGAAAAAGACAGATTATAAGGGTAACGACAAAACTAAATATCAACCAAATAACGTTAGATTGGAATTGAATCGCTTTAGATGCTGGGTTATACCCAAGCAAACCAGCGATAAAAAGAATAACAGGAACTCCAACAAAAGTAGAGAGCTGCATGGCAATGTAAGCTATTATGATAATCCAATATTCTTTTTTCAAAATAAAAGCTCCTTTAAATAAATATGGTTTAAAAGTTTGTGACATAGGAATTATATCTAAGCTGATCTGTTCATATTATATTGAAGATAACAGACAATCATACTTTCTATTCTACTAATAAGGAGTGTCTTGTTTCAAATAGTAGCAACTAAAATAATAGAAAGAATGAATATTTAAGGCGTAAAGGTATATACTTTGTAAGGGCAAAAGAAACTAGAAAAAAATTTACGAAAAAATAAGTCTTGTCTCTTGCATTCTGAGAAAAGATTAATTAATATAATAATTGTGTTAGCACTCATTGTGATTGAGTGCTAATAATAAAAAATTTGTATATAATTTGAGGAGGTTGTTTCACTTGTTAAAGCCATTAGGAGATCGCATTATTATTGAGCTTGTTGAAACAGAAGAAAAAACTGCAAGTGGTATCGTATTACCAGACTCTGCTAAAGAAAAGCCTCAAGAAGGTAAAGTAGTAGCTGTAGGAACTGGTCGTGTACTAGACAACGGAGAACGTGCTGCGCTTGAAGTATCTGTTGATGACCGCATTATCTTCTCAAAATACTCTGGTACTGAAGTGAAGTACGAAGGGAAAGAATATTTAATCCTTCGCGAAAGCGACATTTTAGCTATTATTGGCTAACTTTATTTTAACATAAGAGATTACTGAATTATAAAAATACATGAGATAACAATACTTGAGGAGGTTTTTCAAAATGGCTAAAGATATTAAATTTAGTGAAGAAGCTCGCCGTGCAATGCTGCGTGGGGTAGACGCTCTAGCAGACGCTGTTAAAGTAACGCTTGGACCAAAAGGACGCAACGTGGTTCTTGAAAAAAAATATGGTTCACCACTTATTACAAATGATGGTGTAACAATTGCAAAAGAAATCGAATTAGAAGATGCATTCGAAAACATGGGTGCAAAACTAGTTGCAGAAGTAGCAAGCAAAACAAATGATGTTGCTGGAGACGGTACAACAACAGCAACAGTTCTAGCACAAGCAATGATCCGCGAAGGACTTAAAAACGTTACTGCTGGAGCTAACCCAATGGGTATCCGTAAAGGGATGGACAGAGCAATCTCAACTGCGATTGAGGAATTAAAAGCTATCTCTAAACCAATCGAAGGCAAAGCTTCTATTGCACAAGTTGCTGCTATTTCTTCTGCAGATGAAGAAGTAGGACAATTAATTGCTGAAGCAATGGAACGCGTTGGTAACGACGGTGTTATCACAATCGAAGAATCAAAAGGTTTCACTACTGAGCTAGACGTAGTAGAAGGTATGCAGTTCGACCGTGGATATGTATCACCTTACATGGTAACTGACTCAGATAAAATGGAAGCTGTTCTTGAAAATCCATATATCTTAATTACAGATAAAAAGATTACAAACATTCAAGAAATTTTACCAGTGTTAGAGCAAGTTGTTCAACAAGGTAAACCATTATTAATCGTTGCAGAAGACGTTGAAGGCGAAGCAAATGCTACATTAGTATTAAACAAACTTCGCGGTACTTTCACTGCAGTAGCTGTTAAAGCTCCTGGATTCGGTGATCGTCGTAAAGCAATGCTAGAAGATATCGCTGTTTTAACAGGTGGTCAAGTAATCACAGAAGATCTTGGCTTAGAGCTTAAGACAACATCTATTGAATCTTTAGGACGCGCTGCAAAAGTAGTAATCACAAAAGAGACTACTACAATTGTAGAAGGTGCTGGTTCAACAGAAGATATCCAAGCACGTGTAAACCAAATCCGTGTTCAATTAGAAGAAACTACTTCTGAATTTGACCGTGAAAAATTACAAGAACGTCTTGCAAAACTTTCTGGCGGTGTAGCAGTAGTGAAAGTTGGAGCTGCAACAGAAACAGAATTAAAAGAACGCAAACTACGTATCGAAGATGCTCTAAACTCTACTCGCGCTGCTGTGGAAGAAGGTATCGTAGCAGGTGGTGGTACAGCACTTCTAAACGTATACAATAAAGTAGCTGCTATCCAAGCAGAAGGCGACGAAGCAACTGGTATCAACATCGTTCTACGCGCGATCGAAGAACCAGTTCGTCAAATCGCATTCAACGCAGGTCTAGAAGGATCCGTAATCGTTGAGAAATTGAAAAACGAACCAGTGGGAACAGGATTCAACGCTG
Source organism: Niallia sp. FSL M8-0099 (assembly GCF_038006945.1). Lineage (NCBI taxonomy): Bacteria > Bacillati > Bacillota > Bacilli > Caryophanales > Bacillaceae > Niallia > Niallia sp. FSL M8-0099. Next base: position 9,540 of record NZ_JBBOWF010000006.1, read on the forward strand.
CTAACGGCGAATGGGTAAACATGATCGAAGCTGGTATCGTTGATCCAACTAAAGTTACTCGTTCTGCCTTACAAAACGCAGGTTCAGTTGCTGCTATGTTCTTAACAACAGAAGCTGTAGTTGCTGACAAGCCAGAACCAGCTGGTCAAGGTGCTGCAATGCCTGACATGGGTGGCATGGGCGGAATGGGCGGCATGATGTAATCTGCCCCTTGATAGATAAGGATCTGTTGGTAAGGTGAGAGTGATTTGCTAACATAGAGGTTTATAACGGAGGCTTCTCATTAGTTCTGTGAACTTTTGGGAAGCTTCTTTTTTCTGTCTTTAGTAATGTGAAGATAAACTTGTGTTGTTGTTTCATCTTCTTTATGTCCCAATCGATCCATGATATGAAGTAATTCAACTCCTGTCTGCTAAAAGAGAAGTGTGTGTCTGCTTTAATGAATGAGGGCTTAATGGTTTTTTTGTGGATATCTGGCGTTTTCTTTAGTAAGCTCTCCATTCGGTTTTCAATTGTCTTAATAAAATGTGGATAACCAAAATAAGGCGCATTTAGTCTTCCAAAAACGAAATCTTTATCATAATAGTCTTTCCCTAATTGTAGTTTTATTTCCTTTTGGGGAAGTTGATGTTTTTTTAGTGTATTATTAACTTCTTCTACTTCTATTTTTCGAATTGATCCTTTTTTTGGAGGAATTAGTTGAAAGTTCTTTGTATTATAATACGTTTTATTAACGTTAATGGTATGTTCTTCAAAGTCAATATCTTTCCATTTAAGGGCCATATCCCCAGCTCGCAATCCAGTCCAAGCAAGAGTTAAGAAAATTACATAGTCATCTGGATGTTCCGAATTTTTAGCTACATCAAGGAATATTTTTAACTCATCATTTTCAAGGTGAAGGTCATCTTTCTCTTTCCAAAAGAAAGATTGTGAAGAATTGACTTAGTCACTAACCGGGGAGCTTTACTTGTTGCCGCTTGCAAGTTTCCCGGGGATTAAGCATCAGATTTTATTTTAGATAGTATTTTCCTGATTTATTTATATAACTGTGTCACCACATTTTCTTATGATTTGTTTCTTTTAATTTATTATCTTGAAAAAAATGTTGACAAATTCACGTCTTGTCCGTATAGTATTGGATATTATAAAAAATATTCAGATATAATTTTCACAACGCAAAGATCAGGAGTAGTAAAAGCTCATTATTCGGTTAAGAGAGCTGCGGGTTGGTGCAACGCAGTCCAATGATACTTTGAACTTGCCTGGGAGTGGTAAAGCGAAAGATTAGAGTTCATCTATTCCTGGTTTTAACGATTGACCTTCGTTACAAGGTTTTTTAAAGTAGGGTTCGAAAAGGGCCAATAAGAGTGGTACCGCGGTAAGCTTAAGGCATATCGTCTCTTTCTTCATAATCAAATGAAGAAGGGACGATATGCCTTTTATGATTTTTTTGGAGGTTAGGATATGGAAACGGATAAACGGAATTTACAAAGGACAATGACTTCAAGGCATATTACGATGATGGCATTAGGTGGAGCCATTGGGGCAGGTTTATTTAAAGGAAGCAGTTCAGCAATTGATATGGCAGGTCCATCCACAATAATTGCCTACTTGATAGGGGGCATCATTCTATTATTCATCATGCAAGGTTTAGCTGAAATGGCGGTCCGCAATAGCGGTGCAAGAACATTCAGGGATCTTGTCCAATCTATTTTAGGAAAGTATCCTGCCTATTTCCTTGATTGGATCTATTGGAAAATGTGGGTATTGAACATCACGGCCGAATCAATCGTTGCGGCTATTTTCATTCAATATTGGCTGCCTGAATATCCAATCTGGATACTGGCATTAGCTGTTTCGGTGTTAGTTACAGCAATCAACTTGCTATCAGTAAAGGTTTTTGCTGAAACGGAGTACTGGCTTGCTTTAATTAAAATAACCGTCATCATTGTGTTCATCATGGCTGGATTATTGTTGCTGCTCGTTACTTTTGGTGATCATACAGCAGTTGGTTTCTCTAACTTGACTGATCATGGCGGTTTCTTTCCGAATGGATCAACTGGTTTAATCACGGCGATGCTGGTGGTAATTTATTCATATGGCGGGACAGAAATTATCGGGGTCACATTGGCAGAAACGAAAAATCCCGAAAAAGTAGTTCCAAAAGCCGTTCGGAGTACATTGGTCAGAATCATTTCTTTCTATATCATTCCATTTTTTATCATTGTTAGTTTAATTCCTTGGAACGAAGTAAACGGGGTGCCTGAAAGTCCGTTTGTGATGGTCTTTCAAATGATAGGGATTCCAGGTGCTGACCATATTATGAACGCCGTTGTTCTAATAGCGATTATTTCATCGATGAATTCTGGATTGTATGGTTCATCCCGCGTTCTATATACGCAAGCCGTGGACGGCCGCATTCCGAAAATCTTTTCAAGTTTATCCAAGAAGAAAGTTCCTGTTTTTGCAATATTAATTTGTACTTCTACTTTATTTGGCGGTGTACTGATTTCCTTATTTGCTGGAAGCAAGACCTTCGATTTTCTGATGGGATCACTGGGATATACCGTATTATTCATCTGGTTGATCATTGCCTTCGCCCATTTGAAATCACGTAAACAACAGCCTGGAAAAACGAGCGCCTATTCAGTTAAATGGTTCCCATATACGACTTGGGCTGCGATTATCGCTTTAATTATGATCCTGATTGGAATCATTCTCACGACATCCATCATCGTAACGATCATAACACTTTTCATCTACATCTTTATTACCTTAACGTATGTATGGAAAAGACGCCTTAACAAAATCTAGCAGAAGTGATAATTAAATAGTTCAATAGGGAGCGAAAAATTCTTATAAAAAAGTCAAAGAGTTATTAATAGATAATCCATTTTGAATAATCTTTCTTCAAAATGGATTTTTTGTATTCTTTGATAAAATAAAAAGCAAATATATTTTAATCAATCTTTATTTCGAAGCTACAGAAAGGAATATCTATCTATAATAAAGAAAACTCCTATTAGTAAGTAGTAAGGAAGGGAGGGAGGAAAGAAAGTATGAACGGACAATTTTTAAAAAAGAGGGAGAAAAAATATGAATATTTGGAAGGGTGGGGCTAATGATTATACGTTAGATGACTTAGTTCAAGATGATATTATACTTGCAGAAAAACATTTTAATGTAAAATTACCTAAATCATATATTGATTTATTAAAAATTAAAAATGGTGGAACATTACAATATAATGCGCTACCATTCAAACAGAATCATGAGGAAGATGATAATTATATTATAATAGAGTATTTATTTGGAATTAAGCAGGGTGAGGGAATATTTCAAACGAAATACTTTGTGGAAGAATGGCAAATTGAACGAGAAAATATAATAATACTTAGTGGAGAGGGTCATGAGTGGCTAGCATTAGATTATAATGAGTCTTCTTCTAATCCAAGTGTAATTTACATATTTTCAGAGGAAAATGAATTTATCCGCTTATTCGATTCATTTGATGAAATGTTAGATAATTTGTACATATACGAGGAAGAGGAGGAAGAAGTAGATGGTGCTATTGTTTTCACCTTAGAAGAAGCCAGAGAACTAATAAAAAGTAGTGATACTACGGATGTTTTAAATGGTATCAGTGCTTATGAAAAATTATATGGTGAAGATGGAAAAGTTCTTAATGAACAACTTCAGAATTTATTAGTTTTAATAAAAAGTGAAAATGAAATTATTTCAAATGCAGCAGGGAGATCTGCATGGTATTTAATAACCTATGAGTTAACAAACGATAAACAATTCATAAATAAAATAGTAAGAATATATGAGGAAAGTACAAATCCAGTATTTAAACTATTTAGAGAACAGATATTAGAATATATAGAAGGTAATAAGTAATTGGATATTATATGTATAGCAAAACAGTCATCGTAAAAGATGACTGTTTATTGTTTGTAGGAGAAATTTGGAAAAATGGAGGATCTTGGTTGGATCAGCAACACTAGCAGAGGGTTTTTAGTCTTCCAAAATATACAAGTTATTTACAATATGATTAAGTATTTTAGTGATCTTATAAGCCTTTTATATTCAAGGGTAATCCCTATTATTTTCAAAATCGTTCAATTGCTGATGAGAACTTCTTACCTGTTGAGCAACATATTTCTGCATTAATCCTTTAGCCTTTCTTATTACACCTATCTGAGATTTCATATTTTAAACTTCCTTATGGCTAACTTCCTATTTATATTCATTATTCCAACATTATTCCTTCTGTCTTATAAAAGTATGTAGATAACGTAATTTATTATAAAAAAGCCAGCATGTATTTGTAATATGAAGCTTCCAGTTAAAAAACAATGGATAATTCATTCCTAACTAAAAGGCATGTAAGAATGGATGGTCGGAGATGAGAAGAGTTGCAGAGAGTATTTTAAAAAGGAATATTAGCTTTGCCCAATTTTAACCAACAAAAAACAAATAAAATATTTTTCTAAGGATATTCTCAAAGAACGTTGTTTTTAAATAATTGTAGCTCTAAAATTATCTGATAAAATAATCGATATAGATTTAGAAAAGGAGGGCATCCATTGTCAAAAGGTCTTATTCACCATATTGAAATATATGTTTCAAATTTGAAAAGTTCAATCGCTTTTTGGGGGTGGTTTTTAGAGGAATTAGGATATGAGTCTTTTCAGTCGTGGGAAAGTGGACATAGCTGGAAAATTGGAGAGACATATATTGTTTTCGTACAAGCAGAAGAACGGTTTATGGACATACCTTACCATAGATGTCGGGTAGGACTAAACCATTTGGCATTCCACGCAAGTTCTCGTCAACAAATAGACGATATGACAAGAAAGTTAGAACGAAAGGGTGTTAAGATCCTTTATACCGACAAACATCCCTATGCAGGAGGGGAAAAACATTACGCGGTTTATTTTGAAGATCCGGATAGAATTAAGGTTGAATTGGTAGCACCTTGACCACTATATTTATAGAGCTTTTAACATCTCAACAGTTGTGTAACTGGATTTTTGACATGCTAAAATAGTATTTCATTAAAGAATAGAACATTTATAAGGAATAAAAAGTGATGGAAAAACTCCATCACTTTATAGGCTTCTCATCAGTTCACCAAGCTTTTGAGAGGCTTCTTTTTTTCTGTCATTAGTAATGTGTATGTTCCTACCGGTCCATGATTTGAAGTAATTCATTTCCTGCTTCTGCTAAAAGAAAAGTGTGTATGTCTTAATGAATGAGGGGTTAATCGTTTGTGGATAGCTGGCGTTAATGGTATGTTCTCCAAAGTCAATACCTTTCCACTTAAAGGCTTATAATCCTTCAGCCCGCAATCTAGGTATAGGCAAGAATTAAGAAAATTACATAGTCATTTGGATATTCGAGCTTTTGGCTGTATCAAGGAATATCATCATTTTTAATCCTTCGGGAGGGAGAGAAGGAAAGGCATAATTGTTTCATAAAAGTAAATCAATAAAGGTTCCAATGTATTACTGTACAAAATTTAATAAGCCCAGCACGGAACTGGATGTTCTGAACCACCACAGTCAGAAATCATTGGTTTCACATCTGAACCAAATACTGGTGATGACACAGAGAAAATTAATCCAAAAACCATTGTAATTTTCAAGAGATTTTTTTTCATGAATTCACCGCCTTTCAAACGTAATAAGTATATTTATGGTATATCAAATACTGGAATTATTAAAGGAATAGAATTCCACAAAAAACTAAAAGATTCGACATGAAGTGAAAACAGATAACTAAAGTGAAGCAAGGAGGAGTATAGTTGGCTAAGGTTTTAGACGATGTCGTGGGAGTATGGTGTTTTTGTTTGATATAGAAAATGAAGACATCGTTTTCATGAAATTAACAAGAATTAGATACGGAAATATGTGATGGACGAAAGCTAATAGTTAAACGTAAAGAAAGTAGATAATAGCTGTGCGATCGGAAAAGAAAAGCTCTAATTTAATCAAAAAGCGTGAGAGAATTCACGCTTCTATTATTACTGACGCTTTTTTAATTGGAGATTCCCTTTAAAGATAATAACAGCATTGAAAGCTTCATATAAAGCATAAACGGGATAGCAAAATGCTAGGAAAATTATTGCTGTGGGGATTTTTTCCACAACAGGAAAGAAGTTAGTTAAAAAGTTTTTGACAGTGACACCAAGTAAAATAAAGAGAGGAATTATGATTATTGCTACTAAAATTAATATTGGTGTCATCTTCGTTTCTTTTAACTTGGCCTTACAATGCGGGCATTTCATATTAAATGGTGATGGAAAATCTTCAAAATGTTCGATTGTAAGAGATTTATTACAGTTAGGGCATGGGGTAGATGTTTTCATAATTCATTTCTTTCTCCTTAGTATAGTTTTAAATACATTATAAGTTGTAATTATTTTAATAGAAAGTAAATTTTATACAAAAATCAACTTAAATGAACAGTACAAAACTTATCCGCAGAAAGGAGAGTAAGAGATGATCAATAAAGAAGTATGTTGACGAGAACTTCTAGACTATAGTTGGTTTATTTAGCTCAGGGTTTGGCTTACGTTTTATTTTACTTGCCTATGTAATGGAAATCCAATGGGAACAGCGTATGTAATATGGACTGGAATAGGTGCATCTGGAGGACCAATTTTAGGAATGGTATTATATAATGAAAGGAACAGAATTTGCTATTAATCAAAGTTGTGCGGACATGGAAGAAGATGAAAACCCTATATCAACCAAATAGAAAAAATTCGCAGGATTTACAATCATAATTTAAAAGAATTAGTATAAATAAAATCTTGCCAAATGGCAGGGTTTATTTTATTTTTGTATTTTTGGTGATCTTAAGAAATATAAGCTACTAAAAAGGAATCTTCCTGTAGAAAGGATATGACGGTATCAATGTTTAAAAAAAAGACGCCTAATAAGTTCGCTGAACTTATTAGGCGTCTCTGTTTCTTTTTATAACATGAATAAACACACTACAGGTGTAGATGGGCTTTGTCCACCATAAACCATTTATGCATAATGCTTTGTCAGTCTGACGATGGAAAGAAATCACCTAAAGATTCTATGAAAAAATGACCGTTGCAACGGTCATTTTCCAGCGAAGCGTATGTTATTGTATAGGTTAATATAATAGCAAGGAGGCAAGGAGATGAGTTCTAAAAGTAATTATGAACAAGATCTGTTACTGTTTCTTTCAAAGACTCAAGGATATGTTACTTCGAAGGAACTCCTTGAAGTACTAAATGTTTCTCAAAAAACAGTCTATCGTTTAGTAAATAAAATTAATGACGAGTACGAGGATGGCCCTTTAATCATATCTGAAAGAGGGAGAGGATATAAACTAGATTACGAAAAATTTATTCATGCACAAAAAAGCAATTATAAAGACAAGAAAATGCAGTTTTCTCCTCAAGAGAGACGTAAACGAATAATGGAACAACTATTATTGTCTTCGCCGAAACCTATAAATGTTTATCATTTATTTAGTGACTATTATGTAGGAGACTCTGTTGCTTTTAATGATGAACAAATAATGAGTGAAGAGCTAAAAAAATACAATTTAGTTTTAGAGCGAAAAAATAGAACTTTAGCCATTCTTGGGGATGAAGTGAATATTAGGAAGGCAATTAAAGATATTATTGAGATCTTTCATATTATTGATATTGATGATTTAAAGCGGAATCCGAAATTGAATTTTAATCAATACGATGTCTTATTTATATTGGAGCAATTGAGAAAGATGGAAGAGGATTTAAACATAACGATTCCTTATCCATATAATGTGAATATTTTTTCTCATTTATATATACTTTTGAGCCGATCAAGGAAAGTTCCTATCAGGTTATTTACTGATGAGATTTCTTCTAAAGAAATGGAAAACATGCAGCGAGATATTTTGTATCCGCTTGCTAAGATGATTGTGCAGAATATCGAGAAATATTTGAACAGTCCTTTGCCAGATATGGAAGTGTATTTTCTTTATCAATATCTAGTGTCATCAAGAATGCAGGGATCGCATGCTATTACTGCTACTTTTTCATCAGAAGTGATTAGAGTAACGAAGGCCTATATTGAAGGAATGAGCACCAGCTTAGGAATGGATATAGACAGCCAGTGTCAGTCTATATTTGTCGATTTAGCCAATCATATTAAACCAATGCTGAATCGATTGGAGCACAAGATTCGGGTTAAAAATAATTTGTTAAGTCAGATTAAGTTGACGTATGAAGAAGTATTTATGGGGGTAAGGAAGGTTTCTGGATCGATTAGTGAAAAATTCAACTTACCAGCGATAAATGATGATGAAAATGGTTTTATCACCCTCTATTTTGCAAAGGCGCTGGAAACGAGACAATATCAGCATCCAATCAAAACATTAATCATGTGTACAACGGGGATTGGAACTTCAGAACTTCTAAGAGCAAAGGTTTCCAAGAAATTCCCCGAGTTAGAAATAGTGGATGTAGTGGCATCACGAAATACACAGATATTAAAAGAGAAGTACTCAGATGCTGAATTGATTTTAAGTACAGTTCATATGAAGGAAGAAGTAGCTATTCCTTATTTATTAGTTAGTGCAATGTTTACAATGGATGATCAGAAGAGACTTCAGGGGAAAATAGAGGAAATTTACCATGGATATTAATTCAATCTATCAAGTTTATTTTAATTGTGAGTTAAAAACAAAAGAAGAAGTCTACTCTTTTATTTCTAAGATTGTTTCACAAGATAATCCTATATCAAAAGAGGAAGTGATCCATCAATTAAATGAGAGAGATAAAATAGGCAGTACGTTAATCGCAGAGCATGTAATGCTGCCACATATTGAAAGTGATCAACTCAAGAAAAGTCAAATTCTATTTATCCGTTTAGTAAATCCAATCATAACATGGGATCAGTCAAAAGACATCTGTCTAGTGATTATTATTTTATTAAAGAAAAATGAAAGCGTTAATATAAAGAAACGCATCTCTTCATTTATCCGATCTTTTGCAGATGAAGAGTATCTAAACCGCTTATTGAAAAGTCATGAAGAAGAAGAATTCAGCGAAGAAATTATAGGATATTAGGAGGAATAATCATGAAAATAGTTGGAGTTGCAGCTTGCACAGTTGGGATTGCCCATACGTATATCGCACAGGAAAAATTAGAGAATGCTGGAAAGAAGGCAGGTCATGAAATTCATATTGAAACACAAGGAACGATTGGAATAGAGAATGAATTATCGCAACAGCAAATAGCTGAAGCAGACATCGTAATTTTGGCTACAGATGTCAAAATCGCAGGAAGAGAACGGTTTGACGGAAAGCGAATTATCCAAGTCACCACAGAGATAGCTGTTAAATCACCAAATAAACTAATTGAAAAAGCAGCAGAGGTTGTAAGTCAAAAGAAATAATCGTAAAAGGAGAGAGAATGATGGAAGTAAACAACATTGTAGATATAAATACAATCAAAACCAACATGAGCGCTAAAAGTAAAGAAGAAGCTATTCAGGAATTAGCTGAGGTGTTACTTGAAAACAAGTACATTAAAGATATCGAAGAGTTCACAAAGGATATTTATGCGAGAGAAGCAATCGGACAGACTGGGATAGGCAATTATATTGCTATTCCTCATGGTAAAAGCGATTCTGTTGAAAAAATAGGGGTAGCCATTGGTATAACGCAAGAGGAAATTGCTTGGGAGAGCCTCGATGGAAAGGGTGTAAAAGGAATCATTCTGTTTGCTGTTGGAAACGATGACGGAGCACAAAGTCATCTGAAATTATTATCATTATTTGCTAGAAAACTAGGAAATGATGAAGTCATTAAGAAGATGCTGCAATCCAAAAATGCGGAAGATGTGAAAGAAGCTTTATGTAGCTAAGAAATTTATGGAGAGAGGTCTTTAATTAAAAGGAGGGTTAATAATGAGTGGAGTAAAAAAATTAAATTTAAAAGGCCATTTATTAACAGCAATTTCATTTTTGATTCCAATTGTTTGTGGAGCAGGTTTCTTAATCGCAATTGGTATGGCTTTTGGCGGGACTAGTCAAGGTACCTTAGTACAAGGGGAATTTAACATATGGGATGCATTAGCAACAATGGGTGGAGCAGGTTTAGGGTTATTACCTGCCGTTATTGCAACAGGGATTTCTTATTCCATTGCTGGTAAACCAGGAATAGCTCCAGGATTCATTATTGGTTTAACTGCTAACGCGATTGGTGCTGGATTTATTGGTGGTATTTTGGGAGGATTTTTATCAGGTTATCTTGCTATAGCAATTATAAAACATTTTAAAGTTCCTAGCTGGGCTAAAGGGTTAATGCCAACCCTAATTGTTCCATTCTTCACATCCATTATTGGTGGATTAATCATGGTATACATTATCGGTATCCCGATTGCTGCCTTTACATCCTTATTAACAGATGCATTAAACAGTTTAGGAACCTCCTCTTTATTAGTATTCGGCGGAATTGTTGGTCTATTGAGCGGAATTGACTTTGGCGGTCCAATTAACAAGACTGTGTTTGCCTTCGTATTAACCATGCAGGCAGAAGGAATTAATGGGCCGATCACAGCTTTACAATTAGTAAATACAGCAACTCCAATTGGATTTGGATTAGCTTACTTTATTGCAAAAGTCTTTAAGAAAAATATTTATACTCGATCAGAAGTAGAGACATTAAAGTCAGCGGTGCCAATGGGTGTTGTTAATATCGTTGAAGGGGTAATCCCAATTGTTATGAATGATATCGTTCGTACTGTAACAGCTGTAGCCATTGGCGGAGCAGCTGGCGGAGCAGTAACAATGGTGTTAGGAGCAGATGCAACAGTACCATTTGGCGGCGTATTTATGTTACCAACTATGTCCAATCCTTGGGCGGGTGTTGCAGCTATTCTAGTGAATGTAGTCGTTACAGGATTAGCGCTTGCCTTAATTAAGAAAAACGTAAAAGAAGACGAACAAGTAGAAGTGGAAGAGGAAGATATTGATTTAGATGATATACAAATTCTTTAACTAAATGCACGGACCATTAACTGATATACCAGTAAAGCTAAGTTTTATTAGTTAATAAGTTTGGTTTAAAAAAAGAGCATTAATTTAAAGAAAATAGCAGGTTTGTGGAGGTTGAGCAAATGATGAAAAAAGTAGGATTTTCACCATCCTTAATGACTATGGATTTAGATAAATTTAAAGAACAAATCACATTTTTAAATCAGCATGTAGATTCTTATCATATTGATATTATGGATGGGCATTATGTGCCGAATATTACTTTATCCCCTTGGTTTATCGAGGAAGTACGGAAGATAAGTGATTTACCTATGTCTGCCCATCTTATGGTTACAAATCCAAGTTTCTGGGTTCAACAATTGGTTGATTTAAAGTGTGAATGGATTTGCATGCATGCGGAAGTACTTGATGGTTTAGCTTTTCGTTTATTTGATCAAATACATGATGCTGGGTTAAAAGCTGGAGTAGTACTGAATCCAGAAACGCCTATTGAAACAATTTTTCCATATATTGAATTAGTAGATAAAATAACCATTATGACAGTGGATCCAGGGTTTGCCGGGCAGCGTTTTATCGAAAGCACATTAGATAAAATTGTAGCATTAAGAGAATTACGAGACAAAAAGGGATATCAATATGTTATTGAAATGGATGGTTCCTCTAGTCGAAAAACATTTAAGAGAATTGATGAAGCTGGTCCTGACATTTATATCGTCGGCCGCAGTGGCTTATTTGGAGTAAATGAAGATATTGAAAAGTCATGGGAAATTATGTGTCAAGATTACAAGGACATGACTGGGAAAGAAGTAGAATCCTAATTTTTTAAAGGGGTGGGGGAAGGAAACCCGCCTCTTTATTCATTGTAAAATCCTTTTAAATAAATAATAGATATTCAGAAAAACAAACAATTTAAAAAATAAAGGAGCTTTATTAAATTGACTACAAACCAATTGATTGACCAATTAGCTATTAACACTATTAGATTATTATCCATTGACGCAATTGAACAAGCGAACTCTGGTCACCCAGGAATTGCAATGGGGGCTGCTCCAATGGCTTATACGTTATGGGCAAAAGAAATGAATATAAATCCTGCTAATCCTAAATGGCTGAATCGTGATCGTTTTATCCTGTCGGCTGGTCACGGTTCAGCCCTGCTATACAGTATGCTTCATCTATTCGGATATGGGCTGACGATTGAGGATTTAAAGAATTTCCGTCAATGGGGAAGCAAAACACCTGGACATCCTGAATATGGACATACAGAAGGAGTAGAAGCGACAACAGGCCCGCTTGGTCAAGGTATCGTGATGGCGGTTGGTATGGCAATGGCAGAAAGTCATCTAGCTGAAAGGTATAATAAGGAGAATTTCCATATAATAAATCATTTTACTTATAGTCTTTGTGGCGATGGGGATTTAATGGAAGGGGTATCTGCGGAAGCAGCTTCCCTAGCAGGGCACTTAAAGCTAGGTCGTTTAGTTGTGCTATATGATTCTAACGATATTTCACTAGACGGGAATCTCAATCTATCTTTTTCTGAAAGTGTAGCAGATCGATTTAAAGCATATGGATGGCAAGTCCTGCGCGTAGAAGATGGTAATGATATTGAAGCTATCCAAAAGGCAGTGAAAGAAGCAAAGACAGATTTAGAACGACCTACTTTAATTGAGGTTAAAACAACAATTGGTTTTGGTTCACCTAATAAGTCTGGTTCCTCGGCGAGTCATGGTGCACCTCTTGGGAAAGAAGAAATTGAATTAACGAGAGCGGCTTATCAGTGGGAAGCAAAAGAACCATTTTTTGTACCAGAAGAAGTAGAAAAGCATTTTGCGAGTATCAGAGAAAAAGGAAAAGCCATAGAGCAAGAGTGGAATGAACAATTTGAGGAGTACAAAGCAACCTATCCTGAACTTGCAGCGCAATTTGAGAGTGCTGTAAAAGGCGAACTTCCTATAAACTGGCGAAAGGATCTGCCTATATTTGAATCAGGATTAAAAATAGCAACGAGGGAATCTTCAGGAAGAGTATTAAATGCAGCAGCAAATGCCATTCCACAAATGATCGGTGGTTCAGCTGATCTTGCAGGATCTAATAAAACTTTGATTTCATCGGAAAAGAACTTTGCGTTAGATGGTTATGAAGCACGCAATATTTGGTTTGGTGTTCGTGAATTTGCAATGGGTGCCGCATTAAACGGGATGGCTCTTCACGGTGGAGTGAAAGTATTTGGAGCAACCTTTTTTGTTTTCTCTGATTACTTACGCCCAGCGATTCGCTTAGCCGCACTGATGAAGTTACCAGTTACTTATGTATTTACACATGACAGTATTGCAGTCGGGGAAGATGGGCCGACACACCAGCCAATCGAGCATCTTGCGGCATTAAGGGCAATGCCTGGTATTTCAGTCATTAGGCCAGCAGAGGCGAAGGAGACGGCGGCAGCATGGCGCTTAGCACTTGAAAGTCAAGACCATCCGACTGCTTTAGTGTTAACTCGCCAAGATCTTCCAACTCTTAAGGCTGATCAAGAACAAGTGTATGAAGGGGTAAAAAGAGGCGCTTATGTTGTATCACAAGCAAAAGGAAAAGTAGTTGGTCTGTTACTTGCTACGGGTTCAGAAGTAACCCTTGCTCTTGATGCACAAGAAGTGTTAGAAAAGGAAGGCATATATGTTTCTGTTATAAGTATGCCAAGCTGGGATCTTTTTGAACAACAACCAGCAGATTATAAGGAAAGGGTGATTCCTAGTCATATAACTGCACGTGTGGCAATCGAATTAGGCTCTAGTTTAGGTTGGAGAGAATATATTGGACATAATGGAAGAATGATTACCATTGATCATTTTGGTGCATCCGCTCCAGCAAATAGATTAATGGAGGAATATGGATTTACAGTAGAGCATATTGTAGAGACATTTAGGAGCACCATCTAATGGATCATCACCCATTGAGGAAGGCTGAAAAATAAACAAGATAGCGATTTGGTTATGATTTGTATTTTATGCATATCGTAGCTGATATTAATTCCTCATTTCCTGATCAAAAGAAAAAAGCGAAACCAATTTTAGTCCTATTATGGTCAAATAGACAGCCCTAAAAATACTCTCCATGCGTGTCGATGTTGTAAAATCGGCACGCATGATTTCAAACTTTTTTTAAATACGTTCGGAAATAATAATTATCCGTGAACATATAGATTGGAGCATTCCCAACCAATATTTAAAGTGGAGCATTCCACTTCCAATATTTGATCAACATCATCAAAACTATTTGCTAGTAATTCTAAAGATATCGCTGAATACAATAGCTTCTTAATAGCATAATCTAAATTCTTAAGTTAATGTGAACTCTCCCAGAGTATTTGCTTAAAGCAAAAAAACACGTATAATTATTAGTATTAAAAGATAGAAATGGAGTAAACAAATGGTCCAATCAATTAATACAAAAGTCGATTTAGTTATGAATGCAACTTCACACACAGGAATCTCAGAATATGGGAAGATTATGATTGGGGACAAGGGCTTTGAATTCTTTAATAGCCGTGATGCTCGCAAGTTTATCCAGATTCCTTGGGAAGAGGTAGATTATGTAATTGCTTCCATCATGTTCAAGGGGAAATGGATCCCGCGTTATTCTATCCAAACGAAGCGAAATGGGACGTATACATTTTCTTCTAAAGACCCGAAAAAAGTTTTACGAGCAATTCGTGAGTATGTTGATCCGAAGCGTATGGTTCAATCGTTGAGTTTCTTTGATGTTATTAAACGCGGATTAACGGGTAAGTCGAAAAAATAACAGATCCGCAGTAGAAAGGATAGAGGAAAAAAATATATTGCAATTAGGAATCTCAGCATTGTTTTTGAGAGAGGTTTTAAGAAAATGATAGCGGAATCAAAAAAATAAATTTCCCTATTGAAAGAGAAAATCCAGTGTGCTATAATTTTTTTGCAAGCTTACTAAAGTGAAGCAGAAGGATATTAATTACTCCGTTTAAAGCGTTTACAGAATAAATTGAATAACTATCGTCATTATTTTACGTGTTACTGATTCGATCAGGCATGAGTAAAAAAGTATGATTGAATGAAGAGAATAGGGGCATTCTATACCTATAAATTCATTTAAATCGACTTTTTACTCATGCCTTTTTTATTTTTATCAAACACTGTAATCGCTTATATGTAATCGCTTTAGATGAGTTGAAAAAATGCAGCTTGATAGCTGTGAAAATAATAATGGGAGGTAAAAAGATGGTAGGAATTATCATTGCTAGTCACGGTGAATTTGCCAGTGGTATCTTGCAATCTGGAGCAATGATCTTCGGAGAGCAAGAAAATGTAAAAGCTGTTACATTGATGCCAAGCGAAGGACCTGCAGATGTAAAGGCAAAAATGCAAGAAGCAATCGCCTCTTTCGATAACCAAGACGAAGTACTATTCTTAGTTGATCTTTGGGGTGGAACTCCTTTCAACCAAGCCAATAGCTTGTTTGAAGAACATAATGAAAAATGGGCAATTGTTGCTGGTATGAACTTACCAATGTTGATTGAAGCTTATGCATCACGCTTTACAATGAACACTGCACATGAAATTGCCGCACATATTTTAGGAACAGCTAAAGAAGGAGTTAAAGTAAGACCTGAAGCTTTAGAACCAGCAGAAACAGCTGCTAATACGACTGCTCAGCCAGTAAGTGCAGGTGCTCCTGGAAAATTTGAATATGTGTTAGCACGTATTGATTCTCGTTTACTTCATGGGCAAGTAGCAACGGCTTGGACAAAAACGACACAGCCTACCCGTATTATTGTTGTCTCTGATGAAGTAGCGAAGGATGAACTTCGTAAGAAATTAATCCAACAAGCTGCTCCTCCAGGAGTAAAAGCACATGTTGTTCCAGTAAAAAAAATGATCGAACTTGCAAAAGATGATCAACACTTTGGTGGTCAACGCGCTTTACTACTATTTGAAAATCCACAGGATGCTCTTAGAGCAGTTGAGGGTGGTGTTCCATTGAAGACAATCAACGTAGGTTCTATGGCACACTCACCTGGTAAAGTTCAACCGAATAAGGTGTTAGCTTTTAACCAAGACGATATTGATGCATTTGCGAAGTTAAAAGAAGCTGGTTTAAGCTTCGATGTACGTAAAGTTCCGAATGATTCAAAAGGTAATATGGATGAAATAATCAAGAAAGCACAAGAAGAGTTAAATAGACGAAAATAATCCGAATATCAAAGAAAAAGGAGGATTAATAAACATGGATTTGAATATGATTCAAATATTATTAGTCATTATTGTAGCGTTTTTAGCTGGTGTTGAAGGAATCCTGGATGAATTCCACTTTCACCAACCAATCATTGCCTGTACGTTAATCGGCTTAGTTACAGGAGAATTAGTACCATGTCTTATCTTAGGTGGTACCCTTCAAATGATCGCTTTAGGTTGGGCGAACATTGGGGCTGCCGTAGCACCGGATGCTGCATTAGCATCAGTTGCATCTGCCATTATTTTAGTTTTAAGCGGTCAAGGGGATGCCGGTGTATCCTCTGCCATTGCGATTGCAGTTCCACTTGCAGTTGCTGGTTTATTATTAACTATCATCGTTCGTACAATTGCAACAGGATTGGTGCATTTGATGGATGCGGCGGCGAAAGAAGGAAACATTAAAAAAGTTGAACTATGGCATATTTTTGCGATCATCTTACAAGGATTACGTATTGCTATACCAGCTGCGTTAATTATCGCTATTGGGGCAGGTCCTGTGAGTGACTTACTTACAGCTATGCCAGATTGGTTGACAAACGGTTTAGCAATCGGCGGGGGAATGGTTGTTGCTGTTGGTTACGCAATGGTTATTAACATGATGGCTACAAAAGAAGTATGGCCATTCTTTGCGATTGGTTTCGTATTAGCGACTGTTTCACAAATTACACTTATTGGTCTTGGGGCTATCGGTGTGGCTCTTGCTCTTATCTATCTTGCGCTTTCTAACAAAGGCGGCTCTGGTAATGGCGGAAATGGGAACACTGGTGATCCACTAGGCGATATTATCGATAATTACTAAGAAGGAGGGGACAGAAAATGGAAAAAGCATTTAAATTATCAAAAAAAGATCGTATTTCGGTTTGGTGGCGTTCCACGTTTATTCAAGGTTCTTGGAACTATGAACGTATGCAAAACGGTGGTTGGGCATTCGCCATGATTCCTGCAATAAAAAGATTATATAAATCAAAAGAAGATCGTGCGGAAGCGCTAAAACGTCACTTAGAGTTCTTTAATACACATCCTTATGTCGCTTCACCTATTCTTGGTGTAACATTAGCGCTTGAAGAAGAGCGTGCCAATGGAGCACCAGTGGATGATAAAGCAATTCAAGGGGTTAAAGTCGGAATGATGGGACCATTAGCTGGTATTGGAGATCCAGTTTTCTGGTTTACAGTGAAGCCAATCCTTGGCGCTTTAGCTGCTTCTCTTGCTTTAACTGGTAATATTCTAGGACCAATTATTTACTTCTTTGCATGGAACCTTATCCGCATGGGATTCACTTGGTATACACAAGAAGTTGGTTACAAAGCTGGGTCTAAAATTACAGATGACCTATCTGGAGGATTGCTGCAGAACATTACAAAAGGGGCATCGATTCTCGGGATGTTTATCCTCGGTGCACTAGTAAACCGGTGGGTATCGGTCAAATTTACCCCTGTTGTATCGTCAGTAGAGCTTGATGAAGGTGCTTATATTGATTGGGATAAATTGCCTGCTGGAGCAGAGGGGATTAAAACCGCCTTGGAACAGCAAGCAGCTGGTCTTTCATTGGATCCAGTAAAAGTAACTACATTGCAAAGTAACTTAGATAGCTTAATTCCTGGTTTAGCTGGATTATTGTTAACACTTCTTTGTATGTGGCTGCTTAGAAAGAAAGTTTCTCCAATCGTTATGATTCTTGGCTTATTCGTGGTAGGTATTGTCTTCCACTTAATTCACTTAATGTAAATAATCTAAAAGAGAGAAGCACCTCCTAGTTTTGTTTTTTTTAGGAGGTGCTTTTCACATGACAAATAGAAAGAAAAATGGGATAAATAGTATAATGAATAAATTACTAGGAGGCTGCTATGCTTACTATTGGTTATATTGGAAATGGGAAAAGCACAAACAGATATCACCTGCCGTTTGTATTACAAAGAGAGAATATCAAGGTAAAAACAATTTTTCAAAGAAATCCAAAGCATGAAAGCTGGGATCGAATTGCAGGAGTAAATTATACATCTGATTTAAATGAATTATTAAACGATAAAGACATTCAATTAATTGTTATTTGTACAAGACATGACAGTCATTTTGAATACACTAAATTAGCACTAGAACATGATAAACATTGTTTAGTTGAAAAACCTTTCATGGAAACTGCCGAACAGGCTAAAGAAATATTTGCATTGGCGAAGGAAAAGAATTTAATTGTGCAGGCATATCAAAATAGACGTTTTGACAGTGATTTTCTGACTGTGCAAAAGGTCATCGAAGAAGGAAAACTAGGGGACTTGCTGGAATTGGAGATGCACTATGATTATTACCGTCCTGAAGTACCAGAATCTGCACAGACCTTTAATCCAGCAGAGTCATTTTTATATGGACATGGCTGCCATACGCTTGATCAGGTTATCAGCTATTTTGGCAAACCTGATCATATTCATTATGATGTGAGACAATTATTAGGACAAGGAAGAATGAATGATTATTTTGATTTAGATTTGTACTATGGGAAGATGAAAGTTTCTGTAAAGTCTAGTTATTTCAGATTGAAAGAAAGACCAAGCTTTGTCGTTCATGGAAAAAAGGGATGTTTTGTGAAAGAAACAAAAGATCGTCAAGAGGAACATTTAAAATTATTTTACATGCCGGATAATAAAGATTTCGGGATAGATACGATAAAACACTATGGAGTATTAACCTACATTGATGATGAAGGGACAATCCATGAAGAAACAGTGAAATCGGTAAACGGCGATTATGGAAGAGTGTATGATGATTTATACAAAGCGATTATAAATGGGGAAGATAAGACCATAACAGACGAACAAACGTTATGGCAAATGGAAGTATTAGAAACTGGCATAAAAAACTTAAAATAGTGAATTTTGGATTAAGACCCCTTATTGGGGTTTTTTCTTTTTCTGCAGGAGCCTTTTCTTTAAAGTTTCTTAAGCAATAGATGTGTTTCTCTTCTTTTTGCATGAAAGCTAAATAAAAAAGAAATAATAACAATATTTAGTGCGATAAGGAGGAGAATAATGAAAGTGGATGAGAATGCTTTGTCGTTTTTTGCATTAGGCGGAATAAATGAAATCGGAAAAAATATGTATGTCGTTCAATATCAGGATGAAATTTTTGTTATTGATTGTGGAGGGAAATTTCCTGATGAAAGCTTATTGGGTATTGATTTAATAATTCCAGATATAACCTATTTGGAGGAGAATCAAGATAAAATAAAAGCTTTAATCGTTACCCATGGTCATGAAGACCATATTGGTGGAATCCCCTATATTCTAAGGAAATTAAGCATTCCTATTTATGCTACAAGATTTACCTTAGGTTTAATAGAGCTTAAAATCAATGAGCATAAGCTAAACGGAGAGACAAAATTAATAACTATTGATTCTAGCTCCAAGCTAGAGTTTGGAGAAGTGCAAGTTTCCTTTTTTAAGGTAAGTCACAGCATCCCAGACTGTCTTGGAGTTGTTTTCCACACCCCAGAAGGAAATATTGTTCACACAGGTGACTTTAAATTTGATTTAACCCCGGCTAATAACCAATATGCTGATATACATAAAATGGCGGAAATCGGGCAGCAGGGAGTTTTAGCATTAATATCAGAGAGCACAAATGCAGAACGAAAGGGGTTAACTCCTTCTGAACAAATGGTTGGTTCTCATTTAGATGAAGCCTTTATGAAAGCAGATGGGAAAATTTTCATTTCGACATTTGCTTCGAATGTTAATAGAATACAACAAGTAGTAGAGTCTGCTATAAAAACGAATCGTAAATTAGCATTGCTTGGCCGCAGTATGGTAAATGTGGTGAACGTTGCTATAGAACGTGGCTATCTTCATATGCCGGAGGGAATGTTAATTGATGTCAGTCAAGTAGATCAACTGCCAGTAGAAAAAGTTGCCATTCTCTGTACAGGTAGTCAAGGAGAACCAATGGCTGCTTTGTCACGTTTAGCAAGTGGGAACTTTCGCGATGTCACAATATATCCGGGGGATACCGTGATTCTAGCAGCATCTCCAATCCCTGGAAATGAAAAAGACGTCTCTAAAATCATAGATAATTTATTTCAACTTGGGGCAAAAGTAATTTATGGTTCTGGCAGTACAACCGGTATGCACGTTTCAGGTCATGGTTATCAAGAAGATTTAAAGCTAATGTTAACCTTAATGAAACCAACCTACTTCATTCCCATTCATGGAGAATCTCGTATGCTCTACCATCATCGAATATTAGCAGAATCAGTGGGAGTGGAAAAAGAGAATACTTTTATTATTAAAAATGGAGAAGTTGTCGATATCAAAAATGGAGTAGCCCGTCAAACACGCTTTGTCCCAGCAGGAGACACATATGTAGATGGGATGGGTGTTGGGGATGTTGGCGATATTGTGTTAAGAGATCGAAAGCAGTTATCGGAAGATGGGATGCTTGTTGTTATTATCACCATCAGCAAGGGCGACAGGAAGATTATTTCTGGCCCAGATACGATTACGAGGGGATTTGTTTATGCCCGTAACTCGGATGAATTACTGAAGGAAGTAAACCGTTTGGTCAAAAAGACTGTCAATGACTTGCAATCAGAGAATATTCATAAATGGAATGTAATGAAACAAAATATTAAAAAATCAGTTGGCCAGTATTTATTTAATCAAACAAAGAGAAAGCCGATGATTCTTCCAATTATTATTGAGATTTAGGATGTGAAAAAAATTATATTTTCTAAAAAGCAATGGGGGCAATAGATTAAGCATCCATTGCTTTTTAGTTTAGAAGCAGCCTAGCGACATTTTATTGTAAGCGAATTCAATTCTGTTCGTTAAAAATATACCTATTCATAAAAGTATTGCGGAACTTACCTTGTGGGTCATACTTCATAAGTAAATGCTGGAATGCGGGCATTTTTTCATATAGCGATTGTATTTTGGAAGGGGCAGTAGTAAATAGCTTCCCCCAATGTGGCTTTGCTTGAAAAGGCTCGAGCTTGGATTCGATTAGCGGGAGTACTTGCTGAACTTCTTTCCACTTATCTTGCCAAGTAAAATGAATAGCGACGGAATCCTGTTTATAGGATGGACTTAACCAAAGTTCGTCCTTCGCAATTGTCCGCACTTCAGAAATAAATAAAAGGGGTGCAATGTATTCACGAATGTCACTAAGGGCACAAAGAGCGTTATAAGCATGTTCTCGCGGGAAAATATATTCACTTTGCAGCTCTTGTCCCTTACTTGGAGTGAAGTCCATTCGGAAATGTGGCATGCGGTCAAGCCAATCTCCTGGAACACCGAGCTGTGCCGTGCAATTAGTTGCAGCGACTCCTCGTACTGGATGAAGATTTTCTTTGGCTGCTTTTGCTCCGTAAAAGTCATCGCCTAGTGAAAAAGTCTGGTCATCTGTCAGCTTGCTCTTTAACCACACTTGATTAAATGCTTCGTTCTGCCAATCTGTAAACAGACTGACACTATAAGCACTGGAAGAAATGATATCAAAATGATCAGCTATTTGAGCGAATGGAAGATTTTCATAAACATCTTGCCGCATTTGATGACTTGGATGAATAGCTAAGGTTAGTTTTGTAACAATACCAATTCCTCCTAATCCAACGACTGCACCATGTAATTCCTCTTCTGACTTTTCTCTTGAAAAAGTTATGATACTACCGTCCGCTGTAACGACTTCCATAGCGGAAACTGCAGCAGCTAAATTTTGATTGCGATTACCTGAACCATGTGTTGCTGTGGCACAAGCTCCAGCAATCGAAATGTGTGGTAGGGATGCAAGATTATGTAAGGCATAGCCATGCTGCTGAAGCA
The DNA here is from genome assembly GCF_038006945.1 of Niallia sp. FSL M8-0099. NCBI lineage: Bacteria > Bacillati > Bacillota > Bacilli > Caryophanales > Bacillaceae > Niallia > Niallia sp. FSL M8-0099. The sequence goes on from NZ_JBBOWF010000006.1 coordinate 31,645, forward strand.
TTTGGCATAGATCTCCATACTTCATTCCTGCTTCTACAGTTACTGTTTTTTCTTCCCTATTAATAGCAATAACTTTATTCAGTTTTTGCAAAGAGACGATATTCTCGTCTGAATCTGCGATGTTATTAAATGAGTGGCGAGTTCCAATTACACGAAGCTTTTTTAATTTTAAAACTAATTGTTGAATTTCCTCCACTGATTCTGGTTCGTGCCAGTTCGTCGTGCTATATTGATAATTACCTGCCCAATTCCTTTTTAATCCCATAACTTCACTCCTTTATTGGGTTTTTTATACATTTTAACTATATACGCAAGGAGAGAGAATTTTCAAATATTATCGTTTGGAAATCACAAGGTAATTAGACCTATTTTTTGTTTCTTTTATGTGAAGAGAAAATCCTGGTATCGACAAAAAATGACAAGTTCCTTATAATGGAATAGTAATATGTATACATGCTATTAGAACTATTGTTTTCCTGAAATTGAAAAAAGCAAACTTATCGAAAGGTAAGGACGCAAAGCTACGAGTCTAAAATCCTCTTGGATAATGATAGTCGGGTTGCCAGGTATACTTTAAGCAATTATTTGGCTATCCCTATTTATGTATTAGGATAGCTATTTATTTTTACTTTGGATTCGTGGGAGAACAATAAAAAATATAAACTAAACAAACTTATAGAAAAGGAGATTCGAGATGATTGTTGTAGACAAAAAGAAGTATAAAATGGAAATAGATGAAAACTCAAAAGAAGTACGTGTACAGGTACATGGGTTGATGAGAGAGGAAGACGCAGAGGGGTATATGGTTGATTTACAGGATACGATAAGTAAAGTATCCAAAAAAGACTATACTTTTGTCGTGGATGGTACTCATCAAACGCCCGTTCCATCAAAGGTGGTACCTCAGTTAGAACAAACAATGCAATTTTACTCTAGCTTAGGTTTTAAGGATGTTCTTGTAATTAAACCTTCGTCTAAAATTGCCCAAGTGCAAATTAGAAATGCCCTAGAAAGAATTGATTTTGCAGGTACATTTATTGATCGTGCATCTCATTCTAAGTAATGCCAGGTTGTAAATAGAAAGCTGTTTTTAATCGGATTTGAAGGGGAGTTATGAAGTGAAAAAGGTAGAAATGTCGTATAAATATGAAATTATAACAAAGGAACAAACGGATCTAATCGAAAAGGCTGCTGACTGTCTTGCAAGCTCATTTATTGGAGTAGATATAGCTGGGAAATGGGTTCAAGAGCCAATGGTTGGTCAATTAAATATAGGCTATGATGATTTCTATCAGTTCACGAAAGATTATATAGATGCTACTGTGGAGCAGGGATATTGTGCAGTCGCTATAGATAATAATCAAAAGGTTGTTGGTGTTCTTGCTGGAGATACTAATGCGCCAGAGATTATTGGGGAAGATGTATTTGAAGGCACCTTTTTAGATATGAATGTTATTCTACATGTTCTTGAAGATGTAGATAAACGCTTTATGGAAGATTATAAGCAGCGTACTGGAAAAGAACTGCAGGATGGCGAGATACTTCATTTATTTATGTTAGGAGTAACTGCTGAACACGAGCGTCACGAAATTATTAAGCAATTAGGAAATAAATTAATAACGAAAGCATCTGAACAGGGATTAAAGGCTGTTGTTGGAGAAGCAACTAATCCTAAGTCTATACGTGTAATGGAAAAATATCACAATATGAAAAAATATAAAGATGTTAAAGGAAATTATATTGTTCATAGATATCAAGAAAATAGTAGATTAAAAGATATTCCTGCAACAATCGCAGACGGCACATATATCATTATGAAAGAACTTTAAAATTTCAAATGTCTAAACAAATATATAAATAGGAGAGTTATTTATTATGGAGGCTATATTGCTAGGTATTATTGTTATCTTATTGGTTACCACCGTGTATTTTGCTTATCGATATTTTACATTGAAAAACCATCCTCATATTAATAAAGAAATAATGAACGGGATGAAAGAAATAGCGGCAGGTAATATGAGCAGCAAAGTAGAAGGAGCAAGTTCTTATCATGCTACCTTTAATCAAGTAATTGAATTTTTAGAGCATGTGAGGGGAAAGTTCTTTTCTTTTTCCAAAAACGTACATAAAAAGGGAGAAAGTTTAACGGAGATCGGTGAATACGCGATGGAAAAGGCGGACATTGTAAGAGCTGCAATTGATGAGGTTGGCAGAGGTTTGCAGAAACAATTAGTCGCTACAGAGGAAAGCGCCCTTTCAATGGAGGAAATGGCTCAGGCGATTGAAGATTTGTCCATAAGATCCAATCAAATTTCTGAACAGTCCAATACTACGTTAGAATTAACGCAAGAGGGAGACGAAAAGTTAAAGGACTCTTTAGTGAAAATGAAGCAATTTAACCAAACAATCAATACGACTTTTCATGCGATAAATAATCTTGGTGAAAAGTCTAAAGAAATTGGTACAATCGTAAAAGTAATTACAGGGATTTCTGAACAAATTAATCTATTGGCATTGAACGCAGCAATAGAAGCAGCTCGGGCTGGTGAACACGGTAAGGGATTCGCTGTTGTAGCAGACGAAGTACGAAAATTGGCTGAACAGTCCCGTCAGTCCTCTTCAGAAGTATCCAATATTGTGAAAAATATTCAAGAAGAAACGAATATAGTTGTCAAATCAATGCAGCAGGGCACAGAAGAATTCAAAGAGACAAATACGAACATTCTAGAGGTTGGAACAATGTTTGAACAGATTTTGTCTACGACAAAGGTTATTGCGGAAAATAATGAAAATTCTTCTGCAAGTACAGAAGAATTATCGTCAGCTTCTCAACAAATCATGGCAACAATTGTACAGATAGCTTCTATCTCACGGGAATCGGTTGAAATGTTTGAGGAATTAATCGAAATCAGCGATGATGAATTACAAACAATTCAAAATTTAGTACAAGAAGCCGAAAATCTTTTAGAATTGAAAAATGATGTGGATAAACTATTATCTACGTGGAATCAAGAATCAGCACAAAACCCACATGCTGAAGGTGATGTTAGTGTAGCGGTTTAAGCTAGAAAAAAAGCTTCTCATCGGTAATCAAACTTGTGAGAAGCTTTTACTTTCATTCCACTTTTAACGTAAATAACAGTATTTTGTTATATTCCTTTGAAAATAGCAAACTCATTGAAACATGAGGACGCAAAGCTGCGGGCCAATTTCCATGGCAGCCGGGTTGCCAAAAAAGGCTGGATATTTGCTAATAAGCAATATATTGCTTTTTTATGTCCTTTTTCGTGTGGACTTTTTTATTTGGACTTTTGTCTCTAGCAGAAGGGAGTATATGCTGCAAAAGTGGAAAGGGAGTAATTATGTCACAACAAGAGCAATGGAGAGCAAAAGTAGGATTGGCAGGGTAAGAATATGTATTTTTTACGTCCTGTTGAAATACATTGTTCCTATTGTCATAATTATCGTTATCTTAGACGCAGCAGGCCTATCAGGTTGATTATTACTTTGTTAAATAATAAGAAGCATTCAGGAGGTCAAATAATGAAGGAAATACAAGAATTGTTTCCTAGCATGGACGGAAATGACTTTCAACGAGAGGAATTGCTGTCCTACTTTAAGACAATTTTAACAAAAATAGATGAATTAAAGGATCCTGACAAATTAACACTTGGAGAAATGCCAGAGTACACAGAGGATTATTATAATCGTGTGATTCAAAATGCGAATGTTCCTCAAGCAGGTGTGTCGATCAATGAAGTAATCAAAGAGCTTCTAAAATTGGTAGAAGGTCATCGCTATGTCAATCGTAATTATGTGGCAAATGCAGCACCTTTGCCGAATATTGCTAGTATCATAGGTAATTTAGTCATGGTGCTTGTAAATGGCAATAACCTTTGGGATGTAGAAGGTCCAGCCGCAGCTACAGCTGAGGTGGAAATCACAAGTATGCTTTCTAAATTAATCGGATATGACGAAAATTTAAGTGCGGGCTATACAACATGGGGAGGACAAGGGGCTGTTTTCAATTCTTTACGCCTCGCTATTGCTCGTTATGCTCCTTCCTCTAACCTAATAGGCATTCCGAAAAATCTTTATTGCTTCTGTTCGGAGCTATCTCACTACAGCTTATATAAATCGGTAGAAGCTGCCGGAATTGGGGTAGAAAATATGGTTCGAGTCAAGGTGAACCAAGATCATTCTATGAATCTTGAAGATTTAAAGGAGAAAATAGAACAGGTTATTGCAAAAGGTGGGGTGCCTCTTTATATTCTGGCAACAATGGGTACAACAGATACCTTTGGAATCGATGACATAAAGGGAATTAAGCAGCTTGCGGAGGAGTTAGAACGCAGACATTGTTTAAGCCCGCTCTATATTCATGCAGACTCAGCGATGGGAGGAATGTATACCTTTTTTAATAATTATGATTTTGAGAGAAATCCTCTTCAATTGGCAGAAGATGTTAAGGAAGTTTTGCAATCCTATCAACAGAAGTTTACACAAATCAAACTTGCTGATAGTATGGTATTTGATTTCCATAAGCTAGGACAAACACCGTATATTACGAGTTTATTTTTGGTTAAAAACAGAGAGAGTCTTAAGTATGTTGATTTAGACGAAGAGGAAACTCCTTATGTTGGCAATCGTGGTTACGGCAGCTATCATACAGGCTATACATTAGAATGTTCGAGAATGGGAAGTGCGTTAGCAATTTATGCATCGTTATTAGCATTTGGTGTGGAGGGCTATCAAAAGCTGCTAGCTAACTATATTCGTGTGAATAGTAAATTTAGAGAGACGCTGACAAAAGAAATCCCGAATGCTGCCATTACGAATGAGGTTTCACCGATTACCACTTTCCGTTTTTATCCAGAAGAGCCAAAATGGATAGAAGAAAGGAACGGTCTTTTAACTGCTGAGGAAATGATTGAAATTAATCAATTTAATGATGCGTTTGCAGAAATAATCGGTGCTGAAAGAGATACGATCTTCTTTGGAAATACAAAAAAGCAGTGCCTAGTAAAAGCAGCAAATTCAAACAAGCAAATCCCTGTATATGCGCATAAATTTTTCACTATTTCGCCATACTCTACAGTAGAAGAGATTGACCGTTATGTGGCATTTTTAAAAGAACACTTATCATTTTTTATGAAAACAAAACCAACCTATGACAGCATTTCTTTGTTGTAAGGAAGGACTTTTTTTAATTACAAAAAGGCCCCATAGCTTATTTAAGTATATAATAAATTAAAAAAACTTTCTCTTAACAGGGGAAGGTTTTTTAGTTTTCATGGCCATATATATCAACAGATAGAAACTCTTTTATTAAATGATAGCCTTTATGATAGAGAATGGAGTCTGCTTCTATCCCTTTTTGAGCGCAGCAGTTTTTTATTTACGTATGACTAAAACAATTAACCCTATAACACTTTGGAGGAGAATATGAAAAAAGGCAAATTCAGTTTACAAGCTAGCATTATTATTTTTGTATGTATAGTTGTTGCATTGTCTCTTGGCATTACGGATTTGATTATCAGTAATAGTATTACCTCCAGTGTGGAAGAAACACAGAAAGAGAAGGCACTGAATGTTGCGAGGATGATGGCGATAACTCCGCAAGTAATAGAAGTTCTTGAAGGCAGAGAAAATACAGAAGATGTACAGGTGTTTGCCAATAAAATTAAAGCACAAACGAATGTGAACTTTGTTGTGGTGATGGATATGAACGGAAACCGTCTATCCCATCCGGAATCTAGTAAAGTTGGAAAGCATTTCAGTGGAGGGGATGAAGGACCAGTACTTAATGGAAAGGAATATGTTTCTATTTCCAAAGGAACGCTTGGAAAATCGATGCGGGCATTTACGCCAATAAAAAACGCTGAGGAAGAGCAAATTGGTGCAGTGGCAGTAGGAATTTCTTTAAAGAGTGTAACAGAAGCTGTCCACAAAGGACGGATGGGGATTGGAATAGGGACATTAATAGGAATTCTCATTGGCATAATTGGGGCTGTGGTGCTGGCGAGATATTTCAAAAAAATTCTGTTAGGGCTCGAACCCTTTGCTATTGCCAAGCTTCTGGAAGAACGAAGCTCGATGCTGCAGTCTGTGCGTGAAGGCATTATAGCCATTGATCAAGAGGGAAAAATCACGCTTGTGAACAAGGCAGCTAGTAAGCTTTTTCAAAAAGCGGGCATTGGGGAGGATGCTATTGGAAGGAATATTGAAGATTATTTACCAGAAACTCGGTTAACACGCATTATAAAATCCGGTGAAATGGATTTGGATCAAGAGCAGAACTTGCATGGGGTAACCATTTTGGTAAATAGAGTGCCTGTAGTGGTAGAAAATCAAGTAGTTGGGGCTATTGCCACATTCCGTGATAAAACAGAGGTTCAGCAATTAGCTGAGCAGCTGACAGGGGTGCGCAATTATGCGGATGCGCTCCGTGCTCAGGCGCATGAGTTTATGAATAAACTCCATGTTATCCTTGGTTTAGTTCGTACGGAACAATATGAAACCCTTGCTAATTATGTAAGTGAAACGGTTAATCACCGGGAAACAGAGGTAGGCTTTGTTACGAAGAAGGTTCAAGATCCTGTACTTGCTGGGTTTTTGATTGGTAAGCTAAGTTTTGCTAGAGAATCAGGCGTTTCCCTTTCCTTTGCTTGTGAAAATATCCTTCCAAAACCAGCAGACCCGGAGATTACAAATGAACTAATTACGATTATCGGAAATATCTTTGATAATGCAATAGAGGCAATGGTAGACAGCATAAACAAAAAGGTAGATCTTACCTTGGATTATGCAGAAGAAATTTTAACCATCGAAGTGAAAGATACTGGAATAGGAATGACGAATGCCCTTCAAAATAAAGTGCTAGATAAAGGCTTCTCTACTAAAGGAAATAATCGGGGATTTGGATTGTATTTATTGGCAATGGCGATTGAAAGGCTAGAGGGGGAACTTATTATTTCGTCCAAGCCTGGAAAGGGCACCACTTTTGCCGTATATATACCATATAAAGCAGAGGATGAATAAAATGATTAATGTAATGATTGTGGAAGATGATCCGATGGTAGCAGAAATTAATAAACGATACCTTTCTCAAATCAATGGGTTTCATTTAACTGCAACCGCCAATTCAGTAGATGATGCGATTTCTTTATTAAAAAAAGAAAAAATAGAGCTTATCCTTTTAGATATTTTTATGCCTGGTAAGATTGGACTAGAGCTATTAGCTTATCTACGAAAAAATGATCTTGCTATTGATGTTATCGTGATTTCAGCTGCTTCTGATCTTGAGCGCATTAAGAAGGCTTTAAGACATGGTGTAGTCGATTATTTAATAAAGCCATTTGAGTTTGAAAGATTTAACACAGCGCTGACAACTTATCTAGAACAAACTAGGATTACCAATAAGCAAGCTTCCATTAGTCAACAAGAGTTGGATGCGCTTCTTTTGCATCGAGAAGAAACTGTGACAGTGGAAGAATTGCCGAAGGGATTAACAAAGGATACGTTAAAACAAGTATGGGAAGCAGTTCAAAAATTAAAAGAGGAACCCTTTTCAACCGATGATGCTGCGAACTTAGTAGGTATATCAAGAGTATCTGCTAGAAAGTATTTAAATTTCTTAAAAGATTTAGGAATACTGGAAGTTAAGGTAATCTATGGCACGATTGGAAGACCTGTTTATCAACATGAATATAATCGATTAAAAGAACACAGAATAAAAAACTTTTTGTAAGCAGTATGAAGGCTGCTTACTTTTTTTATTTACAAAAAGAATTATTAAACTTTCATAAACTATGAAAGCGTTTAACAGGGGAGTAAGATGAACTTGTAAAAAACAAAAGTAGTTTGAGCATAACAATCTCAAACGTATTGATAAAGGCTCAAAGGAAGTCGATAGGGAGTAAAAACTTTGTTAGGAGGATTAAAATGCATATTCCAATTAAGAAGACACTTGATAAAATTCCAGGTGGTATGATGGTTGTACCGTTATTTTTAGGGGTATTAACTAACACATTTTTTCCGCAATTTTTAGAAATTGGCCATTTTACAACAGCTTTATTCAGCAAGGAAGCATCATCCACCATTCTTGCTTTATTTATGTTTCTGATTGGTTCACAAATTAATTTCAAACTTGCCCCAAAGGCAATCAAAAAGGGTGCCATCTTACTAACAGGTAAATTTATAGTAGGGGCAGGGATAGGGATTGCAGTCGCCATGTTTTTTGGACCTGCTGGAATATTAGGGTTATCACCATTGGCAATTCTTGCAGCCCTATTAAATGCGAATGGAGGATTATATGCATCGCTTGCTTCTTCCTATGGTGATGAAACAGATGTAGGAGCATATGCATTATTTTCTTTAAAAGACGGACCATTTTTCACGCTAGTTGCACTAGGAGCATCCGGACTTGCAGCCATTCCTTTCCAGGCACTTGTAGGTGTCTTAATCCCAATTTTGATTGGAATGATTTTGGGAAATATTGATCCGGACATGAGAAAGTTTCTTGGTAGCAGTAAATTATTATTAATTCCATTCTTTTCTTTCCCATTAGGAGCAGGAATGGATCTTAGAACCATTGTAGAAGCAGGAGGACCTGGATTATTACTAGGATTAATAGCCGCATTTACAGGAATTGGAGCTTATCTTCTTTTGAAATTATTTAAAGAAAATCCAATTGTTGGCTTAGCAACAGGCTCTACTGCTGGGAATGCTGTCGCTACACCAGCTGTGGTTGCAGCCGCAGATCCGACCTTATCTTCTATAGCCCCAGCAGCTACTGCTCAAGTTGCAGCAGCATGTGTTGTATCTGCCATTATCTGTCCGATTATTGTTAGCTATGTATTTAAAAGGTCGCAAAGAAAGAAGACTAAAAAATCGATGGCGAGTGCAGCATGACAGGTAAAAAGGAGTACTGCATTATTTAGTTACAAAATAATGAATTTAAGTTAAATAAACTAGTGAGAAAGTACAAACAGTAATAACATAGGAACAAAAGAAAGCGATCTTTTGATCATCATTTTAAATAGAAAGAAGGATCACCCACAATGACTGTGTCAGATAATGTAATTATCACAACATTAAAAGGAAAAGAAATTCTCTCTAATCCCTTTTTAAATAAAGGAGTAGCTTTTACAAAAGAGGAAAGGGAAGACCTTGGTCTAGACGGTCTGTTACCGCCCCAAGTACTTACGCTTGATGAACAAGTAAATAGAGTCTATGAGCAATATTTAATGCGGACCACCAACCTTTTCAAAAATGGCTTACTGAATGACTTATATAACCGAAATGTCGTTCTATATTACCGACTTTTAAAGGAACATCTTGCAGAAATGCTGCCGATTGTTTATACACCGACTGTCGGTGATGCTATCCAGTCTTACTCTCATAGCTACCATCGTCCAGAAGGATTATATCTTTCCATTGATCATTTGGAAGGGGTGGAAAAGGCGTTTCGTAATCTAGGAAAAGCCAAAAATGATATAGATTTAATTGTTGTCACTGATTCGGAAAGTATCCTTGGTATTGGAGATCAAGGAGTAGGTGGTATTAATATTGCAATAGGAAAACTAGCGGTATATACAGCTGCTGCTGGTATTGATCCTAGCCGAGTTCTGCCGGTTGTACTAGATGTTGGTACGAATAATCAGTCCTTAATTGATGACCCTATTTATATTGGTAATAAGTTTGCCCGTGTTCGTGGAGAACGTTATGATCAATTTATTGATTTATTCATTCATACCGCAAGAAAGTTTTTCCCAGAAGTACTACTTCATTGGGAGGATCTTGGCAATGTGAACGCCCGCAATATTTTGGATAAATATGGGGACAAAATTCTTACTTTTAATGATGACATTCAAGGAACAGGTGCTGTAACGCTTGCAGCGATTATGTCTGCATTAAAAGTAACAGGCGGTGCATTGAAAGATCAGCGCATCGTTGTCTTTGGCCCAGGGGCTGCAGGAATCGGCAATGCAGACCAAATGGTTGATACAATGGCTCTGGAAGGACTTACTAAAGAAGAAGCATATGAGCGTTTCTGGGCGATTGACTATCGAGGATTACTGACAGATGAAACACCAGATGTTTTGAAATTTCAAATGCCTTATGTAAGAAGAGCAGAAGAAGTCAAGCAATGGAATCGAAATGAGGATGGGATCATTTCTTTAATGGAAGTAGTTAAAAAGGTGAAGCCAACCATCCTAATTGGTACTTCTGGCCAAGCCGGTGCTTTTACGGAAGAAATCGTGAAAGAAATGGCAAAGCATGTAGAACGTCCTATCATTATGCCGATGTCCAATCCTACTAATCTTGCTGAGGCAATGCCGGAAAACTTAATTAAATGGACGGGCGGAAAAGCACTAATTGCGACTGGAAGTCCGTTTGCTGATGTAGAATATAATGGTGTTTCTTATGAAATCGGGCAGTCGAATAATGCATTTGTCTTCCCGGGTTTAGGGCTTGGAGCAATTGTTGCAAAAGCGCAAATTATTTCCAAAGGAATGTTTGCCGCAGCCGCCAATGCGGTAGCCGAGATGTGCGAAACGAACCAACCAGGGGCATCGTTACTTCCTTCGATTGAGAAATTACATGATGTATCTATCTATGTGGCAGTTGAAGTCGCAAAAGCGGCTATAGAGGAAGGAATTGCAAGAGCCGAGATTACGGATGTAACAAAGGCTGTGGTTGATGCAGTTTGGCAGCCTGAATATAAGAAAATTAAGAGTGTTGGAATTTGGGCCAATGTTTAATGAAATTATAAATTAGAAAAAATGCCTCTACTCCTGGTAGAATCGGATTGTTCGATTAGCCAGTGGTAGCAGGCATTTTTATTTTTAAAATTCATGGTTTTCTTTCTTTTTTCTATATTTTATAACATCCGTAATTACCCATAGAGGGATAATAAGAACGACAAAAGCAATTTTTAACCAATAATCAACAACACTAAAGAGAATAAAAAGCATAAATAGAGCATAACAAACAAATTTCAAAACTAAATTGACTAATTCAGATTTAAACATCGTTATCAACACCATTCGCTATTTTTACTATCCTATACGAATAACGAAATCAATAAGTTTCGTTAACCTCGAACAAAATCCGCATTTACAAGCACAATTTCTGTCTTATTTATTTTTCAATATTAATGCAAGCAGAAAAGCGTCCTCTATGCCCTAAAGGAAGAGGAGGAAAGGAAAAAGGGAACAGAGAAAAACAAACAAGCTGAAGCAACTCCTATTCGGAGAGGCATTTTTTCTTTAGAATAATTTTGCTTTTACTTAGCTATTAGAAATCTTCCTAGGTCTTTTCAAACCTATGTTAGTTTCTCCTACATAAATTGCTGTGTATTTTAATCGAATGTAAATAATTTACGCTTCTTTTACAAAAGCTCGCTTTTTTTCTGTAAAAACAATCCCTTCATCTTAAATAAACAGAATTTTATTTAATGATTTCTTTACACTACTCCCTAATGTAGCTTTATATTTGTTTTCTAAAATTTAAATTAATAGAGAAATTAATGTAATCAAAAGGAGTGAGGTACTTTTATGCATTTTGCGTCCACACTAGCTTGGGCTTATCCGGTAGATCAAGTGGTCCAGCTTGCTAAGCAGAGCGGGTTATCAGGATTAGAAATTTGGGCAGAACATGTGTGGTTTCACGGTACAGATCCAAACAAAATTCGTGAAGCGAATCGGGATCAGTCTATCAACCTAACTATGCATGCGGCGAGTTGGGACTTAAATATTAGTTCTTTAGAAAAAGAAATAAGAGAAGGATCTGTAAAGCAGATACGGAATTCTATTAAGTTAGCAGATGAGATAGGGGCAGACTCGATAACGTTTCATCCGGGGAGGTTGACACTTCCGCAGATAAAACAGGAAATATACGAAGCTTTCATGATGGAATCCATTTTTACATTAATCGAAACAGCAAAGCGGTACAAGAAAACCTTAAGCATAGAATTGATGGAGGTAAAGACAAAGGAATTCGTGACAGCTCCGGAAATAATGAATCGATTAATCGCGAGCTTCTTACCGGAACTGAAAACAACCTTTGACGTTGCTCATATTTCAGAAGGAACTCCACAGCAAGCCTTTGCTCAGTTAATAAATGTGGACAAAGTTCATATTAGTGACAATTCACGAGCGCAGCTGCATGTTCCTCTTGGTATGGGTATTCTGGATAGAAATATGCTGAATGAATTCATATCGATAAATGATCTTCCTGTTGTAGTAGAGGGCTTTGATGCATCAGAAAGTTTAAACTGGTGGAATCATAATCTTCATTATTTAAAAAGCCTGGAAATGATGAAGGGGGTACCGCAATGAAAGTGCTCGTAACAAACGATGATGGTATTTTCGCTCCAGGTCTTCAGGCTCTAGTTGAAGTGCTTCAGCATTTTGCAGATGTTTATGTGTCCTGCCCAGATCAGGAAAGAAGTGCTGTCAGTCATTCGATAACATTAAGAGTTCCTTTAAAAGCAAAACCACTACCGCTTTTTCCTGGTGTAAAAGGGTGCTGGGCTGTTAATGGAACTCCGGCAGATTGCGTCAAGCTTGGAATAGAAGTGCTGATGAAAGAGTCGCCAGACTTTGTTGTTTCAGGAATAAATCTTGGACCAAATTTAGGGCGTGATCTTTATTATTCAGGCACCATGGCTGGAGCGGTGGAAGGGCTGCTTTATGGAATTCCAGCTGTAGCAGTATCATTAAATGCCTTTTCTGATATGGATATCAATTATGAGAAAGTAAAAAAGCTGCTTTATCCTATTGTGGAAGTACTTCTGCAAAACAAGATTCCAAAAGGAGTTTTTCTTAATGTGAACTTACCATACCTTTCAAGGGAAGTTTATAAGGGAGTACGTATTGTCCCTCTGGATATGGATGTTGCCAGATATTCATATGTTGGACTGAATGATCCACATGGACAAGTGTACTACTGGCTGAAGGATCAGCTTCACAATATGAAGGACCTTAATGCAGATAGTGATTACACCTCGTTGAGAACAGGCTTTGTGACCATATCACCGATTGAGTTTAGAACATTTCATAGAAGAAAAAAAGAACAAATTGAACGTTGGTTTGCTCATTTAAATATTGCTGGTACAGATGAGGAGGAAATAGATTATGCGTAAGTGGATGCTTGTATTAATGTTTGGAATATTGATGGTTTTTGCAGCAGGCTGTGGCAGTAAGGAAAACAGTGAGCCCGGTAATGCATCTAAAGATACAGGTTCATCAGAATCGAAGCTAGAGGGATCCCTTCATTTTTATACCTCACAGCCCGATGCAGATGCTGCTAAATTAGTAGAAGGATTTCAAACTAAATATCCTGATGTAAAGGTAGAAACATTCCGTTCCGGAACAGAGGAAGTCATTTCAAAAATTAAAGCGGAAAAAATGGCTGGCAAGATTCAAGCAGATGTTCTATTGGTAGCAGATGCAGTAACATTTGAAAGTTTAAAAGAAGAGGATATGCTCAAAGCATATGAATCAAAAGAAGCTGCTGAAATTCCTGCTGAGCTTGTGGATCCAGATCATACTTACTATGGAACGAAGGTCATGGCAACTGGATTAGTTGTAAACACGCAAAAAGTAAAAGAAATGCCAACAAGCTGGAATGTCCTTACTTCTAAAGAAGCAAAAGGAAAAATTATTATGCCAAGTCCATTATATTCCGGTGCTGCTGCCTATAATTTAGGAGTGTTCACTCGTCAAGATAACTTAGGATGGGACTTTTACAAAAATATTGCTGCAAATGATGTAACGGTTACAAAAGGGAATGGCGATGTACTTAAGGGTGTTGCTGGTGGAGAAAAAGACTATGGGATGGTTGTAGATTATCTAGTTACACGCGCGAAAGCAGAAGGATCTCCAGTGGAGCTAATTTATCCTGAAGAAGGGGTGCCAGTTATCACTGAACCAATAGGAATTATGAAAGACGCCGAGAATTTAGGGGCAGCAAAGGCCTTTGTTGATTTCGTTCTATCCGAGCAAGGACAAAAGCTTGCTGCCGAGCTTGGATATACATCAATTCGCAAAGGAATTGAAGCTCCTGAGGGACTTAAAACGATTGATGAAATGAAAGTCCTTTCTACTGATGTGCAAGAATTATATCGTGCCAGAGATGGTGATAAGAAAGAATTTGAAACAGTAATTAGTGAATAGAACACTTTTTATGAAGGAGTGGACATAATGAACTCATCTATTCAGAGCTCTGAAAGGAAGAAGGAAGCATTATTTCCGCTCTCCTTTTCTTATTTTTCCCGTAAGTGGTGGGGGATTCCTGGATTTCTGCTGCTTGTCTTTATCTTTTTACTTCCTGTTTGGCGTCTTGTCTGGCTGAGCATTTCCTCTGGAGAAGGAATTAGTCTGGAACTTTATCAGGAAGTAATGATAGAAAAGGCAACGTGGAAGACGATTCAAAACACTGTTATTATTACGGTCGCAAGCACATTGCTCTCCCTTATTTTAGGAGTAGGTCTTGCATTTATCATGGCATACTTGAATATCAGGACAAAAAAGTGGCTGCAATTATTCATCTTTTTACCTTTTTTGATACCATCGTATATCTCAACCCTTGCGTGGGTACAGTTTTTTGGAGGAAACGGCCCTATCCAATTTCTTTTCCATCAATCAGTTAATTTGTACAGTATGGGAGGAATCATTTTTGTTCTTGGGCTTTCCCATTATCCCCTTGTTTATTTGATGAGTGTGGAAGTATTTCGCAGGATACCAAGGGAACTGAAATATGCCGCCAATACTTCTGGGGCATCTGGGGGAGTTGTCTTTCGAAAGGTAATTTTTCCAATGGCGCTTCCGGGAATTGCGAGTGGTGGTATTCTTGCTTTTTTATCTAATATTGATAATTTTGGCATTCCGGCTTTTCTTGGTATACCAGCAAATATCCGCGTTTTGAGTACGTATATTTACGAACAGATTATTGGATATGGACCATCTGCCTTTGCAAGAGCTGCTGTTCTTTCCGTTATTCTTGGTGTAATTGCTTTACTTGGGACAGTCCTCCAATGGGCAATTATAAGAAAAAGCAATGTAAGTGAAACAGCAGCACGAGATATAGAGCCAAGGTATTTTCTCCCAAGGGGCTGGCGAAATGCAGTGGAAATAGTGCTCTGGATGTTCCTGTTGCTCACGACACTTTTACCATTAGTCGTTATGGCTTCTACATCCTTTATCAAGGCATATGGATTATCCCTTTCATGGGAAAATCTTACCTTAAAAAATTATTCGTATCTATTATTTGAGGATGCTAAAACGGGAGCTGCGATAGGAAATAGCGTAACGCTTGCCTTGGTAACCATGCTGATTTGTATGGTAATTGGAACCGTTATTGCCTATCTTCGTTTTAAAAAGCCATCTGTTTTGGTGAGGGTCTCAGAAATTATTGTAACTATTCCTTATGCTTTGCCAGGAACGGTATTTGCATTAGCGATTATCTTAATGTGGCTACAGCCGGTGCCAGGCTTTCAGCCAGGAGTTTATGGAACAATATGGATTTTGCTTATTGCTTATATCACTCGCTTTACGGTATTACAGATGCGGGGAAGCCTGACTGCCTTTTCGCAAATTGATTCTTCTATGGAGGAAGCAGCAAGAATTTCAGGGGCAAAAGCATTAGCAAAATGGAGAAGCATCCTTTTTCCCTTGCTAATGCCTGGTATATTAAGCGGCGCTGCTCTTGTGTTTCTGACTGCTCTCACAGAGCTGACTGTGTCCAGTTTATTATGGTCTAGCGGTTCTGAAACGGTAGGTGTTGTTATCTTTAGTTTTGAGCAAGCTGGATACACCACTTACTCAACGGCATTTTCCACTTTAATTGTGGGATCTGTATTGATCATGGGCATTCTATTTGTTTTATTAGAAAGAATCTGGAAGAAGAAGGTGATGAAGAGTGATTAGTATTGATGGGTTAAAAAAGAACTATGGAAGCTTTACAGCCTTAAATAATATTAACTTAGAATTGCTAAATGGTGAATTTATCGCTATTCTAGGTCCTTCTGGATGTGGAAAGACGACGTTATTACGGCTTTTGGCAGGGTTCATGAAACCGACAGAAGGAACGATTACGATAGATAATGAGTTAGCAGCAAGCTCTAGTAAACTCGTTCCACCTGAGAAAAGGAATATAAGTATGGTTTTTCAATCCTTTGCGTTATGGCCGCATATGACAGTAGAAGACCATATTCGCTTTCCTCTTAAGCATCATCGGTTTGGCAGAACAAATGGCAAAGAGGAGCAGGAGATTAGAGTTGGAGAAGCATTAGGAATGGTGGGCCTTACCCAATTGAAAACACGCTATCCGGCTGAACTTTCTGGAGGTCAAAAACAGCGAGTTGCTCTTGCTCGTGCTATCGTTCCAAAGCCGTCTCTTCTTTTGATGGATGAACCATTAAGTGCACTTGATGCGGAACTCCGTATGGAGATGAGAAGAGAGATTAGTAGGATTCACCGGAAGCTGGGAACGACCATTATTTATGTTACCCATGATCAAGGAGAAGCTTTGGCGATGGCTGATAGAATTGTTGTAATGAATAATGGAAGAATCGAGCAGATTGGTACTCCGGAAAGTATCTATAATAATCCCCAGTCGGTATTTGTTGCAACATTTGTTGGAAAGAGCAATCTGATCAAAGGAGAGTGGATTGGAGAGGATCGGTTTATTCCCGCAGAGTTTCCTAATGTTTCTTGGAAAGACATCGGAATTTCAAAGGAGATCAAATCCCAAAATCTTTACCCTGTTCGTCCTGAACAATGGAAGCTTGGCCAGGCAGAGCAAGACGAGATGACAGGAATCGTCCAGTTTGCCCAGTTTCAAGGGAATGAAATTCATTATAGCGTTCAAGTGGGGGAAGAGACAATTAATGTGTATGGATCTGTTTTTGAAAACCGATTTCTGCCAGGAGACGCTGTTTCCTTGAGGGTATATAGTGGAGTAGAGGAAAGAGCTGTGGTGGCAGGGAGCAGGTAGACTAGGAGGGAAAAGCATGATGGATTTGCATATACATTCCATCTATTCTGATGGTTTCTGGACACCACGAGAAATAGTAGAGGATAGTATCAAAAAAGGGTTGGAAATTATTGCGATAACGGATCATGATGTATTAACTGGGTATGAAGAAGCTTTATCTTATAGCAAGGATGCATTAAAGGTTATCCCTGGGATTGAACTTAATACAGATGGTCCTCAAGGTGAATTGCATATATTAGGCTATCAATTTGATCCGCAGCATCCTAAATTAAAAGATCATGTCTCTTGGAGAGTGGAGGATAGAGTTCAATGGGGAAAAAGAATAGTGGAGAAATTAAGAAATCTTGGCTATGACATTTCTTTTCAAAATTGCCTTGCTCGTGTTGGAAAGGGCGTACTTGTTCGAACCCATATTGCAGATGAACTAGTATCAGCAGGTTATTTTCAGAACAGTAAGGATGCATATGAACAGCTTTTAAAAAAAGGAAAGGCTGCTTTTGAAGAAAGAGGCAGTTTTTCCGCAGAGGATGCCATTAAACTAATCCACAAAGCTGGCGGTCTTGCATTTCTAGCTCATCCAGGTATCTATAAGCATGAATTTCAGCTTCAACAGTTAATTGATTATGGGTTAGATGGTATCGAAGTATATCATTCCAAACATTCCGATAAGGAACAAAACTATTGGGGGAGAATGGCAGAAGCATTTAATCTTCTTGTATCTGGAGGTAGTGACTTTCATGGTCCAGAATCGCGGAATCCTTTTCCGATTGGAAGTGTAGAGATACCGCATACTCAAAGACTACCATTGTTAGGCGGTACCAGAAGTTTAACGGAAAAATAATAATCAATGGAGAAAAAGGTCTCATACATAAAAGACCTTTTTCTTTTTTTTACGTAAAATATTCTAGTTTAGCATCAGGGAAAAATTTTTTCATATAAGAATGCAGGTGATCCTTTATGTCTTCTTCTTCTTCTTTTTGATAAATATATTTTCCTATTCCATATTTCCCCCATTTATACCTGCGTTTTTCTTCATCTAGCTCTAATTTAGTCATTGGATAATTTTTTTGGATTACCCTTTTAGCAGGCTTTGTAAAGCGGTGCTGGATAAACTCAAATGTTAAATCCTTCTTTGCTTCTGGGGGCAGCTCAGCATCTAGGCGTTCAAACATATGCAGATAGCCTTCTTCCCATCCTTCATGGAGGTAAATGGGTGCCACGATAAATCCTAGGGGATATCCGGCTCTTGCGACTTTTCCAGCAGCCTCTATTCTCTTTTCCAAAGGAGAAGTCCCGGGCTCGAAGTTTTTGATGACGTAATCTGCATTGACACTAAAGCGAAAGCGGGTTTTTCCATTGTGCTTCGCATCAAGTAGGTGATCAACATGATGAAATTTTGTGACAAATCGCAGTTTGCCGTACTCTGATTCCCCGAAGTGTTCAATGGCACGTTTAAGCGTATGGGTTAAATGATCGATTCCAACGATATCAGATGTACAGGATGCTTCGAAACGTGTAAATTCTGGAGCACGTTCTTTCATATAGTTATCGGCAGCTTCTAAAATTTCCTCGACATTTACATAGGTGCGGATGTATGGCTTGCTTCCCATTGTAGTTTGCAAATAGCAATAATGACAATGTCCCATACAGCCGGTAGCAAAAGGTATGGCATATTCGGCAGAGGGCTTAGATGTATCAAATTTGAGTGTTTTGCGAATGCCGACAACCAGCGTTGACTTTGCCACTCGGTAACGTTGAAAATCATTGTCGCCAGGAAGATTTCTAACTTGATTATGGGAAGTGGTATAGCGAATCTCTATATCCATCTTCTTGAATTTCTCCAGCAGTTCTTTCCCTAATGGATACTCTAATGCTTCCGGTTCAAAATAGACAAGCTTTGGAGTGAAGGGTTTAATCATTCCAATCTCCCTTCTGAAACATCTCCATAGTAATAATAGTAGGCTTCTTGAGCTTCTGCTTCTGTAGCATATACAGCAACTTCGTTTGAGAGAGGGTAGTAATTTTCGTATAGAAATAAAGATAGTTCATTAGAATTGTTTGGATTTTTTACAACAGCGGCTGCTTGGATATTCGCTACATCTTGGGTATGCGGGTTTCGGTAAAAAACATAGACGATGTCTCCAGCTTGATAGGCATGATTTTCATTATACAGTTCCATTCACTCACTTTCTACATTGAATATAATGCCATTTTTCCCTTCCCAATCACCAGTTATGTATCACTTTTTATGGAAGTTATGGGAAATGAATAAGGGATAATTAATTCGTTTGAAGTTTACTTATAATAAGTTTGATGTACAGCTTAATCAAAAAAAGGAGTGTTTGGAAATGGAAGCTAGCAATTCAATAGAATCTACCTTGTTGTCGTTTAAAAAGGGAATAGGTGATTTTACACAAAAAATGCCTGAGTTTGCAAGTAGATATAATGCTTTTACAGAAGCCTGCTTTGAAGAAGGTGCATTAACTCAAAGGCAAAAGCAATTAATTGCTTTAGGAATTAGCCTTCATGCTCAGGATGAGTATTGTATTATCTATCATACAAAGGGCTGCTTGGATCAAGGGTGTTCCGAACAGGAAATTTTAGAAGCAGTAGGCGTAACCGCTGCATTTGGCGGAGGAGCGACCATGAGCCAAGGAGTTACCTTGGTGCAAGAATGTATTCAGGAATTGAATCGTTTAGAACATTAATAGCGCATAATAAAATAACGTAATTATAGGAGCAAAACAGAATATGACAAATCAAAATTTAAAGAATCAAGTTATTAACATTATTTCAGGTCATCGAACAGGAGTACTTTCATCCGTTGAAAATAATAAACCCCATTCACGGTATATGACGTTTTACCATGAAGATTTAACCTTATACTCGCCTACTCAAATGGATACAGAAAAGGTGGAAGAGATAGAGAAAAATCCTTATGTTTCTGTGTTGTTAGGCTATGAAGAAAAGGGACAAAGCGATTCTTATGTTGAAATATCAGGAACATGCTCTATTAATAATTCTGAAGAAATGAAAAAGCGGTTTTGGGATGAGTCGTTTCAGCAATGGTTCGAAGGTCCAAGGGATCCGAATTATGCATTTCTTCAAGTCCAGCCTGATGTTATTCGAATTTTAAATAGGAATGGCAAACCTGCACAAGAGTTATCATTAGACGATTAATGAACTAAATAGGCTCCTCTTTCCTTTACTTTAGACGGAAAGAGGAGCCATCAATTATATCAACATCCTTTCTGTGGGTTACTTCCTCTATTAGTTTAAAAAGTGCCTCATCCTTCTTTTTAGCTTCTATCATGCAATCGATAACAGGGATGCTTCCTTTTATACGGTTTAGGAAATTGAAAAACATACCTATATCAATATAATCGGCATGATGACGGAAATGCTTTTCATCTTTGGGACTCGAAATATGCATTTTAATTGGTAATGGAGATGTACTCCATGTTTGAAGAATGCGACTCCAGTTATCTTCCCAATTGGGATTATGATGATGGGCGAGATGGTGATGATAATCAAACACAAGCGGAATCCCTAATTTCTCGCATAAGTAAAGAGTATCTTCCAATGTGAAAGAGGTATCATCATTTTCAAGCATTATCATATTTTGAATAGAGTTTGGGACTAGCATCCAATTATCAATAAATTTTTCTAATGATTTTTCGGTATCTTTATAATTTCCTCCCACATGCATAACACAGCGATGAGTTGTATCAATCCCCATTCCCTTTAATAATAAATAGTGTAATCTTAAAGTTTTAATTGAGTTCTTCCATATATGTTTTTGATTGGAATTAAGGAGAACGAAGTGATCAGGATGAAAATCAATCCTAATCTGATGCTTTCTGGCAAATTCACCTATTTCCTTTAAAGGCTCTGTTAAAGGTTTCATATAATCCCAATCAAGAAGCTCTTCGTGATTGGCTAATGGAATCAGCCTGGAGGTAAGGCGGTAAAAATGGATATCGGAAGCAGCAGTATGTTTTAGGAGCCGAAGCGTATTATGGAGATTTTGCAAGGCGATTCGTTCCAGCTTACGAAGGCCTGCTTCCCGGTCATCTATTTTTTGAAACTGTTTAAATGTCATCGTCCTTGAAGGGGATGCATTTTTTACCATCATGCTCATTGCGACATATCCAAGTCGAACAATAGTCATCCATTACACCTCGTTGTTAGTATTCAAATGTAGAGAAACATTCCTACCATTCTATTGTTCCACCGGAAACTCTCTTTACTCCTCTAATAGAGGCAATGTCCTCGATAAGCTTAAACATAGCCAGATTTTTTTGTTTTGCTTCTATCATAACGTCGAAATCTTGATTAAGATTTTTAGCCATTTTAAAAAAGGGCTGTACAAAATCAAATGAGACAAAGTCAGCATGAGAACGGAAGGCCAGAGTGGATTTCGGGGAGGAAATATGGACTTTAGGAACCATTCTATGATTTTCCCACGTTCTAAAAATTCGCTCCAAATAAAGGGCTAAGTCAATATCTTCTTTATTGGCCATATGGTGATGATAATCAAGGATCATGGGAATGTTTTCCTGCTCACAGGTTATCAGTGTTTCTCTCACATTATATGTTTTATCATCATTTTCAAGGGTCATCTGGTTCTTAATTGCCATAGGAAGTTGCTGGATATTTTGCTGGAATCTCTGTAAAGAAGTCTCTTTATCACCATAGGCTCCACCAATATGAATATTAATAAGGCTATTATCAAGGGCATCCATAGCTTCTAGCATTTTATAATGGAAGGTCATATCTTTTATTGCATTTATGGTTACTTCTTCCCTAGGACTAGTAAAAAGCGTAAATTGGTTGGGGTGAAAACTAACCCGCAGCTTAAATTGTTTAACTAATTGGCCAAGTTCTCTCCACTGTTCCTGAAAAGGAGCTATGAAATCCCAGTGTACATCTGGATGCGTTGCTAAGGGGACTAACGAACTGGATAAGCGATACAATGGAATTTCATTGGCAGCATTATAATAGAGAATTCTTTTCGTATTTTTTAAATTTTGAGCTGTAACAGCTAATAGCTTTTCTGTAGCTTCCTGTTTAGGGAGTGCTGAATATCGGGAGAAGGTTAAAGCCTTTGAAGGACTTGCATCCCATAATCCTAGTGCATTAGCCACATAGCCAAAGCGAATCTTCATCTGTTTAGTTCCTTTCCATAGAGTCCAGTAGTTTCTCTTTTTATATTGCCTTATCTCCTGGAACTCTATGTGCTGTTTTTGCTTAGTTAATAAAACGATGCATAAAAAAATCCTGAGAATGTCTCTTTCCTATACCACTCATTCCTTCGGCCGAACCCACACTTTTGAAAAATCTACATAGCCAAAATGGCTAATTTTAATATTGCTTATATCGGTTGAAAATGGAATATATCGCTTTTGATAATAAAGGGGAATCATAATCGATTGATTAACCAATTCTTTTTCGATTTCTAGATTTAAAGCTGTCCATTGTTCAAATGGTGTTTCCTTATATTTACCCATTAAGTTTGTAAGTGTTTCATTATTTGCTATCATTTGGGAAAGTGGGGAAAACCCATTCATTAAAAAGTGGTAAAAGGAAAAATCTTGATTGAATTCAAAAACTTCTCCATGTACGAAAAGATCTACGTTTAATGTCTCGGGATGCTTTGTTAATATATCAGCAAAGGAAAACCATTGAATATCTGTAGGGATATTTTCTTTTGCGAATATTTCTGCAAGCCATTGTGTAGTATTAGCAGTATGTCTGGCACCTCTTATCACAATTGGTTTAGAAAATATTGGCCGTTCTACTTCAGAAATAGTCAGCTGTTGATTTTGGCCGACTATTATACTCTTATCATTCGGTATTAGTCTTGGACTTAGGTTACCAATAGTATGACGGTTTTTAGCGATAATCCAATGAAGGTAATCTCTTACTTTCTTCTGTCTAATAGCAGAATCTCTACAGGAGTTCATTACGATAATACCAAACCCCGAGTCGCTTTCTACTTCGAAGGAGGAAGAGGTATTCTCCTCCATAGGAGAATGATAGATTCCTTTAAAATCCTCAGGCACTTGAATGAATTCTACTACATCAATTAATGGTCTTTCTCGAAAATGATCTTGAAAAGCAGTTAAAGTTGTCTGCTTATCACTGTTTTGTTGCAGGATAAAGTAACCAGTGCCCAATAGTTTTTCATTCGTCTCTCTATAGATGCTTGCACACATCATACTAAGCATAGGAAGGATATAGCTGCATCCATTGGGATGGAGAATATCGAGTATAAGTGGAGACTTTACTTCAATTCTTTCGACAGGTGTCCATAAATCTTTGTAATAAGCATGTGCCCGAAGCTTGTCAAGACATTCGGCCACATCATTTGCTGTCAGAACAGAACCGTCATGAAATTTAATGTCTTTTTTTAGATAGAGTCTTAATTTAGAAGGGGTGCTATCCCAACTATGGGCAATTTCAGGTAATACTTTCCCATCTTCTGTATGAGTGACAAGCCGATTAAACACATTTGCCACTAAATGCGCACTGAAGACATCTCCAGCCTCAAGCGGATGGACGGAATGGAAAGGATATCTTTTTGGTACGATTAATTTATCATTTGACTCTTGGACAAAGCCAAGTTTTGTGTGAAATTTATTCATTAATCTCATTTTACTGTTTGTGGACCAATCATACATTAAGTATTTGCTTGTTTGTTCTACTGGTTCCAGATCAAATCGCTTTAAAACTTCTTCCTCGTAAGAAGTTTCTACCTCTTTTTTCCATAACAAAGTTGAGATGTTTCCGCGTCCTCGTCCGGGTGTAAATGATAGCCAGCCTTCCTCCATCCATTTTTTTAAATAACGTGTTGTTTGTTTCGAGCTCAATTGCAAGGTTTCAGAAATTTCCTCCATTCGAATACTGCCAGAAGGATAATATCTCCAAAGTGTAAGTAATTTGTTATCCATTCTTTTTCCTCCTAAAAGGGGACATTGTTTTGTTAATTGTCTATTTTTAGAATTATTCGTCTAGTTTAATATACAGTAATAACAAGGGGGAGACAACATGAAATGGAAGGAATTACCGCGAAATATCAAAGTTAGGATGATTACCTCTTTCTTTAATCGGGCGGTATCATCAGCAGTTATGCCATTTATGGCTTTATTCTTTGCGCAGGAATTAAACAAAATTTGGGCGGGCTTAATTTTGATCACTACTGTGGTTATCGGATTTTTGATCAATTTAGTTGGAGGATATATTTCTGATCGCTTTCCGAGAAAAAAGGTTTTAATGATAACATCCTGGCTGAATGCATTCTTCTTTTTAATCATGACGATCAGTCTATTTCCGACCAATAAAATAATTGTATTGTTTGCTTTGGCATACGTTGGATTTATTATCACAAGCAGTCTAGGGCGACCAGCAATGCATGCGATTATTATTGATTCCACAACACCAGAAAATCGAAAAGCTATTTATGCGCTCGATTACTGGCTGATTAATTTATCGATGGCTATTGGGGCAGCACTTGGAGGACTTTTATATTTGAATCATCAGAAAGAATTATTCATCATGCTGACTTGCACATCTACATTGATTCCAATTGCCTACGGGGTTTGGCTGCAGGACAAGTTCACAGATCAGTTACAGAAAAAGCACAAGAATGTCTTGGTTGACTTAATCAGCAATTACAAAGTGGCATTTAAAGATACAGCCTTTGTAAAAGTGGTTACAGGCTCCACCTTTATTTTTGCAGCTGAATTTTCATTAAATAGTTATATTGGGATTCGCCTTGCTGAAACTTTTGAAGCAGTTCGTATTGGGAGCTTTGAAATTGTTGGGGTACGAATGCTAAGTATATTAAATATAGAAAATATGCTGCTCGTAGTCTGCTTTACTTTTATTATTAATCGGTTCACAGATAAGATGAATAAAAAGAATGCTTTAATAACAGGTCTTATTATATATGGAATTGGATATGTGACTGTTACTTCGGCAAATACGTGGTACATGCTCGTTTTATTTAATTTGATAGCAACGATGGGCGAATTAATTTATTCACCGATTCGAAATGCAGAGCAGGCGAATATGATTCCAAGCGATAAACGTGGATCATACTCTGCTTTTTCCAACCTATCATTTAGTGGAGCAGATTTAATTGCAAGAGCTAGTATTATTATCGGGGCATTCTTAATTCCAACAATGATGTCTGTCTACATCGGCTTCATTGTAATGGTGGGGACTATTCTTATTTATACAGGATTATTCGCGAAAACCATAAAAGTAAACAAGCTAGTCAATAAAGGCGTTAGTGGCGACTAGAGCAGTAAGTTCAAAATAGATTCAAAGAGGCTTCTTCTTTATAAAGAAGAAGCCTCTTTGAATCTTAGTCTTCTTCTGGACTTCCGCCGAAGGCTTCGGGAATCATTGTAAATCCTTCGATTACGGTGTCTTCTTCGACTTCAATCATCAAGTAGCGTTTGCCGCTAAATTCGATTTGCTTCACGTATCTTAAGTCAGGAGGGCTGATGGCAATGTTAGCAATCTTGGTGCTGATCTTAATCGATTTTGACGTGAATTTTGGCAAGATATTACTTGCTTTTAATTCATATTTATCATCATCAATAATTTTTTTGAAGGCAAACTCGACTTTTTCTGGACTAATGTCCTCTACGCCGCTCATCTTTAAGACTTGTTCCACGTCTTTGGAGTCTAATTTTGGAACCTCTTCTTCTTCATTTTCGACAATCATTCGGTTAATTTCCTCATAAACATTGGAAAGAGTAGAGGTGCTCAATTGATCGCCAGTCACATCTTTAATGATTTCCTCAAACACAATTTTATCATCTTGAGCAGTCATCATTTCCTCGCCGTTGAGAACTTCTTCAATAAATTGGTAATCTGGCTCATGGATCTTGCCAGCAGCATAGAGAATATGATTAACATCTGCTGCGTTATCTGTGAAGCTTGGGAAAAGAAATCCACCCATTGGCGCATTTAGATTAATAATGGGGTCAACAACAATATTGTATTTAAATTCTTTCTCTACATAGTCAAAAAGCAATTCTTTTTTTGGCTCTTGGGTGTTGTTGATACTGCATAAAATGAAAGGATGAGAGAAAACTGTATCTCGGTCACTTTCTTCAGACTCTTCACTGCGGCGCTTCTTTGGCTTTAAATACTCACCGCGAATAAATGTGATGACAATATCTTTGTCATATTGTCTGCTATTAAGCATCTTGTCTACCAGCAGCAGCATTTGCTCTTTCCAATCCTCTGTTTCAGAGCTAAGTAATCCTTTATGTAAAATAAGCTGACTATTATTTTCTGCCTCTCTTTGAAACTTTAATTCAAACAGCTTTTCATCCAAATTACCGGCAAGTAATTTCTTGAAATTATGTAAAAATAATTCTTGTTGATCTTGATCAAGCATGCCAAAGGGCTGACTTTGATAATGAAATATATCACTTGATTCTTTCATGACATAAACATTAAACATATCTGTTATTCTAAGTAGATCATTATTCATTTTGAATTGTTTTCGGATGTTTGCTATATCTTTTTTATTCATTTTAAGTTACACTCCTATGTTACTTTGAAAATAAATGATGGATGTTTGATAAGCCTTAGACTTTGAGCTCTGTATTTACACTCAATTTAGTCATTCATCCATTCTATCATATTTGGTTTCCCTATTATAAGAAACAACATGTTCTTTTGTATTATTTGAAAAAGAAACAATTGGATGAAATAATAGTAGAAAATGGATTAGAAAGGAGTTTGCTGTGAAAGTATTAGTGGTTGGAGCAAACGGGCAAATAGGTAAACAGCTTGTGACATTATTACATGAAAGTAATGAGTTTTCTGTTAGAGCATTGGTAAGAACAGCAGAACAGCAGAAAGCGTTTGACAAAATCGGAGTAGAAACTGCTTTAGGTAATTTGGAAGAAACGGTGGAACAGCTAGAGTCTGCAGTGAAAGGCTGTGATGCCGTCGTATTCACAGCAGGTTCAGGTGGGCAAACGGGGTATGATAAAACATTATTGATTGATCTAGATGGTGCTGTGAAAATGATGGAGGCAACAAAGCGTGCAGGGGTAGAACGGTTTGTAATGGTTAGTGCGTTGCAGGCACATCATCGAGAAAACTGGAGTGAACAAATTAAACCATATTATGTAGCAAAACACTATGCCGATCGTATTCTTATGGAGAGTGGATTAACCTACACCATTATTCGTCCGGGTGGATTAACAAATGATGCTGGCACTGGTTTGGTTACAGCTGCTGAGAATCTAGAAAGAGGAATGATCCCAAGAGAAGACGTAGCAGCGACAATCATGGCTTCTATAAAAGAAAAAAATGTGTTTAATAAATCATTTGATTTAGTTTCTGGTGAAACGGAAATGGAGAAAGCAGTGAAGAATTTATAAAGAGTCATTAGTGGAGCAGCGTTCTATGCAGCTTGTGGGTTTGGCTGAAAAGAGTGAAGTTTTGGCTGATAAATCGGAAATTTGGCTGAAAAGAGTGAGTTTTTGGCTGATAAATCAGAAGTTTGGCTGAAAAGAG
>NZ_JBBOWF010000007.1:0-30036 GCF_038006945.1 Niallia sp. FSL M8-0099
TGAAGTTTTGGCTGATAAATCGGAAGTTTGGCTGAAAAGAGTGAAGTTTTGGCTGATAAATCAGAAGTTTCGCTGAAAAGCATTAATTTGGCATTGGAAACCTGCCAGTTTTAGCTGGAAAACCAAAAGTTAGCTCGGAGTACTCATACCCAAAAGGCCAACAAAGGCAGGTCAAATAGACGCAATAACATATAAAATAGGTTATTTCTAATTAAAGCGGTAATTTCTTGTTCCTTTTTAGAATATAAATTTTTTTAGTAAGAGGAAATCCAATAATAAGGAAGAGAATTCCTATAACAATGAAACCAGTATTTAATAGGATATTAAATACTGGTTTGTCTCTTAGAAAAATGACTTGGAGGCCGGAATAAAGAAAAATTATGGCTAGAATATACCAGATAAAGTTAATTCTTTGATAATGTTCCATTTGGGAATCAATATCTGAATATATAACGAACTTTCCTAAGGCAGCATCTTTTCGAAAATAGTGCCATCTGTTGGCTGATGCGATATGTTCCACATTTAATGCTAGATTATTATTTTTTGGCGTACTCTCTTTTAGAAATGCGATTCTGTAAATAAAATTACCAGGAATGTAGTCTTCCAATAAATAAAACCCTTTGGAAATTTCTTTAAGCGCATACTCTTTTTTACACATTTTATTTAACCATGCTTCTTCTTTTTCAATATTAAAAAAGAAATTTTTATAAATACTTCTGTTCACTTTTTTTCATCGTATTGTTTCCTCTCTCCGGTTCTGTTTTAGCATTTCATTCTATATCAATAATTATTTAATAATTCACATAATAGTTCATTACTTCTAATAAAAGTATAAATATATTGCAAAAGCTGTTAATGGAATTGTCACATTTTAGTACTATTTTTGAATTGTATTCCAAAAGAAATGAAGTTATAATGTACTTAACTACCATATTAGTATATTAATATGTTTTAAAGGAGGCGATTATTGAAATTATTGAAAATGAATGACATTTAACCC
Organism: Niallia sp. FSL M8-0099; assembly: GCF_038006945.1. NCBI lineage: Bacteria > Bacillati > Bacillota > Bacilli > Caryophanales > Bacillaceae > Niallia > Niallia sp. FSL M8-0099. Next base: position 1,001 of record NZ_JBBOWF010000007.1, read on the forward strand.
TCCTTTTTATATACTAAAAAAATATAAAAAGGAGAAGAGGGTCCCTCATGTCAAATAATAGTGCGAAAGTATTTGCTTATAACCAATTGAAAGATGAAATTTTAAAATTAAAGCTTATACCTGGTACAAAAATCAGTGAAAAAATTATGTCAGATGAATTGCAGGTTAGTAGAACACCTATTAGAGAAGCATTTATAAGATTAGCGCAAGAGGAGTTATTAACGATTGTTCCGCAGAGTGGTACATTTGTCTCTCTAATTAACCTTAGCCTTGCCGAAGAAGCGCGCTTTGTTCGTGAGATAATTGAGACAAATATCGTTGGTTTATGCTGTGAGAATATGACTGATGAAATTTCCCTGAAGTTAGAAATGAACTTAAAGATGCAAGAAATGCTGGCAAGTAATGAAGTAGGAAAACAGGAAAAGGAAAAATTCTTCGATTTGGATGAAAATTTTCATAAGGAACTTTTTATTTGCTGTGGCAAAGAGCGTACTTGGAAAATGATTCAGGATATGGCTGGCCATTTGAATAGATTTCGCTTATTAAGATTAAAAGACATAAAGGATTTAGACTGGGAAATATTAATTAGTCATCATAAAGAAATTTATGAAGCAATCTTAGGTGGAAATCGGACAAAAGCAGAACAATTAATGTCTGACCATATGAGATTAATGCTTTCTGAAAAAGGCGTTTTATTACAAGAGTTTCCTGAATATTTTTATCCGCAGCAATACTAATGGAAAAAGTATGATGGTGCGACAAAGGAGGAAAACAAAATATGCAAATGACGTTTCGATGGTATGGAGAAGGGAATGACACCATCACTTTAAAACAAATACGCCAAATTCCAGGGGTTAAAGGGATAGTGTGGGCTCTGCATGATGTACCTGTTGGAGAAGTCTGGCCGGTGGAGCGTATTGCGGAAGTAGTAAATCAGGCGAAGCAGTATGGATTTCATACAGATGTTGTTGAAAGCGTTAATATTCACGAGGATATAAAACTAGGATTAAATTCAAGACAGCAATATATTGATGCATATAAAGAAACATTAAAGAATCTTAGTCAATTTGGCGTAAAAGTAGTATGTTATAACTTTATGCCTGTCTTTGATTGGCTGCGTACAGATTTATTTAAAGAAACAGAAGATGGCAGTACGGCGTTGTATTTTGATGCTGCAAAAGTCATTTCTCTTACACCTGAGCAAGTAGTGAAAAATATGGAAGAAAATACAAAAGAGTTAACGCTGCCTGGATGGGAGCCAGAGAGACTAAAAGATTTACAGCACTTATTTTCTTTATATAAAGATGTATCTGAAGTGGATTTGTTCGATAATCTGGTATACTTTCTAGAAGAAATTACTCCTGTTGCAGAGCAATGTGGAATTAAAATGGCTATTCATCCGGATGATCCGCCTTTTTCTATCTTTGGGTTGCCTCGGATTGTCAAAAATAAAGAAGATATCGAACGGATTTTAACTAGCGTAGACAGTCCAGCAAACTGTTTAACTTTTTGCTCTGGCTCACTTGGAGCAAATCCAAGTAATGACTTAGTTGATATTGTGAAAACATTCACTAATAGAATTCCTTTTGCGCATATTAGAAATGTAAAGCACTTTGAAGATGGTAGTTTTATAGAAACTTCTCATCGTGCGGAGGATGGGTCTGTACCTATTACTGAAATTGTAAATGGGTTATATGAAAACGGTTTCGTTGGATATGTTCGACCTGATCATGGGAGACATATTTGGGATGAAGTTTGCAGGCCGGGATATGGGTTATATGATCGTGCGTTAGGGGTAATGTACTTATTAGGCGCATGGGATACTAATAAAATTTTAACAAAAGAGAAAATGCAAAAAATATAAATGGTTTAAAAGATAATAGGAAAAGGAGAGGTTCCTGACACTTTCCTTTTTCCTATTATACTTTCAAATAAATGAAAACGTTTTACCTATATTCGTATTGATAATAAATAGGAGGCGTTAGAAATGGAAAAAAAGCAAAAGGATGTTACGCTTGCAAGGAGTATTGGATACGGCTTAACAGATATGATGGGCGGAGGGGCTTTTACCATTATAGGAGCATGGCTTTTGTTTTTTTATACAAGTTATGCTGGTTTGACGCCAGTTCAAGGTGCTTCTATTATTGCAATTGCTCGTATAGTAGATGCAGTCGTCAGCTTATTTATGGGAAGCTTTTCAGACAACTTTTTAAAATTTAAGTTAGGAAGAAAATTTGGACGGCGAAGATTTTTCTTATTGATTGGTTCACCACTAATGCTTGTATATGTATTACTCTGGACTTCGGGAATGAATTATTTATATTATCTTCTTACTTATTTAGCATTTGAGATTATTGCAGCGATGGTTTTAATTCCATGGGAAACACTCCCTTCTGAAATGACAACGGACTTTAATAAACGAACGAAATTATCAACTGCTAGAATGTTTATCTCAGGACTTGGAACCTTTTTAGCCACATTTATACCTGGGCAGCTCTTTAGTATTTTAGGACAAGATAATTCCCTTGCTTTCTTCATTAATGGTGCCTTTTTTGCAGTTGTTTTTGCTATATGTGTGTATATTTCTTTCCGTTCTACATGGGAACGAGAAGTTTCGCCTGAAGAATTACAACTACTGATAAGCCAGAAGAAAGAACGAAAAAATGGTTTAAAGGTAGTGATACAAATGTTTGTGGACTTTGCTTCCACTTTCAGGGTGAAAAGCTTTCGTAAGCATTTATTAATTTATATTTGTTCGATGACAGCGAAAGATGCTTTTAACGCAGTATTTGTATTCTTTTGTGTATACGCTTTAAATAGTACTTCCACTGTAGCAGCGAATCTACTTTCATTTAGTATTATTGGGCTACCTGGAGCTATTCTATATGGATTTTTAATGATTAAAATTGGACCAGCAAATTTATTTAAAATATCGTATTCTACTATGATTCTGTGTTTATTAGGATATGGGGCGGTTTATTTATATCATCCTAGTAATCTAATCCTCGTATTAGGGGTTATTTCCTTCTTGTATCAAATTGGAAGAAGTATGCTGGAATTCGTTCCTTGGAATGTCTTTCCGTTTATTCCAGATGTAGATGAAATGATTACAACGAAAAGAAGAGAAGGAATCTTTGCTTCTGTAATGACGTTCTTTAGAAAGTCTTCTGTTGCACTTGCGACCTTTTTAGTTGGAGCCATCTTAGAGAAAGGGGGATTTGTACAAGGCTCGGCAACGCAGCCACAGAGTGCTGTTGATACTATAATGTATATCATGATTATTGGGGTAGGTCTTTTGCTTTTTATTTCATTAATTGCAGCATTCACCTTTAAATTAAATAAAGAAACGCATGGAATTCTTGTAGAGGAAATTGAACGTTTAAAGAACAACGGTTTAAAAAAGGATGTAGATCCAAAAACGAAGAAAGTGGTCGAATCCTTAACAGGTTATTCCTATGAAAAGCTTTGGGGTGGAAAGACAGATGAAGATTTAACACAAGTAAAGATTAATTAAGAGGAGGATAACAAAATGAAGACTTTTATGGATAAAGATTTTTTACTGCAGACAGAAACAGCGAAAACATTATTTCATGATTATGCGGCGACCATGCCAATCTATGACTATCATTGTCATTTAGACCCAAAGGAAATTTATGAGAATCGAAGATATGAAAACATTACAGAGCTGTGGCTGGAGGGGGACCATTATAAATGGCGTGCCATGCGTGCTAATGGTATAGATGAATTCTATATAACTGGAGATGCAGACGACTACAGTAAGTTTGAAAAATGGGCTGAGACTGTAGAGAAGTTAATTGGAAATCCACTTTATCATTGGACGCATTTAGAGTTAAAACAATATTTTGGAGTGGAAGCAATTCTAAAACGAACGTCAGCAAAGGAAATATGGGAAACTTGTAATCGCAAAATACAGAGTCCAGACTTTTCAGCAAGAAGCTTAATTGAAAGGTCAAATGTAGCTCTTATTGGTACTACAGATGATCCGATTGATGATTTAGTTTTTCATAAGTTATTACAAGAAGACAAAACTTTTTCAACAACTGTTTTACCAGCATTTCGTCCAGATCATCTAATGGCTATTCAAAGCAATTATTGGGCGGAGTATGTTGAAAAACTAAGCAATCTTACAGGAGTAGAAATTACGAGTTATAGCACTTTGATGGAGGCAATAGATCATAGGATAGATTATTTTCATGAGATTGGCTGCAAATTGTCTGACCATAGTTTAGAAATGGTAGTATATGAATCAGCAACAAGGGAAGAGTTGGATATGATAGTAAAAAAAGCGTTGACTGGTGAGGCTATTACTCTAAAAGAAAATAATCAGTTTTTGACTAGTTTACTTGTCAGCCTTGGTAAAGCATATAGCCAAAGAGGATGGGTGATGCAATATCATATCGGAGCATTAAGAAGTGCCAACTCTCGTTTATTTCAAACAATTGGTGCAAATATAGGCTGTGATTCGATGCAAGATAGTCCTATTGCTATTCCATTAGCGAAATTATTAGATGAGCTGGATCGAGATAGCAGCCTGCCAAAGACCATTCTGTATGGATTAAATCCGAATACTAATGAAGTTTTAGCAACAATGGCTGGAAATTTCCAAGAAGGTGGAATTCCCTCTAAACTACAATTCGGATCTGGCTGGTGGTTTAATGATCATATTGATGGCATGGCAGCACAAATGAAAACACTTGCAAATCAAGGGCTATTATCGAGATTTATTGGAATGCTGACAGATTCGCGCAGTTTTTTATCTTATAGCCGTCATGATTATTTTAGAAGAATTCTATGTAATCTAATAGGGAATTGGGTGGAAAATGGGGAGTACCCAAATGATATGGAATGGCTCAGTCAAATTGTTCAGGATATATCTTACTATAATGCTCAGCGCTATTTTGATTTTCAGTTAAAAATGGATTATTAATTGAAAGAAAATAAATAGGAACTTAAATAAAAAAATTAATTTTTCTAAAAAGAAAGCGTTGACATGTATAACGAGACGTGATAAATTACAGATATCAAATAACAAAACTTAAAAGTTCCGTGAAGGAATGTTACCTTAAGTGGGCATAACCTGAACTGACTAGAAAAACATGCTATTGTTTTGCGTGTATTTTAGTCAGGTCAGGTTTTTTTATTTGTAAAAACCAAATTCCATAGCTGAAGGAAGGGTAAAAAAATGAAATATGAGCAATTAGCAAAAGATATCATTGCGAATGTAGGTGGAAAAGAAAACGTTTCCAGTGTTGTGCACTGTATTACACGTCTCCGCTTTAAGCTTAAAGATGAAAGTAAAGCGAATACAGAAGTCCTAAAAAATATGGATGATGTTGTAACTGTCATGAAAAGCGGCGGTCAATATCAAGTCGTTATCGGCAACCATGTTCCAGATGTATACAAAGCAGTTGTATCAGTAGGAGGTTTCCAGAGCCAGCAGCCTGTAGAGGAAGAGGAAGGTTCTAAAGGTTCACTTTTCAATCGATTTATCGACATGATTTCAAGTATTTTCACGCCAGTTCTTGGTGTTTTAGCAGCTTCAGGGATGATTAAAGGGTTTAATGCACTATTTCTATCAACAAAATTGTTAACGGAATCATCTGGTACTTATCAAATTTTAAATGCCACAGGTGACGCACTATTTTATTTCTTACCAATCTTCTTAGGATATACTGCGATTAAGAAATTTGGAGGAACACCGTTTATTGGAATGGCGATAGGGGCTGCATTAGTTTATCCAACCTTATCCACTTTAACGACGGGTGATCCATTATATACTTTGTTTGGAGGTACATTATTTGAATCGCCGATCCATGTTACGTTTTTAGGGATACCAGTAATTTTAATGAGTTATTCTTCTTCGGTTATCCCAATTATTTTATCGACATTCTTTGCATCTAAAGTAGAGAAATGGCTAAGAAATGTCATTCCTGATGTAGTGAAAACATTTATTGTGCCATTATTTACATTAGTGATTGTAGTTCCAGTCACATTTCTTGTTATTGGGCCTATTGCAACATGGGCAAGTACATTAATCGGTCAAGGATCTTTATTCTTATATAATTTAAGTCCCGCTATTGCAGGTTTATTGATTGGTGGATTCTGGCAAGTGCTTGTTATTTTCGGTCTTCATTGGGGATTAGTGCCAATTGCTATTAACAATGTAGCGACACTTGGCTATGATACGATTTTATCTCCAGTCTTCGCAGCGTCTTTTGCACAGATCGGGGCAGTTCTTGCAATTTTGATCAAAACAAAAAATCAAAAGTTAAAAACATTGAGTTATCCAGCGTTTATTTCCGGTATCTTTGGTGTAACGGAGCCAGCTATTTACGGAATTACCTTACCTTTAAAGAAACCATTTATTATTAGCTGTATTGGTGCAGGTATTGGTGGTGCTATTGCCGGGTTAACAGATGTAAAGGGTTACATCGTTGGTGGTCTTGGAATTTTTGGTATTCCTTCTTATATTACACCTGAGGGAATCAATATGAACTTATGGGGAGCACTTATTTCCATCATTGTTGGCTTTATCGTAGCGTTCTTATTGACATTGTTCTTTGGCGGCATTAACAAAGGCCAAAATTCAACAGGAAATACTACAGCATCGAACCAAGTAGCAGCAACAAAGGTAGAAAAAGAGGAAGTGTTAAGCCCCCTAAAGGGCGAGGTAAAACCTTTATCAGAAGTTAAAGATGAAGCATTCGCATCTGGTGCACTTGGCCATGGAATTGCTATTGAACCGAGTGAAGGGAAATTATATTCTCCTGCTGATGGGACGGTTTCTGCTTTATTTCCGACGAAACATGCAATTGGGATTACAACAGATACTGGTGCAGATATTTTGATTCATATCGGAATGGATACTGTGCAATTAGAAGGCCAGCATTTTACTGTACACACCACACAAGGTGAGTTAGTGAAAAAAGGACAATTGCTTATTGAATTTGATATAGATGAAATAGCTAATTCCGGCAAGCCTTTAACGACACCAATTGTGATTACAAATTATAGAGAGTTTCATTTAGAGGTAACAGATAAAAAACAGATTCAACAAGGAGATTCTTTATTCCACCTCGAAACTAAGTAAAAATAAGCAAGAATTATGAGAAAGGATGAGACATTATGGCATTTCCACAAGGTTTTTTATGGGGCGGTGCAATTGCCGCTAATCAAGCAGAAGGAGCCTATTTAGAGGATGGGAAGGGCTTAACTACGGTTGATTTATTGCCAACAGGTAATAAAAGATTTGAAATTATGATGGGCAAGCTTCCTTCTTATCAACCACTGGAAGGGGAATTTTATCCTTCGCATGAAGCGATTGACTTCTATCATCGTTATAAAGAAGATATTGCTCTATTTGCAGAAATGGGATTTAAAGCATTGCGCTTATCGATTTCATGGGCTAGAATTTTTCCAAATGGAGATGACGCTGCTCCAAATGAAGCGGGATTGAAATTTTATGATAATGTTTTCGATGAGCTCTTAAAATATGGAATCGAGCCAGTCGTAACCATTGCTCATTTTGATGTACCAATAAATCTAGTAAAGAATTATGGCAGCTGGAAAAATCGTAAATTAGTCGATTTCTTTGAAAAATATGCAACTACCTTATTTGAGCGATATAAGGATAAAGTGAAATATTGGATGACCTTTAATGAGATCAATATGCTTTTACATTTACCGTTTGTTGGAGCAGGTTTGGTATTTGAAGAAGGAGAAGATAAGCTTCAAGTGAAATATCAAGCAGCCCATCATCAATTGGTTGCTAGCAGCTTAGCGGTAAAAGCTGGGCATGAGATAAATCCTGAGATGAAAATTGGCTGTATGCTGGCGGCCGGTCAAACGTATCCATATTCTTGTAATCCAGATGATGTCTTGGATGCAATGGAAAAGGATAGAGATTCTTTCTTTTTCATAGACGTTCAATCTCGTGGGAAATATCCTGGCTATGCGAAAAGGTTTTTCCAAGATAAGAATTTAAAGATTGAAATGGAAGAACAGGATGAAGCGTTATTAGAGAAATATACCGTTGACTATATAGGCTTTAGTTATTATGCAAGTCGTACGACAAGTACAAATCCAGAGGTCAATAAGCAGACCTCGGGTAATGTGTTTGGTTCTATTGAAAATCCATACTTGGAAAAGTCGGAATGGGGTTGGACGATTGATCCTAAAGGTTTCCGTATCACTGCAAATCAATTGTATGATCGCTATCAAAAGCCGCTATTTGTAGTAGAAAATGGGTTAGGTGCTGTCGATATACCTTCGGAAGATGGAGAGGTAAAGGACGATTATCGGATAGATTATCTACGAAAGCATGTTATAGAAATGTCTGAGGCCATAGAGGATGGTGTAGAAATGATCGGATATACGAGCTGGGGGCCAATTGATATTGTAAGTGCTTCTACTGGTGAAATGAAAAAACGCTATGGTTATATTTATGTAGATAAAGATAACGAAGGGAACGGAACATTAGAGCGATCAAAGAAAAAGAGCTTTGATTGGTATAAAGAGGTTATTGCCTCCAATGGAGAGAATGTATAAAGGGAAATAGGAAAGTTGATTTTTCAGCTTTCCTTCTTTCCTATTTTTAAACCATACTATCACGATCACTTATCCATGATAAGGAAAAAAAGCCATATTAAACTACAGGTGGTCAAATGAAAATAGAAAAAGTATATAACAATAATGTAATTGCTGCATTTAATGAAAAAGACGAAGAATTAGTAGTAATGGGAAGAGGGATAGCTTTTCAAAAGAAGCCTGGTGATTTAGTGGAAGAAGCAAAAATTGAAAAAATATTTGCTTTGAAAAATAATGATATGTCGGAAAAGTTTAAAACACTTTTATATGAAGTACCTGTTGAATATATCGAAATCACAGAGGAAGTCATTAAGATTGCTAGCAGCAGGCTAGGCAGAAAGTTAAATGATAGTTTTTATATCTCTTTAACAGATCATTTGCATTTTGCTGTTCAGAGAATCGAAAAGGGGTTTGAAATTAAGAACGCTTTATTATGGGAAATAAAAAGATTTTATAAGGAAGAGTTTGCTATTGGTTTAGAGACCATTCAACTAATGAAGGAGAAATTAGGCATTGAGCTGCCAGAAGATGAAGCTGGTTTTATTGCGATGCATCTAGTTAATTCAGACCTGAGTCAAGAAATGCCTAATATCGCGAACATCACAAAGGTTATGCAAAATATATTAAATATTGTTAAATACCATTATAAGATGGAATTTGACGAGGACTCTTTAAATTACTTTCGATTTCTTACTCATTTGAAGTTCTTTGCGCAAAGACTCTATAGTAAGACATACATGGATGATGACGATCCATATCTATTCGAAATGGTGAAACATAAGCATAGGGAAGCTTTTATATGTACGGAAAAAATAAATGAATATATTGAAAGTCAATTCAATTATTCTTTAACAGATAATGAAAAGTTATATTTAGCTATTCATATACAAAGAGTTGTTAATCGTTAGTTTCTCCATTAAGAGAATTTAGAGGTTATAGGAGATCAACTGTCCATAAAAATTTGATGGTTCACATTAACCATCAGTGAGGAGGAAACACCTCCCGCTGATAGAAGTTTTAATATATTGAAGATAAGTTAAATCATTTAGGCTTTGTTCTAATAAAATGTTGTTTAGAAAGCATGCCATAGAGAAACAAGGAAAGAAAGCATTCATCTTTTTGCCAAAAACATTCATTGAACAAAGCCTTAAATGAAGAAGATATAGAATTTTATATGATAAATGATTACTGTGTAATCGATTGATCTGTAATATCTTTTTCCTCTGCTTGTTCCTCTGTGGTGTCTTCTTGTAATTTCTCGTATTCTTTTCTTACCTCTCCGCAAGTGATGCATATACCACTGTAATAATAATTATATTTATGATATTTTCGTATCTTACAAATAAGGGAACCAAATAACATACATAACAACTCCTTTACCTTTTCCATTCTACCGTACAAGAGAATTTTGTTCGGTTAAATAACCGTTACGAACCTACCAAATTCATGACAAACATGTCTTCTTCATCTTTTTTATGACAAACCTCCAAAAAACATTACAAATTAGAAGAGAAAAGGTATAGAAAGAATAGAGATATTGAGGAATTGCTAAAAGAGGAAACTTTTTCATGGTTTATATCGTAAAAGGTGTAGTTGTAATACAACTGTAAATGAATATACGTACAATTACCTAGATAATGCTGTAAAATAATAGTTATCGATAGTTGGAAGAAAATGATTGTAAAAAAGGAGAGGTTCTTTGTGGGGGTCATGCTTAGCAAGGGTCAAAAGATAGATTTGACAAAATCACATCCTGGGTTAAGTAAGGTAGTAATTGGTTTAGGGTGGGATATCAATCAACATGGTGCCAACTATGATTTAGATGCGTCAGCTTTTTTGTTGGGCGATAATCATAAAGTATGGAGTGATAATGATTTTATTTTTTATAATAACCCAACTGGTCCTAACGGATCGGTAGTATATAGCGGGGATAACCGGACGGGGCATGGCGGAATGGATGACGAACAAATTCGAGTGAATTTATCCCAAGTACCTGCCGCTATTCAACGCATTGCTTTTACCATTACCATTCATGATGCGTATAATAAAGGACAAAATTTTGGTCAAATATCTAATGCCTATGTCAGAGTTTTTAATGAGGGAGATCAAGTAGAACTTCTTCGTTTTAATCTTGGAAGAGATTATACAATTGAAACTGCTATTGTTGCAGCCGAGTTATACCGTCATCACGGAGAATGGAAATTTAATGCTGTCGGAAGTGGCTTTCAAGGTGGACTAGCTGTCTTATGCCGCAATTTTGGAGTAACAGTTGATGATGAACCGCAAGCACCTGCTTATCCTAATGAATCTATCCAACAAGCTTATCAAGAACCTAATAGGCCTTATTACCAGTCATTTGAAACGCAAACTTATCCGGCTTTTAGCAGCGGGGCTTATCAGCCAAACGGGCAACCTTCTTATTCAACAAATACGCATCCACAAATGTATGGACAAGCTGCTGTCAATGACGCATATTCTAGTGATCATATGCAGTGTATGAGATGTAGAAGTACCAATGTCCGTACCGGTGAAAAAGGCTTTGGGATTGGCAAAGCGGCAATTGGTGGATTGATTTTAGGACCTGTCGGTTTATTAGGTGGATTTATTGGAAAAGGACAGCTGAAAATAACATGCAATAGTTGTGGCTATAGTTGGTCTCCATCTCAGACGGATTATGCAGAATGGGGAAGGCAGCAGAAACAAAGAGCTAGAGATATCTTTATGCGCTATAAAAATCCAGAAGTATTAGACGCTGTTGTTGCTGCATGTGCATTAGTAGGTATGGCTGACGGAAGATTGGACCATACGGAAGAACAAAAAATGATGGAGTTTATCCATCAAAGTGAGGAATTACGTGTTTTTGATACAAATAAAGTAATTCAGCAATTTAATTACTTTGTCCGAAAAATAGAATACGATCAAATTATTGGTAGAGCCGAAAGCTTTCGCGCACTAGGAAAAGTTCGCTCAAAGCCAGAGATTGCTAGACTTGTAGCTCGGTATTGTATTGCGATTGGATATGCAGATGGTCATTTTGATCAAAGGGAAAAACAAGTGGTGACGGAAATTTGTCGAGAATTAGGTTTAAACCCACAGGAATTTTTATCTTAAAAAATGGCAATGCTTGATATAGAAGCTAGATGAATAAGAATGGATTGGTTACTAGTAAGAAAAATGATTACTTAGTTGAAAGATAGTGTCGTAACAATGCAACTAAAACTAGCAATTTACTAGAATGCAACAGGAGGAGAAGAATGGCAGGAAATCATAGTTTGGTAATTAACAGAATAATCGGTAATATCGAAAAGGTGATGATTGGGAAAAGGGATGTAGCAGAACTGAGTTTAATTGCTTTGCTTGCCCAAGGACATGTTTTATTAGAAGATGTTCCAGGAGTTGGGAAAACAATGATGGTGCGAGCTTTAGCGAAATCAGTAGGTGCTAATTTTCGTAGAATTCAATTCACTCCAGACCTCTTACCTTCTGATGTAACGGGAGTGTCTATTTATAACCCGAAAGAGCTAGAATTTCAATTTGTGCCAGGACCAATTATGGGGAATATTATTCTAGCTGATGAAATAAATCGAACATCACCAAAGACTCAGTCAGCTCTTTTGGAAGCGATGGAAGAAAGTAGTGTAACGATTGATGGCGTGACACATCATTTACAAAAGCCATTCTTTGTTATGGCAACCCAGAACCCAATTGAATATGAAGGAACCTATCCTCTTCCAGAAGCACAGCTAGATCGTTTCTTATTGAAAATGAATATGGGATATCCAACCGTAGAAGAAGAAATAGAAGTGCTGACTAGAGTCCAAGTAGCAGCGCCAATTGAAAAATTAGAGTCAGTTGTAAGCTTAGATGAGTTACTTACTCTTCAAGATGAAGTAAGACAAGTGTATGTGGATGAAACGATTAAAAAATACATTGTGGAGCTCGCAACAGCAACTAGAGAAAATGCGAGTATTTATCTAGGAGTCAGTCCGAGGGGTTCCATTGCATTAATGAGAGCATCCCAAAGCTATGCCTTTATTCAAGGAAGAGATTATGTCATCCCAGATGATGTGCAATTCTTAGTAAAAGCTGTTTTTGCTCATCGAATGATTTTAAAATCAGAAACAAAGTTCGATGGGATAACAGCAGAAGAAATTATTAATCGAATTATCGGGCAAGTGCCTGTACCAGTACAAAGGTTAGTGAAGTAATGAAAAGATTTTTGCATAAATTAAATCGGGTTTGGAAATTAATTTTGCTATTTTTACTAATAGTGATGGTATTTTCCTATGCTATGTTTCAAGGTGGGTTTGTAAGCTGGTTTTTATTTTATAGTTTTTTACCATTTGCTTTATATGGTCTTTTAATTGCAGTCTATCCAATGCGGGATTGGCAAGTAAAAAGAAAAATTTTGAAATATGAATATAGGGCGAAAGAAGAAATGCAAGTAGAAATTGAATTAACGAGAAACTCGTTTTTTCCTGTTTTTTATATGGTGGTGAGAGATTCATTTAATTCCACAATGGGGCAAAAAATAGAAGAAAAGAGAATGTTAATGCCTGGATTAAAGCGGAGACTCCGCTTTAATTATACGGTGAAGGAGTTGCCAAGAGGAGAGCATGTATTTGATCAAATCTTTCTCCAATTGGGTGACCCTTTAGGTCTGATTGAGAAGGAGAAGGTCTATATTCAAGTAGAACGGATTCTAGTGTATCCTCCTATTGAAGAAATGATATACAAACCGCTGGAAAATCACTATGAGCAGGGAATGATCTCATCGAAAGAGCGCGTGCAGCGAGATACGACAATGGCAGTTGGTGTGAGAGAGTATCAGCCAGGTGACCGCTTTTCATGGATTAACTGGAAAGCAAGTGCAAGGCGCAACAATATGATGACAAAGGAATTTGAACAAAAACAGTCGCATGACATTATGATTGTGATGGATTGCCAAGAAAATAAAAGATTTGAAACGACAGTGTCTTTCACTGCTTCTATCCTTCGAGTTATTTTAAAAAAAGGTGCGCAAGTAGGCTTATTATCGGTAGATACGGAGCGTAAGATTTTTCCAATAAGGGGAGGGGAAAGTCACCAACAATACCTGCTCTATCATTTAGCAAAAGTACGTGCTACAAAGGAAATCACATTAGCAGAGGTTGTAGATTATGAAAGTAGTCAATTGCCTCCACAGGCCACAATCATGTTAATTACTTCCCAAGTAACAAGAGAACTTATAGATAAAGCTGGGTGGTTGGCAAGTAAAAGATATAATATCGTGATGTTTGCCATCACTGGACAAAAGGAAGGTTTATCTAGTGAAGAAAGAACATTAAGTGCTTTTGCTGGAAAAAAAGGCATTCAAATCATTCCTGTTTCTGAGGGGAGATTTAAAGAAGCTTTTGGAGAGGGGCTGGCATAAATGGGAACGCCCTATAGCAAAAAACATATCACAATTGCTAATTTTTTATTATACATTTTAGGTTTCTTACTAATTTGTGAATGGCTCGGACCATTAGAAGAATTAACGAATACAGAGAATGTGATTGTCTTTCACTTATTTCTTGCGTTATCTTTATTGTTAGCCTTTTCCCGGACACCAAGCTGGGTAAGCGGCACATTGAAGACTGTTTATATTATATTTATTCTTCAATATTTATATTATGAGGAATCATTTTTTACTTTCCAATGGATTCAACCTTTTGCAGCCGAATTTATCGATAATTTAGCATTGGTATTTAATACAAAGTGGCCGGAAATGACGAATATGTTTAAAAGCAGTCTCTGTTTCATTTTATTATGGCTGATGGCGTATTTAATTGATTATTGGCTAATTAAGCGAAGAAAGATTTTTACATTCTTTTTGCTGACAATTATTTATATTACCGTATTAGATACTTTTACGATTTATAGTGCTGATTTGGCAATTATTCGTACGGTAATCATAGGTTTTACAGCAATGGGCATGTTAACATTTTTTCGATTAAGTGATAAAGAAGGATCTGGAAATACTAACAGTTCGATCGTAAAATGGATGATTCCTTTACTTCTATTCGTAATAGGAAGTGCTGGAATTGGCTATTTATCACCAAAGGCAGATCCTATTTGGCCAGACCCTGTTCCTTTTATCCAGACAATGGGGGATAAAGGAGGAGTAGAGGATGGAGATATTCCAGGAAGCGGTATTCATAGAGTTGGTTATAGTGTTGATGATTCAAGATTAGGGGGAGACTTTATTGGTGATTCTTCCTTGGTCTTTGTTGCGGAGGTAGAAAAGCCTCATTATTGGAAGGTAGAAACGAAAGATACTTATACAGGAAAAGGCTGGGTCCAATCAGAGGAATCCTTAAAATTAAATCGGGACAACTTTGAAGTATTAGATCAAGGTGGCGCAATTCCTTTTGTCTCTTTTGTAGAAGGGGAAAATGTGAAGCGGACAGAGTCTGAAAGCACTGTGCAATTTACGAATGGCTTTTCTTATTTACTATATCCATTAGGAGTAAAAGAAGTGTCTGCTGCTAATTCGTTCATGGAAATTGAAAGTGGGAATGAACGTGGCGTTTTTAATGGATATGTAGAAAGTTACTCGGTAAAATATGATGTGCCGGAATACAGTCTAAATGCGTTAACAACAGCTGATATGGAAGACTTTATAAGAAATAATCCAGATATGGTGAATCGCTACCTTCAGCTTCCCGATTCATTACCGCAAAGAGTGAAAGACCTTGCTGCTGATATAACGAAAAATGATGAAAATGTATTTGCAAAGGTACGTGCGATAGAAACCTATTTCTCATCTAATGGTTTTACTTATAGTCAAAATAATGTGGCAGTCCCGAATGAGAAAGAGGATTATGTGGATCAATTCTTATTTGAAACAAAGCTGGGTTATTGTGATAACTATTCGACTTCTATGGTTACCTTGCTGCGTTCTATTGGGATTCCCTCAAGATGGGTTAAAGGTTTTACAGAGGGAGAATTTGTAGAAGCGGACGGGGATATTCGCCGCTATGAGGTTACAAATAATAATGCACATTCTTGGGTAGAGGTTTATTTTCCAGATGTAGGCTGGGTTGCTTTTGAGCCAACGCAAGGATTCTCTAATGCGAATACGTATATAAATGATGTGGAGAGCAATCAAAATACTGGGAATACTGAAACGCAAACGCCGGAGCAACAGGAACGAAAGCCAGAAACCCCAGAAAATAAACCAGAAAATCCAGAGCAAACAATGGAGAAAACATCACCATCTACAGATGGGCAGAAGAATTACACAACTATTGTTAAAGACAATTGGCAGTGGGCCACTACGGTTCTAGTAATCATTATTACAGCAGGATTAGCAGCTTATAAATTTCGCTATAAATGGCTTCCTTATTATTATATTTGGAAATTCCGAAACACAACGGAGGAAACTAACTTTCCGAAGGCTTATATGGTGCTGCTGCATCTACTAGAGATAGCTGGACTCCGCAAGAAGGAAGAAATTACCTTAAGAGAGTATGCGAAGCAAATAGATCACATTTATTCAAGCAAAGAAATGAGCCAATTGACTGCTAAATATGAGGAATATCTGTACAAAGGTTATATGCAAAAAGAGACTTGGGAAGATATGAGAGAATTGTGGGAAAATTTAATTAAAAAAACAACAGCTTGACCATCGATTCGACATGTTGTTACAATATTCACATCTATATATAATTCCTTCATATATCCTCGATGATATGGTTCGAGAGTCTCTACCGGGTCGCCTTAAATGATCTGACTATGAAGGCAGATAAGTCTTTGGATTATTTAGCTTATATGAAGAAACCAAAAAGACTAGAATTCTGCCTTCGTTTTTATTTGAGGCGGATTCTAGTCTTTTTTTGTGGTTACATTATAAAAGTTGGTTGATTGAATTCAAATCAGCACTTTTGTAAAAAAACAGAATCTGATTTAGAGAAAAGATAAGCATGAATAATGAAGGTATTTGGAAATAGTAAGAAGAGAAATTCAAATAGAGTAGTTGGGGTGAATAGGAATGGGGAAAGCGCATATAGAAGGTCAAGAAATGATCGTTGTCCTAGATTTTGGTAGTCAATATAATCAATTGATTACAAGAAGAATAAGAGAATTTGGAGTATATAGTGAGTTGCATCCACATACCATTACAGCTGAAGAGATTAAGGAATTAAGCCCTTCAGGAATCATTTTCTCAGGCGGCCCTAATAGTGTATACGACGAAAATGCATTTGGCGTAGATAAGAAAATATTCGATTTAGGACTTCCTATTTTCGGTATTTGTTATGGGATGCAATTGATGACCCAGCATTTTGCCGGAAAAGTGGAAAAAGCAAAGCATCGTGAATATGGAAAAGCAGCAATTAATATTGAAAACAACTCTAAATTATTTGCTGACCTTCCAACAGAACAAATCGTTTGGATGAGCCATGGTGATTTAGTTGTTGAAGCACCTGCTGGATTTACAATTGATGCAACGAGCGCTTCTTGTCCGATTGCTTCGATGAGTAATGAAGAAAAAGGATTATATGCTGTTCAATTCCACCCAGAAGTTCGTCACTCTGTATATGGAAATGAATTATTGAAAAACTTTGTGTTCGGTGTTTGTGGCTGCAAAGGTGACTGGTCAATGGAGAACTTCATTGAAATTGAAATGGAAAAAATTCGCCAGACGGTCGGCGACAAAAAAGTTCTTTGTGCCCTAAGTGGTGGAGTAGATTCTTCTGTTGTTGCTGTGTTGATTCATAAAGCTATTGGTGATCAATTAACCTGTATATTCGTAGACCATGGACTTCTTCGCAAAGGCGAAGCGGAAGGAGTAATGAAGACTTTCACAGAAGGCTTTAATATGAACGTCATTAAAGTAGATGCGAAAGAACGCTTTATGTCTAAGCTAGAGGGCGTAAGTGACCCTGAGAAAAAACGTAAAATTATTGGAAATGAATTCATCTATGTGTTTGATGATGAAGCAGCAAAATTAGAAGGAATTGATTTCTTAGCACAAGGTACTCTTTACACAGATATTATTGAAAGTGGTACAGCTACTGCACAAACCATTAAGTCCCATCATAATGTAGGCGGACTTCCTGAAGACATGCAATTCCAATTAATTGAACCTTTAAATACGCTATTTAAAGATGAAGTACGTGCTCTAGGTTCTGAGTTAGGAATAGCTGATGATATCGTTTGGAGACAGCCATTCCCTGGCCCTGGTTTAGGGATTCGTGTATTAGGTGCTATTACAGAAGAAAAACTAGAAATCGTCCGTGAATCAGATGCCATTTTACGCGAAGAAATTAAAAAAGCTGGCTTAGAACGCGATGTATGGCAATACTTTACTGTCCTTCCTGATATCCGCAGTGTTGGAGTAATGGGAGATGCGCGTACGTATGATTATACAATCGGAATTCGCGCAGTTACTTCTATCGATGGAATGACATCTGACTGGGCAAGACTGCCATGGGATGTACTAGAAGTGATTTCTACAAGAATCGTTAATGAAGTAGCCCATATTAACCGCGTCGTGTATGACATTACTAGTAAGCCACCTGCGACGATTGAGTGGGAGTAAGAATACAACTTAATTTGAAGAGGGAACACCGATTTATAAGGGTTTAACCTTGTTAAAAATGGTCAAATACCATATAAAATAATATGGTTCCCTGCCAAAAACCCTACCAAGAAAAAATTTGGTAGGGAATTTTGCTTTTTCATTGAATTTTGGTAGGGAACATTTTCTGTAGATAACTTGGTTATATTATAATAAATATCTCTATGTATAATGTTATTCCGTAATTAGCTTATAATCATCATAATGACCACAATAAGCAGAAGAATTAAGTATATTTTGGAAAAGAGTTTGTCAGATAACTTTTGAGCCCAAGACCTTCCAATAGGTACGCCAACAAAACCACCGATTGTAAACCCGATTAGCGCAGGTAGGTATATAAACCCTAGAGTTGATGAAGGCATTGTATCTATCTGCCTTCCTGTAATTAAATAAGTAAAGGTTCCAACGATAGCAATTGGCAGACCTAATGGGGTAGCTAGAGCTACAGAATGTATCATACGCATACCTCTATTTCTAAGGTAAGGAATTGTCATGGTACTTCCGCCAATACCTAACAAGGTTGAAAGAAATCCAATGCCTATTCCAATAAAAGATGCTGAACTTTGCTTAGGCATATGAAATGATTGGTCATCAATCTCTCTGGTGAATGATTTTTTGAAAATGTTTGAAACCAAAACGTAAATTAAGAGACCAATGAACGCAAACCTAAGGAAATCGCTATCAATATAGACTGCAAGCATACCACCTATTAAAGAACCTATTGAAATATACCCTACTAATAGTTTGAAGACTGACCATGTCACATTGCCTTTTTTCGCATGATTATATGTTGAATTGAATGAATTAATAATCATAACTGCTAATGACGTACCAATAGCTGTATGCATTAAATATTCGCTTGGAATCGAATCTGGTAAAAATGCAAATAGGATAGGAACTACTACGAATCCACCCCCAAAGCCAAACATACTTGATAGAATTCCAATAATAACACCGATTAATGCAAACATTAAAAATGATAATTCCACTAAAAATCATCCCTCTTTACTTATATTAATTAAAAATCGTTCTTAGTATCAATATAATGGTACCATACTACAAAGAGATGCTGGGCTAATTCAAGCTGTTTGTACATTTATTGAATTTCTTGAGAAAAGAAGGTGGAAATATAGAGGAATAAGAATAAGTACTGGTATGCAATATTGCTTTATCGGAAAAAACGGATCATTATTTCATGCAATTGAATACTCAAGAATGCGTTGATTCAAAAAGAAGTAAGTATCCACCGGCTCTACCAGTGGATACTTACTTCTTTTAGATGTTTTTCTACTAGATAAGCTGTTTCCTCAATTGATTTATCTGTTACATCAATAACATAGGCGTTATGCTTTTTAAATACTTGCTTTGAATACTCTAACTCTTCATAAATTCTTTCTAAATTTGTATAACTAGATGAGTGACTCAATCCTAAAGAATCTAAGCGATTACTTCTGATTCTGGATAGGTTTTCTGGATTACAAATCAAGCCGATTATCTTCTGTCCCTCTACCTCCTCTAAAATGGAAGGTAAGGGAACTTCAGGTATAAGTGGTAAATTCGATACCTTATACCCTTTATTGGCTAAATACATACTCAAAGGAGTCTTGGAAGTACGAGAAACACCGAGTATTACAGCATCAGATTGAAGAAATCCTTGTGGGTTCTTTCCATCATCATATTTTACTGCAAATTCGATTGCTGCTATTTTATTAAAATATTCTGTATCTAGCTTATGTACAATACCAGGTTCTTCTATTGGGGTAGAACCTGTTTTAGATTTAATAATTTCAAAAAAGGGATTCATTAAATCCAAGTAATGTAACTTTGTTCGATTGCTGAAATCTTTAGCGACATTAGCTAAATGGTTATCAACTAATGTGCTAACTACTACTGCATCATCTTTTACCGCGTCATTTAATATATCAACTAACTCTTCTTCCTTGTTAACAAAAGAAAAACGGTAGCTGTTGTTGAATACTAAATCTGGAAATTGAGCAGTAACGGCTGCTAATAATTTTTGTGATGTTTCCCCTATTGAATCAGAAATGGTATATACAATGATTTCATTTTTCATAAAAAATCTCCTCTATCCATTTAATTCTGCCTTTCTTGCCTGTTGAATAATGAAATTTAATATTCTAGTTTTAGTGATTTTCCCAATCACTTTTCTTTCATTTTCATCATCCACAACAGGTAATGAGTCCACCTCAAAATCTTGAAGAATACTTGCCGCTTCTAAGATGTCCATGTCTTTTTTACAAACTTTAATATGAGGTACGCGAGTCATACAGACCGCTACAGGTGTCTGATCTATATTCGTATTTAATGAGGCTCTTAATAAGTCCTTTCTTGATAAAACCCCTAATAAAAGTTTTTCTTCTCCAGTGACATATAATGAACCTACATCATACATAAATAAAGTTGTTATAGCATCTCGAATGGAAGTATCTTGATTAACCATTAACGGCGGCATCATTATCTCATTTACTTTTGTATTAAAAGTTTTAAAAAAGAAAAATTTTTCTAAATCTGATCCCGAATAGGTGTACCCAATTTTGGGGGTAGCTTGTAAGATTCCGACAAGCGTTAAAAAAGATAAATCTGATCGCAGGGTGGCTCTAGATACATCCAATAAATCAGACACTTTTTCTCCACTTACAGGTTGATATTCTTTTACTATTTTAATAATTTTTTCTTGTCTTTCACTTAGTTTCATTATTATCTCCCAAAAAATAGATAGTTTAATTAGATAATAGGATTATCATCATTATGCATCTATTATACATCGATAATTTAATTATTCAACTTTAATATGTGTGTTATTTTTCGTATTGACAACTATATATGTGTCATATTAAAGTGTAAATAAAGTTAATGTGATACATATTTGAAATATGGAGGTAGACGATGGCAAAGTTGATTTATTTTTTCGAGGAAGGCAGTAGTAAAGACAAAGGATTATTAGGCGGCAAAGGGGCAAATTTAGCTGAAATGACTCGTTTAGGTTTACCAGTGCCAGCAGGGTTTACGATTACAACGGAAAGCTGTATGAAGTATCTAGAAGAACCATCCTTTTTTGAAGATTGGTTAAAAAAGGATGTTTTGGAAGCGGTTATAAAATTAGAGGCAGAGACGAAAAAGTCTTTTACAGGTGATGAAAATATTTTATTAGTTTCTGTAAGAAGTGGCGCAGCTTTTTCCATGCCAGGTATGATGGATACGATTCTTAACTTAGGATTAAATGATCTACGAGTTCAATCTTTAGCTCGATTAACTAGTATGGATTTTGCATTTGATTGTTATCGAAGATTATTGCAAATGTTTGGTGAAGTAGTATATGGCATACATAAGGATAAATTTAATATACGACTCCAAAAAATGGAAAAACACTTTAGCAAAACAGCTGCAGATTTTCAAGAAAAGGAACATTTGCAAGTAATTGAGTCCTTTAAAGAGCTATATATAGAAAACGAGAGGGTCTTTCCACAAAATCCAATAGATCAATTATTGGAAGCTGCTAAAGCTGTTTTTAAATCATGGAATAATCATCGAGCAAAGGTTTATCGCGAATTACATGAAATTCCTCATCATTTAGGAACGGCAGTAAATATTCAATCAATGGTTTTTGGGAATAGCGGAAATGAAAGCGGTACAGGTGTTGTGTTTACAAGGAATCCTGCCACTGGCGAAAATAAATTGTTTGGTGAATTTCTGCTAAATGCTCAAGGGGAAGATGTGGTAGCGGGTATCCGTACACCAGAATCTATCGAAGCATTACAGCAAGTCCTTCCGGAAGCATATGCAGATTTTAAAAGATATGCCAATATACTAGAACAGCATTATAAAGATATGCAAGATATTGAATTCACGATTGAAAATGGGAAATTATTTATTCTGCAGACAAGAAACGGAAAGCGGACGGCTAAAGCGACACTGCGAATTGCGTTGGATTTAGTTAAGGAAGGATTAATTACAAAGAGTGAAGCCTTATTACGTATTTCACCTGGAACGATTGATCAGCTAATCCATCCTATTTTTGATCCGCAGGCTATTCAAAACGTCGAATTACTGGCAGAAGGTTTACCGGCCAGTCCTGGCGCAGCTACCGGCGCCATTGTTTTTACTTCGGAAAAAGCTAAAGAATGTCATGCACTTGGCCAGAAAGTAATTCTTGTGCGACAAGAAACTTCACCCGAAGATATTGAGGGTATGATTGTCAGCGAGGCTATCGTTACAAGTCGAGGAGGAATGACTTCGCATGCAGCAGTTGTTGCCCGAGGAATGGGAACTTGCTGTATAACAGGATGTGAAGCATTAACTGTCAATGAAGAATTGAAAACAATTACTTGTGGAGAAAGGATTCTGACGGAAGGTGACCTTCTCTCTGTAGATGGTACTGCTGGTAAATTGTACTTGGGCGAAGTCCCTACTGTTGTAGCGGAAAACGACCTGAATTTAGAGCTTCTTCTTTCTTGGGCTGATGAATATGCTGATTTACAAGTACGCGCGAATGCTGAGACAGTTCAAGATTTAACAACGGCTATCGAGTTTGGAGCATCTGGTATAGGATTAGCGAGAACGGAGCATATGTTCTTTGGTGAAGAACGAGTGCTGGAAATGCGTCGTTTGATATTAGCGGAGAATAAAGAAGAAATCAGAGAAGCATTAGACAAATTGTTGGCTTTCCAACAAGAAGATTTTTACCAGATGTTTCAAGTTGTTGAAGATAAACGAATGGTCATTCGCTTACTAGATCCGCCTATGCATGAATTTCTGCCTAGTGACCTAAATGAAATGAAGCAGTTAGCGGTAAAGTTAAATAAACATCCATCGATTGTTGAAGAGCAAATTAAGAGGCTGCAAGAAACGAATCCAATGTTAGGCCATCGTGGCTGTCGTCTAGGAATAACAGAACCACAAATTTATCAAATGCAAGTAAAGGCTATCTTCCATAGCGCAATCCAGTTAACAAAAGAAGGATATACTGTCTTTCCTGAAATTATGATTCCTCTTGTGGCAGAAAAAGAAGAACTGGCCTATGTGAAGGCATTTTTAATAGAAACAATTGAAAATATCTTTGTTAATCATCAAATGGAGCCTTTTCCGTATGAAATCGGAACAATGATTGAATTACCACGTGCCTGTATAATAGCTGATCAACTTGCTCAAGAAGCCGATTTTTTTAGTTTCGGTACAAATGATCTTACACAAATGACATATGGTTTTTCTAGAGATGATATTGGGAAATTTATTCATTCATACAAAGAGAAGAATGTTATGGTGAATGATCCTTTTCAAACTCTCGATCAAAATGGAGTAGGGGAATTAATTAAATTAGCAGTAACGAAAGCACGACAGACTAAAGAAAACTTGATGATTGGTATTTGTGGAGAGGTTGGCGGAGATCCTAAATCGATAGCTTTCTTCCGAAATATTGGTATCGACTATGTTTCTTGTTCACCATATCGTATTCCTGCTGCTCGCTTAGCTGTTGCCCATGCAAGTATAAATAAATAAATATTTGTTAGAAAGCGAACGATTATTAATTTTTAATTATAATTGTTCGCTTTTTGTATTGACGAGTATTCGTCAAGCTGATAAACTGGATTTACAACTGAAAAAGATTTTACTCGTATAATATCGGGGAATACGGCCCGAAAGTTTCTACCGAGCTACCGTAAATAGCTTGACTACGAGGTAAGTGTATATAGGGAATCGTAATGAAATCATTTTTATTTTATTAAGTAATTTGCCCTTCCTATATAACACAAACCCTTAGTCAACGCTCCTTAATCGTAGGAGTGTTTTTTTGTTTTAGTAGATAATTAAAGCATTATGAGAGGGGAAAGATCAATGAAGAAGTTTTTCAAATTTGAAGAACTAGGCACAAATTACCGCAAAGAATTTTTAGGTGGTTTCACTACATTCCTTGCGATGGCTTATATTTTAGCGGTAAATCCATTTACATTATCATTAGGGGATGTAGCTGATCTTCCTGATGCGCTGCGTATGGACTATGGAGCAGTGTTTGTTGCAACAGCTCTTGCTGCTGCTGTAGGTTCTCTAATTATGGGTATTTTCGCTAACTATCCTATTTCATTAGCGCCAGGATTAGGGTTAAATGCATATTTTGCTTATACCGTTGTTTTAACACAGGGACATCCATGGGAATATGCGTTAGCGGCAGTATTTATTTCAAGTGTATTTTTCTTATTGTTAACAATCTCTGGACTTCGTGAGAAATTAATTAATGCTATTCCAGTAGAATTAAAGCTTGCGGTTGGCGCAGGTATAGGGCTATTTATAACGTTTATCGGATTGCAAAATTCTAAAATTATTGTTGATAACTCAGCGACACTTGTCCATATTGGTGATTTAACTAACCCAAGTACATTGCTAGCGATATTTGGTATTTTCATTACTATTATTCTTATGGTTAGAGGGATTCATGGCGGTGTATTCTATGGAATGATCATTACAGCAGTAGTCGGCATGATTTTCGGTGTAATTAATACTCCTTCTGCTGTGGTATCTGCTGTGCCAAGCATTGAACCGACATTTGGAGCATTATTCTCTGCGCTTGGTGATCCAGGATTTTATACACAGAGCATGTTAGTGGTCGTTTTAACATTTTTATTTGTAGACTTCTTTGATAATGCGGGCACATTAGTTGCGGTTGCTAATCAAGCAGGACTTATGAAAGAGAATAAATTACCAAGAGCAGGAAAAGCATTATTCGCAGATTCCATTGCTTCTATGGTAGGTTCTATATTCGGTACATCTACCACAACCTCTTTTATAGAGTCTTCAGCAGGTGTAGCCGCTGGTGCTCGTACTGGGTTTGCGGCAGTAGTGACAGCAGGATTCTTCTTACTATCCTTGTTCTTCTTCCCACTATTGGAAGTAGTCACATCAGCAGTTACAACACCAGCTTTAGTAGTAGTAGGTATTTTGATGGTTTCGTCCCTTGGTAAAATTGATTGGACAAAGTTTGAAGTGGCTGTGCCGGCCTTCCTTACTATTGTTGCGATGCCTTTAACATACAGTATTGCGACAGGTATAGCAGTAGGATTTATTTTCTATCCAATCGTAATGATTGTTAAAGGTCGTATCAAAGAAATTAATCCAATTATGTACGTATTCTTTGTTATCTTTGCATTGTATTTTGTCTTCTTGCAATAGCAGAAAGGGATTTAGAAATAAAAATAGTGTAAGATTTTATGAGTTTGAGAAAGTATATTTTCTTAGTAGGAAGAGGATATCCCTTTTTGGGTATCCTTTTTCTCATTTTTTCGTTGACTTACTATAAAGACTTTAATAACATTGAGTTACCGAGATGTCTGTCGAAGTGGGGAAATAAGTATGCCTAATTTACTAATAAAGAAAGCGCTGAATAATAATGTGCTCATTGGAGATCATCCGACCTATGGAGAAGTAGTGCTTATAGGAAAAGGTATAGGCTTTAATCAGAAAAGCGGAGATTATATTGATATTAGTGTTGTGGAAAAGTTATTTGTCTTAAAGGATGAAAAGGAGCAGAGCAATTATTTAAAGCTTCTTCCTCAAGTAGATAATGATTTATTAGATGTTATAGTATCATCTATTGAATTGATTAAAAACAAGACAAATGCAAAGTTGAACGAGCATATTCATATAGCGTTAACAGATCATATTATGTTCGCTTCCTCGAGAGTTTCGAACGGACTAGTATTAAATAATCCATTTTTGATTGAAACAAAGGCGTTGTACCCGTTTGAGTATTCAATAGCTGAAGAGGTTGTAAAATTAATAGGAGAACAAACAGGGCTTCAATTACCAGTGGGTGAAATCGGTTTCATCGCTTTGCATATTCATAGTGCCATGATGAACAAAAATTTATCAGAAGTTAATCGGCATTCACAGTTAGTCACACATCTAGTGAATTTAATAGAAGATCAACTAGAAACGAAAATTGATAAAGATAGCATCGATTATATGCGCCTTGTTAGACATTTGCGTTTTGCGATTGAACGGGTCAATACAGGAGAAAAAGTAGAAGAACCAGAAAAAATAACATTGCTATTGAAGAATGAGTATCCCCTATGCTATAATCTTGCGTGGAAGCTCATAAAAGTAATGCAACAAGTACTTAAAAGGCCAGTCTTTGACGCAGAAGCGGTATATCTGACAATGCATTTACAAAGACTTCAGAAAAAAATTAAATAGGTATTATCTTATCAACGTGTTACTGATTCGATCAGGCATGAGTGAAAAAGATGGTTGAGTTAAATGTTTTAGGGTAACCTACCCTTGAAGGTTTTTTTCAATCTCTCTTTACTCATGCCTTTTTTGTTTTTTTACTCTTGATTGAGAAAGCTTTTTGAGCCGAAAAATAACTTAGGAGGATTATGAAATGTTTAAAAAGATTTTTGGTGTTTTACAGAAAGTCGGTAAAGCACTTATGCTCCCAGTAGCTATTCTTCCGGCTGCCGGTATCTTGCTTGCATTTGGTAATGCACTGCAAAACCCAACACTACTAGATATTGCACCGTTTTTAAATAATAGTGGTGTGGAGATGGTTGCATCTGTAATGGAGGATGCAGGGAACATTATATTTGGTAACCTTTCCTTACTATTTGCTGTCGGAGTTGCCGTTGGTTTAGCTGGCGGTGAGGGGGTTGCTGGTTTAGCAGCTATTATTGGATTCCTTATTATGAATGTTACAATGGGTACTGTTCTAGGCATTGATGCGAAGGACTTAGAAGGCAGTACAGAATATGCAGCTGTTTTAGGGATACCTACTCTTCAAACCGGTGTGTTTGGTGGTATTATTGTTGGTATTGTTGCTGCCTCGATGTATAAT
This sequence comes from Niallia sp. FSL M8-0099, assembly GCF_038006945.1. NCBI lineage: Bacteria > Bacillati > Bacillota > Bacilli > Caryophanales > Bacillaceae > Niallia > Niallia sp. FSL M8-0099. Next base: position 28,054 of record NZ_JBBOWF010000007.1, read on the forward strand.
CGTTTCTTTGAAATTGAGTTACCATCCTATTTAGGATTCTTTGCTGGAAAACGATTTGTTCCAATTGCGACAGCTGCAAGTGCTGTTATTTTAGGATTGATCATGATTGTTATTTGGCCGCCAATACAACATGGATTAAATGTTTTCTCTGAAAACATGTTAGGTGCTAATTTAACTTTATCAGCATTTATTTTTGGTTTAATTGAAAGATCATTAATTCCATTTGGTTTACACCATATCTTCTATTCTCCTTTCTGGTTCGAATTTGGTAGTTATACTACGAAAGCAGGAACAATTGTAAAAGGTGACCAAGCTATCTTTATGAGCCAAATTAAAGATGGAGTTCAAAATTTAACGGCAGGTACATTTATGGTTGGTAAATTCCCATTTATGATGTTCGGGTTACCTGCAGCAGCCCTTGCGATTTATCATGAAGCTCGTCCAGAGAAAAAAGCAATTGTTGGTGGATTAATGGGATCTGCAGCATTGACTTCTTTCTTAACTGGTATTACAGAACCGCTGGAATTCTCATTCTTGTTTGTAGCTCCAGTATTGTTTGGAATTCATGCTGTTTTTGCGGGTTTATCCTTTATGACAATGCATTTATTAAATGTAAAAGTAGGAATGACATTCTCTGGTGGTTTAATCGATTATGTGTTATTCGGTTTAATTAATCCGCAAACAAATGCGTGGATTATTATTCCAGTAGGTTTAGTGTTCGCGGTTATTTACTATTTTGGTTTCCGTTTTGCGATTCGTAAGTTCAATCTTAAAACACCTGGTAGAGAAGACGAGACAGAAGAAAGTGACAGTAGTTCAACAGGAGCTACTAGCGATCTTCCGTACGATGTATTAGAAGCAATGGGTGGACAAAACAATATTGCCCATTTAGATGCGTGTATCACTCGTCTTCGTGTATCTGTTAATGATATTAAGTCTGTTGATAAAGATCGTTTGAAAAAACTCGGTGCTGCTGGAGTGCTTGAAGTAGGGAATAATATTCAAGCTATCTTTGGTCCTCGTTCAGAAACGATTAAAGGTCAGATGAGAGATATTATGAGTGGGAAAAGACCACGTCCTGCTGCACAACCATCTATGGATAAAGAAGTACAAGAGCAAATTGAAGAGGTAAATCCAAGTGCCATGCAAAGTAATATAACAAGTGAAGATTCATTTGTTGCTCCTATTAAAGGAGAATTGGTTCCTATTACAGAGGTACCAGATGCGGTATTTGCAGGCAAAATGATGGGAGATGGCTTTGCGATTATTCCTTCTGAAGGAACGGTTGTTTCTCCTGTTGATGGAAAAATCGTTAACTTATTCCCAACGAAGCATGCTCTTGGAATTTTAGCCGACAACGGTCGTGAAATTTTAATTCATTTTGGTATTGATACAGTTAAATTAAAAGGGGAAGGCTTTGAAACACTTGTGTCTGAAAATGATCAAGTGAAACAAGGACAGCCTCTGTTGAAAGTAAACCTTGACTATATTAAAGAAAATGCAACAGCAACAATTACTCCAGTTGTGTTTACGAACTTAGCTGAGGGTGAAGCTGTACAAATTAATAAACGTGGTAATGTGGAATTTAAAGAGGAAGATGTAATAACCATTACTAAGTAATAGAATATATAGAAAAAACTCGGTCTCTTGATCGAGTTTTTTCTATATTATAATGAAGTTTTTTACGAGAGATATGATGTGTTAGAAAAAATCACTTATTTTAAGTTATATTCTTTTGGAATAATAATATTCGAAGATATTGTTAAGAGAGATGTTAAAATAGCAGGTGGATTTTATTTTTTAGTATTATTTATATTTATTATTGACTAAACTATTAAAAGTTGATATTATATATAAACAGCCTTGCGAATGCTGTTGATTCATTTGAATTGATAGTGAAATGAAAAATTATATTAAAAAAGTAATTGACTTATTTAGCAAAGGTTGATATGATATAAAAGTTGCTTTTGATAGCAATAATAA
>NZ_JBBOWF010000008.1:0-10002 GCF_038006945.1 Niallia sp. FSL M8-0099
GAATTTCTTCTCTAGTTGAAATGCCATTATCTCGCATTAAAATGGATACTCTTTCTTTTTGGCTATCAAAAGTTTGGCTTAAAGAATTAATTTCATTGCGTAGCTGCTCTTTCTGTTTTCGTTGGAAGAATCCTGTATTTTCAAGTGCTTGCTCTTTTTCGATTATTTGTTTTTCAAAATTAGATAAAGTAGCATTTGCTTGGAAAAGATTATCCATGTTTTTTTGCTTGTTTTGAAGTTGATAATGTTCGGAATTATTTTGGTTATGCCATTTTTCATTGAACTCTTTTATCTTAGAAATATTCTCTAAAGTCGGTTCTTCTTTGGTCATTTTTGTTTGGATATAGTTTAATACTTTTTGTTCTCCAGGAGTGAAAGTAACTACCTTTTTTTGTTCCTGTTCTTTTGACAATGCTTGTCGTTGTTGCTTTTCTTCACGATATTTTTGTAAGTCATAAACAATGGCATTATGCTGTTCTACTTTACGATTTATATTGCCGCGGTCTGTTTCCATTCCTTTTTTCTCCATATCAGAAGCTACATGCCCTAAATGAACAGTAGGTAAAATTTCAAGTCCACGATCAGCATGAGATTGATGGGTAATTCGTTCTTGGATATTTTCTTTTTCAAGTGCCTTATTGGCATGTTCAGACCATTGCTCTCTCCATTGTTCCAGTAGTTTTTTATTGTTCCAATCACGATTCTTTGTAGTGAAGCCATCTTCTGAAATTTCTCTAGTGGTCAACATAACATGAGCGTGAGGATTTTCTTTATCATCTCTATGAATAGCAATATCGGCAATCATGCCTTTATCTACAAATTGTTCTTGAACATATCCTTTGATTAATTCTGTTTGCTGTTCATTAGAAAGTTCTCGTGGCAAAGCAATATTAATTTCTCTTGCAAGTCGTGAGTTTTTTCTTGTTTCGCTTCTCTCCACTTCATTCCAAAGAAACTCTCTATTTTGAACCCACGATGGGGCATGAGAAGGAGCAAGAATATGGTTTTCGGGTTGCACTTCTCTTTTATAATATTTAGTTTGCTCGGTTTGTTCATCACGTAGTTTTTCTCCTGATCGATAAGAAGCAGAAGCAACTGCTGATTGTCCTTTTCCTCGTGAAATAACTTGAACAGAAAAGTGATAGATAGCCATATTCTTTTTCCTCCTTTCTCTTTTGGATATTATGTATTTTGATTTTTAGGTTTTATTTTTTTTATGTTTTAGGTTTTCATATCCGTAATAAAAAATTTCGTACCGAAAGGTGGGAAATTTTTTATTATGGTTTCGTAAGGATTTATTAAACGAGTTGGGGATATCCCAACTTGGAATAATAAATCCTTACGAATGGTTTTTATGTATTCGCCATTTGGCGGATACTCATTCGCACATTTGCGAATGAAAGATTTTGATTTTGTATTCGCTGATAAACGAATATGCCTTTTGTTGCGAAGCAACCGCACAACAAACGTTAGTTTGTGTAAGTGCGCCCTTCCTCAACTGGTTCGTTGGGGTTATTATACCACGGATCAGTTGAGGAATCATTCTGTAGATATAGTTTTCGCTCATATTTTTGGATATAATAGAGAAAATTATATGATTAGGGAGTGAGAGCATTGGCTCGAAAAACAGAAGAAGATAGATTAGTAGATTTAGAAGAAAAAATTAGGAAGATGCAATTAGAAAAGCAACGTTTGGCGAACCAAGTAAGACAAAAGGAGAGAAAGGAACGAACAAGAAGATTAATACAAGTAGGTGGATTAATAGAGAAACATTTTGAAATTGAAGGGGAAGAAGAAACAATTAAATTAATTGCTTCTTTTAAAGAGGTTGTTGCAAAGAATAAGGAAAAAATATTAGAAATGAATATTGATCAAGCAAGAAAAATTCTTCGAATTTAGATTAATAGAAATTTAGAGTTGATAAATTAAGAGTTTATCAAAAATGACATTTTTACAAAAAATGTCATTTTCATGATAGGATATTTTTGTAATTTAATTTTAGGAGGTATTATTTCTATGAAAAAATTTGCTTTACTTTCTGCTGTAGCTTTTTCATCTGTATTAACATTTTCATGAACGAAAGTCATTAGATCCGGTTGTAGATATTGATGAGTTAACAGAAGTTGATTTTTAGTCAAATTGTCAATAATGGCGGTGGTTTTAGTACAATGGGTGCTGGCGAATGGGATAATGACCAAGCTGAATTATTTGTAAATGTCTATAGTTATGTTATTGGGATTGATAAAAAAAGCTACTAATATTTTTAGTAGCTTTTTTTTATTTTACCAATAAGCTATGACTGCTAAAATTCCTATGAGAATAATAGAGCTAAGGCAAATAGTAGAAAATAGTTTTACTCTGAATTTCAATTCTTTATTCATTTTGAATTCTCTCCAAATAAATAATGTTTTGTTTTTGCGGAAATATTTAAGATTAATGTTAATGCTAATAAGGTTCCTAATATGGAACTTCCTCCATAACTTAATAAAGGTAAAGGTATTCCTGTGATTGGAACTAATCCAGTTACCATTCCAACATTTTCAAATATATGGAATGTTAGCATTGCTATTACTCCACTTGCAATTATGGATTCATATTCTCCTTTATTAACTAATACAATAACCACAATTCTGTATATTAAAAGAAAATATAAACTTATTACTAAACTCGCACCTAAAAAACCATATTCTTCAGCAATAACAGAAAATATAAAATCTGAATGTGATTCTGGTACATCGACTTGACTTTTGAAGAAACCTTTACCATATGTTGTTCCAGAACCTATAGCTAAAATAGATTGTGTTAATTGGTATCCAATTCCTTGTCGAAATTGAAAAGGATCTAACCAAGAATGTATTCTATCTAATTGGTATTGACTAAGAAATAGTAATAATGTATTGGGAGTGTATATATAGATAATTATTAATGTTCCTATACCCAAAAGAACTATTGAGAAAAAGGATATCAATATTTTCCAATTTACTCCAGAAGCGACAATTATACCAAACATTATTGTAATTATAACCATTGCTGTTCCAGCATCTGGTTGTAACAATATAAATAATAAAGGTATAGAAGTTATTCCTAATATTTTCAAAACTAATATTAAATCAGTTTTAGTGGTTTTATTTATAGTTTTATTGTTATGATCTACTGATATTTTAGCTAAAAAAATAATCAAGAAAACTTTCATAAACTCTGCAGGTTGTAAAGATCCTATTTTCGGAAGAACAAACCAAGCTTTTGTTCCTTTAATATTTGGTGCAATTGAAGATGGAGCTATAAATAGAATTATTAATAATAGAATTCCAAAAATGTATAAATAAGGTGAAATTTTTTTTATTTGTTCAAAATCAAAGTAATAAATGATTGAGGTTATAATAAAACCTATAACATACCAAATGGCTTGTTGCATAGCAAAATTACTGTTATATGGTAATATTTTTTGAGCACTATATATACTAATAATACTTATAATCATAAGCATTATTATGATTGCTAGTAGATAAAAATCATAATAATTTTTACTTTTCATTGTTAACTCCTATTTCCAAACATTAATTTAATTATTTAATGAGTATAACATTATAGTTAATAATTATAAAATGTATCGTTAATGTAAAGAATAAAAAGTCCCCTTTAAGAAGACTTTTCTTAAAGGGGACTTTTTAACAAATAGTTTTTAATCAATCATAAACTGTTACTTTTAAAGTTACTTTTCCATAATAAGTTATATTACCCAAATCATATTTTTTTCCTTTTTTTAATCCAGACCAAGTTGCACAGTTAGGAGATCCTCCAGAAGTTTTTTTACTAACATTTTTTCCAATAGGAGCTCTTTCTAGACCTAATTCTATTTTTTCAGAACTATTATTAACACAAACTTTTAAATTTCCACCATCTTTTGAAGTTATTCGAACTACATTTTTAAATTCGTAAGAACCAATGTTTTGCCATCCTGCTTCAGCACTGGCTTCTGAACCAAATGATCCAAATGTAATAATAAAAACTAAAGATAATATTGATAATAAAGATAATTTTTTCATAATTGAGATTCCCCTTTCTATTTTTTCAATTAATAGAATACTTTAAATCAGATGAAAAAGATGTCGAATTTTGTAAAAAGAAGTAAAAATATACAAAAAAACACTCTCTATATAAAAGTTAATTTATAGGAGAGTGTTTACTTTTCTAGTTTTTAATTGAATTGTATTAATCAATCATAAACTGTTATTGATAAGGTTTTTTCTCTGTAATAAGTTATATTACCTATATCATATTTTTTTCCTTTTTTTAATCCAGACCAAGTTGCACAGTTAGGGGTTCCGCCGGATGTTGTGCTTCTAATACTCTTTCCGATCGGAGCTCTTTCTAGTCCTAATTTTATTTTTTCAGAGTTGTTATTAACGCAGACTTTTAAATTTCCGCCATCTTTTGAAGTTATTCGAACTACAGCTTCGAATTTATAAGAACCAATGTTTTGCCATCCTGCTTCAGCACTGGCTTCTGAACCAAACGATCCAAATGTAATAATAAAAATTAAAGATAATACTGATAATAAAGATAATTTTTTCATAATTGAGATTCTCCTTTCTTTCTTCAATTAATAGAATACTTTAAATAAAATAAAAACATTGTCGAAATTCAGCGAAAAAATACAAAAAAATGTAAATCTGTAAATGATTATGATAACTTTTATATTATAAAGGTATTTTAATTGTTATAGATATTTGTTAAAAATATTTTAAAATTAATTGAATAAGATAGGAGAAAAATAGTTTGAAGAATAATAGCAAAGAAAATTTATTGTATTGTATTTTTATTATTTCTACTGTTGCTACATTGGGCAGTTTATACTTTTCAGAAATTATGAATTTTGATCCTTGTAAATTATGTTGGTTTCAAAGAATTTTTATGTATCCTTTACCAATTCTTACTGCAATTGCTATTATCAAAAAAGATTATCAACAATCTGTAAGTTTTCTTTTTATATCTAGTATCGGTTTAATGTTTTCTATGTATCATAATATTATTAAATTGTTACCTACTGATTATAAAGGAGCTTGTGGACAAATTTCTTGTACAATTGATTATTTTAATTTTATGGGATTTATTACTATACCATTTTTGTCTTTTTTTGCATTTCTTTTAATAGAATTATTATTAATATATATGGTGATAAAAGAAAAATCTATGAATAAAACCCTTTAAAAGATTAGTAAAAAGAATCCTGTAATGTTTAGTAGAAAGGGGAATGATAATTATGAAAAAATTTGGAATTTAGAAGATGACTATTATACATTAGAAGTAATCACCTATTAACGATATGATAAGTAATAAAGATCTTGCTAAGAAGAATACTGCTCAAAAATTATTAGATGAAATTGAGAAACAGAATGATTTTGACCTTGATCCATTTAAATATATATTAAAACAGCATTTAAATTAACAATAGTTAACATAATCATTCCTATACACAGCAATCAAAAAAGCAAAAGGCGGAATTCGTCCATATTGGGGCAAATTCCGCCTTTTTGCGTTTGGGAAATAACGAGAAAAATAGCTTCATAATAAAAAAGCTAATCTTTAGATTGCTCCTGTTTACTCCTAAATGCTACTTCATTTTATAATTGACTTTTCACGATGATTGAAATAAAAGAAGGGAATTTTACTAGGTTATCGAAGAATAAAAGTAGAAGGAGTGAATAAACGCTATGAAAAACGCTAATAGCTTTGGCTATTTTTCTAAAGATGTTGCGGCTGATTTAGAAATAACTACTTCTAGTTTAAGAAGATGGTCTATTGAGTTAGAACAGCATGGTTATATAATTGAACGAAATGAAAAGGGGCAGCGTATTTATTATGAACGCGATTTTAAGGCGTTAAGAGAATTAAAAAAATTATTATCAAACAACGTCTCTTTTACAGACGCGTTAAAAGCTGTTGTATCAATGAATTTAAACGAAAAAAACGCAGCAAAAACGCCTAGCGTTTTCACGGATGAAATCCGTTTATCAAAGAGTGAATTAGAAGAAACGATACAAAGAGTAGTAAAAATAGCAATTGAAGAAGAAAGAGAAAATATGTTGAAAGCATTTGAATATAAATTGAATGATGTTATAGAAAAAAGAGATCGACTCTTAACGATGCAATTACAACAATCATTAGAAGAAAAGAGATTAGAAATAGCAGCTGCCAAAGAAGAAGAAAACGTAAAACCCTGGTGGAAAAAACTCTTCAAGTAAGAGAATTTTAAGGATAAGGGTTGCCTTTATGGCAACCTATAAACCTTTAGGGTGATAAGGGGGTAGTTTTTTATGAAAAGGACCAATGAAGAAGCGATGAGATATGCAAAAGCTTCGTTGAGATTATCTGGAATGGATGTTTCGAAAGAACAAGAGGATTTAGTAAGAAGATCTTTAGAGGGACATATTTCAGCTGAAGATTTTATCAAGCAGTTAAAGGAATTAGCTGATAAAAAATAAAATAAGGTGGTGGGCGATTTTATGCTAATGCTTCATGAAATTTTAGGAACAGATAAGCCGATTTTTAAAGAGAAACAAGTAGAACATTTTTTCTATGAGGAATTGCTAGCATTGAACGAAAAATCTTCACAATATAAGATTACTGGCTATGTGGAAGTAAGAAAAAACAAGCAATTATTTTTCAAGCAAGTGTATAGTTAGGAGAAAGATACCGATTATTCTATTTTGGAAAATCGGTATTTTTTACGCTTGTATAAAAGTTACTTAAACGTTATAATAAGAGTAACTTAAATAAAAAGGCGGTTAAAATATGTTGAAGGTATGGGATTTACACAAAAAATTATATGATGCTCGTTGGAATGGTGAAGAGGAAATAAATAAGACAATGGAGCAATTAGAAAATGAGTTTGTTTCTTTGGCTACGACGGAAGGAGTTGCTATGGAAACAATAAACGAAATGTTAGGTCAGCTCTACATTCCGCCTTATCGATATGATACGTTACCAGACCATTTAAAGCACTCTAATTCAGCTAAAAAGGAAAATGTAGGGCGTCCGTCTATGGGAGTTACTAAAAAGGTTTCTATAACCCTTCCAGATGATATATGGAGCAAAATAAAGAGCGATATTAAGGATAAGGATTTAAAATCTATGTCTGCTTATTTTAGAGAATTAGCTTTAGATTGTTACAAGGGGGAAGCCTAATTGCTTTGTTCTTATTGTGGTCAAGAGAATAGCAGCTATGCAGAAACATGTTCGTTTTGTGAAGCACCATTAAAAGTGAAAAGACCGAAACTAAATGGTTTTATGTACTTGGAATTATGCGAAAGACCGTTTTCGGTTTTGGTTTCTTTTCACACATATGATCTTTTAGTTTTGCTTCGACTGGTGAGAGAAAAGCGGACAAGTTGTTATCACCTTATGAGAACCGTTCAAAAGGCTCCTGACGGGGTTGTAGTTCCTAGTGATATAAAAGGTTTGGCAGAAAATGAATATCGGCTTTATACTTCTCGTATGAAGGTTATAGAGGGTATCTTGGTTGATAGAATGGGTTATAAACCGAAAAGAATTGATAATAAATTGTTAGAGAAGTTTAAAGAGAAGATAGAAAGGGACTAGAAAAAATGGGGAAATATTGGTAGGGTTAGTGTAATAAAAAGAAAAAAGAGAAACCTCATAGTTTGACGGACTGGAAAGGTTTCTCTTTACATAAAGGATTGGAATTAATCCTATATTCACTTATTGAATAATTATATTCTAACATATAGAGATTAATTCCTTCCAGTAGGGAGAGGAATTTTTGTGAAAAAAGAAAACAATAATGTAGTAAAATTAAACAGAGATTTAGATCAAGCTGAAAAAAATGCTAGAAAAAGAGATTACGAAAAAGACTCAAAACTTAGAGAACAAGTAGAAGGCCTTAAAAAGTCTTTATTAGGTGAAATAGAAAGTCTTACTGGAGAGAAATTTCATTTAACTAGAGATAGAAATATATTTGCAGGGGAGCCATTTAGTCAAAATATGCATAGGAATCTTGATTTACTTGTCCAAATTGATTATTTAACTCAAGCAGAAGAAAGCTTTTTATTTAGAGTTCAAAATTATTTAGAATTTAAGACAAATGTAATTCTTAAAAGAGAAGATAAGTTTTCTTCCAAGAAAAAAACCGACGAGTTTGCTTTAGCAAGAGCGGCAACAGTTTCGGATATTGCAGAAATGATTGGTAAATCTCGTAGACAAACATCTGAAATCATGAATTCCTTAAAGGATAAAGAAATTTTATTAAATCCAGAAGGTGCAGGGCAAATCACTGAAAATGGACGTACTGTTAGTCCTAGAACGTGGATTGTAAATCCTTATATTATTATTTGTGCTCCTAGAAAAAATGATGTTCAATTAGATGGTTTAACAATGCGTCTATTTCAACATTCTTTAAAAAGATTAAAAGATCAAAATGGAAAAAAAGTAAATTTACCTGTTAGATTTTTTTAATAAATTCCAAGGTCATATTCAAAAAATATGACCTTTTTTATTTATTAATTTTTACAAATTGGAAATTATTAGGTGTGACGAAATCCTCTCACTTTTAATTTAAAATGAGAGGAAAACCTCACACATATAAAACCCCCATAAAATCAGTCATATCAATGGTTCAACCCACTTTTTTAAAATCTTGCCTTATTATCAGTATTGTTAAGAAGTGAATCGAATATGATTTTACGCTCCTTATTTTTGTTTAAATTACGTTCTGCCATAAAGGCTAAAAGGTTGCCATAAAGGCAACTAAAAAAATCGCTTTTAAGGGGGGATAATTGTTAAGTGGATCTATAACAAGGCTATCCAAAAAAATGGTATATCTTTTCTTATAAAATAGTTTTAAAAAGGGATAAGGGTGTTTTTATGTATATATTTAAAGGTGGCAGTTTGAAGAAGTATGAAAAGAAGAACCACACTGATTCGCAAACAGACAATGGTTCTTCTTCTGCCGAAGATTAATTCAGTTGAACAGATACTATTGGTCTGCTAATAGTTATTTGAACATCTAGTAATGATCGTTACTAGGTGTCTTTTTTATTATATCGAAAGATATAATGGTTTAAAAGGTGGTGTTTATATGCATGAGTTTGAAAGGTCCAAACAAATTATTAAAGGTGATTTTGATTGCAACCGTACTTGGAACGTGACATTTGAATATAGTCGAGATTATGAAAAAAAGCCTTTATCTTGGGAAGAAAATCAGCAATTGCTTGACGATCTCATCAAGGTATTTGAAAAATACGAAATGAATTGGAAATTGAAATAAGGGGTTGTGAATTTTACAACCCTATCTTTCTAATCCATTATCTCTTAATAAATATTGTTCTCTTTTATTTGTTCGCTGTAAGTCTTTTTGAACATCTGATAAGACTTGATTTTCCTTCTCCAATTCCTCGATTTTCTTCACATATTTTTCTTTAATTGGTTTCTGTTCATTGATTAGTTCTCTATCTTGTTGAATAGAAGAAGTGTTTTTATAACCAGCTTGTACAAGTTCTCGTCCTATTGATTTTTTGCGTTCGTTTAGTGCTTCATATTGCTCTTTGGCTACTGGATCATTAAGTACCTTTCCATATTGATAAGGGTTATTTTCAGTAGCCTTTAATTGGCGGTCGATTTGGGTAATTCTTTTCAATTTTATTTCGGCTGCTTTCACTGTTTCTTTTCGTTTTTCATAATTGGAAATAGCTTTTGACATGCTGTCTATTTCAGCTTTATTTTTCTCGATAACAGTTGGTATATCGCTAGTTTTTAAAAGATTATAATGTTCATGAATGTCTTGTAATTTTATAGCAGTTTTATAGTCAATTCGCTTATTTTCTAGTTCTGGATATAGAGAAGTTGCTTTTTTGATTTCATGATTTTTTAGAAGGCTTTCTCCTTGTTCTAATAACTTATTAGTATTTTTGTATGTTGTTCTTTTTCCTTCTAATTCAGTACGAGATTGTTCAACTTCTTTGTCCATTTGTTTTTTTCTAAATG
>NZ_JBBOWF010000009.1:0-5305 GCF_038006945.1 Niallia sp. FSL M8-0099
GCCTGGCGACGTCCTACTCTCACAGGGGGAGAACCCCCAACTACCATCGGCGCTGAGAAGCTTAACTTCCGTGTTCGGTATGGGAACGGGTGTGACCTTCTCGCTATCGCCACCAGACTATTTATTTGTGAGGTTGTTCCCTCAAAACTAGATTATGAAGTAAAAAGAAAGAATGAGTAATCAATATTGTCCAGCTCCAACGCCGATAAACAGGCGTTTCCGCTTTTCATTTTAGTTAAGTCCTCGATCTATTAGTATCAGTCAGCTCCACATGTCGCCACGCTTCCACCTCTGACCTATCAACCTGATCATCTTTCAGGGATCTTACTAGCTTGCGCTATGGGAAATCTCATCTTGAGGGGGGCTTCATGCTTAGATGCTTTCAGCACTTATCCCTTCCGCACATAGCTACCCAGCGATGCCTTTGGCAAGACAACTGGTACACCAGCGGTGCGTCCATCCCGGTCCTCTCGTACTAAGGACAGCTCCTCTCAAATTTCCTACGCCCACGACGGATAGGGACCGAACTGTCTCACGACGTTCTGAACCCAGCTCGCGTACCGCTTTAATGGGCGAACAGCCCAACCCTTGGGACCGACTACAGCCCCAGGATGCGATGAGCCGACATCGAGGTGCCAAACCTCCCCGTCGATGTGGACTCTTGGGGGAGATAAGCCTGTTATCCCCGGGGTAGCTTTTATCCGTTGAGCGATGGCCCTTCCATGCGGAACCACCGGATCACTAAGCCCGACTTTCGTCCCTGCTCGACTTGTAGGTCTCGCAGTCAAGCTCCCTTGTGCCTTTACACTCTACGAATGATTTCCAACCATTCTGAGGGAACCTTTGGGCGCCTCCGTTACTTTTTAGGAGGCGACCGCCCCAGTCAAACTGCCCACCTGACACTGTCTCCCACCCCGATCAGGGGTGCGGGTTAGAATGTCAATACAGCCAGGGTAGTATCCCACCAATGCCTCCACCGAAGCTGGCGCTCCGGCTTCCAAGGCTCCTACCTATCCTGTACAAGCTGTACCAAAATTCAATATCAGGCTGCAGTAAAGCTCCACGGGGTCTTTCCGTCCTGTCGCGGGTAACCTGCATCTTCACAGGTACTATAATTTCACCGAGTCTCTCGTTGAGACAGTGCCCAGATCGTTACACCTTTCGTGCGGGTCGGAACTTACCCGACAAGGAATTTCGCTACCTTAGGACCGTTATAGTTACGGCCGCCGTTTACTGGGGCTTCAATTCAGAGCTTCGCACTAACGTGCTAACCCCTCCTCTTAACCTTCCAGCACCGGGCAGGTGTCAGCCCCTATACTTCGCCTTGCGGCTTCGCAGAGACCTGTGTTTTTGCTAAACAGTCGCCTGGGCCTATTCACTGCGGCTCTCGCAGGCTTGCACCCGCAAGAGCACCCCTTCTCCCGAAGTTACGGGGTCATTTTGCCGAGTTCCTTAACGAGAGTTCTCTCGCTCACCTTAGGATTCTCTCCTCGCCTACCTGTGTCGGTTTGCGGTACGGGCACCCTAAATCTCGCTAGAGGCTTTTCTTGGCAGTGTGGAATCAGGAACTTCGGTACTATATTTCCCTCGCCGTCACAGCTCCGCTTATGTGGTAATGGGATTTGCCTCATTACCAGCCTAACTGCTTGGACGTGCTAATCCAACAGCACGCTTACCCTATCCTCCTGCGTCCCCCCATTGCTCAAACGATTTAAAGGTGGTACAGGAATATCAACCTGTTGTCCATCGCCTACGCTTTTCAGCCTCGGCTTAGGTCCCGACTAACCCTGAGCGGACGAGCCTTCCTCAGGAAACCTTAGGCATTCGGTGGATGAGATTCTCACTCATCTTTCGCTACTCATACCGGCATTCTCACTTCTAAGCGCTCCACCAGTCCTTACGGTCTAGCTTCAACGCCCTTAGAACGCTCTCCTACCACTGACATCATAGATGTCAATCCACAGCTTCGGTGATACGTTTAGCCCCGGTACATTTTCGGCGCAGAGTCACTCGACCAGTGAGCTATTACGCACTCTTTAAATGGTGGCTGCTTCTAAGCCAACATCCTGGTTGTCTAAGCAACTCCACATCCTTTTCCACTTAACGTATACTTTGGGACCTTAGCTGGTGGTCTGGGCTGTTTCCCTCTTGACCACGGATCTTATCACTCGTAGTCTGACTCCCAAGAATAAGTATTTGGCATTCGGAGTTTGTCTGAATTCGGTAACCCGATGGGGGCCCCTAGTCCAAACAGTGCTCTACCTCCAATACTCTAAATCTTGAGGCTAGCCCTAAAGCTATTTCGGAGAGAACCAGCTATCTCCAAGTTCGATTGGAATTTCTCCGCTACCCACACCTCATCCCCGCACTTTTCAACGTGCGTGGGTTCGGGCCTCCATCCAGTGTTACCTGGACTTCACCCTGGACATGGGTAGATCACCTGGTTTCGGGTCTACAACCACATACTATTTCGCCCTATTCAGACTCGCTTTCGCTGCGGCTCCGTCTCTTCAACTTAACCTCGCATGTAATCGTAACTCGCCGGTTCATTCTACAAAAGGCACGCTATCACCCATAAATGGGCTCTAACTACTTGTAGGCACACGGTTTCAGGATCTATTTCACTCCCCTTCCGGGGTGCTTTTCACCTTTCCCTCACGGTACTGGTTCACTATCGGTCACTAGGGAGTATTTAGCCTTGGGAGATGGTCCTCCCTGCTTCCGACGGGATTTCTCGTGTCCCGCCGTACTCAGGATACACTCAAGAGGGAACGAAGTTTCGACTACAGGGTTTTTACCTTCTACGACTGACCTTTCCAGATCGATTCGTCTACCCCGTTCCTTTGTAACTCCATATAGAGTGTCCTACAACCCCAAGAGGCAAGCCTCTTGGTTTGGGCTAATCCCGTTTCGCTCGCCGCTACTCAGGGAATCGCGTTTGCTTTCTCTTCCTCCGGGTACTTAGATGTTTCAGTTCCCCGGGTCTGCCTTCAGTACCCTATGTATTCAGGTAAAGATTCTATCCCATTACGGATAGAGGGTTTCCCCATTCGGAAATCTCTGGATCAAAGCTTACTTACAGCTCCCCAAAGCATATCGGTGTTAATCCCGTCCTTCATCGGCTCCTAGTGCCAAGGCATCCACCGTGCGCCCTTTCTAACTTAACTTAGTTTCGACCAAAGATAAGCGGCGTATCTCTTCGTCAGCTTCTTCACTCTGCTCCTCACGTACTGTCGTACGCTCCGGTGCTCGTTCGGTCGCTTCCTTGACCTACTTGCTTCTCTTTGCTCTCCAATCTTTGAAGGAGTATTCGTTTAATACGACTACTTTCCAAAGAAGTAATTCTCTAAAATAGAGAATCTAAGATGGCGATTACTCGGTTTCTTTCTTGGTTCTTACTTTTCATAATCTAGTTTTCAAGGAACAATTTCGGCTAAAGATAAACTTCGCATCTCTTCGTCAGCTTCTTCGCTCTGCTCCTCACGTACTGTTGTACGCTCCGGTGCTCGCGCATTCGCTTCCTTGATCTACTCGTTTCTCTTTACCCTCAAACTTATTACTGTTTTTGAGGAATTGCTCCCTCAAAACTGAACAATCAAATCGTCAACAATCTTTGATGGAATGTAAATTCCATTTTCCTTAGAAAGGAGGTGATCCAGCCGCACCTTCCGATACGGCTACCTTGTTACGACTTCACCCCAATCATCTATCCCACCTTAGGCGGCTGGCTCCAAAAGGTTACCCCACCGACTTCGGGTGTTACAAACTCTCGTGGTGTGACGGGCGGTGTGTACAAGGCCCGGGAACGTATTCACCGCGGCATGCTGATCCGCGATTACTAGCGATTCCAGCTTCATGTAGGCGAGTTGCAGCCTACAATCCGAACTGAGAATGGTTTTATGGGATTTGCTCGACCTCGCGGTTTTGCTGCCCTTTGTACCATCCATTGTAGCACGTGTGTAGCCCAGGTCATAAGGGGCATGATGATTTGACGTCATCCCCACCTTCCTCCGGTTTGTCACCGGCAGTCACCTTAGAGTGCCCAACTGAATGCTGGCAACTAAGATCAAGGGTTGCGCTCGTTGCGGGACTTAACCCAACATCTCACGACACGAGCTGACGACAACCATGCACCACCTGTCACTCTGTCCCCCGAAGGGGAACGTCCTATCTCTAGGAGTGTCAGAGGATGTCAAGACCTGGTAAGGTTCTTCGCGTTGCTTCGAATTAAACCACATGCTCCACCGCTTGTGCGGGCCCCCGTCAATTCCTTTGAGTTTCAGCCTTGCGGCCGTACTCCCCAGGCGGAGTGCTTAATGCGTTTGCTGCAGCACTAAAGGGCGGAAACCCTCTAACACTTAGCACTCATCGTTTACGGCGTGGACTACCAGGGTATCTAATCCTGTTTGCTCCCCACGCTTTCGCGCCTCAGCGTCAGTTACAGACCAAAGAGTCGCCTTCGCCACTGGTGTTCCTCCACATCTCTACGCATTTCACCGCTACACGTGGAATTCCACTCTTCTCTTCTGCACTCAAGTCCCCCAGTTTCCAATGACCCTCCACGGTTGAGCCGTGGGCTTTCACATCAGACTTAAAGGACCGCCTGCGCGCGCTTTACGCCCAATAATTCCGGACAACGCTTGCCACCTACGTATTACCGCGGCTGCTGGCACGTAGTTAGCCGTGGCTTTCTGGTTAGGTACCGTCAAGGTACAAGCAGTTACTCTTGTACTTGTTCTTCCCTAACAACAGAGTTTTACGATCCGAAAACCTTCATCACTCACGCGGCGTTGCTCCGTCAGACTTTCGTCCATTGCGGAAGATTCCCTACTGCTGCCTCCCGTAGGAGTCTGGGCCGTGTCTCAGTCCCAGTGTGGCCGATCACCCTCTCAGGTCGGCTACGCATCGTCGCCTTGGTGAGCCGTTACCTCACCAACTAGCTAATGCGCCGCGGGCCCATCTGTAAGTGACAGCGTAAACCGTCTTTCAGCTTTTCCTCATGAGAGGAAAAGGATTATCCGGTATTAGCTCCGGTTTCCCGAAGTTATCCCAGTCTTACAGGCAGGTTGCCCACGTGTTACTCACCCGTCCGCCGCTAACTTTAAAAGCAAGCTTTTAAAGTCCGCTCGACTTGCATGTATTAGGCACGCCGCCAGCGTTCGTCCTGAGCCAGGATCAAACTCTCCAATAAAGAGTTGATTAGCTCATTGCTAAACTCTAGCTTTTTATTACTTTTTTTGTTTTACAACATTCGTTATAAAACGATTATTGTTGACGTTTGTTTGTTCAGTTTTCAAAGAGCAAT
>NZ_JBBOWF010000010.1:0-4296 GCF_038006945.1 Niallia sp. FSL M8-0099
CCAAGGTCTATGGTTTTCTCGAATGGATGAAGTGCTGCCAATGTAAATTGGCCACACTTCAGCAAGGCGAGTTCGACGATAGTCGAAAGGTTTTTAAGGGGGTTTGGGGGATACCCCAACACATGTAACTTTGCGTGCAAAGTGTAGTGTGCTACACTTCTCTTAATCTACTAGATTTTTGAGAAGGAGATGAACCCCTAAAATGAGCTATGCAATTTTGCATATGCAGAAGCTAAAACAACCTGCAATCAAGGGCATTCAAATACATAATCAAAGAGAAAAAGAGAGTCAGACAAATGCTGATATTAGGAATGAACTTTCCCATTTGAATTACGATTTAGTTAATCCTAAATCTATTGATTATAACGAAAAAGTAAACAAAATGATTGAGGAAGGAGTGACGACTGGCAAAGCCATTCGGAAAGATGCGGTGAAAGTTGCTAGTTTTCTTGTTACTTCTGATTCAGAGTATTTTCAGAATCTATCAGAACGAGAAGAAAGACGATTCTTTGAATCGGCTTATGAATTCTTTGCAGATGAATATGGAGAAAAAAATATTGCTTATGCAATGGTTCATAAAGACGAAAAAACACCACATATGCATGTTGGATTTGTGCCGATTACGGAAGATGGTCGGCTTTCGGCAAAAGATTTTTTTGGTAAGAAACAACAACTTGCAAAGCTACAGGATAAATTTCATGATCATATGGTACGAGAAGGCTTCAATTTAGAACGTGGGGTCTCGACTGACCGTAAACATGTTGAATCTGCTAAATACAAGGCTCTAACGCTTCAACAAATGGAGAAGGATGCAAAAGAGAAGTATGAGCGAACAATAGGTCAGATCCATGAGATTACAGATAAGACGAAAGCTATTGAGAATATTGAATCGAAGAAGGTTCTTGGATTAGTTGGGATGAAAGAGCAAGATTATCAAAGTTTAGTGGACTATGCTACTAATGGAGTTATTTATCAAGTGAAAGCTGAGAATTTAGAAAAAGACTTGGAAAAAGCTAAAAAAGAAGTTGAACAGCTAAAATCAGATATGCAGATTGGACAAGATAAAGTTCGTCATTATTATAAACATATTGAGGAGAATTTGGATTCTTTAGTTAAAGAAAAAGTGATAGAAAAAATGAAGAAGACTGACATTGTAAAGAAATATGAAAACTTAATTGAAAAGTATAATGGGTTGGTTAATAAATACAATGACCAGTTAAAAGAAAAAACAAAACTAGTAGGGGAAAGGGATACACTTAAGTTTGAAAATCAGTCATATCAAAGAGAAAATAGAGATTTAAAGCTAGAAAATGGAAAATTAAAGGATAAATATTTGGAACTTGCTAATGAGTTTTCTTCTTTTAAAAAGAGAGTAGTGAAAGTTTTGTTTGTTCAAATTGACCGCGTTAAACGGTTTTTAAGGCTAAATGATGTAGACCACAATAAAATAAAATTACTAGAAGACAAACGCAATGAGATTGTCCAGGACTCATTACAAAGATTAGAGAAACCTGAAAATCAAAAAAGAGAAGAAATGGAGATGGAACGTTAAATGCATGATTTTGAAAGGTCAAAACAGATTATCAAAGGAACTTTGGACTGCAATCGTACTTGGAATGTGACATTTGAATATAATCGAGATTATGAAAAGAAGCCTTTATCTTGGGAAGAAAATGAACAATTGCTTGATGATCTTATTAAAGTGTTTGAAAAATATGAAATGAATTGGAAACTAAAATAAATAGTCTCTTATAAGAGACTATTTATTGATTGGAACAAAATTTATTTTAGGGAGAATATGTTTTTTTAAACTACTATCACTAAATGTAGTCATAGTATTATTTTTTTTATCAAATTCAACTCCTAAAGCTTTGAAAATTACTTCTGTTTGTGTAGCTGTTAAGTCAAAAGAAATATTTTCATCATTTAAATAAATCGTTAATTCTATTCCTTCAATCATTTTTTTTCATCTCCAAAAAATCTTGATTTTCCAAGCTTGCAGACTGTTCTGGAATGGCTTTTTGTCTTCCTCTCAAAACTTCAATTGAATTTAAAGGTTTGTCTTCTTCATAATAACTTAAAAGCATCTGTCTTTTATGATCATTACCTTTCATCATGATATTGGGATTAACCAAGTAAACTCCATTTTGTTTTTTCATAATAAAGTTGTTTTCTTGTAATTTTTTCATGATTCTAGTTACTGTACTAACTCCAACTCCCACATCTTCGGAAATACTTCTATAAGTTCCTATAAACATATTTGTGTTTTGATTTGTGTTTTCTGCTATGTAGATAAAAACGTCAAGTTGTTTACTATCAATTATTCCTAAGATACTTAAAAAATCCATTAAATAGACTTTCCAAAATTGTTTTGTACCATAAACTCGCTTTGTAATTTGATCTACATGTACAACTTCTCCTGTTTCTTGGTCAATTAATGTTCTTTTTTGTTGTCCTATTAAAGTTTGAGTATCACTGATATATTCCATGTTTTTGCTCATGTTACACCTCGATTTTTATGTCCATATTTGAACATTAACATGTTCAAATAAAGAACACAATATATTTATTCAAATAATTATATTTGTATTCAAAAAAAGAATACAAATATGTTCTAAAGTGAACACAAAACCATTCAAATATGAACACAAGCAAAAACGCTATAACCCTTGGTATATATGGGTTTATGCTACTTTTCTAAAAAAAACACTCTCTTCTTAATCAAATAGCTTTTATTAACGCAAGGTTCAGGTAGTATTTTTTGAGAAAACCATTCAAAAAATCTCCACCTTTTTCTCCTTGCGTTAATAAATTTTACAGGCTGCATTTATCTTGCCGAACGACCGATAAACTGATGAAACATGAATTAGGTCGTTCGGATAAAAATTAGTTTAGCCTGTAAAAACGCTAGTTCTTTCGTTCAATATTTTTATTTTAAATTTAAATAAGTGACGTAAAATGGGGGCTAGCCCCCAAACCCCCAGCCTCACTCTCTCTACCTGATGAAATGGAAAATCTTTAATAGCTTTTAGAAAGCCTTAAAGGCTTCTATTTTGCCTTTAAGGCAAATGAAGGTATAAAAACTAGGATAGTCTCTTAATCAGTCTATATGAGCCTTATATGGCGTCTGTCAACGGTAAGCGGACCGAAGGGAGTCTTTGTAAATCCTCATGTGATTTTTGCAGGAGATAAAGATAATGTAAATGAAGCCTTACAAGTAATGTTTCATAAGGCTATGAAAATGCCTGTATTAAAGGATTTACCAGATAAATTATTTTAAAAAATTTAGTCGTAGTTGTTTAATTTGACAACTACGATTTTTTATTTATGTTCGTATTTTTGTTTGTGTTTATTTAGACACACAACTGTGTTCAAATGAACACACACGAAAATCGCTAAAACTACTGATATATCAACCTTTTTTACACTTTTAAAAGTCTCTCTCTTCTCACTCTATATATAAGGGCTTTTCTCCATGCAAGGTACGGGTAGTATTTTTTGAGAAACCCACTCAAAAAATCTCCACCCTTTCCCCCTTGCATGGAGAAATTTTGGCGGTGCTGAACTGTCGCCAAGCCGACGTACCTAAAACGAGGATTTAAGGCAATCGGCTTGCTCGTGCCATTGTACCGCCAAAACCGCCAGAGCAACCGTTCAAAGATTTGTTCTTTTATCACATAGATCCACGCAATAAGGGGCTAGCCCCTCTTGGCTCTCGCCAATTCACCCCAGCCTGCGCCTTCCACCCTAAAACAAGGGGAAAGGCTCTTGAGTGCAAAAAGAGAAGCTTATTTTTTATTTCACTTTATTAAAAGTTTTAGTAACAAAAATCATTAATATCGTGGTATAAATTGTTGTTAAGATTAATCCAATTATTGCACTAAAATACATAGTATTTATCTTTTTAATAACCCTAATTTTCAAGTCGCCACTTCCTTTATTTAACATTACTTTTCAAGTAATACATTCTTTTTATTATTAAATTTATAATCAAAAAATATTCTTGCATTGAGAAGCCCATAAATGCCCTCTATGGCGTTTTGGTGCCCTTTTAGTTTAAATTAAGGGGCAACCTCCCACAAAGGCGAAAAAGCCCTGTATGGCGTCTGTCAACGGTAAGCGGACCGAAGGGAGCATTAAGGAGTTGACAGACTCACTGCACCAAGACCCTCTCGGTGTGTCAAAAGTTCACCTTTTGACCTGCCTACCGGCGAGGGAGCCCCTCAGGGATTGAGGGGTTGGGGTGTTCGATTAAGGGGGTCTGGGGAAGAGTTCCCCAGTGGGTTTGGGCAAAGC